>CBDUGK010000028.1:0-39871 GCA_965366875.1 uncultured Desulfobulbaceae bacterium | reverse complement strand
CCCATCCTGACAAGCAGATCCGTGGACCTCACAGCGACAGCCAGAACGTCAGCAACCGACTTCAAGACCTTGTCGCCGCATTGATGCCCGAGGTTATCGTTAATCTCCTTGAAACGATCAAGATCGAGGGAAAGCATGGTCAGCGGATGATTGTAGCGTTTTGCGCTGTCCATCATCGCATGGATTCGCTCATCGAACACACGGCGATTGGCAATTCCGGTCAATGCGTCCGAGCTCGCCCGCTCAAACAGGTCCTCGTACTCGAGCCCCCTTTGCAATGATTCTGCCAGAACGACCAGGGAATCATTGATGATATCCATCTCCTTGTCGCTCAGTTCCTTTCCCTCTTTGAGGATAAGGAGAATGCCGGTGTCATCGACAGTCTCAAAAATCCACTTGTGTCCGAAATGCCCGTCATCGCTCTTGACGATATGGCGGCGATCGGAAACGTTCTTTATCAGCTGTTCGGCAAAGGCGATCGCCCGCCTGCGATTGGGACCATGCCCGGAACAGAAGAGGTGTTTCCGATTACGGGTCGTATTGTTGTAGCCGATCAACTCGTGCTCTACAATCGGCATCAGCCAGACAGAATATGCCTCAATCATGCTTGTCATGCTGAGTACGCCTGACATTCTGCCATGCAGCCGGTTAATAAGATCGAGCCTTTCAGATTGACGTTTCAACTGATCAAGCTCGAACATAACCTGGTTCAAGTCTTCTGAACCGGTTGTGAGATTCAGCGAATCAGGTTGTTCTGTCAAAATGTTCATTTTTTTCTTCCTTTGCTGTTATATCTTTTCAATCCCTTCAACATACCTATCGGCATAAGCGCTTAAATCTTTAGAATATTTTAGCAAATAACATGCCAGACAAGAAAAACAAGATAGAGGAAAAACGAAAATAACACCATATATAGCTGTTTTAACAGGTGAAAAGAAAGTTTACTGAATTTTTCAAACCCTTTCTATTGGGCTGCTTTTCATGTAATTTCAAACAGTTTTGTCGACACCTGCCGGCGTGTCAAATATTTGGCAACCGCAACGGCATTTCTGTGCCGGACAGTGACGTAAAAGACGTTCTGCTCGATGCAGCCAAGAGACACAGTTGCCTTGACGGGTAAAAAAAGGTAAAAAGAGAGGATAAGCGTTTCGATGCCGCACCGCTTACTGCTCTTATTCAACAATCTGCGATGAATCTAAAAGACACACTTGGTGAACTGTTCATCATTGGTTTTCAGGGTAGTGAAATAGAACCCGCCGGCGAGCTTGAATATCAACTAAAAACCCTCAAGCCTGGCGGTATCATCCTCTTTGACCGCTCTCTTTCAAACCCCGAAAAAGGGGGAAATATCACCTCTCCGGCCCAGCTCAGGGAACTCACCGCACATCTGCACGGTCTCAGTTCGACTCCGCTGCTTGTCTGTGTCGACCAGGAGGGAGGACTCGTTCAGCGCCTCAACAGCACCAACGGTTTCCTTGACACCTGCTCCGCTGAAAAAATGGGCGCATCTGAAACACCTGGGCTGCTCCGTTCCGAGGCCCTGCGGACTGCGGAAAATCTTTCCAGGCACGGGATAAACGTTAATTTTGCTCCCGTTGTTGATCTCAACATCAACGCCGGCAACCCGATTATCGGCAAGGTGGAACGTTCATTCTCAACAGATCCTGAGCGGGTAATCAACTGCGCCGAAGCATGGATTAGCTGCCACCGCAGACACAATGTCCTCTCCTGTCTCAAGCACTTTCCCGGACACGGCAGTTCCGCTGCCGATTCCCACCTGGGGTTCGTCGATATCAGCAGCAGCTGGGACCCCCGGGAACTGCTTCCTTACCGGCAGCTTATCGACAGGACAATGGCTGACATGGTAATGGTCGGCCATCTCTATAACCACAATCTTGATCCCGTGTTCCCGGCAACCTTGTCACATCGTACTGTTTCAGGGGTATTGCGCGGGCAACTCGGTTTTGACGGTGTTGTGGTAACGGACGACATGCAGATGAAGGCGATCACGGAGCGCTATGGTTTTGCAGAGGCGATCTGCCAATCACTGGAGGCAACCATTGACATGATCGTCATCGGGAATAATCTTGAGCACAGAGCGTCGTTGTTAGACGAGGCAATCGAGGCAGTGTTGACGGGTATCGAAAGCGGCGTGGTGCAGGAAGAGACAATCAGCGCAGCCCTTGCCAGAATCCGTCACCTGAAATGTTCTATTACGGGCTGAAAAATGACACAAACGATCAAGACCCACGAAGTGTTCGTCGGATATTTCCTCTGGATTTTTGGATTCCTGGGAGCTCACCGCTTTTACTACGGCCGGCAGATCTCGGGAACCATATACTTCTTCACGCTTGGTCTTTTTTTCATCGGCTGGTTTATCGACCTCTTCCTGATCCCTTCAATGAACCGCGATGCCGACTTCAGGTTTATTGAAGGTCCTGTCGACTACAATGTCGCCTGGCTGCTCCTGGCCTTTCTCGGCATTTTCGGCATACACCGGATGTACATCGGCAAATGGGGCACCGGGCTGATTTACCTGCTGACCCTGGGCCTGTTCGGTGTCGGTATTATCTATGATTTCTGGACGTTGAACAGCCAGATCAGCCTGATTAATCACGCCGCCTCAAAAAAAGCATCGTCGGTCAGCTGAGCGATTTATTAAGCAGCCGGCCGACAACCTGGGAAAGCTCCCTCAAGGAAACCGGCTTCTTACAGTAGCCATCTATGCCTGCCGGGTCGGCTGATTCCTTACTGACTGTTTCCGAATAACCGGTAGACAGGATTGTCGGCAGATCAGGGCGGAGCTTTTTCACCTCTGCACAGAGTTCAACACCGGTCAACTCCGGCATGGTCAGATCAGTCAGCAGCAGGTCAAAAACTCCGGGATCCTGACGAAAATCCCTGAGAGCCTCCCTGGCCGAAATCCTGCTTGTCACTGTGTATCCGAGGCTCTGCAGTAATTCACCGGTCACCTGGATAACCTGTGGCTCATCATCCACCAGCAGTACGTGCCCCTCCCCGGCAACCAGTTCATCACTGCTGACAATCTGGTGAAGGGGTGTACGCTTATCGGTTCTTGGAAAACTTATGGTAACGGTTGTTCCTGATCCCTGCTCCGATTCAACCTCGATTTTTCCTCTGTGCTGTCTGACGATACTGTGTACAAGCGCCAGCCCCATCCCTGTTCCATGCCCTTTTTCTTTTGTTGTGAAGTACGGCTCAAAGATCCGCTCGCGCATCCCAGGGCTCATGCCGCAGCCGCTGTCCTCGACGACAAGCTGCACCCAGCCCCGATCATTGACCGACTGGTCTTCCATTTTTTTCAGCCTGATCATCAGGATGCCGTGACCGCGGCCGATTGCCTCCCCACCGTTCGTACAGAGGTTAACGAGCACCTGATGAATCTGCACCGGGTCAACGAATACGGTACCGCAATCCTGATCTATATCCTGGTCAATGCGGATAGTGGAAGGAAGGGTAACCCGCATCAGCTTGACTACTTCCTTGACGATTGGATGGAGCTGCTGGAGGCTTTCTTTCTGCTCATTTGACCGGGAAAAAGCGAGAATCTGATCGACAAGACTCTTTGCCCGTTTCCCCGCCTTGAGGATTTCACCAATATATTCAAAAACCGGCGTATCCTTGAGCCCATCCTGGACCATCTTCAACTTTATGATTTCCGCATATCCCATGATCGGCGTCAGAACGTTGTTGAAGTCGTGGGCAACGCCCCCCGCAAGAGTGCCGATCGCTTCCATCTTCTGGGCATGGCGCAGCTGCCTCTCCAGCAGAAAACGATCGGTTACATCACGGGCAATGACAACAACGCTCTCTACCTTTCCTCCACTATTCTTGACCGGGGTACCGATGACCTCGTAGAACGTATCATCAACCTCTCCATCGTTTTCGACCCGCTGGGTGCCGATCCTCACCTGGCCGTCGATGGCACTTCTCGGAACAGCACAGTTTTCACAGTCAGCCGATTGTTTACAGATAATCTCCCGGCAGAGCCTGCCGATCGGCTTTTCTACGCTCCGATAGACGGTATCGTTAACCCAGACTGCTGCAAGGCTGACATCGAACAGCGCGATAATGCCTGGAAAACCATCAAGGATTGCTCTCTTCTGGGATTCACTGGAGACAAGGGCCCGTTCAACACCCTTGAGGTCGCTGAGGTCTATCAGGGTCGTGACGATACCGCGATGCTTGCCTGAAGCATCGCAAACGAGTGATTTGCGATAAATCACCTCATGGTACTGACCGTCCGCTCCAACGGCTTGACCCTCAAACGGTTCGACGGTTCCGGTCTCCTGAAGAATACGATCAAACCCATCATGGCCTGATGAATCGCCATCGGCCAGCAGGCTGTACACACCCGACCGCCGAACCTCCTCATCAGGTTTACCAATGAACCTGCTGAACGCTTCATTTGAGCCGATAAAATTGCCGTCGAGATCAAGAAAAAAGAGGGGGACAGAAATTGCGTCTATCAGTTCCTGTTCATAAAACAGAGTACCCGTCATTGACGGTTCCTGTTGCCCCTGTTTTCCGGAGAGGTACTCCATATATGCTTTGTTCATCAACGAACCCAATGAAAACAGTAGAAAAATAGTGTAGCCTAACTATATCACCATCTTTTTATATTTGCTACCGGCAAGCGAAAAATAGCTGGAGCCCATTCTTGACTTTTACCATCTTCTCATTACCCTTTTGAATCATCATAGACAAGACACCGTGGAGAAATGATGAAGAAATTCAACAGCTCTTTTTGCCAGAAAAAGCCGGACATTTCCTATCCCTGCCGCTGGGAATACAGGGTCATCGGAGAAGATCGTCAGACATTGACCGAAGTCATTTTCGACGCCTGTGCTCCTGCAATTCCTGACATTGAGCTATCCAACATCAGTTCAAGGGGCAGGTATTACAGTTTAAACGCAACGCTTACCGTTGATAACGAGGAGATGAGGCTCATTATTTTTGAGCGTATTCAAATACATCCAGCCGTAAAAATGGTGATCTGAATGTCTGAGCTCAAGAACAAATCACGCATTGTTGAAGTTCTTCGGGAGGGGGTCGCCGTTGTCCAGATGGTTTTTTTCAAGGAGCTGCGGACTCAGATCAGCAAACGCTTCCCCGAGCTGGAACAGAAAGACCAGCTCATGCTCAGCGGAGCGATAACCAATGAACTGTTCGGCACCAGGAATCAAGAGGCCAGATTCGCCCAGTTCCGGGATAATCACAAAACGGTCATTGAACAGGAATTGCTCGGCCTGGCGACAAACCTGGCTGACCTGAGGCCATATATTACTGATGCTTTGCGGGTACAGACCTTATGCGACCGTCATGAAGGATCTGAGAACAGTGCTGTTCTTGAAGCGGCGGACAGGATCGGCATCCTGATCAAAGATCGTGACATCCCGCTGCCGTCGGTTTTCATCACCTTTGCCAGGGGCCTTGGCGACCAGCATCAGCTGATCACACCGCCGATGCAGATTACAACTGAAGACGATTCGACAATGGTGCACTGATCCTCACCCATGCCGCAGCAAACTACCTGGCGGATTGAATCTGTGCCGGGACAACCCCCCGCAATGAATTGCACAGGAAAATCATATCTGCTGCCTGTACATCCTCCCTGCTCAGGACCTTTTCAACAACCGGCTTTCCAGGGGCTCCGGCCAGCAGCTGATTCCTCATCACGCCGCCGAGCAGACCGCAGTGCTCAGGCGGTGTGAAATAGATGTTATCCTTCAGGATAAATATATTTGTAATGCACCCCTCGGTAATCTCATCCCGTTCATTGCAGAAGATGACATCGAACAGGCCTGCAGCCTGCGCACGCTGGTATGCCCTGTCGTACCAGGTTCTCACGGTAGTTTTATGATACAGCCACGGCCCGGTGCTGTCGGTGCTTTTTTCTGCAAAACCGATTGACACCGGCCGGGAAAGATCGTCATCGAGACTGTCAGGCAGGTACAGATAACCAGCGGGATCACATGGTGCCGCTGTCAGCTCTATTCTGCCCCCGGAAGAAAGTGTCAGCCTGACACGATGACAGCTGCTCTCTGCAAAGGAAGCTGCCAACGAGTCAAGGCGCTGATGCAGCTGTTCTTTATCACAGGGAAAATTGAAGTAGGATGCCGAACGCTGCAACCTGAGTAAATGATCTTCAAGATAGAGATACCCGTTCAGACCGTCATGGAGCATGGTCTCAAGCAGTTCGAACTCGGGGAGCGGGCTGGTCAGAAATTGTGCTTTGAGGAGGCATTCCTGCCATTCATCTTCCGGCGACGAATCCGCCACGATCCCGGAACCGATACCCATTTCGCCCCGCCCGCCATTAACAGCAACCGTACGGATCGGCACATTGAAAACCGCCTTACCCGCTGGAGAAAAGTAACCTATCGCCCCGGTATAGACTCCTCTTGGCTGTTTCTCAAGTTCCCCGATAATCTCCATGGTCCGAATCTTCGGAGCCCCGGTTACCGAACCGCAGGGAAACAGTGCCTGCATGATTTTTTCAGGAGTTAAGCGGCGGTCATCGACCCGCTGGGCAACAATTGATGAAGTCATTTGAAAAACCGACTGGTAGCGCTCGACGTCAAACAATGAGGTTACGTTTACAAAGCCGCCGCCGGTATCATTGACCAGGCGCGACAGATCATTTCGCAGCAGATCAACAATCATCACGTTTTCGCTACGGTTTTTTCCGTCATTATGAAGCAGGTGCTGATGGTTCTCATCCTCCGCTGCGTTTCGGCCGCGCTTCATGGTGCCTTTCATCGGTTTTGCCTGGATCTGCTGGCGATCGGCACGAAAAAACAGTTCAGGAGAAAATGACAATATGTAGTCTTCCCCATCCTTGATGCAGGCCCCAAAAGGAACGGGCTGACTCCTCCTGAGATCACTATAAAATTCGCTGATTGAACCTTCAAAATCAAAGGAAAACTTAAAGGTGTAGTTAACCTGGTAGGTGTCGCCTGCAGCAATATATTCAAGTATTCTGCTGATTGCTTGACAATAGTGACGCTGGTCCATGGTCGCAGACAGATTTTTCAATCGATATCCACTCCTTGACGCGGGCGGCACCGCCATCGGCAGCACATCCGTCTGGCTGCGGTCATGATGAAAAATACGTGGCTGCTTATAGACGCCAAGACTGGCAGTGATGCGCTCCTGCTCCCCGCAGGGAACAGGCAGCTGATCGTGCAGGAATTCGTAGCCGAACCAACCGGCAAGGTAGTAATCATGGTCCAGATAATGCTGCAGGCAATTGAAAAAATCCCCTCGATTATCGCCGGTCCGGTAGCGCAGCTGTTTTATCGATCGGGTAAAAAGCAGGGATTCCCGGTTTTCATGATCAGGCAGCGACGTATCCAGAAAAACATAGCGATCATGCGCAGCGAGGTCAGCAAGCAGATCAGAAACTGCTTTGTCAGATAACTTTTTCCCGATCATTCAAGGCAAACAGCTTATTTTTTCGTGTTGAGTTCCTTCTTCATCTCCTCGTATTCCTCTACGGCGCTCATCACTGCATCGTCCTGGCGTGCTTTGATTTCTTTTACTTTCTCTTTTACTTTTTCTTCATTCATTTTAAGGGTCTGGGTACCGAATAAACTGTCGGCGAGATAGTTAAATGAAAAATGCATCAGCTCAACATCGTCTTCACGAATTTTTTCCACAACCGAGGGATCAATCTCATAGGTTTTCAAAAAAGAGCTCTCGAAGATAAATCGTCGAAAATGAGCTAAATCCGTTGACGCCATAAAAAACATGCGTTTGGCCTGCTCGGACAGCGTTGCCTGGTGACCGAACGATTTCCGCCTCATAACCAGTCGAAGCCACTCCCTGTTCATTTCATCACGTACGTCGACACCCTGGTCGGCACGCCACTCCCCAACAGTCCATTTCTTGTCTTCCTCGTGCCCTTTACAATAATCTTCCTTTACCAGGAAAAAGAATTTTTCCTCGGCCGAACTCATTTCATTGCCGTCCGCATCCCTGCTGCCGCCTTCGTGAAAATCTGCCATACCTACCGGATAGTAGCGACAGGCGGTCGGCCGGTCGGTATAGACGGTACATCCCGCTGTGGTAACGAAGGGACACTTGTCATCTTCCTCCCTCATTTTAATCATCACCCCCGGCATATCGGTTTTCTCAAGGTATGTCGGAAGTGTATAGCGATGGAGAAACTCATGGGCGGGAATCTGCAGTCGTTTTGTCAGCATCAGAATGTCGTATGGGGTCAGAACAATTTTGATACTCCCGCAGCAGGCGGTAAAACAGCTGACTCCGGGATGGCAGCGAAACTGTATAATGCTTTCCATCGTCAGCTTGACTGGCTGGATATTCGATGGGTTTTTTTCCTTGCCAAATAACGTCTTTTCCTTGGCGCTCAGTTCCTGATCAGTCATTTTGCAACCTCAAATAAAATTATAGACAACCACAACGTGGCATAAATTCCCCTATTCGCAAGACCTCGTATATTAAACGCTCGCGCTCATCATGTCAAACGAGATTTACTCCTTGTATTTTCGTTCTTTTCTATGCCATTATAAATCGAGGAATAACGGGAAAATAGTATGTAATCAGCAGTACCGCCTGCTTATGTGTTGCAGTTTCTACCAAATAGTCGTATATGTTTCTCTCCAAAAGAGAGGAATCAGGTGTCTGCTGTCGGCAGTCTGACTCTGGATTCTATCTCATTGCAAGGTTTTCTCTATGAAATTATTTGTTCGCCCTGTTGATTTAACCAGCGTCAACACGATTGTCTACCATCTTCCCGATGGTCCGAGCCTGTCGCTCAATGTTGATGGAATTGAGGAATTCATTGATCTCGAGCTGGAACAGGGCCACTACTGTGACACTTCAGATATCGATGGCACGCTTCATTTCTTCCCAAAAGGAAATGCCTGAGCAAACGCGCTGCGGTTTTTTAGCTGCCCCTGTCGGGCATCCTTCCCCGTCTGTTTTTTTTCTTGCCGGACCACCTCATGGATATAGATTTTTCTTCTGACGGCCATGTTCATACCCGTCTCTGCAGACACGCGGTCGGAACAATGGAAGAGTACGTGAAGGCTGCAATTGCAGCAGAGCTTCGCCATATGGTGTTTCTGGAACACCTGGAAGAAGGAATCGAGTATCTCGAGAGGACCTGGTTGAGAGAAAATGATTTTGATTACTACTTTGAAGAGGGCAACCGGCTCAAACAGGTATACGGTGAATTCATAGAGATCGGACTCGGTGTTGAGGTCGGCTACAACCCCGACTGCCCTGATAAAATCCTGAAGCGATTGTCGGCGAGGAAATGGGATCGCATCGGCCTCTCATATCATTTCTACCGGCTGCCTGAAAACGGCCGGTACCTGAATTTTCTCAGTCGAAAACAGAACAACATCAAGGCGTTTTTAAAAAATGATGTCTCGGCTCTGCTCAGCCATTATTTCAGCACCCTGACTGAAGCCGTGCAGATCATTCCAGCCGATGTACTCTGCCATCTTGATGCCGGACTGAGACATGTTCCCGGGCTCTGCCTGAACAGTGAGCACCGTGATCTGATAGACGGGCTGCTTTACCAGCTCAAGGAGGCAGCAATGAAGCTGGAGCTGAACACATCGGGGTATGAGACCAGGGACATGCCGTTTCCGGCGTTTGCTCTCGTCGAAAAAGCGGCTGGGCTCGATATCCCCATGGTCACCGGTTCGGATGCTCATCTGCCCTCTCAGGTCGGCCGTCATTTCAAGCGTCTGGCCGAAGATCTCAATAAACTGTCCTGCTGAACGAAAGAATAGCTGAACACCCCCCTCACGGCTGCTGCGGGAGCCAGTCCACACTCATCCTGCGCACGACATTGATTCCTCCGCCAAGCACACGCGTATTGTTGTAGCCCTGATGATCAAGAAAACGCTGCACCTCGTAGGAACGGGAACCGGCGTTGCAAATGATGATCATCATCTTGTCTTTCGGGAGTTCAGTAAAACGATCCCGAATCTCATCATAGGGCAGTGAAAGCCAGAGGTGCGAACCAAATTTGTCGACAAAAGGGGCCGTCTGTTTTGGATGCCGCACATCGAGCATGACCCAGTCCGGCTGAGCGTCGGTGTTGGCCATGTATTGGAAATAGTCTTTCATGTCAATCTTTCGCAACCGATTATCGCAGAGGTTCTCGGCAACATAGGCGGCTGCGTTCACCGAGTCAATGGCCGCCGAAAACGGCGGTGCATAGGCCAGCTCAATGTTGTTGAAATCCTCGATCACAGCTCCGGCAGCGAGCAGCGGTGCAGCTCCGTTGATCCTGGCGAGTATGCCATCGCCCATCGGACCGACACCTTGAAATCCAAGCACTTTTCGTGTTCTGCGGTCAAAGATCAGGAGGAAACAGGCAACCGCCTGGGTCGGGAAAAAGTGGGCACGGTCAACGGGTGAGGTCAGGGAGATATCGGCATCATAGCCGGACTGACGGGCCGCCTTCAGTGTCAGGCCGGCGGAACCGATACTCATGTCAAAGGCCTTCATGATAAAACTGCCCACCCCGCCACCAAACGTCGATGGAAACCCGCAGATATTGTCTCCTGCCACCCTCCCCTGTTTATTGGCAAGGGATCCAAGCGGAGCAAAAAATTTGCGTCCTGAAACCTGATGGGTGATTTCGATACAATCTCCTGCTGCATAAATATCAGGATCCGATGTCTGCAGGTGAGCATTGACGACAATGGCTCCCATCTTTGAAACGTGCAGACCTGCATCTGCTGCAAGTTTTGCTCTCGGCCTGACACCCACCGCCATGATCACCAGATCCGCAGCAATGGTCCGTTTTTCCGTGCGCACGCCGCAGGCCTTGCCGTCATCGCCGGCAACAATTTCCACAGCCCCCTCGCCAAGAAAAACGTCAACGCCATTTTCCCGCAGATGCACGGCCAGGATGTCTGAAAATTCCCAGTCTACAAGATTAGAAAGCAGCTGGTCCTGAAACTCAACGAGGGTTGTTTCCACTCCCCAGAGATCCTTCAAGGCCTCTGCCATCTCGATACCGATGGCACCACCGCCGATCACGACTGCTTTACCGACAAGTCCTTTGGCGATCATATCCTTGATGGCAATAGCCTTATGCAGATCGCTGATAGTAAAAACATTTGCCAGGTCCGCTCCGGGGATGGGCAGAATACAGGGCTCACTGCCGGTTGCCAGCAATAGCGTGTCATAGGGCAGCAGTTGCTGCTTTTTCGTGGAGACATGTTCAACCAGTACCGTCTTTTCGGCTCGGTTTATTACCAGGGCCCTGGTTGATGTCAATGTTTTGACCCCTTTGGCCTTTTCAAAGAAATGTTCATCCCGAAGCATATGAAAACTGGTTGAGCGCAATTCCTTCTCGTCAGGGACATCACCTGAAACATAATAGGGAATTCCGCAGCCGCCATATGAAATCAGACTATCCTGGTCAACCAGAGTCACTTCAGCCTCAGGATTAAGCCGCTTTACCCGTACCGCAGCCTTCGGGCCTGCCGCAACTGCACCGATGACAACAACCTTTTGAGCCATAACCACTGTCCTTTAAAGAGAAAAACAGGGTTCATCCGGATTGAGCGTACGCTTCTGTAATCAGGGCAGCGGAGGGCATTGCTGGAGGACGCCTCGCGGAGGCCCGCCGCGGAACGACACCAGGCCCGGAGGGTTGCGGACATGATGTCCGCAACTGACAGCAGGCCATGGACGGCCTGTCTGTCAGCCGTCGTGTAACGGCGATCAGGCCGAAGAGCAGCGTTTGGAAGCAATGCACTCCGCCGGCTTTCCACGCTCAACCTAAAAAGTTTGCTCAATCCGGATGAACCAGAAATGATATTAATTTCTGGCAAATGAACACTATGAGCGAAATTTTTCAAGCTGATTTTAGCAAAAAAAATCCTGACCAGTGGAAATGTAACAGCTGACTCAGGCGGCTGAGAGAAAGAGAGAAAAAGATTCAATCTCCGCCGTGCAGTTTATCAAGACGAAGACGGTGCCGATCATCAAAGAGGTGACGCTCAATGAGCCTGATTGCGCAGATAATCCCGAACCCGCTTCCCGCGGCTATCAGGAACATAATCAGTATCTGGTATTTGACCGCCTCAACAGGAGGCGAGCCGCCGAGAATCTGGCCGGTCATCATGCCGGGCAGCGATACCAGGCCTGCTGCCGCCATCGCATTGATCACCGGGATCATACCGGTTCTCATACAGTCCCGGCGCAGGTCTGAAACCGCTTCCCGCCAGGTCTCACCGAGCATCAACCGCTGTTCGATTATCTCCCGCTGCTCGTAAAAGAGGCTCGTCATACGATCAGAGGCAAGAGCAACTCCGGTCATGGTATTGCCAAGCAGCATCCCGAGAAACGGTATCGCATAGCGCGGCTCGTACCAGGGGTCCTGCCGGAGAATGACAAGCAAAGCAAGCAGCGTGACGGAAAATGAAGAGATAAACATTGCCCCCACACCCACGCCAAAACCAAAAATCCCCCTGATCTTGCGCTTGAGGCGCACCCGGACCTCTCTTCCGGCGGCAATCAACATGACCAAAGAGACCAGGGTGACAAGCAGAATCGAGCGATTGGCAAACAATGTTTGCAGAACCAGGCCAATGAGCAGAAGCTGTATCGTCATGCGGGCAGCCGAGAGAACCATCTGTCTGCCAAGCCCCAGTTCCATTTTAAAAGAAAGAAAGGCCAGGAGCAGGACAAGGCCTGAAGCAATAAAAAGATCCGTGACGCTCAGCGCGGTAACCGACATGATCGAGTCTCACCCCCTGCCGAAATGGTCTCTTTCCTCAAGACGATTCTGTTGGAAAATAACGAGCCGGTCACAGACCCGATGTATCTGCTCCTGGTCGTGACTGACCCATATGACAGGTGAACCACTCCGTTTCTGAAAATTTTGTATGACGGCTTCGAGTAAATCGCCAATTTCCCGGTCAAGGCTGGAGCCGAGCTCATCCAGAAGCAGCACGCTGGGCTTACGGACAAGAACGCGGACAAGCGATAAGCGCTGTTTTTCACCACTGGACAGGCGGCCGACCTGCCAGTCCAGAACATCACTGTCAAAACCGAGTGATTCCAATAACGGAGCACATTCTTCCGGGGAACTGCCGGTGTCCATGTGACTCCTGACATCATCATACCACCAGCGGGACTCTGCCGGGATCAAGGCAACCCGGCGGCGCCAGGCAGGGGCTGGAATGTCTCTACAGTCCCGTCCGTCGAGGCTGACCCGGCCGCCATGGTCATCAAGATCTGCGAGAGCTCGCAGAAAACGTGTTTTGCCGATACCGGACATGCCGCTTATTCCCACCGTCTCTGCACCCGAGCAGCTGATACTGTATGGCCCGTTGTGACCAAACGTAAGCTCTGAAACAGAGAAACAGGACACCCGATCAGGGCAGGATGATCGTGAATGTTGTTCCATCATCGATTTTACTGCTTACAAAAATTTGTCCGTTGTGACTGGCGATGCTGTTGCGGACGATAGCAAGTCCCAGTCCGGTTCCCTTGCTCTTGTCGGTATAAAAGGGCTGAAAAATCTGTTCAACCTTTTCAGGCGTCATGCCGGAGCCCGTGTCCGACAGTGCAATTCTGGCCGAACCATCCGGCAGTTTCTCGGTAACAAGGGTCAGTGTCCCGCCATCCCTCATCGCCTGGATACCGTTAAGCAGGATATTGAGAAATGCCCGGTAGAGCATGTCCTCATCAACCGGCTTTATCAATGTCTCTGGTTTGAAATCGGTTTTTATGTCGATCCGCCGCTCCTCAGCCATGGGACGGATAAAGCGTACAACCCTGTCAAGAATGTGAATAATATCGATTTCCTTGGGTATCGGCTGCTGCGGCCTGGCAAAATCGAGAAATTCGGTTACAATCGTGTTGAGGCGGCTTGTCTCATCGATGATAATCTGGGCAAGATTCTCGCTGCCAGGTGCCACCTTGGCGATACGTTTTTTTAAGATCTCCCCGGTGCTGCGTACAATGCCCAGGGGGCTCTTGATCTCATGAGAAACGGTGGCCACCATCGTTCCCAGATGTGCCAGACGCTCTGATTTGTTGAGCTGCTCCTCGAGTTTGAAACGCTCCATCGTGCGTCTTTCGATAATTTTACCTGCTCTTGAGACAATCGTTCGCAGTACCAGAAAAAGGACGGTCATGACAACACTGGAAACGAGAATAATACGGCTCTGCAGCCGCAGAATCGCGGTATAATCCCTGGAGAGATCCTTGACAATCTCAATCACACCCATGATAACCTCGCCGGCCTCTCCATTTTCCTTGACCTGCCGGAACGGGATATAGGTCTTCAACTGACAGCTGACATTAGCATCTGATACCAGGCTCAGAACCGAGCCGCTGTAGATGAACCGTGAATTGGCAAACCCCTTCAGGGCTTTATCATATTCAATGCCGCCCCTGTCCCGCAATCCGACCAGTTTTTCTTCGGTCGAGTAGGAGATTATGTTCTCGCTTGAATCAAAAATGGTTACCGAATCAATGGCCAGCCCCTGGACAAGTCCGGTGACGATGCGATCAAGGTACTCAAACTGTTCCGGATTTCTCAGTGCAATCCGTCCATAACGGACAACGGCAGGGAGCACAAATCGTCTGAAGACCTGCTGGTTAAGATTTTCGGCAAGCAGCAGCGAGTAATCCTCGCTCTGCTTCAGCATCACATCACGGGCGTGATTAGAGATAACCCACGAGAGAAACAGCGTAAAAATAAGAAAGACACCAAGTGCCGAGAATGAAAAATATTTGACCAGGGTAAACGGTTGCAGACCGTCGTTTAATTTTTTCTGCTGGAGAATATCACTGTCATCTATGTGGCCGGAGTTGGTTCCGGAATTATCTTCAGTCATGACATACCCCGCAGCGCCTGCAAAGAGCAGTATCACAGGCAACCGTTTCCTCGAGACGGAATGCTTTACAATACTCCTTCCACAGATAGGAATCATGTATCGAGTGATCGATGATTTTCCAGGGCAGACAAGAATCTTCATCATACTGCCTGACAGAAAACTGCTCGGCAGTCAAACCCTGCTGTTTTAGTGCCCGTTTCCAGGATATACCCGAAGCTGCCATGTCAATCAAGAGCGCACCAATTCGTCGGTCTCCTCGGGATAGAATTGACTGAAACAAAACGTGCTCCGGGTTGTCGAAGCTCACCCGAACATTAGGGAGATCCGACAATGCTTTTTTCAGGTAGGCGATCTTTCTCCGCAATTCCTTTACCACCCCAGCGGCGGTGACATTCTCCTGCCCGGTGCGTCGCTCACTCATTCCAAATGGATGATATTGAAAAGGAGTCCAGGGTTTTGGAGCAAAGCTGTTTACCGAAACAAGAAGTTCGGTCAACCTGCCTCGTTTCTTGCCGATTGGCCTTATAGACTGAAGAATCCTGCCGACAAGCCTGACAAATTCGTCAAGATCATCATCTGTCTCGGTCGGCAGACCAATCATCAGATAGAGTTTCAATCTATAGAGTCCGGCTTCCACCAGCCGTGTCGCAGCACCCAGAAGGTCACCTTCAAGCAGCCCCTTGTTGATTACTTTTCTCAATCTCTCAGAGCTGCCGTCAGGAGCAATGGCAATCGTTTTAAGATCACTGCTTGACAGGAGTGCAAGCAGTTTTTCAGAGATTCGATCGGCACGCAGTGAGGAAAAAGACAACGAGCAATCCTGGCGGCCAATCTGTTCTGCAATCGATTCCAGCGAGTCTTCCGAGGTCATTTCCATGCCGAGCAATCCCACTCTGCGTATCTGCTCGGGACGCTGCGCAAGACTCGTCAGGATCGCCGCCCTGTCCCACAAACGGGCCGGACGATAGATAAAACCTGCAGTACAGAACCGGCAACCGCGAGAACAGCCCCGCCCAAGCTCGGTCAGATAGAGGTCGGCAAACTCGGTATCGGGGGTGAGCAGTTCAGAATGGGCAGCCCGGTTCTTTGTTTCAAGGATCACTTTTTTTATTCGCTCAGGTAAACCGGGCTCAGAACTATAGCCGTTAAAATGATTGTTTTCATCGTACTCCGGCTGATAGAAGCATGGGGCATAATATCCGCTTTTCTCACGGTTCAACGTGAGCAGCAATTCCCTTCGACCCAGCAGACTTTTCTCTTTGCAGAGCAGCTCAACCAGAGGCGGCAGCAACGGTTCTGCCTCGCCGACGACAAAGAGATCGACCATCGCGGCAAGCGGTTCGGGATTCATAAAGGCCGCCACTCCGCCGCAGATTACCAGCGGCGAAGTCCCAGAGATCGTATCCGGTCGTTTTCCGGCACACGGTTCAACACCTGCTGCCAGCAGAATCCTGGCGATATTGATGTAGTCGTGTTCAAAACTGACGGAGCAGAAAAGAATAGTAAAATCCGTGAGCGGTCTCGAGGACTCGATGGAGCGAAGACCGTCCGCTCTGCTGTCCGGCAGGAACACCCGCTCACAGACGATGCGATCATCCTCGTTCAGCAGGTGATAGACAATCTGAAAGCCGAGATTGGACATGCCGACCTGATAGGTATTGGGGTAGAGCAGGGCAACCGGCAGGCGGCCGGTCCATTTTTTCAGGTAGGATCCTTTTTCCCGGCTGAGTCGAGTCGCTCGTGTATCGTGACCCTGGCCAGGAAGCGTGCTGTGGCGTAGTCTGCTTTTCTTTTTGCGGTCCAAAAAGTCAGGCCAAAGTGGTTAATTTGCCTTTTTCCTCAGATATGTTGGTG
The DNA here is from genome assembly GCA_965366875.1 of uncultured Desulfobulbaceae bacterium. GTDB lineage: Bacteria > Desulfobacterota > Desulfobulbia > Desulfobulbales > Desulfocapsaceae > MADRE3. The sequence continues at coordinate 23,147 of CBDUGK010000028.1, read as the reverse complement.
TTTCTAGATAATCTTCATTCCAGCCGCTGTCTCTTCCCTCGCTGTCTTTGTCAAAACTGCGGCGCGAAGGTCCCAGGTTGTCAAACGCATCAAAATTGGAATTGGGCAGATGAGCGACCCGTTTCTGCGGATTAGGGGGAGCCGGCTTGACCGCTTTCTGATTCTGCGGCTCAACTTCCGGCCTCTGCTGCTGCCTGAGCGGCAAATGATCAACCTGGTCAATCGTTTCCTGCCTGGATCCCACATCGCCGACTCCGGTCGCAATCACGGTGACATGCAGTTCGTCGCCGAGATTATTATCGTAGAGTGCCCCGATGACCACTTTGGCATCATCATCCACTTTCGCCTGGATCAGAGCGGAAGCTTCCATGAATTCGGCCATGGTGAAACTTTCTTCGGTTGCCGAGATATTGATCAGCAATCCGCGGGCGCCGTCGATGCCGACATCTTCAAGCAGCTGATTATCGATTGCCCGCTTGGCCGCTTCGGTGGCCCTGTTTTCGCCGGCGGCAAATCCGGAGCCCATAATTGCCGGACCGACCTCTTTCATCACGGTACGTAGATCGGCAAAATCGGCATTTATCAATCCAGGTACATTAATCAGATCGGTTATGCCCTTCACCGCCTGCAGCAATACGGTGTCTGCAAGTGCCAGCATATCCGAGAGTCTTGAGGTTTTCTGCATCAGGCCTAAGAGCCGATCATTGGGAACCGTAATTATGGTATCTGCATACTGGTGCAGCTGCTTCCAGCCGATTTCAGCATTTTTCAGGCGGTGCTTTCCTTCAAAGCTGAAAGGCTTTGTCACCACGGCGACGGTCAACGCCCCAAGTTCCTTGCTTATTTTCGCTACTACCGGAGCAGCGCCCGTTCCCGTTCCGCCACCAAGACCGGCCGTAACAAAAACCATGTCACTGCCCTTCAGCACCTCTTTTATCTCCTCGATCGACTCATGAGCCGATTGCGCACCCGTTTCCGGATCGGCACCGGCACCAAGACCTTTGGTTATGCTGGGACCAATCTGCACGCAGATATCCGCCTTTGATTGGTCGAGAGCCTGTCTGTCGGTATTTGCAACAATGAACTGGACACCCTGGAGTCTGTTTGCCACCATGGTGTTAATGGCGTTGCCGCCACCACCGCCGACACCGATGACCTTTACTGCAGCGACGCCTTCTGACTCAGCCATTCTGAACGGCATTCCGATCTCCTTAAATTTCTTTCAATTCTCTATATTTAAGTCAGGGAAATGTAATAAATTATTACCCTCTAAAACTATAGCATCTCCACCTTCCGGGATAAACAAAAAAGTCATTTTCACATCATTTTTTTGAACCATCCTTTCATTTTTTCAACCATTCCAACCTCAAGGTTCATATTGTTCTTCTGCTGATCTCTCCCATACATTACCAACCCGACTCCGGTTGTGCAGCGGGGTGTAAAAATATCATCGATTCTGCCGCCAACACCGGATGGGTAGCCGATGCGAACCGGCAGGTCAAAAATCTGCTCGGCAAGATCAACGATATTGGCGAGCAGGGCGGTGCCGCCTGTCAGGACAATACCGCCGTTAATACGATTTTTCTGGCCGGAGGCGACGAGTTCCCGGTCAACCATCTCGAGAATCTCCATCATTCTCGCTTCTATGATATCCACCAGGACCTTCTGGGTGACCCGTCTCGGCTCACGGTCGCCGACGGAAGGCACGTCAACCACATGGTTCGGTTTTATAACCGAGGATAATGCGCTGCCATAATCTTCTTTCAAGCGCTCGGCCTCGGCAAGCGGTGTTCTCAGACCCACTGACAGATCGTTGGTCAAATTGTGACCACCCAGGCCGATTTCGCTGGTATGACGTATTGTTCCATCGCAAAAAACGGCGATATCGGTTGTCCCTCCGCCGATATCGACCAGCGAGACGCCGAGGTCCATTTCATCCTGGCCAAGCACCGACCTGGCGGAGGCAATTGATTCAAGAACGAGGTCTGCAACCTCCAGTCCGGCCTTATTGCAGCAGGTAACAAGATTGTGAACGGCGCCGATATCTGCGGTCACAATATGAACATTTGTCGCCAGACGAACGCCCGTCATCCCCAGCGGATTCTGGATACCAGTATGGTCATCAACCATGTATTCCTGTGGCAAGACATGGATAACACGCTGATTTTCTGATATTTTAACCGTTCTTGCAGCATTGATGACTTCCTGGATATCGGACTGTTTGATTTCGCGTCCGTTCACCGCCAGAATACCGGGACTGTTGAACCCTTTTATATGGTTGCCGGCAATCCCCACATAAACCGCGTCAAGATCGCAACCGGCGATGTCTTCAGCAATCCGGACCGCCTTTTTAATGGAGTTGACCGTGCTCTCTATATTGACGACGATGCCCTTGCGCATGCCAAGGGATGGTGTCGTTCCGGCCCCGATGATGTCGATACCGTCTTCAAACACTTCGCCGACGACACAGCAGATCTTGGTTGTCCCGATATCAAGGCCGACGACCAGGTCTCCCCGTGTCCCTTCTCTTGAGCCATCGGCTGGCTCTTTTTTACCCTCTTCCACTTCGTAATTCTCTTCCATTACCCACTCATCCTGATTCACTGTATCCGACAATTACCTTATCGTTGAGATAGTCCATCCTGATATAGGTCACCTGAGCTATCTCCATACCCTTCTTCCGAGGTTTATACAAGACCTCAAGCACCTTTCTGAGCCTGACATATTTTTTTCCTACATCGCCGTTACCGAAAAAGACCGGGAATGGATACTCCACCATATAAATGACCAGCCCTTCTCTCGGATCTACATGGATTTCCGATACCGATTGTGCAGGCAGATTGGGGTTGTTGACACTGATCAGTTCCAGGAAAAGGAGCACCTCTTCGAAACGCTTTTTTTTCTCATCCTGGTCAGCAATGAGATCGAGGCCCGTTATAACCGGAAAATCGAAATCCATGCCCGATTCCACCCTGATAAACGGCTCACCGTCCCGGTCCATATAAAACAGCTGAGACACCCCGTCAGGTGCCATGGCAACAATGGCCTCGGGTTCGTATTCCTGCACCCGGATGACAACTTTATCCGGCCATTTCCTTATGACATCGACATTTTTCACCCAGGGAATCCGCGATATGATGGCCTTCGCAACGTGATCACCATCAAGAAAAAGCAGGCTGGAATTAATCACAACGTCTGAATTTGCTCGAACTTCTGCAGCCGACGACTGGCGGCAGCCGTTGATTTCAACGCTGGTAACACTAAAATAATCAAGGCCTGCCAGAAATGTTCTAACCGTCTCACCGCCAGTTGATTTAATAAGCAGCCCGACGCCAAGGACCAGGCAGACAACGAGCAGTATACGACGACGCCAATGACTCGTCGTTCTGGCAGGCGGCTGAAATGACTGACGGCTTGCTGTCGTTTTTCGGGCCCGATAATTATTGATTTTACGGAGCAGATTTCTCTTTTTTTTCCCTTCATACTTGTTTAAACGGGCAAAGCTGTCACGTCCGGCATCAATGCCGCCCTTGGCTTTTCGCGTACCTGCAAACAGGCTGCTGAGCAGATGTTGAATACGTGTCAGGATCATCACAAAAACTGCACCTCCGGCTCCAGATCTATGTTGCTGTCCCTTTTTACCGCTTCCTGCACCCGGTGCATCAATTCAATCATGTCCCGGGCAGTCGCTCTTCCCCGGTTTACAAAAAAATTTCCATGTTTCTCGGATACTTCCGCATCTCCCACGCGCAAGCCCTTGAGACCGGAAGCCTCTATCAAGCGGCCGGCACTGTCACCGGCAGGGTTCTTGAAAAAGGACCCGGCATTGGCCATCCCAACGGGTTGGCGATCCCGCCTATACCTTCGTAGCTCCTTCATTTTTTCCTCTATTGCCAACGTCTCTTCTGGGACAAGCTCCAGCAGCACACCGGTAACGACAAAACCGCTCACTCCTTGCCCGATACCTTTTAAACGCCGATAGCTAAAATCAAGATCTCTTGCCGGTACTGTTCTGATCTCTTCTTCTCCGGCAAGCAAAAGCTCATGGACAAGACTTCCAATGTCGCTGCCCCAGGCACCCGCATTCATTACCAGAGCTCCGCCCAGGGACCCCGGTATGCCCGCGGCAAATTCCAGGCCGCTCAATCCCTGCTCAGCAGCCCAGTCAGCAAGACGGGAAAGACCCAGAGCTGCACCGACCTTGACCAGAACCCTGCCGTCATCAAGCCTCTGCTCCCTGTCGACAAACCTGAAGCCATCTCCCAGAACAATGATAATCCCCGGGAAACCTTCATCGGATACCAGAACATTTGAGCCCCTTCCAAGCAGGCTCCAGGCAGTTGCTCTTGCGCTGCAGAGCGACAGAACTGCCTGTAGTTCCTCCGTTTCATTGACCGTGACCAGAGCCTCTGCAGGCCCGCCGATTCGAAACGTCGTCCAGGCGGATAGCGGTGCATTCCAGAGGACCGGGCTTTTAACCGCTTTGCAAAGACCTGCTTTAACGCTACTGCTCAGTGCCATGCTCAATGTTTCTCCCGGCTCAGCAGCGACAGCAGGTCCTCGCCGGCTTTGACAATACTTCCGGCACCAAGACTCAAGACGAGATCTCCGGGCCTGAGCATCGGCCTGACCTGTTCAGCAAGTTTGTGCAGGTCGGCAATATAGGTTGTGTGCCGCTGGCCATGCTGTTGAATCCTGTTCATCAATTGTTCACTGTTGACGCCGTCGATGGGCTCCTCGCTTGCCGCATAAATATCTGTCAGTACCAGAATATCCGCCTGATGAAAACAGGTCAGAAACTCCTTGAACAACCCTTTTGTCCTGCTGTACCGGTGCGGCTGAAAAAGCACAACGAGACGTTTTTCCGGCCAGGCCTGCTTTATTGCCGAAAGCGTTGCCCGTATCTCCGTCGGGTGATGGCCATAATCATCAACAACCGTTATCCCGGAGACCGTCCCCTTGTGCTCCATTCTCCGCTGCACCCCGGCAAAAGAAGATAACGCGTCGGCAATCACCTGGAAGGATATTTCGAGCTCAAGTCCCACACTGATGGTTGCCAGTGCATTGTAGACATTGTGCATACCGGGCGGTGCCAGATTGACCTCACCGAGCGTTTCCGTCTCCCGCTTGACCACAAAGCTGACCCGTCCCTTGTCAAAAGAGATCTTTTCTGCATAGAGATCAGCCTGGGCTGTCAGTCCATAGGTCGTGACCCGTTTTTTTATCGCCGGCAGTATCTCAGCTACATGCTTGTCATCAAGACAGATAATCGCCGCACCGTAGAAGGGGATCTTATCGATAAACTGCAAAAACGAGGTTTTTATATGATCGATATCTCTATAGTAGTCCAGATGCTCGAGATCAATATTTGTTATCACTTCAAGCACTGGAGAAAGTTTCAGGAAAGAGCCGTCGCTTTCATCGGCTTCGGCAACCAGAAATTCACCCTGGCCGAGTTTGGCGTTGCCGCCGAGGCAGTCGACCTTTCCTCCGATCACGATTGTCGGGTCCAATCCAGCCTGGGCCATCATCCAGCTTACCATCGAGGATGTCGACGTTTTGCCGTGGCTGCCGGCCACGGCTATGCCGAATTTCTTCAGCCGCATCAGTTCTGCCAGCATCTCTGCCCGCATGATAACCGGCACGCCCTGCTCCTGTGCAGCAAGGACTTCCGGATTATCGGCAGCAATCGCCGACGAGGTGACAACGACGCTGGCCCCGGTCATCCACTCCCGGCGGTGCCCGACAAAGAGCGTACAGCCCTGACGAGCAAGATTTTCGGTAATGGCCGATTGGCCGAGATCCGAACCCGAGACCCGATAGCCAAGATTTACCAGAAGCTCGGCTATGCCACTCATGCCGATACCGCCGATGCCGACAAAATGAATATGTTTGGTTTTTCTGTACATCCGCTCCTATTTTCCCGCCATCTCCAGACAAAGGTCGACAATTCGGTCTGCAGCATCCGGCATGCCAAGTTTTTTCATGTTTCGTGACATGGTCTTCAATGTTGTGAGGTCTGAAAAAAGTAATTTTATTTCCGTTGCCAGTCTCTCTGCTGTCAAACCATATTGAGACAATAAGACTGCTGCACCCTGCTCGGCAAATCGCTGTGCATTCTTCTGCTGATGGTTATCAGCCGCATGCGGGTAGGGAATAAGAATTGCCGGTTTCCCGACCACCGCCAGCTCGGAAAGCGTTGTCGCCCCGGCTCGCGACACCACGAGGTCGGCACGCCGGTACAGCGACGCCATGTCATCAAAAAATGAACAAACCTCGGCTCGAACACTCTGCGACTGGTATCCGTTTTTTACCGTCTCCTCATCTGCCGCACCTGTCTGATGAATGATCTCTATCTCCATCATCTCCGGATCAGCGGCCGAAAAAACCTCAACGATCAGCTCGTTGATTGCTCTTGCCCCCTGGCTTCCGCCCAGTACCAGAAGCGTTTTCTTTTTATCCTGCAGCTCCCCGCCACCACCAGCCTCGATAATACTGCTGCGTACCGGGTTTCCTGTCAGCACCGTTTTTCCGGCTGGAAAATATGACTGACAATCAGGCAAAGACAGGCAGATCCTGTCAACAATTCTTCCGAGTTTTCTGTTTGCCAGGCCGGGAATGGAATTCTGTTCATGAATGACGGTCGGTTTTCCCATCAGCCAGGCGGCAGCAACAACCGGTCCGGTGACATAGCCGCCCACACCACAGACAACATCCGGCCGAAACATCAACAGGTGATAGCAGGCCTCGACAAAGGTGAGCGGCAGGACGGCAACTGCCTGAAGAAGTGCCCAGAAGCGTTTTCCTTTGAGGCCGTAGCTGTGCACGGCGGCTACTGCAAACCCGTAGCGCTCCAACTGTTTCCTGTCCAGTCTGCGCCTGGTGCCGACAAACAGGACCCGACTGTCCGGCAGCCTCGCACAAAGACGCTGGGCTGTAGCCACAGCGGGAAAAAGATGCCCACCGGTGCCGCCGCCCGTCAGCATCAGCCTGAAGGGCCGCTGCAGATTACTGGCGGCCACGTGTGCCCCCTGAATACACGGCTTCGCCCAAAAGCCGATGAACAGCAGCGGAAAAAACTTCTCCACGATGTTTGTAATTATCAAACATATCAAAACTTGCACTTGCCGGAGAAAGGAGAACGGTATCTCCCCGGCTGGCCATCGCTGATGCCGTTTGAACTGCTTCATCCATACTTGTGGCAAAGACAAAAGGCGCAAGATCTCCCAGATCCTCTGACATTTTCTGAGCGGTTTCCCCGATCAGCACAAGCTGTTTTACACAATTGCGCACCGACTCTCTCAACAGTTGGTAATTGTCTCCTTTGTCCTGGCCCCCTGCGATCAGGATGACATTTTTACCGATCTGTCCAAGACCGATATTCACTGCGCCGGTATTTGTTGCCTTGGAATCATTGATGTAAATCACTCCATCGATCTCATCAACTACCTGCAGTCGATGAGCTCCGGGCCTGAAGGAATGCAGCGTTTCGAGCGCAGAAGAATAATCCAGCTCGAAGCTGCTGACTGCAAGCAGGGCCGCCGCAGCGTTTATTACCCCAGACACCGTTGCCAGGCTGCTGCCCGAAAGATCGTAAACCGTCGGGCCCTTTGGCGAGTTAATCGTAATACCCAACCCTTTGATGCAGGCTGCATACTCCGTGCTCTTCCCGAAAAAAAGAAACGAATCTCTTTGGGAAAGGTACTTGAACTGTCTGCACAATCTGTCATCCCCATTCATGACCGCACAGCCGACACCCTCTCCGTGAAAAATTCTCATTTTCACGGCAGCGTAGCGTTCAAGCGTCTTGTGACGGTCGAGGTGATCAGGCGTTATATTCATCAGCACCGAGACATCTGGCACAAAAGACCCGCTGCGTTCAAGCTGGAAGCTCGATACCTCCAGCACCACGGTATCAAAATCATCTGCACGCTCAAAATAATCAAAAAGTGGTGTACCAATATTACCGCCAACAAAGACCTTTTTGCCAGCGGTTTTAAGCAGTGCTGCAATCAGTTCGGTAACCGTGGTCTTTCCATTGGTTCCGGTTATGGCAACCACCGGGGATTCAAATTTGCCTGCGGCAAGGGCAAGTTCACCGATTACGGGAATTCCCGAAGCGGATATCTCTGCCAGTGCAGGGTGATCAAAGCTGACCCCCGGACTGACAACAACCATCTCGGCATCACCCAGAAACGCGCCAGTATGGTCGCCGCCTTCATAGCTGGCCTGGTATCTGCTCAGCAATTCCTGCTCGGCGCTGCTTAAATCTTCAAAAAGCCGCCGGTCGGAAATAACCAGTTCAGCGCCGCAGCGGCCGAGATAGTGCGACACAGCCTGCCCGGCCATCCCGAATCCAACCACGGCGACTTTCATGCCCCGCCTGACTGTATAAAATCTGTTCATTACCGCAGTTTCAATGTTGCCATAGCCAGAAAACCAAGGATAATTGAAACGATCCAGAAACGAACGACAACCTTCGTTTCATGCCAGCCTTTTTTTTCAAAATGATGGTGAAAGGGGGCCATCAGAAAAATCCGTTTGCCTTTTGTCATTTTAAAATAGCCCACCTGCATTATTACCGAAAGCGCCTCCATGACAAAAATCCCCCCGACGATTGCCAGAAGAATCTCCTGCTTGATAATAATCGCCACCGCACCAAGCCCTCCGCCAAGCGCGAGGGAACCCACATCTCCCATAAACATCTGTGCCGGATAGGCGTTAAACCAGAGAAAACCAAGGCAGGCCCCAACCATTGCACCGCAGAACACGGCCAGTTCACCGCTGCCCACGACATAGGGTATCTGCAGGTAATCTGACATGACAATATTGCCGGCCAGATAGGAGAAAACCAGATAAACAGCGGCTGAAACGACAGTCGGCCCGGTTGCCAGGCCGTCAAGACCGTCGGTAAGGTTTACCGCATTGGATGCGCCGACAATAACGAGCATCGCAAATACAATATAAAACCAGCCCAGATCCGGTCGCAGATTTTTAAAAAATGGGACACTGAGATGACCGTCAAAGCCGGGATGAAGAATAACAAAAAAACCGACAACTGCCGCACCTGAAAACTGGAGAAACAATTTTCCGCGGACGCTCAGCCCTTCACTGGATTTTCTGCTTATTTTACGATAATCATCAAGGCCGCCGATAAACCCGAAAAATCCGGTGACAAACAGTAAGAGCCAGACAAGGCTGCTGTCAAGACGTCCCCAGCACAAAGTCGACAGCATTATCGAGGCAAGAATCAATAATCCGCCCATGGTCGGAACACCCGTCTTGGCCAGATGACTCGCCGGTCCGTCATCACGAACGACCTGCCCGATCTGCATTTTCTGCATCATCCTGATAAACCGGGGCCCGATAATAATCATGATCAAAAAAGCGGTAATAGCGCCGCCGATAGAGCGGAACGTAATATAGCGAAAGACATTGAAACCGATAAAGCTGGTATGAAGTGGATAGAGAAGATGATAAAACATTGATCTCTCAGAAGTTAATTTATCAGCACGTTTGTATCAGCTGGTCGACAATGGTATCAAGAGCCAATCCCCGTGATGCCTTGACAAGGATCCAGTCATCCGGATGTAACTGCCCAGTATGCAACAGCCCGGCGATCCAGTCAACTACTCTCTGCTTTTCAGCAAAAATTACAATCCTGTCCTCGTTCATGCCGCTCATAACGGCTGCCTCGGCAATATGTTTTGACAAGTCGCCGCAGACGCCGAGAAAGTGGATATCGGAAGCGGCAACACAACGGCCGATATCCGCGTGCAAACGCTCAGCCTCCCCTCCCAGTTCGAGCATGTCGCCGAGGATAGCGACCCGGGTGAGCGCCTGAACTGTCTTGATGGTGGTAAGGGCGGACGCCATTGATGCCGGGTTGGCATTGTAGGTATCGTTGAGAATATTAAGTCCCTTCGGAGTCCTCACCGATTCCATCCGGTTTGCAGACGAGATGAAATCCTCAAGACCTTCAACAATTGAAATAAAATCGATTCCTGCCGCATAGGCAATCGCCGCTGCCGCGCAACCGTTTGCACAGTTATGGAGTCCTGGTGAGCGGAGCCGGACACGTCCCTTCATCGTGCCGACGTGAAGAACAAAAGACACATGCCCGCGCTGATCTGCTGCCATATCCGTTGCCCAGACATCCGGGTTCTGAGCAATCCCACCTGCCGAGACAGCATAGCTCACCTGGCGGTGGTCCGGATAGATCCCGCCGAGTGCAGCAAGATGTTCGTCATCAAGATTGATCACCTGCACGCAGCTGTTCCTTGATCCGGAAAACAGCTCCGCTTTCGCCCGCGCCACGTTTTCTATGGTACCGAGTCCTTCGAGGTGTGCTTTATGAACATTGGTAATGCAGGCGATGTCGGGATCAGCAATTCTAGCCAGACAGCCGATCTCACCGGGCCGATTCATGCCCATTTCGAGAATAATTGCCTTCTGCCCGACAGAGGCCGGCAGAAGCGACAACGGCAAACCGATCAGGTTGTTAAAGTTCCCGGCCGTCTTCAGTACCCGGTTCAGCGGCTGGTCTGCCTGCTCCGGCCAGTATCTGCTGTAAATAGAGGCGGTCATTTCTTTTACGGTCGTCTTTCCGCAACTTCCGGTGATGCCAACGACAACCGGATTGTTTATCAACTTCAGGGCCTGCCTTCGCCAGCCGGCAAGATCTCCGAGGGCTCTCAACGTGTCAGCAACCTTTACGCAGGCGGCGGCTCCGCAGGAAACAGCCCGGTTCTCGGCAACAACCAGACAGGCAGCTCCGCGTTCTACTGCTTTTTCAATAAAATCATGCCCGTTAAACATCTCTCCGCTCAGGGCCACAAAGATATCACCCGTTGCAACAGACCTGCTGTCGGTCGACACCTGCCTGAATGGTTGGCCACTCCCGGAAGCGGTGATTACCCCGCCGGTCGCCTCCGCCACAAGCTCAACATCCCAGGCCAGTGAATGCTCCTGGGCACAGAGACAATCATCAAAAAACGATTTGCCCGTCTCTGTTATCTGGTAGTTCTCATGTCCTTTTCCGGCGATCAGTACAATATCTTCAGGCCCGCCATGGTGAACTGCGGCAGCGATCGCCCGGCTTCTGCCCCCAATCTCAAGACAGCCCCGCTCACCCTCCTGTCGACGAGCCAGCCAGCCCAGATCCTTGATCCGGTCTCGACCGATTGTTTCACTGTTAATGATCTCTTCGCGTATCCCGGCAGGATTTTCACTTCTCGGGTTATCATCAGTTATAATGGCAACATCAGCAAAGCGGCCGGCAATTTCGCCCATCAGCGGTCGCTTTCCCCGATCCCGGTTGCCACCGCAGCCGAACACACAGAACAAGGTCCGGTGAGGCAGCGCTTTAACCGCAGCCAGCACATTCTCCAGAGCATCCGGGGTGTGTGCATAATCGACCAGCACAACGGGCATCTGCCTGCTTCTGACAGGCAGAGAAACGCGCTGCATTCTCCCCGGAGCACCATACGCCTGGGCCAGGTGCTCGCTGATAACGGCAGGTTCCAGTCCAAGTTCTCTGAGAGCTGCAACACTGACAAGAAGATTCTCGCTGTTGAAGCGGCCGATAAGCGGCGACTGGATCGTATACGCCTGACCATCGGCCTCAACACAATGGAAGGATATCCCTGATCTATCTATCTGCAGGTTGGCACAGGTAAACACCATTTCACCTGATTGCCCGCAGCGAATGGCTGTCAGGCCGAGCTCCGCACACAACAGACAAAGCTTATCAGCCCAGCTCTTTTTTTGCACATTCCGGGGGTCAGGCTCACAAATCACGACCTTCCCGCCCGGGGCCATCTTCTCTCTGAACAGGAGGCACTTGGCATCAAAATAATCTTCCATATCATGGTGATAATCAAGATGATCCTGGCTGAGATTTGTATATATGGCCAGCCCAAAGGTGATCGGCCCGATCCTTTTCTGTCTGAGCGCATGTGATGAGACCTCCATCAGCACATGCGTTATACCGGCTTCAGACATCTCCTTGAGTATGCTGTAGAGGGCGACCGGGTCCGGGGTAGTGAAATTTGCAGGATAACTGACGGGGGTTCCATCCCTGCTGCTGTAGCGATAATTGACGGTTCCGATGACACCGACCCGCAGACCCGCGGCGGAAATGACCTGCTCCATCAGGTAAGATACCGTCGTTTTGCCGTTGGTGCCGGTAATACCAATCATCATCAGGTTGTCGGCGGGAGAGCCGTAAAAACGTGAAGCAACGAGCCCCAATGTTTCCCTGGTATCATGAACGCTGATGAGCACAACGCCCGTTAGCTCATCAGCTGCAGTCCTGATTTTCTTTCTGCTGTCAACAACAACAGCAACGGCTCCTGCTGAAACCGCCCTGGCAATAAAATCATGGCCATCAAGCGTGTCACCCTGAACGGCGACAAATAATGAACCTGGCAGCACCTCCCTTGAATCTGAACAGACATAATAAATTTCTGTTGGCGCTGTCGTGCCGAGACTGATATGGCAGGGAATGTTTTCTATCAGTGTTTCGAGCAGGATGCCGGTTTGTTCTTTTGTTTTCATATTCTTTTTATTCAGCTGAACTGAGCCATTACCCAGCACAGTTATTCGTCTCTTGAGTCCTTTGCTCCGGCGGCGTCCTCCACCTCATCTCTTTCAAGATTGAGAATGACGGGTCTTCCCGACACCAGGGCAGCTCCAGCCGGCGGATCATGACTCACGACCCGGCCCGTTCCGTTGATTATGACTTCGACACCGCTGTTCTGCAGGTACCGCAGGCTTTTCCTCAGGCTCATGCCGACAAGATCAGGCATTTTCGATATCAGAACATCAGACTTTTTTTCCATCTGGACGGACAGAGCAGCTGACTCGCTGGTTTGACTGTCTGACAGGCTGAAGTTTTTCTCTTCCTGCTCTTTCGGTTTCATCATGTCGGCAAGATTCTTCATCACTTTCTGACGCGCCGCGACCGGAGCAATCAGTCGGGAAATTTCATTCGTCTGCTGGTCAGCATCTTTTCCCGCCACATCATATCCGGGCCTGCTGTTGATTACCATAAGGATCAACTCAGTATCAGGCATCGGAATCAATGCAAAAGAGACAGCATGCCGAATAAATGTTTGAAAACCATTTTGCCGGCCATAGGAGCAGCTGTTTCCCCCGATAACCACAGAGCGCACAGACTCACGTGTACCAATACCTGTTAAAAGCTGTTCAATTCCAACCGGAGTGCCGCTTTGAAACATCACTTTTTCCTGCCGAGGTTTCAGGTCCTCGAGCAGGTATTCACTCTGGTTGCGACGAATCACATATCGATCAGACACATGTAACACTATTTTCTTTCCACCGCCCACAGTTCGCAAGAGCGATGTCAACATCTGCAGCGGAGTGAGCATTGCCGGAACTGTCTCAAAATCCCGGTGCCCGGATCCCGTCAAATCAAAGGCAACTCTATCTGATAATGCAGCTGCGGCGCTGATAAAGTCATACTCCTCCGGCCTCGCTATACCCAACTTTTCCCAGAGCTGAAGCTGTACCCCTAATTTACGCTTTTCGGCGACAATGCTCCATGGCAGCGCGATTCCGTTTCCCTGGCTCTCCAGCAGCGAAATATCACGCAGAAACTGTTTAAACGTTGCAGGTACTGCAACCGGCTGATTAAAGATGTCGGAAAAGACTGACTCTGAATAGGTGTGAAAGCGATTCGGATCAAAAGAAGGTTTTTGCGCATAGCCAACGATCGCTCCTGTTGTGGCTTCAACGGCAATCGCACCCGTGGACAGGCCGGCTTCCCCTTCTGAATGTTCGTCCAGATATTGATCCAACAGAGCCTGAATCTTTAAATCAAGGGTCAGGATGAGATGCCTGCCGTCCGCTCCCGGAATACTGTCGCCGATTTTTTTCAACGCCTCAACCTTGCCGGGATTTATACGATGTCCGGCCTGCAGCTGGTTGAGATAAAATTCGATCCCTGAGAGGCCGGTATCATTTTCGACAAAACCCAGCAGGTGTGCTGCTGATTCTTTCCACGGATGATAGCGGACATATTCTTTATGAAGGAAAATACCCGGCAGCTCGAGCTTCCGTATCTCTTCTTCCTGTCTCTGGCTGATATCTCGAGCGAGCCACAGTCTTAAACCGCTTCCACTGAGAAGCTGCTGAATGGCATCTTCCGACTCTTCCAGCACCGCTGCCAGCGGGGTGACTATCGTCTCAAGAGATTTGATTTCCCTTATATTTGCATAGACCGAAACCCGTTCGTAGGAAACCGCCAGTTCCTTGTAATTACGGTCATAGATCGTACCGCGAACGTAGTCCCGGTTAACGGGTGTACGCCACTGTTTGAAAACCCAGGGTCCGGCAAGCTGTTCGACCAGATCGGGGCGGAAATAGACTGAATACCAGACGGCTCCTCCGGCACCTGCAGCAACAAGGAGAATCAGCAAAACAAGCCACCGCCCTTTTCCTTCCCGGGTACGTAGACGGGACCGCTGGGTCATGTTAACCGTTTATCTGATTTTGTATACCTGCCCCTCTTCAGGGACGTACAGAGCTAACGTCTGCTGCGCCTGGGAATGGATGCTTTTGGCCGACATCAGTTGAGCACGTTCGGCCAGCAGTGTCATCTGCTCATTTCTGACAGCATGGAGCGTTGCCTCAACTGCCTGAATCGATGCACGGGTCTGGCTGCTGAGACTGCCTATCCAGAGCACTGAGCTGCAGACGACAACCATTGCCAGGCAAGAGATCTTGGCAACGGCAAGCCAGAGCATTTTACCGCCCGGAAGATCAGAGACTCTGCGGCGACGGAGCTGCTGCCTAATTTCAAATCCTGCTGTCTGCTGTGCGGTGAAGTGTATCTGATTTTGAAAGTTCATAAATCCTCCATGGTGCTATGCAAGACGTTCGGCGACCCGCAGTCGGGCACTTCGTGATCGCGGATTCGCATTAATTTCATGATTCGACGGCATAATCGGCTTCCTGGTAATCACTGAAAATTTGTCATTTGCGGCAAGTTTCCTCTTTACCATCCTGTCTTCAAGAGAATGAAAGCAGATCACACAAAACCTGCCTCCTGCGACCAGATGATCGGACGCTTTATCCAGAATCACCGCAAGGTTTGTCAGTTCATCGTTCACGGCAATCCTCAGGGCCTGAAACACCCTGGTTGCGACATGGATCCTGGGGGGGTGAAATCTCCTGGGAATTGCCCTGCCGACAAGTTCTGCAAGCTGGCCGGAAGTTCTGATTGCACCTCGCCCCCGCTCCTCTACCAGACGCGCGGCGATTCTCCGGGACTGCTTTTCCTCACCGTAATAATAGAAAATATCGGCAAGCTCTTTTTCTGTGGCAGAGCCGATGATCGATTGTGCTGTTTTCTCCCGCCTCTGGTCCATCCTCATATCGAGTGGCTCATCTTTCTGAAAACTGAAACCGCGTTCACCGATGTCGAGCTGTAGAGAGGAAAGCCCCACATCGATAAGAATTCCGTCAACCCGGTTATGGCCCGCTTCTGCCAGCCCAACGTCGACCTCTGCAAAATTACGACGGATAATCGTCAATCGGCTGCGATATTCACCGATATTCTTCCAGCTCTTGTCTATTGCCTGTTCGTCCCATTCAAAAGCGACCACCTGTCCATCAGGTGCGGACCGTTTGAGAATTTCGCGGGTGTGCCCCCCAAGCCCGAGCGTGCCGTCCATATAGATACCGCCGGCTATAACTCGAAGCATGGAAACAGCTTCTTCGAAAAGAACAGGTTGATGGATTTCCCAGCGCGATGAAACCACCGCTAAAGAATTCCGAGCTTAGCGAGGCTTGCCCCGTATTGGGCAAAATTCTCCCGGGCCTTCCTGGACTCGACCAGCCACGCTTTCTGATCCCATATTTCAACAAACTCGAGCATCCCGTTCAAAACAACATCCCTGGTAACACCCACTTCCAAACGAAGCGACGCGGGAATAAGCAAGCGTCCCTGCTTGTCCAGGCTGCATTGGCTGACTCCAGAGACAACATGCCTGATGAAGCTCGACAGATTGGGTTCCTCGCGACCTTTTGAAAGCAGCTTGTCTTCAAATATCTGCCACTCGGATGCAGGAAAAACGCGCAGATGCTCGCCCCAGGAGGTAACCATCAGAGTCTCGGATCCATAATCGTGCAGAACATCCTTGAACCTGCTGGGAAAGTTCAACCTTCCCTTTGGATCAAGTGCATGCTCCGACCTGCCGCGAAACCGGCTTTTTATCGCATCCTTTTTAGACATGTTTGGGCACACGTTATTCCATAATTACCCGCTTTGTAACCACTTTGATCCACCTTATCTCTTTTTATACTAATGACAAACACAAAGTCAAGGAAAAAACACCTAAATTCAGGATAATAAACGGAAACACCCAATCAATGCCAAGCACAACATGTTGTACCTGGAAAGCGACCAGCCACAACAAAGTGTATGAAAACCGAATCAAAGCAACTCTGAAAAGAAATCTAAAAAACTGGAGACTATCTGTCTATTTTATTGATATAACTAATGATTTACAGAAACAATTAAAAAACAGCACAAACCGTCTGTAAAAATATGGTGGTGTATTGTGGTTAGAAAGGACCAAAGGATTAATTACAACGGTAAATTGAAAGGATAACAGCTGTCCATTGAGGACTCACAGAGATAGGCGGGATGAACAAAAAAGATGTCAGGCTTTGTTCTTGTTCCGGAGAGCGCTTGAGCGGGTAAAAAAAATCAGGAGTTGTCGGGAGCCCGTTGCCCCTGAACTATCGTTCAGAGGTCATCCTGGTCAAAAAGGGTCGGCTGGGATATGCTGGAAATACTCATCTTACGATCAAAATGTTTAAAAGCATTGGCAGTTGCAACCCGTCCGCGCGGGGTTCTGGCCAGAAAACCCGACTGGATAAGGAAAGGCTCGTAGACGTCTTCAAGCGTATTCTTTTCTTCACAAACAACCGTTGCCAGGGTTTCCAGGCCGATTGGACCACCGTCAAACTTGTCAATGATGGTGAGCATGATGCGCCTGTCCATCTCGTCCAGGCCGAACCTGTCAACATTCAGCAGATTCAAGGCATTATCAGCCACCTGTTTGTTTACAACCTGATGATCACCGACTTCGGCATAATCACGAACCCGCCTCAATAACCTGTTGGCAATGCGCGGCGTGCCCCGCGAGCGCCGACCCAGCTCAAGGGCACCACTCTCGTCGATCTTCATTCCCAGGATCTTTGCCGACCGCTGGACAATGGTGACCAGTTCCTCGGGGGAGTAGAATTCCAGCCGGAGAATCACGCCAAAACGATCACGCAGCGGGGGCGTCAGCAGCCCGGTTCTCGTCGTTGCCCCGACCAGGGTGAAACGGGGCAGATCCATTTTCACTGACCTGGCACCAGGACCCTGGCCGATGATGAGGTCCAGCTGATAATCCTCCATGGCCGGATAGAGAATTTCCTCAACGGCATGATTCAACCGATGAATTTCATCAATAAAGAGCACATCGCCTTCCTGAAGACTGGTAAGAATAGCCGCCAGATCACCCTGGCGCTCAATGACCGGCCCGGAAGTCACTTTTATGCCGGACCCCATCTCATTGGCGATAATGTAGGACAGCGTCGTCTTGCCAAGTCCGGGAAAACCATGAAACAGCACATGATCAAGCGGTTCACCGCGCTTGAGTGCAGCCCTGATAAAAACGTCGAGACTCCTTCTTACCTGGTCCTGGCCGATATACTCACCAAGGCTTTTCGGTCTCAATGAATAATCATTAACGGGATCCTTGCCGATGGGAGTGGGGTCGGTTATCCGTTTCTCATCAAACACTTCTTCTTCGAAATTCATGCCAGTGCCCTCAAACATTCCCTGAGCAGAGCTTCTACAGAGAGTTCATAAAAAGTCTCGTCGCCCAGCCGTTTTTTTACTGCTGACAGCGCCTGCCTGCCCATCGGATCAGAATACCCAAGATTAGACAACGCAGACAGCGCATCAAGCACGGATGACGATGATCCGGGTATCAGCGTTCCGGTTTCAGCCTGAGCCCGGCTCGCCCCGCTGCCCAGATGACCAATCTTGTCCTTGAGGTCGACACAGATGCGCTCAGCGGTTTTCTTACCGACGCCGGGCAAACCGGTCAGCCGCCTGATGTCGTTCGCACCGATTGCCTGGCAGAGATCAACAACCCGCATTCCCGAGAGAATGGCCATGCCCAGCTTGGGCCCGACGCCTGAAACCGAGGTCAGCGTCAGGTACATTTCCTTTTCATCCTCATCCAGAAACCCATACAGCACAATGGCATCTTCCCGGACATGGGTATGGATAAACAAAAAAGTTTCTTCCCCCTTATCAGGGAGACGGGAAAGCGTCTCCGCCGTCAGGTAAACCTCATAGCCGACACCCGCCACATCGATTATGGCACGATTGACTCCTTTCAGAAGGACTTTACCAGACAATGCTGCGATCATTCATGCACCTTTCTTATATCCGAAACTGGTTAGCATGGCAGATCGCCACGGCCAGCGCATCCGCTGCATCGCTGCTTGGCGAACTGCTCAGGCCGAGGAGAATCCGCACCATATGCTGCACCTGCTCTTTTGACGCCTGGCCGTAACCAACAACACCCTGCTTGACCACTCTCGGGCTGTAGTCATAAACATCGAGGTTATTCTGCATTGCCGCCACCACGGCAGCTCCGCGAGCCTGTCCCAGCTTTAGAGCAGACCTGGGGTTCGTCGACAGGAAGACATCTTCAACAGCCGCGACATCAGGCTGATGCAGCTGGATAACCTCGTTTATGCCAGTAAAAATCTGGTTGATCCTGTGGGAAAACGGCAGGTTTGAAGTCGTTTTTATAATACCGCAGGAAACAAAATGTATCTGCCCCCCTGCCGAGCCCACCACACCGTAGCCGGTAATCCGGGAGCCGGGGTCAATGCCGATAATGCGTTCCATGATGGTCGCCCGTCTCCGGCATCCATGCTCCTGGAGCAGGACTCAGGACAGCCTCTCCATCAGATCAGCATCAATGTCGAAATTGGCATGCACCTTCTGAACATCATCGTGATCTTCGAGATTCTCCAATAACTTGAGTAATGATACGGCAATGTTCTCCTCGGTAATTTCAACCGTGTTCTGGGGAATCATCGAAATTGAAGCTTCAAGAAATTCGACACCCTGTTCTTCGAGGGAATCACGGACATCGTTAAATTCATCAACCCCTACCATAACCTGAAACTCGTTGTCATCTTCAATGACATCTTCAGCTCCGGCCTCGATGGCCTTTTCCATCAGCTCCTCTTCAGAAATGGTTGTTTTATCAACGAGAATCAGACCCTTCTTGTCAAACATCCAGGCCACGCAGCCGTTCTCACCCAGGTTACCGTTGCTCTTTGAAAAAAAGTGGCGAACATCGGCAACAGTCCGGTTGCGATTATCGGTCATGCATTCTACCAGGACAGCAACACCGCCCGGCCCATAGCCTTCATAGAGTATTTCATCGTAGCTTTCACCATCGACACCGCCCGTTCCTTTGGCGATTGCCCTGGCGATATTGTCTTTTGGCATATTTTCAGTTTTTGCGGCGGTGATGGCGCTTCGCAACCGGGGATTACCTTCCGGGTCGCCACCACCCTGGCGGGCAGCCACGGTAATTTCTTTGATCAGCTTGGTGAAAACCTGTCCCCTTTTCGCATCAATTGCGCCTTTCTTACGCTTGATGGTCGACCATTTGGAATGTCCTGACATAAAGGTCCCTATTATTATATTTTCCAATTGAGCGAAGACAATTCGCCCACCACACGAGATGTTCTGCTTTTACTTTTTGTAGCCCATTCCGAGAACAAAGATTTCCCGGCTCTCTTTGCGGGAGCTTTCCGGTTTGATTATCCTGACCCTGGCAAAGCGCTCTTTCATTTTGGAAACAAACGGCGGCAAATCCTCACCCTGAAAAACCTTACAGAGGTAATTGCCCCGTTCATGCAGAAGTGTTTCGGCAAGCAGGAGCGTCTGCTCCACCAGACGCATGGATCTCTGATGATCAGCCCATCTGTTTCCTGTCGTCTTCGGGGCAAGGTCCGAGATTATCGCCTTGAAAGCGGGTCGTATCTTCCGCACCAGCGGAATCAGCTCCGGTTCCATGATATCCTGGCAGAGCCAGTGAATGACGGCTCCGTCTGAACGCGGTTTCTGCTCGGCTTCCTGGATATCCACACCGACAACAATCCCCTTTGCTCCGACAGTCTCAGAGGCATAAAGCGACCAACTGCCGGGGAAACAACCGAGATCAAGCACACTGTCGCCGGTTCTTAACAGCCCGTGTTTTCTCTGGATTTCCTCAAGTTTATAAACGGACCGGGCCGGATACTTTTCTTTTTTGGCCTTCCGATAATAGTAATCCTGTACTTTACGCACTCTTTATTCCATTTAATGTGCTTAATCAAGATGAAACAGGTGACTTCAGCTCCATAAAATATTCCGCGCTCAGCCTTTCTCCGCCAAGAAACTGCGTACCCACTCGAGCGCGCCTTTCCGCTCGGTCACCAACCCTTCCATGACCGCCATATCGAGCGCCTCGAGAATTTCCCTGAATGCCGGGCCAGGTACGATGCCCAGTGTATCAACCAGATCGTGCCCGGTCAACAGTTTCGGTCCGCTCAAGACCGGCAGCACCTTTTCCCTGTTGAGCGCTTCAAGGCAATGAAAAAGACGAGCCAGCTCCTCCTCGATCGAGTCGATTTTGTCCGCTCCCTGTCCTGCCATGCTGTCGGCCATGGCTACCATGAACAGGCCGACGAGATCACTGCCTGCCTTACGGCAGATTTTCATCATGGCGCGCTCACTTAAACGCCCTTCAGCACGCAGTGTATTACAGAGATGAAACGGATGCATATGCATCGCTATCAGTCTGCTAACCCGCTCTCTGCCAGCCTTGCTCCACTTGAGCCGCTCCGCAAATTCCCTGAACTTGAGCGTTCCTTTTTCATCGTGCCCGTAAAAGGTGATGCGTTCATCCTTTTCCGGCAGGACATTTCTGCTCTCGGGTTTACCGGTATCATGAAAAAGGGCTGCCCACTTTATGGCGGCACGGTTTTTGATATCACTGAGGTAGTTGAAAAAAACCTCGTGATTGTCGGGGAAAAAATCTTTTGGCGCGGCAATGATCCGCTCTATGCAGTCAAGGGTAAAGAGGTTGTGCTGGAGCACATCAAGGTGGTGAAAAGAGGGTTGGCTGACGCCATTTCCCTCCGAAAGTTCCGGCGCTATCCATTCAATCAGACCGGCTTCGTTCATCCCGACAAAAGCGGGGTATGCACGGGGACTCAGCATTACCCGGTCAAGTTCATAGCGTATTCTCTCCGCAGCACTGAGACCAATCAGATTGGCTTTTGAGCAGATGGCGGCAAGCGTATCCGGAACAATTTCAAACCCGAGCAGGGCGGCAAAACGAAATGCTCTCAACAGCCGCAGCGGATCATCTGAAAAGGCGCCGGGGCAAGCTCTGATGAGCTTTCTCCGCATATCCGCAAGCCCATTCATCGGATCAATAATTTCTATCTCCTGCCCGCCGGCAAGAATCTGCAGGAAATCAGCACCCAGGGCGTTTACCGTGAAATCACGTTTTGACAGGTCCTCCCGGATGGTGGCGCTTCCTCCCCGGAATCCTGAAACATCAATGCACAAACCATCAAGAACCAGCCGACAGGTGTCGTCATGACGGGTTCCAAGCGGCACAATGGTGCCTCTGCCATACTGTTTTTTTAACGCCTCGAGAAATCCTGCGGCATCATAGCTGAGGGTAAAATCAAGATCCTTGGGAGATTTCCCCAACAGCCAATCGCGGAGCGCACCTCCCGAGATATAGAGCGACACCGAGCGGTTTTCTGCGGTCTCAAGAAGCATTTGCAGCAGATCACGGGGATAATCCGCCAACCGTTCGGATATATTGTTTGTTGAGACCATCGTTGTATTACTTGTTATGTGTTGACTATATGCTCCAGTCCCTTTATAAAGCCTTTTAAACTGCCCTCACTGTACCATATCTGTTATCGACACACACCATTATCAATCAGCTGCACTATCTGGCATCGCCATAAACATTTCCTTCCAGAACAATGACCGACACTTCAGCGACACCGTTTATCTACATGGCACCCCTTCGGGGCATTACGGACGCCCTTTTTCGGCGGATATACTGTAGACATTTTAACGGCATCGACGCAGCCGTTGCCCCGTTTATCAACCCCCAGCGCAAATCGGGACTCACTGATAAACTCCTTGCAGATGTGCTCCCGGAAGCAGACAACCTGAAGCTGATTCCCCAACAGCTTAACAGCGATGGCGATGATTTTCTCGCCCTCGCAGAACGCCTCTATGACCTGGGTTACCGTGAAATCAACTGGAATCTCGGTTGCCCGGTACCCATGGTAGCCAAAAAAAGACGAGGCTCCGGTCTTCTGCCCTTTCCCGACCAGATTGTCGCTTTTCTCGACCATGTCATCCCTCGGCTCAAATCCCGGCTCTCCCTGAAAATACGACTTGGTTATCATGACCACCAGGAATCATTGGACCTGCTCCCGCGTCTTGACTGTTACCCGCTCTCAGAAATTATTATCCATGCCCGACTGGGAAAACAGCTCTATCGGGGCAGAACATACCCGGAAAGATTCATGGAGTGTCAGCAAGCCTCGGCTCACCGGCTTGTCTATAATGGAGATATAAATACCGTTGCAGACTATCTTGAATTACATAATCGCTTTGAAATCGACCGCTGGATGATAGGCCGGGGCCTGATCGCCAACCCGTTTCTGCCCTCTGAAATCAAAGGCGCCCAAATTTCTGCTCAGCAAAGATCCGCAAGACTGCAGCATTTCCATGATGAACTATTTCTTGCCATGAAGGAAAAACTCGATGGACCGGGGCATCTTTTAGGGAGAATGAAACAGATATGGATCTATTTTATCGGCTCGTTTCCGCAGAAACAGAACCTGTTAAAAAAAATTACCAAGGCCTCGACCGAAGCAAAATATCTGGATGCGGTGCGAACTGTAGTTGCAGCCGATTAGCCCTACATGAGCCAATCCCTTAAGATCTCATCAGCGATCGGTTCAACTGCAATTTCATGGCGATTGCCCCCCTCATCGACAACCACCGTTCC
>CBDUGK010000027.1:0-39941 GCA_965366875.1 uncultured Desulfobulbaceae bacterium | reverse complement strand
AGATTTTGCAAACCCTCAGCAGCTGAGCTGACCGGTTAATCTGTTTTTTTCCTGGCCCGGGGATTCCCCCGGGCCTTTTTTTTACCCCTTCAGGCAGCCACATCACTCGCCCGGCCAGAATGGTGACATCTGCCGCAGTTCAGCAATGATCTGAGGCATCTTTTCAAGCACAAAATCAATTTCCTGCTCGGTATTATAGACGCTCAGGGAAAAACGGATCGAACCGTGTGCGGCAGTAAACGGGACGCCCATGGCCCTGAGGACATGGGATGGCTCCAGTGAACCGGAGGTGCACGCAGAACCGGACGAAGCGCATATATTATAGCGGTTCATGTGCAGCAGAATCGATTCGCCCTCGACAAATTCAAAGCTTATATTAGAGGTATTCGGAAGCCGATTCTCTTTGTTTCCGTTAAGAATGGAACGGGGAACCAAAGAGAGCAGCCCCTCCTCGAGTTTGTCGCGCAGCCGCCGCACCCTGCCATTTTCCTCTTCCATCATCTCTCCGGCAAGCCTGCAGGCTCTGCCGAGGGCGACGATCGAGGCAACATTTTCCGTTCCTCCCCTCCTTCCTCCTTCCTGGTGCCCACCTGACATGAACGGCACAAACGGTGTCCCCTTTTTCACATAAAGAACACCGATGCCTTTTGGCGCATGAAGTTTGTGTCCGGACATGGACAGGAAGTCGATGTCGAGTTCTCTCAGGTTGATTGGTATCTTGCCGACCGCCTGCACCGCGTCCGTATGGAAAAGGATGCCGCGGCTTTTGGCCATGCGTGCCATCTCTTCTACTGGAAAAACCACACCAGTCTCGTTATTTGCCCACATGACGCTGACGACCGCCGTGTCCTCAGTAAGCGCCTGGGCGTATTCCTCAAGGTCAAGAAGTCCTTCCCCGGAAACCTTGAGTCGTGTGACTTTGTATTTGTGACCGGTAAAGGCGTTGATATTGTCACAGAGCGCCTTGATGGCCGGATGCTCGACTCGTGACGTTACAATATGGCGATTATCGGGAGCCGCACGCAGTGCTGACAAAAGTGCTGTGGAATCGCTTTCCGTGCCGCAGCTGGTAAAAACAACCTCGTCCGCCTCACAGCCTAAAAGATGCGCGACATCTTTTCTGGCTGTTTTCAGCGCCCCCCCAACCTGTCCACCAAAGGTATGTATGCTCGAGGGGTTGCCATAGAAGCCGTCAAGATAGGGCATCATCGACTCGATGACTTCCGGCGCCACCCTGGTCGTGGCGTTATTATCCAGATAGACGACGCTGTTCTCTGCAGTTGTCATGACTTATCTTCCTCCACAATCAGGGAATCAAGAACAAGTTCCCGCAGTTTTTTCTCGACATAGTCCTTGAGCGTGGTTTCTGATTTGAGACAGGAAGTGCATGCACCCCGGAGCGATACGGTCACGAAGTCGCCATCGACATCGATCAGTTCTATATCTCCATTGTCTTTCCTGAGTCCCGGCCGTATTTCTCTCTCCAGCACTTCTTCAATTTTCTTGATTTTCTGAAGCGCCGTCATCTTTTTGGCTTTTTTAGCGACCGGTATAATTTTCAAATCTTCTGAAACAGTTTCCAGCAAAATGGCTCGAAGCTTATCCTCACACTTGCCGCAACCGCCGCCCGCCTTGGTAAAATTGGTGATTTCTTCAACAGAGCGCAGATTTGATTCCTTCACGGCTCTTTTAATTTCAATATCTGTAACCCCGAAGCATTCACAGACAATCTCGCCTTCCGCACTCGGCAGTGCAAGCCCACGGTAATCGGCAATGGCTGCCTCAAGAGCCTCTCTTCCCATTACCGAGCAGTGCATTTTTTCTTTTGGGAGACCGCCTAGATAATCGGCAATATCCTCGTTGGTTACCTTTTCTGCATCCTCAACTTTCATTCCCTTTATCATCTCGGTCAAGGCTGAAGAGGAGGCAATTGCACTGGCACAGCCAAATGTCTTGAATTTGGCATCGACAATAAGGTCATTTTCAATTTTAAGGGTGAGTTTCAACGCATCACCGCAGGCCAGCGAACCGACATCTCCGGTACCCTGGGCACCCGCAATCTCTCCGACATTGCGCGGATTCTGAAAATGTTCGGTCACCGTGTCTGTGTATTCCCACATAACAAACTCCTGATAATATAATTAATTGTATATTTCTGTTGCACAAGCCGACAATAATACCTGCAGGACAAAATGCAATAGCAGCCCGTTCTAAAACGAGCGGATTCCCTGCAGGCGCAGCTCAGGAATCGAGGACCCCTGCTTCCCTGAGCATGCCACGAGCCGTTTCGACGAGGATCTTTGTGCCGCCTTTGTCCCGGGATTCCACGTAGAACCTGACTTTGGGCTCTGTTCCCGATGGCCTGATCATCACCCACGAGTCATCATCAAGAATCATCTTCCGGCCGTCAATTGAAATGACTTCCTTTATCGTTTTCTTTTCAGCGCCGACTTCAACTGTTGAGCCGACCTCATATTTTTTCAGCTTGTCAAGTGCCCGGAGGAGTTCGTCACCTTTCAGCCCGACCTCGACCCCGTCCCGGTCGGGGTAGTATTCACCATAACGCTGTTCGATTTCGTCCTTGAAATCTCCGAGGTTCTTGCCGGTCGTTACCACCATGTCAAGGGCCAGGAGCAGACCGATATAGGCATCTTTCTCGGGAGTATGGCCGATGATGGAAATCCCGTCGGACTCTTCGAAAAGAACCAGTGCGCGATCGATGACCGGTTTAAATTCCTTGAAGCCGACTTTTGGTTCAAAAACAGCCTCTCCCAGGGCAACAGCCACGCTGTTTGCCAGATTTGAAGTCGCCACCGTTTTGGCAACCATTCCTTTCAAACCTTTGTATTCATGCAAAAAGTGATAGGCCATGGCACCGAAAACGTTCATGCTGATCTCAGTATTGCCATCGGTGAAACGGATTCTGTCTCCATCGGGGTCAATAATTGCCCCGATTTTAAATTTTTTGTCACTGGCCGCCAGTGTCGCGACAACTCCCTGCATGTTGACCGACGATGGTTCCGGAGCAATGCCGCCAAAGGAGACATCAGGCTCCCCCCTGAGCATAACGAGCGATCCTGCCGCCGCACCGAGCAGTCTTCGAATGTGCAGGCGGCTAGCTCCGTGAACGGAATCGACAACAATAACGAGGTCATCCATTTTCGCAGCTCTGCTGCATAAGCCCTCATAGTCAATGCCGTGCTTATTCCGGTTCTTGACCACATGAGCCTGCCACAGTGCCAGGGAATCCGTGTCGATCAGCTCTCCCGGCTGCGGTTTTTCGCTGATCTCCGGGAGCGTACCAGAACCGATGATTTCCCTGCTGTATTGGGTTATCAGCCGCGTCAGTTCCGCAGCAGCCGGTCCGCCGTCAGCGGCATTATACTTATAGCCGCCATATTCAAGGGGATTATGTGAAGGTGTGAGATTGACCGAAAAAGCCGCCTGCAGTTCGAGCAGCGAGGCTGAAAGAACCCCGGTCGTTGTTTCCCCGCAGTAATAGACGGTGAAACCGCAATCGGTCAGAAAAGCGGCAACGGCCCTGCACATGATTTCTCCGCCGAAACGATTGTCATGCCCGACAAGACAGCCGCGCTTCCTTGCCTCCTCCAGATCAGAGACGCCAAGTATCTCACTCAGTTCGGTATTTGAATCCATGCTCCCATACAGTCTGACGATGGCCGCTGTTACCGAGAGCACCGATTTTGTAAAAATGTCTTTTCCAAGGATCCCGCGCCAGCCTGAGGTTCCGAAGTTGACTTCAGCTCTCGGCTTTTGCGTGTTATTCTCTATCTCGTCAGCGACGAGCCGGTATGCTTTTTCGATATATCGCTCAACCGTACTGTCATCCCGGCCGTCTTTTATCGCAATCAGCGCCTTTATCAGAGCAAAATAATCAGCCGATTGGTGTTTGCCTGCGGTGACATGCAGGTTATAGAGATCAGTGCAAGTTTTCTCAAGAGACATGATAAACTCCGTTTGATACCATTGTTTTTATAGTGTCAACAGGCACATCCATACTCGATAGTGCGCTGCTCTGCCGATTACTGCGGTTATTCCTGAAGATGTTTTGCCTTGTCTATCAGCATAATCGGGATGTCATCTTTTATTTCATAGAGAAGCATACATTTTTTACAGACGATACCAGCTTTTTCCGGATGAAGCGTCACAGGACCTTTGCATTTCGGACAGGCAAGGATTTCCAGCAGTTCTTTTTTTATCATGGCAGTACCCCGGCAATAAAAATATAATATGTGGATTGTTCTGACAAGAGCTCATCTCCAGACGAAGAGCTGTAGACCTCTCAAATTTCTCATGGTAAGGTAACAGAATTAATCACTTTCGTCTTGAAAATCAGTAAACAGGGTTCCATATGAAAAAGAATATTGGCTTTATCGGCGGCGGTCAGATGGCCGAAGCTATGATCAAGGGACTTCTTGTCTCCGATCTCTCTTCAAAAATGCTTATTTCCGTCTGTGAGCCGCTCGACAGCAGGAAACAGCATCTCAGCAAACAGTATGAACTAGAGACGGTTGATACCCCGGCGGAACTCTGCTCGCGTGCTGATACGGTAATCCTTGCGGTAAAGCCGCAGGTTATGCCGGTCGTACTGGAACAGATACGAGCATCAGTTCAGCACCGTCTCGTCATAACCATTGCCGCAGGGTTACCGATATCCCTGTACGAAGAGCAGCTTGACATTGCTCAGCCGGCAATTGTCAGAGCCATGCCCAACATGGGTGCGCTCGTACAGCAGGGGGCCACCGCCCTGTGCAGAAACGCACATGTTTCAGATGCAGATTTCGCTTTCGCACAGACACTTTTTGAAACAATCGGCTCTGCGGTGATCGTTGCGGAATCATTAATGGATGCAGTAACCGGCTTGAGCGGTTCTGGTCCTGCCTTTGTATTTTCATTCATTGAAGCCTTGATTGATGGTGGCGTCAAAGTCGGGCTTGGCCGTGAAGTCTCGCAGAACCTGACCCTGCAAACGATTTACGGTGCCGTAGAACTTGCCAGAACCTCAGGAAAACATCCTGCGGCACTGAGGGACCAGGTGACATCACCCGGCGGGACAACCGCAAGCGGCCTTCATGTCCTTGAGAAGGAAGGCTTTGGCGGAACGATAATCAGTGCAGTTGAAGCTTCCTGCAACCGCTCAATCGCCCTGGGGCATCATAAATGATGGTAAAAAACAGCCACCTCTTTCACCGCAGGGATTTCAAAGTCAGCCGGGCCGGAATCATAACCAAGATAGATGACCCCGAGGCGGTAGCGTATGGCCGGGAACTGATAAACCGGCTTGAGGCCCGGAACATTGCAACCGAGCTGAACAGGATTGTCGCGGACCTGGATATCCTCATCATTCTCGGCGGCGATGGAACCCTGCTGCACGTCGCTGAAAAAGCCGCCCACTACTCCATACCGGTTATCGGAATCAACCTCGGCAACCTCGGCTTCCTGACCGAACTGACAAGAAACGAGAGCAACGCCGCATTAGACGTCATCCTCTCGGGATCGGTCACCATGGAAAAAAGGCAAATGCTCAAGGCCCGGCGTATACGAGGCGACAGCAGGAGTGATTATTCCTTTGCCTTGAATGAAGTCGTGATCAACAAGCACACGCTTGATCAGCTGCTCCTGCTGTCGACAAGTGCCGACGGACATCTCATTACAACCTACAAGGCGGACGGGCTCATTTTCTCAACGCCAACCGGGTCAACCGCATACAACCTGTCTGCAGGCGGACCGCTTGTTCACCCCGGGCTGTCGACAATTCTCGTTACACCGATATGTCCGTTTATGTTGAGCAGCAGACCGATTATACTGCCGCCGGATCAGGTAATCACGTCTCAATTCATGGCTGACAAACAGGACAGAAGTGCAAAAATTATAATTGACGGGCAGGTATCCTGGGACATGTTCCCCGGTGATATTCTGGAAATTCAGACGGCAGAGCACCCGCTTCAGCTCATTTCTTCAAAAAACCGGGATTATTTTGAAATTTTAAGGAACAAACTGCAGTGGGGCGGTAATAAATAAGGCGTATCATTTTGGTTTCTGCTTGCTGATTCCATATTTCTTCATTTTATACTGCAGCAGGCTCTTTGTAATGCCGAGTATTTCGGCCGCATGGGCCTGGACATAGTTGGATTCCTCCAGGGCCTGAATCAGCATCTTCTCCTCGATGATATAGAGAACATCGTTTAATTTTACAGAATCGGGAATATGGCTGACAAGATCAAACTCCTGCATCCACGTGGCACTTGAGTCGACAGAGATTGATTCCGGCTGCACATCTTCTGATTCAATGATATCGTCATTGCAGAGAATCGCGGCTCGCTCAATAGTGTTTTCCAGCTCTCTGACATTTCCTTCCCATGGCAGCGTCATCAGCAACCGCAGCGCATCCGCTGATATCTGCAAATGCTCTTTGCCCAGATTTTCTGAACATTTATGCACAAAAAACTGAACCAGCAGCGGCAGGTCGTCCATTCTTTCCCTGAGCGGGGGCAGGGCCAGGTGAATGACATTCAGCCGATAAAAAAGATCTTCCCGGAACCGACCTGCCTGAACTTCTTCTTTCAGATCTTTACTGGTGGCGCTGATGATTCTCACATCGACGGTTATTGTCCGTGTCCCCCCTACCCGCTCGAGCGTGTGTTCCTGAAGAAGACGCAATAATTTTGACTGCAGGGCCAGCGGAATCTCGTTTATTTCATCAAGAAAAATGGTCCCCCCGTCGGCTAGTTCGAACTTGCCCTTTCTCATCGCCGCGGCGCCGCTGAAGGCTCCTATTTCATGCCCAAACAGTTCGCTTTCAAGTAAATTGCCGGTCAGGGCGGCACAATCCACCGTTATAAACGGATGGGGCTCCTTCGGGCTGTTCACATGAATTGATTTTGCCACGAGCTCTTTTCCGGTGCCGCTCTCGCCGCTGATCAGCACCGATGCCGGTGTCGGTGCAACCTTTTCTATCAGTTCGTACACCTGCTTCATTCGCGGGTTTTTGCCGATCATCCCCCCAAACCTGTTGCGCTCCCGGATTTCCTGCCGGAGCCTGATATTCTCCTGCAACAGGCTGCGATGACTGACTGCTTTATTTATGGAGACAATGAGTTCATCGTTTGAAAATGGTTTTGCGAGATAACTGAATGCTCCTGCCTGCATTGCCTTGACCGCTTTGTCCACTTCGGCATAGGCGGTGATGATCAGAACCGGCAGATCTTCGTCAAGGTTTTTGATCTCGCCAAGCAGTGCCATCCCGTCCATTCCGGGCATCTGCATGTCGGAAATTACCATGTCCAGATCAACTTCTTTAACGATTGCCAGGGCGTCTTCCCCGGCGGGAGCGGT
Organism: uncultured Desulfobulbaceae bacterium; assembly: GCA_965366875.1. Classification (GTDB taxonomy): domain Bacteria; phylum Desulfobacterota; class Desulfobulbia; order Desulfobulbales; family Desulfocapsaceae; genus MADRE3. The sequence goes on along the minus strand of CBDUGK010000027.1, from coordinate 32,585 downwards.
AAAAACCTCAAAACCTTCATCCCGTAAAAGTTCAGACAACACGACAAGATAATTAGGCTCATCATCTACTACAAGAATTGAGTGCATACCCCTGTCCTTCCGTAATAATTATCTGTTTTGATCAGTACACTGTTTTTGTTCCCTCAGTGTATTCATTAATTCGTCCGGTACCAGGAATTTTTTTGTTGCTCCGGCTATCGCGGTACCTTTTCGAGTGTCGCCATGATAGTCGCTTCCCCCGGTTTCAAGCAATTGATACTGCCGTGCCAGCGCCCTGATTTTTTTAAAAACATCTCCCCGCTGGGTCGGATAATAGGTCTCCAGACCGTCGATTCCCGCTTGCTTGAGTTCACGCAGGATCCCGGAAAGTTCATTCATGGAACAGGGAATCAGGGCCGGGTGGGCCACGACTGCAAAACCACCGGCATGGTGCAATATTTCTATCGCCTCCCTGATATCAAGAACGAAACGGGATACATAGGCGCAGCGACCTGCTTTTAAATAGTGAGCAAAGGCCTGTTCATTCGTCTTAACGATGTTTTTCTTCACCAGCAGTCTGGCAAAATGCGGCCGACCCGCCACTCCTGCTCCGGCCTCGTTTTGCAGTTCGTCCTGGGAGAGGTTGATCCCCATTTCCTGAAATTTTGAGACAATTTTTCTGTTCCGCTCCTCCCTTGACGTCTGCAGCATTTTAAGGGTTTCAACCAGCCGTTCATCAAGCCAGTCGAAATAATAGCCGAGCAGGTGAAGGTTAGTCCCCCTGTGTTCCACACTGATCTCAAGCCCCGGGACCACCTCGAGGGCGCACTTTTTCCCTTCGCGCAGGGCCTCTTCAGTACCCGAAACCGTATCATGGTCGGTAATTGAGACTGCCGACAAACCGATGTTCGCTGCCAGCCTGACAAGCTCTGACGGAGTCATCGTTCCATCGGAATAGGTTGAGTGAAGATGCAGGTCTATCATCGTTTAATGCTGTGAATGTTTTGTTCTACCGGTTTTGCTCTGCAGCTGTCTTTGCTGGTCAGATGTATCCGAAAATAACATATTGTGTAATAAATAGATTAATAAATCCCTTTATTTTCTGATAAATCATCCGATATAGAAACATCCATTTCTATTAGCGGAGAAAATTCAATGCGTTTGTGCGTAATCTTCCTTGTTGCAGCAGCACTGGCAACATCATGTGGCCGGATTCCTGAACCTGCTGGATACGTTCAGAGTGAACAGAATAAAATGCAGGCAACTCATCACTGGAATGTATTGGCTGCTGACCTTGCAAACCAGATTAATAATGAGCTGATTCTCAATGACTACCTTGATACTCCGGTTTTCGTCAGGGAAACCTGCGGAGATGAGAATGAACCGTGCGCGTCAGCAGAGTCCACGGTTTTCGAGGAATCATTCAGAGACCTGCTGATTACCAACCTCGTCACCCTCGGTGTGCCGACCCGTCAAAAACAGGAAAGCGGTACGCTTGTTGTCAACTACAAGACCCAGACCGTTTATCATCACCGGGACACCTGGCGGTCGATCAGACCCGGCCTGCTGACTGCATTGACGGCCGGAATACTGGTGATCAGAAATGCACCATCGGACCTTATATGGCTGGCCGCTGCCGGAACCGTCGATTTTGCCAATGCCGCTTACGTTACCTCAAGCAATTTTGAGGTGCTTATCACCACGTCGGTAGTCGCCGATGGCCGCTATCTCTTCAGGAATTCGAATATCTACTACATCAACGATAAGGATTCGTGGCATTACCAGAGGTCATCCGGACCTGCGGAAATCAGCCTGACCTCCTCGGCGCCAGCTGCAGCAGATGTCTTAAACGCTATCGACGCGGCACATGATCAACCTCAGGCAGCGCTGCCGCCGCTCCCTTACCCTGATGCCGGAGGAATGTAAACAATGATAGAAACGGTTGCCATGTCCATGATGCAAAGAACCATTAAAAAATATCTTACCGGTACCGCCTGCCTGACTGCGGTTCTGATGATTCTGGCCGGCTGTTCCGTTTTCAACGAGACACGGCTGGAAAACAGTCTGGGAAAGGACGTAGATCTCATCGACTATTCATATGTTATTGCTGATGATCTTCTAAAAAATGCCTTCCCGCCGCTGATCCCGAGGCAGCCGGACATGGCTCTGCTGACCACCACGTTTGTCGACAACAATAATTTAAAAATCACCTCCCATTTCGGTCGATTGCTGCAGGACAATATCAGCTCACGTTTTGTTCAGCAGGGATATACCGTGCACGAAGTTAAAATGACCGACAACCTCCATATCGAGGAGGGGTCGGGCGAAACGATTCTATCAAGAGACCTCGGGCGCCTCAATCGGAGCCAGAAGGCTCAGGCAATCCTGGTAGGCACAATTAGCCGGACTCAGCGGACAATGTATATTTCCGCTCGACTTATAAACCCGCATGACAGCACAATTATTTCTTCCAGGAACTATCGGCTCTATATGGACAACAACGTTCTTGCGATGTTTAACCTGCAGAGGAGGGACAGCGATGGAGAAATGATCAGCAGCCCCTCGGAACCTTTGATGAATTCTCTTCTCTACTGACAGTCGTGTGTATTGCTGTCAGGGTATTATGTGGCCTGTCGCTGCTGTGCTGTCAGCCAGCTGCAGGAACTTATCCCCGCAGCAGCCAGGTTCACCGGGATCCATTTTCCAGAACCGGGTACTGGACAAACAGCCCGCTTGCCTGTTAGATTGACCGACTGGAACCGGGCGCTTTAAAAATTACGGTACTCATGCCATTGCTGTCGGTATTGATGAAGACATGCGTGTTATTCTCTTTTCTCTGCTCACCTGTATCATACTGTACAAGGCACCGCCTGCATGCGGAGACAGCAGTTCTCCCCCTGCCAGTTATGTCTCCATAGCTGCATATCATCGGGCGCTTCCACGGATAAACAAGATGCTCGGGATCAAACGTCTCAGCCTGGGATCTCCGCTGTTCATACGAATTTTCAAGCATGAAAACGAGCTGGAGCTGTGGCTTGCAGACGACAACGGGTACAAACGCTACAAAACCTATACGATCTGTTTCAAATCCGGAAAACTGGGTCCAAAAGTACAAGAAGGGGATCGCCAGAGTCCTGAAGGGTTTTATTCCGTAGGGTATGAGCAGATGAACCCATGGAGCGATTTCCATCTCGCCTTCAATCTCGGCTATCCAAACGAGTATGATCGCGCCCATAACAGGTCGGGAAGCGCGCTGATGATTCATGGGAGATGTTCATCCGATGGCTGTTTTGCCATGACAGACTACCATATGGACGAAATATACACCCTTGCCCATGCGGCACTTGAAGGCGGTCAGGCTCAGTTCCAGGTACATATTTTTCCCTTCCGGCTGGGTGAAAAAAATATCAGCGCCTATCGTCGTTCACCATGGCATGGATTCTGGCTGAATCTCAAAGAAGGGTATGATTTTTTTGAAAAACATCATATCCCGCCGGCGATCAGTGTTGGAAATGGACGCTATGTCATCTCCTATCCTGCAGAGAAAAAACCGGCGCTGCAGGAGTCGCTGCTGTTTGCCGGAGAGGTTGAGCAGATACGCCAGTAGACTGCCGGCGCCGTTGCTCAACCCTGTTTATCCATCAATCCCTGACGATTCAGGATGGTGATGGTCCTTCCCTCAACCCGGATGAGACCTTCATCTGTCATTCTGGCGAACATCCGCGACAGCGTTTCAGGAATCGTTCCAAGCAGGCTGGCAAGCTGTCCCTTGGATACTGAAAGTTGAATAGTATCGGTGTCACCCTGTTCTTCCGACATATACAGCAGATAATTGGCCAACCGTGTCGGTACTTCCTTCAGGGAGAGGTTCTCTATCTGGGTTGCAAACTGCCGCAGTCTCATTGACAGCAAGGCAAGCATGTTGAGCGATACAGACGGATGTGTTTTGATGAGATTGACAAAATCCCGCCGCCGAAGATAGATGAGGTTGCTTGCAACAAGGGCCTCGGCGCTCGCCGGAAACGGCTCACCGTGAAAGACCGGTACCTCACCGATGGGCTCTCCGGTCCCGAAGATGTGTAAAATGTGCTCTTTACCGAGCGGGTTCATTTTAAAGACCTTGACCTGCCCGTCTCCGATAATATAGAACCCCTCTGCCTCGTCCCCTTCAAAAAATATCGCCTCACCCCGGCTGAATGTCTTTTCAACGCAGAGGTTTGAAATTATCTCGATCTGATCGTCCGGAAGACCTTTAAAAAGCTCAGTGGAACCAATGATCACTCTCTTTTTTTGTTCGCCCATGGTATTTTATTACCTGTAACCGTTATGTGTGTGGCAAGCTGAAAAAACTTCTTACAAAAGCTCTGAATTGTTGCTGACTAAGCGATTTTACAGTGAATTAAAATCAGTATCTCCTGCTCCGATGAACAGCAACAGAAAAATAGTTCATGTCGATATGGATGCGTTTTACGCTTCCGTGGAACAACTCGACAACCCAGCGTTGAAAAACAGGCCGGTAATTGTCGGGGGGCGCCCAGACTCACGGGGTGTTGTGGCTGCCTGTTCATACGAGGCAAGAAAATATGGTATTCATTCCGCCATGCCGTGTTTTCGAGCCTACCAGCGTTGTCCACACGCTCACTTTATCCGCCCGAGAATAGACAGGTACCGTGAGGTCTCTATTAAAATTCAGCAGATATTCAAACAATACACGGACCTTGTAGAGCCTCTTTCCCTGGACGAAGCGTTTCTCGATATAACCATCAACCACAAGAACCAGAAATCCGCAACAATTCTTGCACAGCAGATCTGTGCGCAGATCCATAAAGAAACCGGACTGACTGCTTCGGCCGGTGTTTCCTGCAATAAGTTTGTTGCTAAAATTGCTTCGGATATGGACAAGCCTGCCGGCATCACCGTGATCAAACCCGAGGAAATTCCTGAATTTCTGGGTTCGCTGCCCATCGGCAGATTTTACGGGGTCGGCAAGGTAACCGAGAAAAAAATGCTCTCCATCGGCATCAAAACCGGAGCCGATCTCCGGGCACATACCAGGGAGCAGCTTGTAGACTCGTTCGGCAAACAGGGGCTCTTTTATTATGATATAGTCAGAGGACGGGACCCGCGACCGGTAAAACCCAGCAGAACGAGAAAATCTATCGGTGCCGAAACGACCCTGAAATCCGATACTGATGATATTGACGAGGTTCTCGCTATTGCCGCTGCACTGGCGACCCGTGTTGCTGAATCGCTTGCTGCCAGGAACAGCGCCTTCAGGACACTGACGCTTAAGATACGCTATGCTGACTTTACGACCGTTACCAGATCGGTCACCGTAAAAGCTGTAATGGTTCACCCGGAAGACATTCTCAGCCTTATTCCGCGCCTCCTTGAGGCCACAGAAGCAGGCTGTCGAAAGGTTCGGCTGGTCGGCCTTTCCGTCTCTCAGATAGTCCCCAGGCATACCCGCTCACCGCGCCAGCTGCTGCTTCCTTTTCCGCCTCTTTGTCAAGCTCGCAGAGAAACAGCGGATCAGGATTCCCACTGGATTTTGTAATATTTACTTCACTGTGTATTGCTGCTATTATCTATGTCATATTAATCTTTTTCTTCCCGGACATCTTCGATGAAAAAAATTCTTTCTGTCATTTCTTTTATATTCAGAACGATTGGCTCCATTTTTACCTTTGTCAGAACACTGACGCTCAATATTGTTTTTCTGCTTGTTCTCGGCGTCATTCTTTTTTCCTTTTTCCAATCCAGAGAAGTTGTGATCGAAGACAACGTGCTTCTCAGGCTTTCGATTACCGGAAAAATTGTCGAACAGAAAAGCGAAACCGATCCCCTGACAGAAGCATTCAATGAGCTGGTCGGCCTGGCAGCGCCGATCCAGGAGACGTACCTCCAGGATATTCTTGATGCCATCGCCCATGCTGAAGATGATTACCGGGTAAAAGGCATACTTCTCGATCTCACCTATATGGACGGCGCCGGAATGGATAAGCTGGCAATCATCGGCAGACAGCTGGAGCTGTTCCGCCGCAGTGGTAAACCGGTAATTGCCGCAGAGGACTACTACAACCAGAATCAATACTATCTCGCCTCCTACGCAGATAAAATCTTTATCAACCCGATGGGCGGCGTCTACCTGAACGGATTTGGCCTCTATCGCCTCTACTTCAAAGAGGCGCTGGAGAAACTGCAGATCAGCTATAATGTCTTCCGGGTCGGGTCCTTTAAATCCGCGCTTGAGCCGTTAACGAGAAATTCCATGTCAGCCGAGGACCGCTTCCAGTCAAGGAGCTGGCTGAACGCCCTCTGGGACAACTATATTCATGATGTCGCCGGGCAACGGAACATGGACACTGCTGACATACAGAATTATATCAACAAGGTGCCTGCGAACCTCAAAGAAGCGGGAGGAAATCTTGCCAGGCTTGCCAAAAACTATAACCTTGTCGATGAAATAGAACCGCAGCACGAGATAAGAAAATATCTCGCCAGCCTTTCAGAGGCTGATGCGAAGCACGGCTTCAAGCAGGTTGCTGTTAACCGCTACCTGAAAAAAGTTCAGCGCTCCTATCAATACAGCGGCACCGACCGGGATTCAGTAGCGCTTATCGTCGCCCAGGGAACAATCATACCGGGGCGCAACAAACCCGGGGCGATCGGAGCGGAAAGCCTGAGCGATCTGCTCCGCCGGGCTGCACAGGCTCCGTCGGTCAAAGCGGTGGTGCTGCGGATTGACAGCGGAGGCGGTTCGGCGTTTGCCTCCGAGGTTATCAGGCAGGAAATCCTGGAATTGAAAAAAACCGGCAAGCCGGTTGTCGTATCCATGGGCAGTGTGGCCGCTTCAGGTGCCTATTGGATAGCAGCGGACGCAGACAGGATAGTTGCCTCCTCCAACAGTCTGACCGGCTCAATCGGCATCTTTATGGCTGTTCCGACGTTTGAAAACACCCTCGGCAATCTCGGCATTCACCGCGACGGTGTTGGAACAACGAATCTTTCCGGCTCGCTCGATTTGAGCGCCCCGCTTTCTGCAGAGGTTAAAGACGCTATTCAGCTGACCCTCGAGCACGGCTACCGCACCTTCCTGTCAATTGTCGCAGAAGGCAGGGACATGCAGCCTGAAGACGTAGAGGCGATTGCCCAGGGCCGTGTTTTCGCGGGGAAAAATGCCCTGGAAGAAGGCCTTGTCGACCAGCTCGGATCGCTGTCAGACGCGCTCAGCTCAGCCGCCGAACTGGCAGGGCTCGAAGACTACCGGACAAGGACCCTGAATGCCCCTGTTTCGCTGGGAAATCGGCTGCTGGGTTATCTTGATTCCGAGTCCTTGATCTCCACCATCGGGCAGACCTTTTTCCTGCCGGAAATCAAGGGCTTGCTGCCGGACGTGAGTGACCTGCAAAGCCTCTTGCTTTTCAATGACCCAAACGGTATGTATGCTCACTGTATGATCACTTCATATTAATCAATACATCATTTTACTGGAGTCCATGATGAATATGCGATCTCATATAATTTCTATTTCCACCGTTCTTTCGCTGCTGTTCACCCCGTCCCTGTATGCTGCGGACGCCTTTACGGTATCTGGAAATCCCAACGCACCACCGGTTGTCTGGGAACAATACCAGGAGCTGGTCGGCCTCGGACCGGATCTCGTCAAATCCATTTTCAATGATCTCGATATTCCCTATGAACTCAAGATTTTCGGGAACTGGCAAAATGTTCAGCAAAAGATCAGCAGCGGTGAAATCGACATGATCGTCTACACCTACAAGAACAAGGACAGAGAAGCGTTTCTGCTTTTCTCCGATCCGTACCTCTCCCAGCCGACCGTCATTCTGGTTAAAAAAGGACAGGAATTCAACTTTTCCTCCTGGGATTCGCTGATCGGCAAAAAGGGCGTCAGCGATATCGGTGAACGTTACGGCCAGGCATTTGACGACTTCATCACAGATAAGCTGGATGTCCAGTATTACCAGATTGAGCGCGCTATCCATGCGCTCAGTCTTGGGGAGGTGGATTACATGCTCATTGACCTGTATACCGCTCTCATCTATACCGGGCTCCTGCAGGGGGAGAATGCGGTTTCAATCCTGGACCCGCCGGTTACCTCTCAGGATTTTTATTTTGGTATTCGTAAAGATTCCGAACTGGCGAACTATCTTCCGCAGATAAATAAAAAGGTCGATGAAAAACTGAAAAATAACGAGATCGCCGATATCCTGCTCGGCCATTATGACGCCTGGCAGAAAACGATCAGTAAGCGGGCCAGTTTCTTTGCTGCCCAGAAGAAAATCCGCACGGATGAGCAGGCTGGTTATCTCAAGGAACAGGCTGAAATGGCACGGCAGCAGATCATGAAAACACTGATTGACCGCGAGGGATTGCCGGCAGCCGCCAACTAGTGATGCTGAACTGATCAGTCATTCCGGTCCGCTCTAATAATGCCGACAGCACGCCGTTCAGCAACCATATAACGATCAACGAGCCTGGACACATCTGCTGCGGTAATTGAGCGGAAATCATCCAGCAAGGTGGTCGGCCAGCGCAATTGCTGAGGATGACGGGTTGACAGGGAGAGCACGTTTGACAGCCAGTAACCATTGGTTTCCATAAGCTCCTTGATCGAGGTTATTACCGGCTGTTTTGAACGCTCCAGTTCGTCATTGCCGACCGGTGAGTCGTGGAGCGACTGGATCACTTCGCCGATCTGCTGGATCACCGGGTCAAGCGATTCAACATCGGTCATGACCTCGACAGCGATTTTTCCGTAACCTGGGAAGATTCTACTGCTGGTGCTGAAAGCGGCAGGCGAATAGCTCTCGCCTGATTTCTCGCGTATCAGTTTTCGCAGACGTTCGTCGATGACTGCCGCCAGGACATGCAGCCGCCTCGTTCTCTCAATATCCCAGAAATCATCGGTCAGCCAGGCCATCTGGACCAGCGCCTTGTCCTCCTTCAACTCTATTGAAACCTCGTGAGATTCGCCGGCGGGAAAAAGAGGAACTATTTCTGTTTTCATTTCCCGGTACTTCCGTGGCGCAAGGGGACCAAAATATCTTGAAACGAGCGCCACAATTTCAGCTTCCTCAACATCGCCAACGATTGAAATTTCAAGTGGAGCGTTCTCAAATTGCGGCAGCAGCCACGCCTTGACATCGTCGAGCCCCAGCGTTTTAAAATCTTCCCAGCTCGGCAATTCCTCTGTCAAGGCATTTCCGGCAAAAAAAGGCGCCAGATGCAGCATCGCTGCGCCATTTATATCACTGTTCATGCCCTTGTACATCAGCTCAAATCTCTTCATTGCCGACTGGTAGGCATCGATTCGCAAGCCGGGATCGAGCAGCACAGCCTGAAAGACCTGCAGCAGAGTCTCAAGGTCTGAGGACAGTGCGGTGCCTGCCAGGCTGAGCGATTCGTCACCGATCTGGAACCGGTAATTGACCGACTTTCCTGCCAGGACCCTGCTGATTTCAGACTCCCTGAGGGTTCCCGTTCCCGATCGGTTGACAACGGCTTCGGCAAGCAGGGAAAGACCTGCTTGCGGCAGACTTTTTTCACCGTCGCCAAAATGAACGGCAACAGCGGTGCTGTTTTCCTTAAACGTGGTCTTCTTGACGTTCAGCACAGTGTTGTTCGCGTAGATAAACCTGGTGGTGTCTACCGTTTCCAGGCGCTCTTGTTTTATCGGCTCAATTCCCCCGGTTTCCGGCAAATAGGGGAAATCCGGCAGTTTCTCAATAGATTTTTCAGCGATTTCCAGCTGCTGGAGATTGCGGTAGTATTGCTTGACAACCTCTTTCGGGTCGCTGCCGTCAATCCTGGCGTCACCGACAACCTCAACAAGCCGCACATCCTGAACCCAGATCTCACGCAGTGCATCGCGGAGGTCCTGCGGGGTCGTCTCTCTGACTGGAGCCGCATACAACCGCTCTTCCTGCTCTGGGGACTGGATGACGCGGTTGTTATTAAGCGAGTTCACAATACCGTGGGAAATATCAAGGGAGTCTCGGGTATTTTGGGTCAGCACACCACGTTTGAGGTATCCGGTGAGTTCATCTTTGACCATCTCCGTCTCCTCATCGCTGAAACCATATTCGATGGCCTGATTCACAATACGGTTGATGGCGGCCAGGGCAGGTTTCCAGTTTGCCCCACTGGTCCGGGCAACGACAGCCGATTGCTGAAAACGGTCCAGGATTGAATTGAAATAAAAATGGCTCGACGAGAGAACACTCTGCTGTTTTTCACGTTCCTGCTCCAGCCTGAAATTAATAATCTGGGCAGCCATGTACCGGCGGAGATTTTTAACCTGCAGGAGGAAGGAATCATTTTCCGGTTTCTTGTTTCCGAGAATCTCAACTGAAACCGAGGTGTATCCTAGGTCCGGTTCATAATGGTAGAATGTGTCGAGACCCGCATGATCCAGGGATCCATAGTCCGGACAGGTGAACGGCTCAGAACTTCCCTGCATGGTGCTGAACTGCTCCGATATCACTGCCTCGGCCACCGCTGTATCGAAGTCTCCGGTCATGACAAGGAACATGTTCCCGGGGCGATACCATTTGTCATAAAATCCTTTGACCAGCTCCCGGTCTGCTCCTTCCAGGACTTCTTTGCGGCCGATGGCAAAACGCTGCGGCAACAGGGTCCCTTCCAGGGAAAAAAGAGAACGCTTTTTGTAGGTCCTGAAGGTTGCGGTGTTTCGTTCATTCATTTCCGCCAGAATGACGTTTCGTTCGCGATCGATTTCAGCCTGCTCAAGCAGCGCCCCTCTGGCGTAATCTCTGATGACAAGGAGACCGTCTTCAAGCATTTTTCTGTCAGAGGCCGGCAGGATAATTTTGTAGACCGTATCCTCATAGGTTGTGTAGGCGTTGGTATCGCCGCCATAGCTCATCCCGATATCCTGAAAGTAGTCTATCAACTCTCCAGGCCTGAAATGGGTAGAACCGTTGAATACCATATGTTCGAGAAAATGGGCGATGCCGTTTTCCTCATCCAGTTCATTGAGCGACCCAGCATTAACGTTGAGCAGTATGGCTGTTCTATCCTTCGGATTCTGGTTTTTCCTGAGAACATAGCGAAAGCCATTGTCAAGACGTCCAAAAACAAGATCGGGATCTGGAGCCAGCTCACTGAGTTCATGCGGCCATGCCTGCGAAACGCACGTTTCGTCGCTCTGCAATGCAGAACCTGCTGCTGTGACGCAGAAGATAAATCCGCTCATGAGAGGCAATAAAACGATTGCTGATATGAAGAATCTGAATTTCATGGTAAATAACCTGCTGAATGAGAAAACGCTGAAACGCTGACCTCTGAAACCATATGTCTGTTTTTGGGCAATTCAAGTAATCGTTTTAATACTAAATTGTTCTTTATCCTTTACTTTTGCCATCTGGTCTGGAATTACAGGGTAATCCTGTCAATTTTCATTCAATGAGAGTCTCCTGCGGCATGAACGACGATTACCGCCAAATAGCAAAAATCTATGACCTGCTTTTCTCAGCCGCACTCAGGCAGCTGCGGGAGGACATACGAACCTTTGTCTTCCACAAGAACTATCATCGTATTGTCGATATCTGCTGCGGAACCGGTGAACAGCTGCGCTGTCTTGACCGGGCCGGCATGAAGCTCTGCGGTCTTGACAGTTCATTGGCAATGCTGGAGCAGGCGAGAAAAACATGTTCAGAAGAAACGGAGTTTTATCTCCTTGATGCCGAACAGGATTCTTTTGCTGCCAACTCTTTTGACTGTGCCATCCTCTCCCTGGCCCTTCATGAGAAACACCCTGCTGCCGCCCGGACAATATACAGGAATTGCCACCGACTGCTGAGAGAACATGGTGCGCTGATCATTGCAGATTTCAATACGCCTGCTCCCGGCCTCCCTGGAAGCCTGATCGGTCGATGTTTTATACCGTTTATCGAAAAATGCGCAGGTTCCGATCATTACCAAAGCTATTCAAAATGGATGAAGAACGGGGGCCTTGAAACATTTTTGAACAGCCAGAAGGTGTCGGCCGAAATCATTTCCCAGCCGCTGCGCGGAAACATACTCTGCTGCGCGGTGATTAAAAATGACCAGAGAAAAATTGAACAGCAGAATTTTGCCCTGCTCGATCTCGATCTCAGAAAAAAGCAGCAGAAAAAGAACCGTCGACCGTTATGAATGGTGATAAGAAAGTTGTCATGATACCGGGTGCAAGCCGTGCCCTCGGAAGAGCTGTCGCCCATGCCTTCGGCAGGGCCGGCATGTCACTGGTCCTGCCGTATATTGACGACTGGCCGGGAGCGTTCGAGGACATGGTCAGCGACTTCACCCGGAACGGCTACACCTTTTTCCCTCACCCCTGCAACCTGACGGAAGCGGATGAGGTCAGGGAGTTCATCTCCATAATCGAGGAGCGGTTCGGCTTCCTTCACTATCTTGTCAACAATATCGAGCGGGGCGGCATGCCGGTTGTTCACGGCTCATACGACCGCACGATAAACAAATCGCAGTGGCAGCTCGAGTTCGATACCACGCTCAAGGCCAAGTGGGAACTGTTTCAGCGTTGCCTGCCGCTGATCCTGAAAAGCGGCGGCGGCTCAATTACCAACATCTCATCAATTGCCGGCAGAACCGGCAGGTCCGGCCCGGCTTCCTATCTGTTCAGCGACGGCTACAGTGCCGCAAATCGTGGAATTCAGTCATTAACTGAAACCTGGGCACGGGAAGCAGGCCCGACCGTTCGGGTAAATGAGGTTATGGTCGGGCTCGTCCAGGGAAGACATGGGGAAAACACCAGGGGCTGGGACCTGCTCTCTTCAGCCCGACAGGAAGCACTGATAGAGCATACGCTTCTCAAGAGAACAGCCCGTCCAGAGGAAATCGCCGACCTCGTTTACTATATTGGCGTCAGGGCATCATATGTCACCGGAAGCGTAATTGTTGCCGATGGAGGATACAGCCTGGGGAGTGAGGCCGTGAGCGATATGCCGGCAGGAGAATTGTCCTGAAGAACCTGCTCCAGCACCTTCACCGCCTGCTTTTAAGTGCCGACAGCGCCTCTGAGGCCAGCCTGCCGACAGAATAGTTTTCCAGCTGCCCGTCCTGGTAGATTCTGACCGCTTCCGGGTCTCCACTGAGACGCTGCAGTGAAGATATGAATTCACCTCTTCCCAGCAGACCGCAGAGCAGCGAGGCAGTGCCTCTTACCTGGGCGTCCTCGGAGGCCAGGTAAAAACCGATGTTCTCGTGGGCTTCTTTACCTACCAGCTGCTCACGATATTTTTCAGCCAGCCGGCACAACCCCCATAAAACTCCATGCTGCAGCAGCGGCAGCTCGATAAAATTGCCATCCTGAAATAATTCCGGCCCGTCACTTCGCGCATAGGAAACCAGCATGTGCATGTATTCTGCTGCCAGCCTTTCATTGTGATACATGGCCTCACTCAGCGCCTCGGGAACACCCCAGCCGATCCCTCCCGACTCGTCATTGAGCATCCATAAAAATCTGCGCATGACCAGGCGGGCGGATTCAAACTCCTGCGCAGCAATTGCATTGATCACGGGGCCAAGTGCACTGACACTGTGCCAGCGAACCGTTTCATCAGTGTGGCATAGACAGGATACCAGTGGATTGATCAGCGATTTCTGATCGTAGGCGGAAAGCAGTTTATTGACAGCTGCAAGATTTTCTTCCCGCAGCAGTAATACGACCTGGTGCTTGAGCTGCCTCCGTTTCATCTAAAAACCTGTTTACAGGCTAACCTTGGCTGATACTGATCAACCATTGAAAAGTGCCGGGGATTTCCTCTGTGAAATCAGAGGAGAAAGGATGGGACACCAGCGATTATTGACGACGATCGTCGAGTCGTTTCATTCCCTCCAGGAGCATACCCATGAAACCGCCAATAACCGGCAGTTTCTTTTCAGAGCGGGACAGCCCCTGGATGAATTTGAAGCGCCCTTCCGTCAAATCCAGGATATCGTAAAAGGCCTCTTTTCCCTCAGCCATGCCGATATGGGCCTTTATAATCTCCCCTTCATTGAAAACGAGCCGTCCGCTGCTGTCAGCTGATTCCAGTTTCAAATAGCCTGTCTTCTGGTTGCTGTTTATCATCTGGCACAATTCAACAACCGAGATATCGGATAGCTGCCCTACCATGCCGGAAGAGAGCTCTTCTGCCCGCTGGATATTGACCGTGGTGATCCGGTTGACAAGCAGTTTGTAGAAAAATATCTGCAGCGCCGGAAATTTAGTCAGGATGTGCCGGAAGTTTTTCTGGCTCATCGTGGCGATCTCACAGGGCTCTGCGGCAATAATTGTGGCAGTCACCCGTTCGCCCGATAACAGACTCATCTCGCCGAAGACATCGCCCGGTCCCATCTCTGCAAGGACAACGCCATCATCATCGACAACCTCGACCCTGCCGCTGATGATGATGTACAATCTTGAACCGGGGTCTCCTCGCTGGGCTATCGGAAAGCCCCATTCAAAATCAGCAAATTCGAGCAGCGTAGAGAGATCAAGCAGGTCATCATCGGACAATGAACTGAAAAGGGAGATTGACCGCAGTGTTCCGGCGTAGTTTGCCACCAGCCGTATTTTGCCTTTTCTCTCAGCTGCGGCGAGCAGTTTCATCTGCAGCGTCGCATAGCCTTTTTCCTTCTTAAACTCAAAGCGGATAATGCCGTCGCAGCCGCCGCATTCAAATTTTGTCTTCTTACTCGCACCCTGTTGCAGGGACTCAAAGGCGATGTCATCGGAAACAAGTTCGATAACATCTTTGGCGAGAACGAGACAGGTCGGCTTGCTGGCAGGAAGCTTGAACGCGCCTTCGTTCACCTCCATCTCTTCCCCCGTGTTGTAAAGGGGACAGTTTTTTTCTTCGGTTATGATAAAAACACCGTTTCTAAACTGCATATTTGCTCATAAAACCAGGGAATATCTTTATTCTTAAAATCTGCATCAAGGGACAGTAAGCACGCATAAAGCGGCGCTCAGTCGGACCTCCCGAACAGTAAATATATTACAATTCCCAGGACAACCGCACCGCCGAAAAGTACCGGGAGCACCTTGTTCACCTGGAGTTCTTCTCCAACCACGAGTGTCTGCATGTAATCTGTGCCGCTCAGAAACCAGATGGAGATGAAGATGATGACGAAGATGATGTCACGCCATTTTTGTTTATAAAGCAGATAACCGATAAAACAGATAAATGGAACCAGAAACCATGGATTTGTAAACAGGCCGCCATAATCCACGGCGGTGATCTGCTCCGGAAGCATGGTTGAATCTATGAAGGCGAAAATCTTATCAAAAAAACTCCCCATGGCACTATCTCTCCTTGAATCAAAACGGTTCTAGGCTGCTTTATCTTTGCCTGCGTCCGTGCGCAGCGTCCCGGCCTGTTTAAATTGTATCAGAAATTGCGGTATAATCAATGTTACGCTCCAAACCAGCCACGGCTTGTCGGGCGCAAATGATGCCCCCTGATGGTGTTGCTTTAATTTTATCAACTATTCTCCTAAGATTCTATACAACCTATTGTAAATTTACAAATTTTTAATTAGCTTTCAGGATGTGAAATTTTTCGAAGGTGTAGTTACGCTGGCATTATGATTCCCTATAAAAACAATAAAATGTACCTCTTCCTGATGGTACTCACCATCTGTTCCACGGCCGGTCTGCACATCTGGCGCACCCTGTTTGACAATTTTGCCGTCCATGTCGTCAACCTCGATGGGTACCATGTCGGAATTCTGCAGTCTGTCAGGGAGATACCGGGGTTTCTCTCGCTGCTCGTCGTCTACATGCTGCTGCTTGTCAGGGAGCACAAATTGTCGGCGCTCTCTATCCTGGTGCTGGGTGCCGGGATTTCACTTACCGGCGTTTTCCCGAGCTTTTATGGCCTTGTCTTTACAACCCTGATAATGAGTTTCGGCTTTCATTACTTTGAAACGACAAATCAATCGCTCACCCTCCAGTACTTCGATAAAAATACCGCTCCCGTCATTTTCGGCAAACTCAGGAGCATCGCAGCAGCCAGCAATATTGTTTCAGGTCTGGCGATATTCGCGCTTTCTCCGTTCCTCCATTTTGTTCACCTCTATCTTTTATTCGGCCTGCTCATCATCTCCGCTTCAATCTGGGCGCTCACCATGGACCCGGTGGATACAACCCTTGTTCCGCAGCACAAGAAGATGATCCTGAAAAGCAGCTACTGGCTCTATTATGCGCTGACCTTCATGGCCGGCGCCAGACGGCAGATTTTCATTGCCTTTGCGGTGTTCCTGCTGGTCAAGAAATTTTCCTATACGGTGCCCGAGGTGGCCGTTCTGTTCCTGCTCAACAATTGTATCAACTTTTTTCTCAGTCCCTTTATCGGCAGGTGTATTGTGCGATATGGCGAGCGTCGAGTGCTTTCGATCGAGTATGGTTCTCTGATTATCATTTTTATAGCCTACGGGCTTGTTGATTCGAAAATAATTGCTGGAATGCTCTATATCGCCGATTATATATTCTTTAACTTTGCCATAGCCATACGAACCTTTTTCCAGAAAATAGCCGACCCCAGAGACATCGCCCCGAGCATGGCGGTCGGTTTTACCATCAACCATATCGCCTCCGTTTTCCTGCCGGTGCTTGGCGGACTGCTCTGGATGGTTGATTACCGCCTTGTTTTTTTCACCGGGGCCCTGCTCAGTCTTGGGTCCCTTGTTCTCGTTCAATTCATCAGCGGACAACTCCGAGCCCATGAAAGACAGACCATCTGATTCCAACATCATTCTAATCGGCATGCCCGGTTCCGGGAAGAGCACGGTCGGCGTCATCCTTGCAAAGATGATGACCCGCCCTTTCCTTGACAGCGACATACTGATACAACTCATTACAAAATGTTCCCTTCAGGAGATCGTCGACAGCAAGGGCCACATGGCCCTGCGAAAGATCGAGGAAGACGTGCTGCTCGACATCCGCTGCCGCAACCACATCATCGCCACCGGCGGCAGCGCCGCCTACAGTGAACCGGCAATGGTACACCTGAAAAAGGACGGTCTCGTTGTTTTTCTCGACGCCGCCCTTGCGACTTTGAAATCAAGAATTACCAATTATGAGACAAGGGGGCTGGCCAAGCGGCCGGACCAGAGCTTTGTCGATCTGTTCAATGAGCGCCATGAACTGTACATCCGCTATGCAGACCTTGTCATACCGTGCGATG
Source organism: uncultured Desulfobulbaceae bacterium (assembly GCA_965366875.1). Classification (GTDB taxonomy): domain Bacteria; phylum Desulfobacterota; class Desulfobulbia; order Desulfobulbales; family Desulfocapsaceae; genus MADRE3. The sequence goes on along the minus strand of CBDUGK010000027.1, from coordinate 15,390 downwards.
ACAGCAGCCAGGAACAGGTCGCGGAAACGATCATTGCTGGAAGTAATTGGTAACGATACCTTATTTTTGCAGGACCAGGTGATGACAGAGCCCAGCCAGCAAACGCCCACAGCCGTATCAGAGCTCACTCCGCGTCTGCGGCGTGAGCTTGCCACAGTCATCGTGATGATTGAGATGTACTGCCGAGCGCACCATGGCAGCAGTTCGACCCTCTGTGATCATTGCAATGAACTGAAAGGCTATGTGACGAGAAGACTGGTAAACTGCACCTTTGCAGGCGAAAAACCAACCTGCGCAAAGTGCCCGGTACACTGCTACAGCCCGGCCAGGCGCGCCGAGATTATCGAGGTCATGAGGTTCTCGGGGCCCCGCATGGTGTTTTTTCACCCATATCTTGCCTTTCGGCATGTGCTTGACGGCAGACGCGTGGTAAATAAACTGTCACGATCAGACAGTCACAGGTCATCAAACCAGGGAGAGTCTCTAAAATGAATATCCTCATCACTGGAGCATCAGGGCTTATCGGCAGTGCACTCGTTGAACATTTTGTCAACGAAGGGCACTCAATATTCAGCCTTCAGCGCAACAAGAATCCTGATGCGGATGTTTTCTGGAATTTCGACAGGCTCAATGGCCAGGGAGCTTCGCTGACCTTTGATGCGGTCATCCACCTGGCCGGGGAAAATATAGCCAGCGGCAGATGGACACGGCGGAAGAAAAAGCTGATACTGCAGAGCAGGGTCGACGGCACCCGGGAACTCGTCGAATACTGTTCAAAGCTGGAACAGCGGCCGGAAGTGTTCATTTCCGCCTCTGCAATCGGTTACTACGGGGACCAGGGAGAAACTGTGCTCGACGAGACAAGCCGGACCGGCGACAATTTCGTCGCCGAGGTCTGCAGGCAGTGGGAGAAAGCGGCAAACAGCGGCGGGTCAGCGGGTATGCGTGTAGTCAACATTAGGATTGGCATGGTTCTCAGCGGCAACGGCGGAACCCTGGCAACAATGCTTCCCCCGTTCAAGCTTGGCATCGCCGGTATCGTCGGAAGCGGGAAACAGTATGTGAGCTGGATAGATATCCGGGATATCGTTTCAATCATACATTTTCTTATCGATGAGAAGACGATGTCCGGACCGGTAAATCTTGTTTCACCCCACCCGGCAACAAACCACAAATTCACCAAAACACTCGGCGCGGTTGTCAAAAAGCCGACGGTCATGAAAATGCCGGCCTTTGTCGCCCGGACTGTTTTTGGCCAGATGGGAAGTGAACTGGTGCTGTCCAGCACCAGGGTCCTGCCCAAACGGCTGTTGGAAAACGGCTATCAGTTCAAGGCGCCTGATCTGGAAGAAAGCCTCAAACACTGTCTGCAAAAAAAACCGGCGGAATAACAGCTCTGTGCCCAACTTGCAACTGATTGAGCACAAAAAAGGGAAATCTCACACCGTACGGCGCAAGATTTCCCTCTGAACGCTGCCTCTATCCGGCCGGAATGCTCAGCCGGTGATCCTGGAGACCGCTTCCTGGTAGCGCAAGCGTGTCTTTTCGATGATCTCCTCCGGCAGTGACGGCGCCGGCGGCTGTTTGTCCCAGTCAAGCGATGAGAGATAATCGCGCAGGAACTGTTTATCAAAGCTCGGCTGCCCCTGTCCCGGCTTATATTCATCAAGTGGCCAGAAGCGCGATGAATCAGGGGTGAGCACCTCGTCTATAAGAATCAGTTTGCCATCTTTTTCACCAAGCTCAAATTTGGTGTCGGCAATGATTATCCCCTTTTTTTTCGCATAATCTGCCGCCTTCTGATAAAGCTTCACGCTGATCTCACTGATCTGGGTTGCCCGTTCGGCTCCAACGATATTTTTCAACTGCTCAAGCGAGATGTTCTCGTCATGATCGCCGATTTCCGCCTTGGTTGACGGGGTAAACAGGATAGCGGGAAAGCGGTCCGACTCCTTCATGCCGGCGGGAAGTTCAAAACCGCATACCGTCGTGTTTTTCTTGTAGGCGCTCCAGAATGAGCCGGAGATATAGCCGCGCACGATGCACTCTACCGGCAATGGCTGCGTTTTCACGACAAGCATGGATCTGCCCTCGAGGATTTCAGCGTAGGGGCGGCATAGTTCCGGGTATTGGGAAACATCGGCTGTTATCAGATGATTCTCGACAATATCCCCGAGCAGATCAAACCAGAAAAGGGACAACTGGGTGAGAATTTTTCCCTTTCCCGGGATCGGATCGTTCATAACCACGTCATAGGCTGAAATCCGGTCGCTTGCCACCATCAGCAGCTTGTCATCATGACCGGGGATCATGTACATATCCCGGACCTTGCCCTGATGGACGAGCTTAAGCGCTTTAAGGTCTGTTTTTATTACTGCATCCGCCATAGTTCATCTCCTCTCTCGTAACTGGTTTTACATTAGTTATTATTAGCTTGTTTTTTCTGGTATTTTTCCAGGATTGCACCGTTATATTCAGGGCATATCGGATTGCGGTATGATACCAGCTTTGCTGTTAATGAGCCGATCAGAACCTTTGAGTTTACCTTGACCGGCACCCGGCAGCGATCATCAGTATACCAGATTACCGTATCACCCCGCTTGTCGTAAAGGCCGCTGAATGTCATTATCGGTTCCACGACAAGTGTCTCAACATCGCCAAGCACTGTTTTTGGGATTGTCTCGCGCTTTTTTTTCACCCTGACAACGACCTCGATTCGTTTCTTGTCGGCAAAGGTGGGAACAATAAAAGACTCACCGGGTATCAGTCCCATCAGCCTGCTGGCAAAAAAAGACGAGAACTCGTTTTGAGTGGTATCACTGATATCAAACTCTTTCACCGGATCATCGTTTACATGGTAATAGATCCGTCCGTTTTTCTGGTCATAGCGTGTGATCCGGTGGGCTTCATAGCTGTACCCCTCTTTTTGCCAGACCTCGTAATGATAGGGCAGCCGCTGTGGACCGGAAACCTGGGTGATATGGATGTCCTCGATTGGATAGACATTTGAAAACATGCCGTTTTCTGTGGTCACCCGGGCCTCGATTATGTAGCTGTCAGCTTTTTCACTGTTTTTTCTGAGCGTGAGGTGCAGCTCTCCAATTTTAAAACCGCCGGTGTAGGAGATATCATACCTGAAATATTCTCCGCCCGAATAGGCAACGGGAACAAATGATGGATCGATAACGCCGTAGGCAATGTCATGTATTTTTGAACTATCGGTCCCTTGCTTTTTTTGGGTTGCCGCGGACGTCGTTGCAGCTGCGGTAAAAAGAATTACAGCCAGTGTGAGAGCAGCCAGTCTGTTCATAGAATCCGTGTCATGAGGTTGCAAGGGAGAGCCAGGTGGCAAAAAAAATCGTCACGCTGATAAAACCGTTCATCGAAAAAAAGGCAGCGTTTATTCTCGACAAATCACGCGGAGTAACGATCAGGTGCTGGTAAAAAAGTGCGCCTGCAGTCAACGCCAGCCCGATGTAATAAAAATGATTAAGTCCGGTCTGTATACCAGTTACGGTGAACAAAACAAAGGCCAGCAGGTGAAAAAAAACGGCAAGCCGGAACGCATTCCTGCGTCCTAACCGGGACGGAAGCGAATAAAGACCCGCTTTGCGGTCAAAATCGGCGTCGAGGCAACCGTATATCGTATCAAAACCGGCCACCCAGAAGAGTACACCGAAGGACAGGACAAACGGAAAGGCGGCAAGACTGCCGGTGACCGCAACCCAGCCCCCGAGCGGCGCAAAGGCAAGGGCGAGACCGAGGATAAGGTGGCAGAAACTGGTAAAGCGTTTTGTCAGCGAATAAAAGAATGTCAGCCCGAGGGCAAAGGGTGAGAGCAGGAAGGTAAGGCTGTTGAGCATAAAGCAGGCGAAGAAAAAGACGACTGCCGAAACAGTGACCATCAGCCATGCTTCTGCAGGACGAATGTCACCTGCAGGCAAGGCCCGGTCTGCTGTCCGCGGATTATCCGCATCAAATTTCCGGTCAACGATGCGGTTAAACCCCATCGCCGAGGTCCTGGCCCCGATCATCGCCACGACTACCCAGAGGAAAACGGTAAATTCAGGGATACCCTGTGCAGCCAAAAAAGCGCCGGTAAAGGCAAACGGCATCGCAAAGATCGTCAGCTTGAATTTTATCATTTCAAGCAGAATTGAAATCTTTTCAGCAAAAGGGCTCATGCTCCCCCCACCGTTTCCTCCCCTTGGCCTCAAGGCCGAACTGATCCATCACGCGCCACGAATAACTCAGGGCAGCTTCTTCAAGACTTGCCGGCCTGAAATAAAAACTCGGCATCGGTGGACAGATCACCGCACCCGCGTCGTGGGCTTTGAGCATATTTTCGAGATGGGTTCGATTCAGCGGGGTCTCCCGTACACCGAGGATCAGGTTTTTCCGCTCCTTCAGGATAACATCAGCGCTGCGGTGAATAAGATTGATGGAGAGACCGTTGGCGATCGCCGCCAGGGTTCCCATGGAACACGGCAGCACCACCATACCCCGGTAAGCACTGGAACCTGATGCAGGAGGAGCGGCAAAGTCGTCGATGCCGTACCAGCGGGACACCACAGGCAGTTCTTCCGGCTCAATCCCGTGCTCCATTCTTAATACGTCCCTCCCGGACTCGGAACAGATCCCGTGGATCACCAGATCATCCTGTTTTTCGCACTGCTGAAGGAATGCTTTCAGGTACAGCATCCCCGATGCGCCGGTTACCGCAACAATGATGTGATCGGCCATATTTCCACTCACGATAGAGATACACTTTTATAGACAGAGTACACAGGAGTACATTAACGCAGATATCTAATTTTTAAAGGGAGGGCCTCCGGGGACGCTTCATTCATGCCTCTGAGGTAGCTGTAAAACGTACTCAGAGCCTTTTGCTTACTGCCATCCAGGTCATACTCTATGCCGCTCAGGTAGGTGTGGCACGAAGAAACATCCATCGGTATTCTCGGAGCGGCGAGTGTGCAGATCCTCGACAGATCGGCAAGCCCACGGTCGCGGCAGTCGATCAGGGCCTGATGAATCCGCTCTGTCTCTTCGTCCCGGCGGGCGCAGAAATCCTCCCGCACCGCACAGACGGCAAAGACAAACGGCAGTCCGGTATGCTCCATCCATACTTCACCAAGATCAAGGCAATGGCTGTAGGTGCCCTGGCGTTTCAAACGGATTGCCTCGTCGCCGATGGCAAGAACGCCATCAACGTTACTTTTCAAGGCCTCGCTCACCCTGGCGCCTATATAGCGGGGGCTCACCTTGAAAAACTGCTCGAGAATAATCTTCACCAGGAAAACAGAGGTCTTTGACTGGGAACTGAGCAGAACCGTGAGCCCTGAGAGCTTCTCGGGCCGGACCCGCGAAAAGAGAAAAACCGAACCGACTGCTCCGTTGGCACTGATGGAAAGATCGGAGAGGATCTGGTAACGCTCCGGTCTCATGCCGTATTCGTGCGATGAGACAAAACCGAGATCGACTTCTCCGCTGGCCAGCATCTCGTTCAAAGTGGCAGGATATGCCTCGACAAGCTGCCATGAGGGATTTTTCACCTGTTCCTTCCAGGTCTCATGAATCGGCGCCGTATTGATGTAGCGGACCATTCCGATCCGCGCCCGTATCTCTTGTTCCTTACTCATAACGATGGTGCCGGCCGGACAGCGGATCAGACAAGGGTATAATCCATCAGCCGTTTTCTCGGCGTGAATCCCGCATCGGAGACCAGGCGGCGAATTTCTTTTTCCGACAGGCGAAAGCTGACGCCCGCAGCGGCAACGACATTTTCCTCGATCATCGTGCTGCCGAAGTCATTGGCCCCGAAAAAAAGCGCGAGCTGGGCTATCTTGGGCCCCTGGGTCACCCATGAAGCCTGGAGATTGTCAAAATTGTCCAGGTAGATCCTGGAGAGCGCAAGCATGCGCAGATATTCAAGGCCGCTGGCTTTTTCCCAGGATGTCGATTCGGCAAGAGCCGTATTGTCGGGCTGAAACGGCCAGGGGATAAAGGCGGTAAATCCTGCGCTTTCATCCTGAAGCTCCCGCAACCGCCGCAGGTGCTCGAGCCGCTCCTCGACGGTTTCGATATGACCGAACATCATCGTCGCCGTTGTCCTGAGCCCGAGGCTGTGGGCGATTCTCATTACCTCCAGCCATTCGTCGCTGCTGCACTTCCGGGGCGCCGCCGCCTGCCTGACGCGGTCTGAGAGAATCTCGGCACCGCCGCCGGGAATCGAATCGAGGCCGGCGGCGATCAGGCGCTGCAGCACCTCCCGGACAGAACAGCCTGCAAGGGCGGCAAAGTGCTGGATCTCCGGGGGTGAAAAACCGTGCACATGGATGGAGGTCTGCTTCATGAACCGAAGCAGGTCCTCGTAATATTCAAGCTCCAGATCCGGATGCAGCCCTCCCTGCAGCAGTATCTGGGTTCCGCCAAGCTCCTGGGTCTCGGCGATCTTCTGGCTGAGCTGTTCTTTTTCCAGCAGGTAGCCTGCCGGGTCATCAGGGGCCTTGAAAAAGGCGCAGAATTTACAGGCAGAAACACAGATATCGGTGTAATTGATATTTCGGTCAACGACATAGCTGACGATGTTTTCAGGGTGTTTCCTCTTTCGAATAGTATCGGCGAGCACGCCAAGCTCGTAGAGATCACCATGTTTATAGAGAAAGAGAAAGTCCTGGTCGCTGATGCGTTTTCCGGCGGCCACGGTCTCCTTTATCGGGGGTAATGACATTGCGGGATTGCCTATTGTTCGCTGTAGACGTTAATCACATCGTACAGGGTCCCTCTTTCGACCGGAACCCGCCCTGCTTCCCTGATCAGCTTGACAAGCGTCGAACTGCCGATGGCCTGATCGGTTTCAGCGCCTGCCATGTGGGTGATCACCTCCTCCTTGACGGTGCCGTCCATGTCATCAGCGCCAAAAGAAAGGGCAATCTGGGCAAGTTTCGGCCCGATCATCACCCAGTACGCCTTGATATGGGGAAAATTATCGAGAAACAACCGTGAAACGGCGATGGTTTTGAGATCATCGATACCGGTCGTGCCGCCCAGGTTGTCCATCGCCGTGTTTTTGGGATGAAAGGCAAGCGGAATGAAGGCGAGAAAACCGTTTGTTTCGTCCTGTACCGCGCGCAGCGCAGCAAGGTGCTCGAGCCGTTCCTCGTGGGTTTCGATATGCCCGTAAAGCATCGTGGCGTTGGTATGCAGGCCGCATTTGTGAGCGGTTGCGGCAATCTCCAGCCACTTCTCCCCGGAGAGCTTGTGCTCACAGGTCTTCTCCCGGATGCGTCTGCTGAAAACCTCCGCCCCGCCGCCGGGGATGGAACCGAGCCCTGCAGCTCTGAGTACCTGGAGGGTATCGGCAACGGAAGCGCCGTGCAGAGAAGCCAGGTGAGCAATCTCCACACAGGTAAATGCCTGGATATGTACGTCCGGCCTGACCTCCTTGATACCTCTCAGGACATCGAGATAATAGTCAAAGGGAAGGTCCGGGTGAATGCCGCCGACCATGTGGATTTCAACGATCGGTTCATCGAGCCGCTGCCTCACCTTGTCCGTGACCTCATCAACGCTCATCTGGTAGGCGAGTTCATCCTCTTTTTCTCTTCCAAACGCACAGAACTTGCACAGGTTCGTACAGATATTGGAATAGTTGATATGCTGGTTGTAGATGAAATACGCCCTGTCGCCATTGAGCCGCTCCCTGACGATGTTGGCAAGATAACCGACTGCAAGGATATCGTTGCTGTGAAAAAGCTTGAGCCCGTCTTCAAGGGAGAGCCGCTCTGAGGCTACGACTTTGTCGTATATTTCGCCAAGACCGGCCTGTTTTATATATTCTTTCACGGTAATAAAAAAAGCCGGTGGGATTCACCGGCTTGGGGGATGAAGGTTAGTGGTATGCTCAGTCGATGAAATATTTGAGTTTCTCTCTCCGGCTCGAGTGCCGCAGCCGGTTCAAGGCTTTTTTCTCAATCTGCCTGATCCGTTCCCTCGAGACATTGAACCGTTTGCCGATCTCTTCCAGGGTGTATTCGGCCTTTTCTCCTATGCCGAATCTCAAGCGGATAATTTTTTCTTCCCGTTCGGAAAGCGTTGAGAGAATTTCTTTTACCCGGCCGGCAAGCTCCCTGGTCTGCACCGCTTCATAGGGAGACTGGGACTCCTGGTTTTCAAGAAAATCTCCGAGCGTCGAATCGTCGTCGCCGACCGGCGTTTCGAGCGAGATGGGCTCCCGTGACGCTTCGAGAATCGAGAGGATCTTGTCCATCGGCAGATTGGTTGAATTCGATATCTCAAGCGGGGTCGGTTCCCGCCCAAGCTCCTTGTAGAGTGCATAGAATGCCTTGAAAAACTGGCTCCTGAGCTCAAGAAAATGGACCGGCAGCCGGATCGTTCTTGTCTTGTCAAGGATCGCCCGGGTAATCGCCTGCCGTATCCACCAGCTGGCATAGGTGGAAAATTTATTGCCTTTGGTGTAGTCGAAACGAAAAACGGCCCGCATCAGTCCGAGGTTGCCTTCCTGGATCAGGTCGGCAAGCGTCAATCCCTGGTGCATATAGCGCTTGGCAATTGAGACCACCAGACGGAGGTTGGCCCGTATCATGGTGTCCTTGGCCACCTCAATCGACCTGCTGTAGGCCTCCATCTTCGCCTGCAGCTCAAACAGCTCACGTTTTTCGGTATATTTCTTTGCCGAACTGGTAACGTTGTAGCGCATGAAGTTAAGCTGCTGCTTTTTCGGCTTCAGCGTCGGGTCGCGCTTCTCCCACAGGTCGATCCGTTCACAGAGCAACTGCATCTCCTTGACCTCGGAGGTGTCTTCCCTGATGGCTGAGATGATCGCTTCAAATCCCTGCCGGATCGTCTTGCTGTACTTTGCCTCTTCATCGGGAGTCAGCAGATCAAAGCGTCCCATCTCCCGGAGATAGGTCGTCGTTGTCTCTTCGGCGTCGTGCTGGTCCTCGTCTGAAAAACTCAGGCTGCCCTCATCATCCCCTGAACCGTCGGCGCCGCCTTTCTTTTTCTTCCAGAGTTCCCCGGAAAGCGTGCGTTTCTCTCCCGATTTTTCCTCGGTGACAATCTCTATGTTGTTATCGCCGAGAAAATTGAATATTTTCTCGATATCATGCGGATCTTTAATCTCCTCAGGCAGCAGTTCGTTTAAGTCATCGAAACTGATACAGCCTTCGGATTTTCCTGCTTTGAGTAGGTTTTCTTTGAGTTCAGAAAGCACAGGGAACTATCTCCATTGCTCAGGTGGTAGGATATTTCATTACATCTCAACTATCCTGCAGATAGCCGCAGGCACCAGGTAAGACCATGAAATAATGTTTATTTTCAAATGAGTTTTATCGTGCGCTTCGCAGCATCCGCGCTCTAATTCAATGTCTTGTGCAAACCTGTTAAAATACAATAGGTATCAATTTTCTGCAAACAAATTAGAATGTATCTCTATGCCCGGTAATACACAGCTCATTTACAAAAAAAGGCCCGACACACCGTGATCAGCACGCCGGGCAAGCCTAAACATACTTGTAATTATAGCACCAAATTGTTCATATACAAGCAGTGAACATTTTTTCATTATCGAAAACGCTGAGCAAGGTTTACACGTTATTAATATCAAACAAAAATAAGATAAGTCACATTTCCTAAATGACCAGCATGGTAACGCAAAAAAGAGCAAGCGGCATTCTCGCCCATATCACCTCCCTGCCATCACCGTATGGTATCGGTGATATTGGACCGTCGTCCTGGAGTTTTATCAATTTTTTAGCAGAATCGGGCCAGAAATACTGGCAGATACTGCCGACAGGACCAACCAGCCTGATCTTTGACAGCTCCCCGTATATGAGCAGTTCCGCCTTTGCCGGTTCCTCTCTGCTCATTTCACCCCAGCTGCTCCTTGAAAGCAGGCTGCTGGAATCCTCGGAACTCCCGCCGACCGAGCTTTTCTCGCCGTATCTCGCAAATTTTCCGGCAGTCGCCAACTATAAGCAGAAAATTCTCAGGCTCGCCTTCACACGGTTCCCGCGAGCCCCCCGGATCGATTACCGGATGTTCTGCGAACAGACCGGCTGGCTCGATGATTATGCACTGTTCATGACACTCAAGACCGTTTATGACCAGAAGCCCTGGTACCAGTGGCCCCGCGAGCTCGCTGCTCACTCGCCTGGGGCCCTTGAGGCCATCAGGGAAAAACATGAACAGCAGTACAAGTACTATCTGTTCGAACAATTTGTTTTTTACTCACAGTGGGAAAAACTCAAACAGTACGCAGCCTATCAGGGGATACGAATGATCGGCGACATTCCCATCTATCTTGGACTCGACAGCGCCGATGTCTGGTCGCAGCAGGAATTGTTTGAACTCGACCCGGAGACACTGGTACCGCTGCGGGTTTCAGGCGTTCCCCCCGACTATTTCAGCAGTACCGGCCAGCGCTGGGGAAATCCGCTGTACCGTTGGAACAGCGAGGATCAGCAGGTGCAGGAGCGACTGCTTGACTGGTGGTGCGAGCGTTTCAAGGCGGTTTTCACACTCGTTGACGTGGCCAGGATCGATCATTTCCGCGGTTTTGAATCTTACTGGGCGATACCTGCACGTGAAAAAACCGCCGTCAAGGGATCCTGGTTGAAGGGTCCGGGCGCCCCGTTTTTTGAAAAGATCCGCGCCAGGCTCGGCCAGCTCGACATCATCGCCGAAGATCTCGGAGAGATAACCGAGGAAGTCGTAAAACTGCGAGAGGCGACAGGATATCCCGGCATGAAGGTGCTCCAGTTTGCTTTTGACGGAGCTCCCGACAACCCCTTTCTTCCCCACAATTTCTCAACCCCGAACTGCATAGCCTACACCGGAACACACGACAACGATACAACACTTGGCTGGTTTCTATCTGCAAATCTCGACGACGAGGCCAGGAGAAGCATCAAAAAAATAGCCAACCGGTCCCTCCACGACGAATCCCCCGTTCATGAAGATTTGATCTATCTGGCCCTGTCGTCAACGGCCAGGCTGACGATCTTTCCACTGCAGGATGTTCTTGGTTTCGGCGGCGACTGCCGGATGAACACACCGGGCGTTGAGAACGGAAACTGGAAGTGGCGCTGCGCCCTGGAATTTCTCAGCCAGGAGCGCGCGGACTGGATGAAGGAAGCGACCCGGAGATTTAACCGGTAAGTCGATTCTTCTGTCCTGTTCCCTGCCAGCCGTTATTTTTCTGACAGGGCCCACTAAAAGACGGCAGGCAGCCAGTCTCGATCATGGGTTACAGACCGTCTCCATGATAATGGCACAGACCTCATAGGGGTTCATATTGGCCGACGGCCGCCGGTCTTCGAGATACCCCCTGCCATGCCGTGCGGTGGGAAGTGGAATGCGGATGGACGCACCACGGTCACTGACCCCGTAACGGAATTCATGGATGGAGCAGGTCTCGTGGAAGCCGGTGAGGCGCTGGTCGTTATATGCCCCGTAGACCGCGATATGCTCTTCATGCATTTGGCCGAGCTTCCTGCAGGCGGCCTCGATCAGCCCATAACCGCCCTCTTCGCGCATCTCTTTGGTACTGAAGTTGGTGTGAGCCCCGGCGCCGTTCCAGTCACCCTGCACCGGCTTCGGGTGGAGCCGTGCGTTAACGCCGTAATCTTCAGCGATCCGGTACAGCAGCCAGCGGGCAATCCACAGTTGATCGGCAGCAGCGAGCGGCCCAAGCGGGCCGATCTGGAACTCCCACTGGCCCGGCATCACCTCGGCATTGATTCCCGATATGCCGATACCGGCATGGAGACAGGCGTCCAGATGCCGCTCAACGATATCCCGCCCGAAAACTTCATCAGCACCGACACCGCAGTAGAAAGGACCCTGGGGAGCGGGATATCCTCCTTCCGGCCAACCCAGCGGAGAGCGCCCGCGAAAAAAGGTGTATTCCTGCTCGATTCCGAACCAGGCATCTCGTGCCTCATGCTTCCCGGCAACTTTTGCCAGATGATCCCGTTTATTGGTCTCATGGGCTCTGCCGTCCGGGTAGCAGACCTCATTCATGACGAGAACATGATCACCACCGCGAATCGGGTCGGGCACGCAGGATACCGGATGCAGCGCCAGGTCACTTTCAGGGCCGTCGGCCTGAAAGGTACTGGAGCCGTCAAACCCCCAATCCGGAATCTGAGCAAGTTCCAGAATCGGTCCGTTAATGATTCTGGTTTTAGAGCGCAGCTTTGGAGTCGGTTTTTTTCCATCAATCCAGATATATTCAGCTTTGATTTTTGCCATGGCAATGGTTCCTTCAGACTAAAATATTTTTGAAATCAGGCTCTGCCCTGCCTCTGACCGGGTTTCGAAATAAAGAAGCACAGCCGGGCTCAAGCGTTAACCCGCGCAAAGAAGGTAGCGTCTTCTCGGGTGATCACTTCCGCAACAGGTAGCAAAACATTGAAAATATATCCATAAAAAAGAAAGATACCCTGATCGATTTTCGCTCCAGCCCTCTGCACACGACCTGCGCACGAACCGTGCTGTGTCACCATGCAGAAACAAGCTGTATTGAGGTCGCAATCAAAACTCAATAGAAGTAATATGGGCTTTTGATACTGCAGATTCAAATCACCACAGACCGCCGAAGGGTTATACTGATGCGAATCACACGGAAGGTCTTTTATGACCTGGCCATATGGATGGTGGGCTTTGGCCTCTGTATCGGGGTCGTTTTTCCGTTCTTCGTGTTGTTGCTAGGCGTACCTTCCAGCATTGCTTTGCATACAGTCTTTTTTTCGGCCTGCCTGGGCGCCGGGGCACTGGCCGGCATCATTAACTACGCCCTGGCACGCTGGATTGTTGGAGTCCGGCTGAGGGTTCTTGCCGGCAGAATGAGGGAAGTCGAAGAGAACCTGGACAAAATGACCTACAGCGGAGATTTTTCAGGATGCACGCCTGATACGTGCAACATCCCTGTTGATTCCGAGGATGAGATTGGCGAGAGCGCTCTGGCCTTTAACCACCTTGTTGATGCGCTCTCAAAATCAATGAAGACCCAATTAGCCGCCCTGTCTTTTTCAGAAATGCTGTCACGTCAATTGGAGATCAAAAGTCTTGCAGAGAACGCCTTGACACTGTTTTTCGAACATACAGACTCCGCAGGAGGTTTAATCCTTTATGAATCCAATGGGGAACTGAAGCCTGCTGCTTCACGGGGACTGAAAAATCCAGAGCTGCTTGCTGATAGTGATCAGGTCAAGGCCGTAATTCGGAGTGGTCAGAAGCAGATAATCGCTCCAGCTGACAAGATGAGGGTCGAAATGGTCGGAACGGACTTCAGGCCCGTTGAGATTGTCGTCTTTCCGCTCAAAAACAAGAACGCACCCCTTGGTTTCGTCGTTCTCGTGAGCGGGCAGACATTCGCTGCCGACCACCACGCCCGGATTGATCTTTTTGCTCCGGGGTTGGGGTTAGCGCTCAGTAATGCGATAACTCATGATAACCTTCAGCGGTTGGCGGCTCTTGACCCACTTACTGAAATTTATAATCGTCGTTTTGGTTTGGGACGTCTTGAGGAAGAGTTCGCCAGGGCCGTTCGTTCCGGCTCTCTGCTGGGCGTGCTGATATTTGACCTTGACCATTTTAAAGAAGTCAACGATACGTATGGACATTTCGTCGGAGATCGCGTCCTGAAATCGATCTGTACCAGCGCCCGGGCCTCACTCCGTCAGGGTGATATTCTCTTTCGCTACGGAGGTGAAGAGTTCGTAGCCGTCCTGCCTGCCGCCAACGAGACGGATCTACGGGTTATTGCCGAAAGACTGCGCAAAAACATCGAAGACAGCACTGTGATAGACGATTCCAACGTGGTGCAGGTTACCGTCAGTGTTGGTGGGGCGGCGTATCCCAACCAGAATGTGGATACCATGGATCTGCTTTTGCAGCTGGCGGATGAAGCGCTCTTCAAGGCCAAGGATTCCGGTAGAAACTGCGTCGTATTAGTGCAATAAGGCAGCTCTGTTGCACACGATCCCTGCCCTTCTGTTAAGACATCTTTTTGGGGCTGCCAAGGCGGAGTATTTTACGATTCCAAATCCAGGAGCCAGCGCTTTCTCTGCAGGCCCCCTCCATATCCGACCAGGCTTCCGTCTGATCCAATGACTCTGTGACAGGGAATCACAATGCTCACACGATTGCGGCCATTGGCAGATGCTACCGCTCGCACGGCGCTCGGTTTTCCTAGTGCGGTGGCTTGCTGTTTATAGCTGCGTGTTTCTCCGTAAGGAATGTGTTGCAATTCTTTCCACACCAATTGTTGAAACTCTGTTCCCGGAGTGTGCAAGGGCACCGTAAATTGTTTTCTTTTTTTTGAGAAATATTCCCCGAGCTCAGCGTAGAGAAGATCCAGGTGTGGATTGTCTCCCGGCAGGATAACAGCATTGAGTCTTTTGCATAAATCCCTGAATTCTGTTTCAAGCATTCTCCGGTCTGTAAAATCAAGCAGGCAGACTCCTCGTGTTGTCGCACAGGCAAACATAGGACCAAGCGGAGTCGTAAAACGGGAAATAGTTATGACAACCTTATCCTGGGATTGGGTCGGAGGGGTGCCAAATAAAGAACGATACCTCTCACCGAATCCGCTCAGGGAGTTATACCCGCTCTCAAACGCTGAATCAGACACAGAGTCACCCCGCTGGATACTGTTATAGGCTGCATTTATGCGTAGCATCCTCTGATAGGTATGGAAGGTCATATGGTGATGTTTTTTGAACCATCTTCTGATATGGCTGGGCTCGATCCCTCTCTGCACGAGACCATCATCCTGGATTCGCTCGTATGGGTTTTCATGAAGTTCTTTTATTATACCGGCGATATATCCTGGAGTTTCACCAATTTTTTCTATTGGCCTGCAAATTTTACAGGGTCTGAACCCATTATGGATAGCCTGTTCTGCCGTCTCAAAAAACACAACATTTTCCGCTTTTGGTTTTCTTGCCCGGCAGGAAGGACGACAGAAGATACCAGTAGTTTTAACTGCTGTTACGAACACCCCTTCATAGCGGGTTTCCTGCCTGCCGATGGCGTCGTATTTTTCTTTAAATGTCAGTTTGTTTTTCATACCGCGGATTGTATCCAATAGAGATCCTTTTGCTACCGGAAAATTGACAAGTATATCTGTTTTCTTGCCATTCAGTCAGCAAGACCAGCTGACGACCTCTGGATCTCTTGTCTCAGGACAACATGTATCCTTCACGGTATTTCTCGGGGATATCCAGCCAACCGGGTACGGCTGGCACTGTGAGATATTGTCCTTGACATAAAACCCATGCTTTTGTACATTACCGACCTTTCATGGCCCCATCGTCTAGTGGCCTAGGACACCGGCCTCTCACGCCGGGAACAGGGGTT
>CBDUGK010000026.1:0-41055 GCA_965366875.1 uncultured Desulfobulbaceae bacterium | reverse complement strand
TACTCGCTGAACATCGGAGACTCGTAGGATTTCTTCAGCTCCGCGGCAAGATAGTCTATAATCGGCTGCGGGGTGCCTTTCTTGACGGCAAGACCGCGCCAGCGGCCACTGGTGATGTTGATCCCAAGCTCAACGGAACAGGGAACATCAGGGAATTTATCCAACCGCTTGTCGTTGAAGACGATGATCGGTTTCAGCTTTCCAGCTTCGATGAGCGGCAGGACGACACCCGGCTCTTCGTGCAGCGCATCAAGATGCCCGCCGAGAACGGCGGCATGGGTCTGCGGGGCTTTGTCGTAGGGCACGTACTTGATGTCGATTCCGGCGGCATTCGCGAAACGCATGATGATGATTTCGTCAGGACTGGTTGGGGTGGTGCCGGTGAACTGTACCTTGCCGGGGTTCGCTTTGGCATAGGCGATCAACTCCTCGACCGTCTGGAAATTCTTGTTGTCCGGATTGATGTAGAATATGCTCATATCCTGCTGTACCTGAACGAGCGGGACAAATTCCTCACTGTAGTTTTCTCGTCCGAGAACGGTATTGATCAGCTGCTCGGGACTGAAGTTGTAGACCGTGTAACCGTCAGCCGGTTGCCCCAATACGTACTTTGAGGCCTTCACGCCAGCTCCGCCGGTCATGTTGGTCACATTAATCGTCTCACCGATGATCTTTGTGGCCGGTGTCATCAGATTACGGACAAAATTGTCACTTCCGCCGCCGGCGCCGTATTGTACGACGACCTCAATAGGACGTTCCGGGTATCCGTCGGGCCCGCTGCCAGCCTGGACAGAAAATGCGGTAAGTGAAGATATTAGGAGTACTAGTAATACGTGAATACAGTGCTTCCTGTTAAACATGTTTACACCTCTCTTTTATTTTTAACATTTACCAACGAAGTGCTCCACAAGCACTCTGCGAGCTCGCTCATTACATTTGTTGTCTAGATGACTACGGTCTTTTTTCTTCACCTCCTTGTTATGGGGTTATGATCCGATGTTATCGGTCTTGATCATCCGAAAATCATAACTGATGTTGAGACATTCGCGTCCAGTGTTCTCTTTTAAGCAACAATAAGGAGTTTTTTTCTGGAAGCTCTTTATTCATTCATATGTCATCGCGTTCGACATCTGATGCAAGCGAGATGCAGGAACAACACTCATTGCAAATGACGGACCATATAGACCGTCGTTTTCCTGGTGATCTGCTTTCCGATTTTTTTCCTTTTAGGCCATTGATAAATCGTGATTTTTTCCACCTGAGCAGATGATTCGATTCGAGCAAAACGCATGAGAGGTGACGTACACGTTACAGGGTTGAAACATTGCTTACCCGTGACGTTTCACAATAGGAACAATTCTCCTCCGTAGTGAAACACTCCTGGCTTACTGGAGTTTTCTCCACAGGGTGGTTCTGCTGATTCCCAGCCGACTCGCGGCTCTGGTCTTGCTGCCGTTACATTCTCCCAGTACTTTCAGGATCAACTGTTTTTCATAGGTGGCCTTCTCTTTGCCAAGCGCCTGATTCCTCACACCGCTGCGAGAATCGGAGGTGGTAGTAACTGGCTCAGGCCGATTGTCAAGCGGTTGTGCTTTGGATTCGCCACTGTGTGTATGGGCAGGAACATGCTCTGGTATCTGCAGGGCCCGCCTCATCTCATGCACCCCAATGAGTCCCCCCGCGGTCATCACTGACAAACGTTCCATAACATTTCGAAGCTGCCTGATATTGCCCGGCCAGTCATAATCAAGCAGAAGCTGAGCTGACTCACTTGAGAAAACCCCATAGGACTTACCCTGCATGTCGTAAAATTCCCGCAGGAATTTGTCTGCAATTATCAGTACATCTCCCTCCCGCTCTTTCAAGGTGGGAACAGAAAGTGACAGGACATTCAATCGATAATAGAGATCTTCCCGGAACAATTGTCTTGAAACGAGATCTCTCAAGTCCCGGTGAGTTGCCGCGACCAACCGAACATTGACCGGCAGGATTCGGCTGTCCCCCAGACGCATTATTTCTCTTTGCTCTATCACCCGCAAGAATCGCGCCTGCAACACCAGCGACATTTCCCCGACCTCATCGAGCAGCAGCGTTCCGCCATGGGCCATTTCAAACACCCCGGCTTTTCCTCCCTTCCGGGCACCGGTGAAGGCGCCTTCCACATAGCCGAACAGTTCGCTCTCCAGGATACTCTCTGGCAATGCGGCACAGCTTATAGCCACAAACGGTTCGTTTTTTCGCCTGCTGGCGTTGTGAATTGCCTGGGCAAATATCTCCTTGCCGGTTCCGGTCCGGCCGTAGATCATTACCGTTGAATCGATAGCGGCATATTCCTTTGCCAGCGCCACCGTACTTTGCAAGGTGCCGCTTTTTCCGAGAATGTCCACAAAAGTGAGCCGCGCCGTAAGCCCCTTGTCGGAGAGCTTTCGCCTCACCTTGCTCTCTATCTTCTGCAGGACATCGAGTTTCTGGAAGGTGGTAACAACACCCTCTATCTGATTATCGACAATGATGGGAACCCGGTTTCCCGCCACCTTGACATTCCCGATTTCAAATACGGCACCAAGTTCGGGTCTACCGGATTTCAGGAGATGGTGACACCCGGCATCCGGAATTACCTCAGTGACATTCCGGTTAATGGCATTTTCTGCGGTCCAGCCGGACAGTTCTTCCGCTACTTTGTTGAAGATGATGATTTTACCTTGCTTATCCAGGGCAATGATGCCGTCGTAGGTAAAATTGAGCATCGCCTTGAGCTGTTCCGCTTTTCTTTTTTCCTGTTTCCTGACCTTGTTCACCCTTCTCGCCTCGAGAATACTCAATCTCACTGCTTCATAATCTGTAGTGATGATCACCGCCTCCATCTCTTTGGCCCGGGCCTCTCGAGCCATGGCAATCTTGCCGATAACGACATCAACCCCGCATGCTTTGAGGTGATCGATACCCTTCACGACATCATCAAGATCATTTTCACAGGTATACTTCACCAGCCGGTCGTCGATTATCTTTTCCAGGCTGGACAGGCCCATTATTACGTCTTCAACATCAACGATACCCACCTTGTTTCCGAGTTTTTTAGCATCGTTGTAGGCCCTGAGGATTTCATAGCCGCCAATTCCGATATCGATCACCGGAAGCTCGATACCGGACTGTTTTATTTTTGAAGCGGTCAATCCACGGCTGACAATTACCTGATATCCCTGTCGTTCTGCCTGGCGGGCAAGGGTCACCGCCTCATCCATCCGGGTGACCTTGATATCCACATCGTCTTCCTTGCCAACCACCTTCAAGGCAATTTCAGCAAGTTCCAGATATGGAGAGATGAATAGAATTTCACCCATCGATTTTCCTCAGACTGCTGTCACTACTATTATCATCTGTCTCTCCAGACTCGTTAACACTGTAGCTTCGACCGTGCCAATACCGCCTCTTGCTCCAGCGACACGACAGTTCTGCTGATTTAGCTGTTGCTCTGTTCCTGAACCAGGGCCTGCTTTAAAATCCTGACAACGTGGTGCACCTCTCTTTGCGTACCATGCTCGATCTGGTGTCGGCACGACACGCCGTCTGCAATGATCAGCGTATCTTCAGCTGCCTTGCGGACCGCTGGAAAAATTGACAGTTCCCCCATCTGCATCGAAGTATCATAGGTTTCAGATCCGTAGCCAAACACCCCTGCCATGCCGCAGCAGCTTGAGTCAACGATCTCCACATCGAGATCCGGAATCAGTCCCAGAACTGTCTCGACTGAACCGACGACATTGAATGCCTTCTGGTGGCAATGCCCGTGAACAAGGGCTTTCTGCGCAACCGGTTTGAGATTGAGACGCAGTTTCTCCGTGACGCAGAATTCTTCAAAGAGCATTGCCTGCTGGGCAACGGCCTCACTCTTCTCCCCGGGAATCAGCGACGGTATTTCATCCCTGAGACAGAGCAGGCAGCTCGGCTCAAGACCGACGATGGGAACACCCCTTTTGGCAAACGGATAATAGGTTTCAACCAGCCTGCCCGCCTCTTTGCGGGCCTGTTCGATCTTTCCCGCCGTCAGATAGGTCCGACCGCAGCACAGCGGCCTGCTGCCGCCTGAAACCGGCCGGGGCGTCAGCACACGATATCCCGCCGCAATCATGATATCCCGGGCATCATGCAGATTTTCAGTTTCAAAATAGGTGTTAAAGGTATCACCGAACAGGATCACCTCGACTCCATCGACGGGGCCTTCCTGTTCTTCCGGGCGATAGATATCCCGGCGCCATTTCGGCAGAGGTCTCCGGGAGGTGAATCCATCAATTTTCTCCGACATCCTGGCGATCAAAGGAACTGTGTTCCGGAGATTGGCCAGCCAGGGGACCCGGCAGAGGATGGGGGCATAGAGCGGCATCCAGGCAAGCAAATGATCATGAAGTGAAAAGCCCTTGGCCTTCTTCCGGGCGGCGGTAACCTCAATTTTCATCTTTGCCATATCCACGCCGGTGGGACACTCACGCCTGCAGGCCTTGCATGAGACGCAGAGTTTCAGGGTCTCGGCCATTTCATCAGAGCTCAGCGCCCCCGGACCAAGTTGTCCTGAAATCGCCAGCCTGAGGGTGTTGGCCCTGCCGCGTGTCGAATCCTTTTCATTGCGGGTCACTCGATATGACGGACACATGGATCCTTCGAGCATTTTCCTGCAGGCGCCGTTATTATTGCACATCTCAACAGCACCCTGGAAGCCGTTGCCGTTGCCCGGCCATTGGGACCAGTCAAAAACCGTTTCCATCTCTTCGGCATGATACCCAGGGCCATACCTGAACAGCCGGCGATCATCCATTTTCGGAGGATTGACGATCTTCCCGGGATTAAGCAGCCCCGCGGGATCGAAAAGGTGCTTTACCTGCTGGAAATTCTCAACCATGCGGGTTCCGAACATCCTCTCGTGAAACTCCGACCTGACAATGCCGTCGCCATGTTCTCCGGAGTGAGAACCCTTGTATTCCCGCACCATTTCAAGTGTTTCCTCAACAATGGCGCGCATGGTCCTGACATCCTGGTCCAGCTTCAGGTTGAGGACGGGACGAACATGAAGGCAACCGACGGAAGCGTGGGCATACCAGGTTCCGGTGGTGTTGTGTTTGCTGAAGATATCGGTAAGACGGGCCGTGTAGTCAGCCAGATCCTCGAGCTCAACGGCACAATCTTCAACAAAAGAGACTGGTTTTCGTGCCTCCTTCATGGACATCATGATATTGAGGCCGGCTTTGCGAACCTCGAAAATCGATTTTTGAAAAGCAGGGTCGATTGCCTCGATGACGCAGCCAACCTGTGAACCATTCTCCGCCCATGAGTAGCCCAGATCCGCCATGCATTGAGAGAGCCGCGCTAAGCGGTCCAGATTTTCCCGTTGATCATCTTCGGCAAATTCCACCAGAAGCACCGCCTCCGGCGTGCCGCGCACAAACCTCTCGACAATCGGCCGATAGATCGGGATATCCCGTGACAGCTCAATCATTGTTCGATCAATCAGCTCAACCGCTGTCGGCTGCAGTTTAACAAGGTGCTGGGCCGAATCCATCGCCGCATAAAACGTGGGAAAATGACAGACGCCAATAACCCGGTTTTGCGGGAGGTGCGCCAGCTGTAATTCAACCTGGTGAAAACAGCCCAGTGTCCCCTCCGAACCGATGAGAAGATGCGAGAGGTTTATCGGCCGGGCGCCAGGCACGAGCGCATCGAGATTGTACCCCCCGACCCTGCGCAGGACGCGCGGGAATCGTCTGGAAATTTCTTCAGCCTCCCGCTCTCCCAGGGCTATCAGTTTGTTAACGAGCGGGCCTGTTTCCTGCTGCTGTCCGGAATTCCCGGCAAGCACGGAAAACGTCATATCCGAGCCGTCAGCCAGAAGTGCATCAATGGAAATGACATTATCCCGCATCATGCCGTATTTAATGGAGCGGCTTCCCGCTGAATTGTTCCCGGCCATTCCCCCGATCGTCGCCCGTGAGGCGGTAGAAACATCAACAGGGAACCACAACCCTTCCTTCTTCAGGCGAGCGTTGAGCTCATCAAGGACAATGCCCGGCTCCACCGTGCAGCACCTTGTTTCTGCATCAAAATGCAGTACCCGGTTCAGGTATTTTGAATAATCGATTACCAGCGCCTCATTAACGGTCTGGCCGCATTGTGATGAACCGCCGCCGCGGGACAGGACAGGCACCCCGAGCGAACGGCAATGCTCAAGCGCCGCCCTGACATCGTTCAGAGAGCGCGGGACAAGAACACCTTCGGGAAAAACCTGATATTGCGAGGCATCCGTTGCGTAACGTCCCCGCGTGAACCGGTCAAAATAGAGTTCTCCCTCGATATCAGCGAGCAACCTGTGCTCAAGTTCTTTCAGTATTTCAGCCATTTCCTGCTCCCCAACACCTTCGATAGTTTTCTTGTCAATCCTTGTGGAGTTCCTCTGACCGATCCGTCGCCGGAACCGGGGTCGGTGCTATTTTACAGAGGTCCCCATAGAGCTCTTCACTCATCGGGATAGTAACGGCAGCGAGCGAATCTTCCAGCTGTTTTACATTTCGTGCTCCGATAATCGGCGCAGTTATACCGGGATGCGCTGCAACCCAGGCCACCGCCAGGCTGACCGGGTTATATCCGTTGTCCCGGGCATAGGTGACATATTCAAGTGCGGCGTCCAGCATCCACTCGTCACCGTAGCGCTTTTTGTACATAGCATTTCTGCCCAGGCGGCTGGATGATTCTTCAATGTTTTTTCCATATTTGCCAGTCAACAGCCCACCGCCAAGCGGGTTGTAACTGATGACCGCGACATTCTCATGCTCGGCAAAGGGTAGAATTTCCACCTCCGCCTGCCGTTTTACGAGGTTGTACATCGGCTGAACACACTTCAGGGAGGGCCAGTCATGTTGCGCCGCCAGCCCCAGTGCCTTTGCCATCTGCCAGGCGGCAAAGTTGCTTGCCCCGATGTAGCGTACCTTACCCTGGGTTACCAGATCGTTCAGCGCTGAAAGTGTTTCCTCAAGCGGCGTATAGGGGTCAAACCGGTGCAGCAGGTAGATGTCTATATAGGATGTCTTCAGCCGTTTCAGGCTTGCCTCGGCAGCGGCAAAGATATGTCTGCGCGAGCAGCCCTGGCTGTTGATATCATCTCCCATCTTTCCCCAGACCTTGGTTGTAATGACCAGATCATCGCGGACCCCTTGGATGAGTTCACCCAGTATTTCCTCGGCTTTTCCCTGGCTGTAGACATTCGCGCAGTCAAAAAAGTTAATACCCGCCTCCCGGCAGCATTTAAACATTGCCGCAGATTCGTCCTTGTCGGCCTCGTCACCGAAGGTCATGGTTCCCATACATAAGCGTGAAACCTGGACACCGGTGTTTCCTAAAAATGTGTACTCCATGATTTTTACCCTCCTGGTACCTTACACTCATCACCCCGGCGGTAGCACTGCACGCATCTGTCCGCCACTGTTGTATGCCTGTTGCTGCTCTTCTGATGAACCAGCTGACGATACGCATGATGTATCCGCCTCAGCTTCAGAGATGTGTGCCCGCATCACCTGTTCACATAGCACGGGATCATTCAAATCCAAGGCCATCAGAATTTTCTTATGACCGGAAATACTTCTTTTGGCAGCCCCAAGTGTGCCGAGCGTATCTTTTCTATAGCGGAGAATATAATCACGCATATCTTCGATCAGGCTAAAAAGACGAGGCCTATTAACCCTGACTAACTGATAGAGCAGGTCGTGGAATTTTGTGTTGTATTCGAAAACCAGCTCAAGCTTCTCTTCTGAAAGGCCGTTTTCCGCCCTGGTGATACATTCGCTCAACAGACGGACATCATCCTCCGATATCGTCCGACAGAGACAGGACAGCGCATACCCTTCAAGTACCGCACGGATCTCAAAGAGTTCAGACATTTCCTTGGCCGTTTTTTCAGGGACACAGAACCCACGTGCCCCCTTTTGCCTGACCAGACCTTCGAGCTCCAGCTTGTGAAGTGCCTCCCGGACCGGAGTGCGGCTGACGCCAAGCAATCCGGCCAGTGATTCTTCTACCAGCCGCTCTTCAGGCGGAAAATGGCCGTTGAGTATCTTTTTCTTGAGGAAGCGATAGGTCTGTTCTCTTACCGATAGCCGACTATCGTTTTGTCTGGTTGTCCGTGCCGTCATTTTGTATCCAATAGAAGAGACTGCAAAAAACTCATCAGCACACCGGGATACTCTCCGAAAAACCAATTAACGAGCCGCCATCATAACATTATCAAACATATTATTCTGCAGTTTTTTGCTGTATCTATTCCATTTAGAATGACGAATCATTGCATTTACCGTATATATTGGATACATTTTGCGCGTGTTTATCGTCAGACAGTGGTTACAGACAAACAGTTCACAGGAAAACAACTCATGAAAATCCTAAAAGAAAAATGTGTCGGCTGCGCCAACTGTGTCCCGGTGTGCCCGGTTGGAGCGATCTTCATCGCTGATGACGGCTTATCCGAAATCAATGCTGAAACCTGTGTGGAGTGTCACAACTGCTATCGCAGTCTCAGTTATGAACACCTGCCGCCGGGTCTTACCAGGATGATCCGTAAAGTTCTCAAAACCATCAGCCTCAGGTTTCAGCCCGACCCCGATGTCTGCCCGACCGAGGCAATTGCTCCGGACGATCTCGAGTGGCCGCGAATCCTTCGCCGGGCCTTCAGTGACCCGATGGTCACCCATGAATCGACGGGGGTCCACGGGCGGGGCACTGAAGAAGTCAAGACCAATGATGTCAGCAATCGAATCAAACAGGGCGAAGTCGGACTGGTGGTGGAATTTGGACGACCGGGCATCGGCGCGTATTTCAGAGAGGTGCAGGCTGTTACCCGGGTTCTTGCTACCTCCGGAGCAGTATTTGAATCAGGAAACCCGGTTACCCAGATGATGACCAGTACCGAGACCGGAGACATCAGGGAAGATATTCTTGGTGAGAAAGTGCTCTCCTGTATTGTTGAGCTGACCGTAAAGATAAGTGAAACCAAGCGGTTACTCTCACTGCTGAAGGAGCTCTGCAAAAACGTTGAAACGGTAATCAGCATTGGAGTCGCCACGGTCTGTGATAAAAACGGTGATGATGCGATAAGAGAGATCTTGATCGAAGAAGGGTTCGAAATCGGCTGGGCCAAGGTGAATCTTGGGCTCGGGCGGGCAACAGACAGCGCTGCAGCTGCCCAGGAGGTTGGACAATGACAAATACACTGCACCGATACGGTGAAAAAGAAAACCTGCGGGACGATTATATCGTTTTCGCCATGGCCGCAAAGGGGTTCAACCAGCAGGGTGCCCTTGAAAAAGCCCGGACATTTCTGCGGGCTGCGATCAAATACGAACCGATCAATATGGGCAATGGCCTGATAAATTCACTGTACCGACCTGAGAAGGATCTCTCCTTCATCAAGCTCTATTTTCTCGGCCGACAGGAAAAAACAACCTACGAAAACCTGATCGCTGAAATACCCGGGCCAGGCTCTGCTGCCGTTATTTTTGACAGACGGGACCGGGCTACAGAGTTTGTCAGGGAGGTAAAAAAACTCGACCTGGGTCTGTCAATCAACATCAGCGCGCTTATCGACGACACCAGGGATATCTGCGGAGAAGTTGAGATAACACCCCATGCCGTGGAGTATACGCTTGGCTTTCACGGGGCCACAGAAAAACTTCCCGACCAGCAGACGCTGTCAATCTCAACCATGTGCGGGCACGGCATGGTCTCCTCTCATTTTGCCAGAAAAATGATGGACCGGGTCAAGGAAGGAAGAATGACGCCCAAGGCAGCCGCCTGCTGTATGGCCAAGTTCTGCGTCTGCGGCGTGTTCAACACCTCAAAGGCGATGAAGATTTTAAATAAGGTAAAAAAAGGAGCGTAATTCCGCCCTGGTGGTGCCTTGGTTGTGCGTTGACAACCCGGGCACCATCACTCTTCGACCAGCCTGCAGTAAGACTCCCGGGTGAACATCACCATGGCCACTGACAGGGCGGTACAGACAAAAAGCCAGATGAAGGCAGACGAATAGGCACTGCTGCTGTATATGCGCACGCCATCGATAATTTTTCCGTCCCATTGCCGGTCAAGGATCATACCGAGTGCCGGCTGCATGATAGCTGCAAATCCAAGGACCGACATATTGACGACACCGCCGACCGCGCCGGACGCACCGGGGTGATTGACCTCCCGTGCAAAGGCAAAACCGATGATCAGAGCTCCGGACATAAAACCGATCAGCGCCAGCACCGGATAAAAAAAGACATAGGGCAGATCAACAAAGAGAAAAACGCCCCAGAAAAAGGCAGCAAGGAATGTCGCACCCAGGTAGGGTGATTTACGTCTGCCGATCCTGTCAGACAGAGCTCCAAGCACCGGTCCTCCGAGGGCCCAGGCAATCAGCATGGTAGAGGTGATTGTTGCCGCATGTGTCCGCTCGAGGCCATGAACCTGGGTCAGGTAGGGAACACCCCACAGACCGGCAAATACCAGCACCGGAGCAGCGGAAAGCCCACCGGCAAGAAAAAGCAGCCAGGTATCTTTTCGGAAAATAACCGATTTCAAGGCAACCCCTGCCGAGAGACTGCCATTTTTGAGAACCGATGCATGGGCATGACTCGTATACCCATAATCACCGGGATCATCGCGAACGACAAGCCAGATCACAATTGCGACTCCAAGGGTAACCACTCCCGAGCCGGCCATTGCCGCCCGCCAGCCAAACCAGGAGACGATCTCCGAGAGCGGAACTCCTGCCATGACGCCGCCGACATTACCAAAAAGCAGTGCAATTCCGGTAACCGATGCAAAACGATTGGAGGGGAACCAGTTTCCCGCAAGTTTCATGCAGGAGACCCAGGCAACGGCGACAGAGCAGCCGATCAGCAGTCTTCCGAGATAGGCAGACCACAGGTTCGGCCCCCAGGCAAATATCAGAATTCCAACAGCAGCCCCAAAGCAACCCCAGGTGCTTACTTTTCGGGGCCCGATACTGTCAACGAGCAAACCGCTTGGAATCTGCATAACCGCATAGGAATAAAAATATGCTGCCGAAAGGTTCCCGAGTACCGCCCCGCCGATGCTGAAATCCCGCATCAACTCATCGACCATGACTGCCGGGGCCATGCGCTGAAAAAAGCCGATCAGATACAGTGCCGCCACCAGCCCCCACATCAGCCATGCCAAACCTTTTGAAGAATGCTGCTTCATCCTGTTTCCTCTATAAAAATCTTTTATCCGTGTGCTTCCTGGAAATCAGCGACCGCACGAACCATTCCATCAGTTTTCAGCCGACCGATATGATGGTATGCTCCACCGAGCAGTTGGGACAGTTTGCGCATGGTTTCTTTTGGCTGGTGCAGCGGCCTGGTATCAATGGATATTGAAGAAATAGTATCACGGCCGATTCTTTCCGCTATCAGGAACAACTCCGTCATCACTTCCGTCAGTCGGAGGTTTGGATCATACGGTACATTCGCTTCACCGTCCGAGAGGATAACCAGCAGCGGCCTAATGCCCGGATCTTTTAAACGTTCTGTCTTCACCATCCGCCAGGCCTTCATCAGGCCGTCACCAAACGGTGTCGCTCCTCCGGTCGGAAGCGCTCTTAACTGCTGCCGGGCGAGCGGCAGGCTTGAAGTTGGTTGCAGAACAACGTCTGCAACCTCATCACGAAAGGCAACCATGCCCACCCGATGCCGCTTTTGATAAGCCTTTGCCAGGATCGCAAGCACGGCACCCTTTGCCGATTTAATGCGGGCATAGGCACCCTCCCCCATGGAATCCGAGGCGTCAACAACAAAAATAATCAATGTTTTCCGGGGGCGCTTGTATACCTTTTTTCTCAGGTCGCTCTCGACGACAGTAAAAAGCTCACCGCTCACCGCGTTGCCCTGCCTGATCAAAGCTGCGCGCAACGTCGCATCCGGGGCAATGTCAAAATCGCGCTCACCCTCGCGCACCGGTTCTGCCCTGATGAATCTGCCCGAAGCGGCAGTTGTCCGCGGCATTCGCTTCCTGCCTGTCCGACTGCCGGCAACCTGCAGGGTTTCCAGGTCGATTTCCTCAACACAGATCAGTTCGTCGGCATCAAAAACCGCTTTTTTTTTTCTTCGAGAAAAGAAAAGAGCATATCGACGTTTGAAGCGGCAGTGGCGCCGGGCACCTGGTCAGAAATTTCGTCCCAGGGCTCATATGTTTCCTCAAGCAGAGTATCGGGCTTTTCCGATTTTTCTCTGTCGAGGACTCCTGCGAGGAGCTCCTCGAGCTTCTCTTCGAGCATACCGGCCGTTGCCAGCGGCATGCTGGTGACTCGGTGAAGGAGCACAAACCGGGCGGCTTCTGCGATATGCTGCCGCCCAATCTGCTTATTCTCAAGAAAGGCCGCCAGGGCGCGCGCCGTCTTGATAATGGCGATTTCGGCCCGATGCCCCTGGGCCTGAACCTCAACGGAAAGCTGCACGGCAAGCGCTATCATTCTCTGTGGAATGCTCACCGAAGGTAACAGATCGCGGGCAACTCGTATCTGCTCGGCAATAAGGGCTTCTTCTCTCGTATTGTCTGCAACAAATGACCGGGGATCACTGTCAAAAGCAATTCTCCGGGAAACGATCTGGGCACGGAGCCCGGGATCCATGATGCTGTTGACGCTGAGACTGAGGCCGAAACGATCAAGAAACTGGGGACGTAGTTCTCCCTCCTCCGGATTCATTGTGCCGACCAGCATGAAGCGGGCAGGATGGGCAAAAGAAATGCCTTCCCTTTCGATCACATTTATCCCCGATGCGGCAGCATCGAGCAGGATATCAACAAGATGGTCGTCAAGCAGATTGACCTCGTCCACATAGAGAATTCCCCGGTTGGCGGCAGCCAGCAAACCGGGTTCAAAATTCCTTGTCCCTGTTTTCAGGGTCTGTTCTATGTGCAGGGTGCCGACAACACGATCCTCGGTAGCGCTCAATGGAAGCTCAACAAGCGGCATCGAGCGCATTTCGGTCGGCAGCGTCTTCCCGCCGCGATAGCTTTCAGCGCAACTGCTGCACATCAGGGAAGGATCATCGGCGGCACAATGATACGGGCAGCCTTTGACCACTTCTATGTTCGGCAGTATTTCGGCAAGGGCACGCACTGCGGTCGATTTTCCGGTCCCCTTGTGGCCGCTGACAAGGACCCCGCCGATGGAAGGATCGATGGCGTTGAGCAGGAGTACTGACTTCATCTTTTCCTGGCCGATGAGCGCTGCAAACGGGTAGATATATCGTTTTTGCATATTAACAGTAATTCCACCGGAGTGTAACTGGTCATACCAGCCTAAACCTAAAGTAATACAACAATTTTTCCCAGCAAACATAATCAATTATCCTGGATTTTCCAATAGAAAAAGTTATAATTGTCGTCAACCTGTTGAGGATTCGCCTCACGATCCGTTTATTCATCAAATAGAGAAAAAGAGGATAACATGAAGGTAATTGTCGACCTCACTGTATCACCGTTTGGAGCTGGCCTCTCCGTGTCGGAATATATCGCCGCCTGTCACCGGATAATCGACAAGGCGGGCTTGAAATCAAATCTGCACGCCTACGGAACAAATATTGAAGGGGACTGGGATACGGTTTTCAGGGCGGTAAAAGAGTGCCACCAGACCCTTCACGAGATGGGGGTGCCGCGCATTACCAGTTCCATCAAGGTCGGTACCAGGACCGATAAGACCCAATCCATGGTCGATAAAATTACCAGCGTGAAAAACAAACTAGAATAAACCGTTCTCATTGGGCGCTCTGCGAGCTGGCTGAGCCTATCACACCTTTTCCAATCGCTGAGGTGATGACATGGATTTTGACTTTCGGCTCACGCTTTTAAAAGCCACCTCCGGTTGCCATTGCCAGGCCCACGACACCTTTTTGCCCCAAGCAACAGATTTTATCCTGCAATTCCTGACTGCACCATTGTCACCAACCCTCTTTCGACTTATATTCTTAGTGTGTTCAGTATTTTGTGATGTGTGCTTCGCGGTTCCTTTTAATCTCTTAACAGGAGGTTCTCATGCAATTCACTCATATCCTGCTTCCCGTCGATGGCTCGCCCTACTCCGATCACGCTACGGAATATGCACTCTATCTGGCCAAGCAGTGCGGAGCTAAAATTACCGCCGTCAGTTGTTATGAATGGCTTGGAAATATGCCGGAAGTCGGCGGAGCGCTTGTCGAAGAGCTGAAAAACAAGGTCGCCCGGCAGGCGGCAGAGGTCCTCAATAAAACATCCCACATTCTCACCAAGGCCGGCGTAGAACATGATACCGAGATATTGTCGGGAGAACCGGGGAAACTGCTGACAAATCTGGCAAAGTCAAAAAAATTTGACCTGATCGTCATGGGATCACACGGTCATTCGGATATTGCCGGGCTCTTTCTTGGCAGCGTCACTCACAAGGTGCTCAATAAAATTTACTGTCCGGTCCTGGTCGTAACCTGATCAGCAGGCAGCAGGTTCTGCTCCGAGAGCCAAAAAATATCAAGCCGGGTAAAGAATAACTCCACCGGCTTGATAACGAGCACTGAGTCTTTGGATATCAGTAATCGGTCAGATGATTGAATTCGGCATTCTCGACCCAGCTTTCCGGTCGGCCGATAAATTCGATAATGGTATCAACAAGACGATAATGGCGTCTTTCCTCCTTGGCGATCGTTTGCAGAATTTTTTTCTCTTTCGGGTCGCTTGTCTCAGCGCATTTTTCCTCAAAAAACTCGTATGCCTTTCTTTCCCACTCCAGTGCCTGCTTGTATGCCTCTAGCTGAGAAATGTCATTTGTCACGTCAACTGTCCCGCTCTCTTGCATCTGTGCGAAAATGTTCTTTGAATCAGAAAGAATGTCAGTTGATTCATAATTCGCCGGCTGGCCCTCAAAAAGTCCCTTGAAAAGGTTATAGTGCTTCACTTCTTCATCAGCCAGATACGTGAAAATCTGTTTCAAACCGCTGTTTGTCGTTTTTCCTGCAAGATCCCGATAGAATTTCTCGCCATCCTGCTCCATTTTCATCGCAAATTTAAATATGCTCATTCCTTTCTCCTTTTTGCTTTAACAGAATTGGGGGGTACGGGGCACCAGCCCTCAAACCTCTGGACACTCGTTGGTAAGACTACAGACAGAACTGAGGTCGCTTCCATTTCCAAAGGGGGAGCTGCTCCGTTAACCCAGGAAATAGCGCACCATCAAATCCTCTCAGCGGACAGTACCTACCACCTGTTAATTTCCTGTTCAAACCATGATTCATTTCAGCTGCCCACCACGTTTTCTCTGTATCCATAAGTGAAGCTTTCTGAGTGAACGACAAAAAAGAGTGGACATGATAATGAGCGTCAATTATATATGAAATTACTCTATTGACAGCTGGTCTTACCAGGATTAACATACTGTTTCAATATGTTTTTTGTGAATAAACTGGTATGTCCAGTTTTTTTCAACCATAATAACCCGAACTACTTTCACTGCAGTTAAAACGGAGAAAATCGATGGCCAGAGATATCTATACAGAATCGCTTGAGTATCACCGGAGTGGCCGAAAAGGCAAAATCGAAGTTATCGTCACCAAACCTTTTTCAACCCAGAAAGATCTTTCCCTGGCCTACAGCCCCGGAGTGGCCCGTCCCTGTGAAGAAATCGCCGCCAACAAGGAGGATGCCTATGAATACACCGCCAAGGGCAACCTGGTGGGTGTCATATCGAACGGGACCGCGGTACTCGGACTCGGTAACATAGGCGCGGTTGCCGGAAAACCGGTCATGGAGGGCAAGGCGCGCTGTTTAAAAAATTTGCCGACATTGATGTCTTTGATATCGAAGTTGATACTGAAGATCCCGATGAATTTGTCAGGACCTGCGAATTGATCGCTCCCACATTCGGCGGCATCAATCTAGAAGACATCAAGGCCCCGGAATGCTTCTATATAGAAGAGACATTGAAGGGCAAGGTCGACATACCAGTATTCCATGACGACCAGCATGGCACGGCAATCATTACCGCCGCAGCCTTTCTCAATGCTCTTGAAATCACCGGTAAAGATATCTCCAGTGTAAAAGCAGTTTTTAACGGTGCAGGAGCCGCGGGGCTGGCCTGTGCCCAGATGTTTGTCGATCTCGGACTGGACAAAAAGAACCTGACGCTCTGCGACTCAAAAGGGGTAATATACAGAGGCAGAACCGTGTCTATGAATCCCTATAAAGAGCGGTTTGCCAGCGATTCAACCAAGCGGACACTGGCCGAAGCAGTTGAAGGGGCGGACCTGTTCTGCGGGGTAAGTGTCGCCGGCGCTCTCTCTGCCGAAATGGTAAAATCGATGGCAGACAAACCGATTATTTTTGCCCTTGCCAATCCGGAGCCTGAGATTTCCTATCCGGAAGCGAAAAAAGCGAGGCCTGACTGTATCATAGCAACCGGACGCAGCGACTATCCGAACCAGGTCAACAATGTTCTCTGTTTCCCGTTTCTTTTCAGAGGAGCACTCGACGTCAGGGCCACGGCCATTAACACCGAAATGAAGATTGCTGCGGTAAAGGCAATCGCCGCTCTTGCCAAGGAAGAGGTTCCAGATCAGGTGCTCAGGGCATACGGCGCCGAACATTTTGAATTTGGTCCGGAGTACATTATCCCGACGCCCTTCGATCCCCGCGCCCTGCTGCGCATTGCCCCAGCAGTCGCCCAGGCGGCAATCGACAGCAAAATTGCCAGAAAGCCGTTTGACGACCTGCAGAAATATACCGACCATCTTGAATCGACGCTCGGCATATCAAAAGCAATCCTGCGATATGTAACCAACCGGGTAAAGACGAGCCAGGTGCGGGTCGTTTATCCCGAGGGCAACAACAAAAATATTATCCGAGCTGCCATCCGGGTAATGGACGAGAACCTGGCAACACCGGTACTGCTTGGAAACAAAGCGGAGATTGAAAACCTGCTCCACAAATACGGTGCTGTCGAACATTCGATGGAGATTATTGACCCTGCAAATGAACCCAATCTCGTCAAGAAATACGCCTTTGAATACCATTTGCGAAAACAACGTAAAGGGATCACCCTGCCGTATGCCTCCGACATGATGCGGCGTGATGCCGGTTATTTTGGTGCCATGATGTTAAGCAGCGGTGATGTGGACTGCATGATTTACGGCCAGTCCCTCCCCTATCCCTATGCCGTGCGGCGAGTCCTCTCCTGCATCAGAAGAAGCGAAAAAAAGACAGTCGCCAGTGTCTACATGATTGTTTTTAAGAACCGGACGCTCTTTTTTGCGGACACAGCCATAAACATTTCACCCAATGAACAGCAGCTTGCTGAAATCGCTGTTTCCGTTGCCGAATTTGTCAGAGAATTCGATATTACTCCGAAGGTGGCAATGCTCTCCTACTCGAATTTTGGTTCATCCGAAACCCCGAGTGCTTCTTCTGTTGCCCGGGCAACGGCGCTCGCCAAGGAGATGGCACCCGATCTTGAGATAGAGGGTGAGATCCAGGCAAACCTTGCTTTTAACACCGAGCTGCGGGATGAAATTTTTCCATTCTCCGCTCTGAAAGGCGAACCGAATGTTTTGATTTTCCCTGACCTCAATGCGGCAAATATCGCCTACAAACTCTTCATGCGGCTCGGTGAAGTAGACGCCATCGGGCCGATCCTTGTCGGTCTTGAAAAATCAGCTCACATTGTAGAACGGGGCTCCAAGGCCGATAATATTTTTAATCTCACCACACTTGCAGCCCTCAAAGCACGCCAGAACGTAAGCGGAAGTACAATAAGGCTGTAAACGAGCAAACCTGTATCGGCGGTTTATCTTCTTATCTTCTCGAAGATCCGCTGATACAGGCTGCCTGGCACCTCAGAATCATTTACCCTGCGCGCTTATCATTGGAGAAAACAGTATTGGTATGGTAAGAAAAAGGACGTTTATGAATCTTTTCCTGCCCATCAACAATGAAAGACACCCTCGGATCAACAAACAGCCTCAAAGGAATTGCGATTTGCGCAGTCCTGATCAATCATTTTTTAAATTTAAACATAACCGGTGATTATCTCTGGTTTGCGAGCCTCATTGTCGGCCTGTTCTTCATCGTCAGCGGCTATGGTATCTCCTGTTCGCTTGAACGCTCGAACAGCGCCGGTTCATTTGGACCAAGAGACCTGACAGAATTTTACTTCAGCAGGCTTATCCGAATTTATCCACTCTTCATAGCAGCCTATCTTATTCAATGTCATGTCTTTGATGATCCTGTTATATCATGGACAATTTTTACGATACACGGGCTTGGTCACTACTGGTTCATACCGGCCATTATCCAGTGTTACCTGCTGGCACCGCTGCTCTTTATTGTGATCAAAAGATATCGTTTTGCATCGCTCATCGGTATCGTTTTCGCTTTTATTGCTGCAAATCTGCTGCTCAACGGTGACCTGCTGCCGTCTGGGTTCAAAAACAGTTTGAGGTTTGTTCACCTGTACTGGAGAGATGTCTATTTTCTCTACCTGCTGCTTTTTGCCCTTTCCATGTACCTTCCGGACTACCTTGATTCCTGGAAGAAAATTCCCGCATATGAAAAGAAATACTGGTTCATCCTGCTGCTGGCTGGCGTGCTGACTATCATGATTGTCTTCAAGTATCAGGATCCGTCAAGTTACCTGTTTTCGCTGCTGACGCAAACGCTCTGCCCGCTGATGATACTGTCTGTCGCAGCCGTTTATCTGCTTGCCGGCAGGCTGCAATTCTCACTATTGACATGGATCGGAAAAGCCTCCTACCCCATCTACCTCTTCCATGTCAGCATGTACCGTTTCATTGATGAACTTTTTGGATTCGGCAAGAACTCAGTGACGGAATTGCTGATCGTGATTGCTGTACTCCCTCTCTTTTTCTATCTCTGTTCCCTGGTCGACAGATTGAACAACAAACTCAGTGCAAGCCTCAGGTCGAAATACTCCAGGGTAAGAACTGAACAGCCCGTCTAACCGGAAAGGGACGAATCCTGATCCTTTGCATCCGTCCGCAGTTCCTCTTCAATATAGCGCAGCACATATCTGCGTCCGTTAATCATGGAATTAACGGCCCAGACAATGATCATAACAGCCAGACAGGCAATAGCCGGCATGAAACGGGGAAACAGAGCAAGAGCCAGCAACAGAACGGCCAACACCACAGCCAGAAACTTGAGGGTACGGTTTTTCGATCGTGTAATGACATCCTGGGCCGCCTGGGTCGTATTGATGCCGCCTCTCTGCATTGCCTCGCGCATCATTACATACGCTGCCTGATGCTTTTTTTCCAGGCGCCCGAAAGGGTCGTTGAGTTTCATGTTAACTCCTGTTTATTGCGGTCTGGGGTTACATCATCGTTCAAGAGTTTGACAATACCACATTTACACAAATCGAGGACAGTAAATAGTGTTACATCTGCGGGAAGGATCCCGCGAAATCGGATTAGCCCAAGCGCCACCCCATGGCATTTTAGCATTCTGTGATTACTGTTGTTGAGAAATAATACCACAATGCAGCACACACGGAGGACTATAGCAGCAATGATAAAAAAAATTGTCTCTACACTGGGGGTTGCCCTTCTCATATCGGTATGCCCATTGTTCACCCTGCCGTCTGGACACACCAATAATCTTTTCGAAGAGGTTTCCACAGATAGAGTGCTGTTTGTCAGAGGGCTTATCAGCGGTGTCTATGACGAAAAAATGCAGATTGCTGTTCGCCCGCTCAAAGGAAAGCGTATTGTCATTTCCATTGGCCCGGATACCCTGCTTGAAGGAGTATCGCGGCTCGATGAACTAGAAAAGAAGCAGCAGGTAAAGATTTGGTATTCAACAGAAGATAATGGCAATAAAGCGTTGAAAATAATAAAAATAATGGATCTTGGCTGCTGAAAGGAGCTCGCATCCCATGAAAGATACCAAAATAAATTACGTTGCATACATCGCCTCGATCATTGTTCTGCTGGCCTCTGTTGTGCCTTCCGATGCCGGGGAGATCTATACCAACGAAAACGCCCTGAAAAATGTTGTTCAGGCAAACGTCTATTTTGATGTCACTCTTGATGATTCTCAGAAATTACTCCTCAGAATGAACTTGCTGCAGCAAACTGTCCAGCAACTGCGAGAGGCCGGCCTGGACACATCGATTGTTATCGGTTTCCGGGAAGGTGCAAGCCGTTTCATAACCAGGGGGGACCACTATGTTCTGGATGAGGAGAGCGAAGATAAACAGAAAATCCAGGCACTGCTCAGCAGGTTTTCAGACGAAAGGATATCCATTGAACAATGCAGCATCGCCGCTGATCTCCTGGATATCATCCATGAAGATTTTCTGCCCGAGGTACGGATTGTCGCCAATGGCTATATTTCGCTGATCGGCTATCAGAATCAGGGATATGCTGTCGTTTCGATGGATTGAAGAAAAATTTGCCAACTAAATCTTATCACCCAAATGCGACCAGCTCGGTTCCATTTTAAAGAAGTGCTGCCGGGCAAAGGGCATGATGCCAATGATTATTTTTCTGCTTGGACTCTTCATATTTCTCGGAATCCACTCCATTTCAATACCAGGGGATTCGTTGCGCAACCGGATAGCCGGAAGAATTGGGGAGGTACCATGGAAGGTGCTCTACTCGCTCGCCTCAATTTTCGGTTTCGCTCTGCTAGCGTGGGGGTACGGACTCGCCCGGCATGGCTCGCCTGATCTTTATACCCCGTCACCATGGTTGCAGCATTTGTCACTCGCGCTTTTTCTACCAGTATTTCCGCTGCTGATTGCTGCCTATTTCCCCGGCCGCATAAAATCTGCGCTCCGTCATCCCATGCTTCTGGCTACCTTGCTCTGGTCGGCGGGGCATCTGATATGCAGTGGATCATTGATCAACGTCATCCTGTTCGGTTCCTTTCTTGTCTGGTCTGTTCTTGTTCTTCTCTCCCTGCAGCATCGTCACATCAGACCAACGCCCGGAGCTCCGTCATTTCGATACAATGATGCAATCGCTATCGTTTTCGGTCTCATGCTCTACCTCGCCTTCATCTATAAACTCCATCAATTGCTTATTGGTGTTTCAGCTATTTAACAGACAGTGGACACAGTGGTTGGAGCAGGAACAAAAATCAGCGCCAGAAACGCTGCTCCAGTCACCCCTTTTTATCATTTTTCCCTGCTAAACCTGAGAAAATAATTATTGTAGTCACAGCAGGGAGCTCTAGCAACATCCCGCATAATCAAATCAAGTGAAAACCGGCTACCGGACAGCACAAAGGAGAGACCCATGAAAACCTCTATTGTTTTTTGCCTCCTGTTACTTCCCGTCACCGCATTTGCCCAGAAATACGGCGGCATGAACCAGGGCGATATGCAGAACATGATGCAGGCGATGCAGGAGGTCCAGAAATGTATGGCAGGCATCGACCAGACAAAGCTCAACGAACTCAAAAAGAGTTCGGAACAGACCAAGCAGGAAATCGACACCTTGTGCGCCCAGGGCGAGCGGGACAAGGCTCAGAAGCAAGCAATGGCGTTTGGCAAAAAAATTACCTCTGATCCGACCATGCAGCAGATGCGCAAATGCGGGGAAATGGCGAAGGGAGCCATGCCGATGGCAGGCATGGCCGATATCTACGACGAAAAGGACTACTCCAGCAAACACGTCTGTGATAACTGAGCAGCTCAGCCAACCACAGTAATCGACTATTGTTCCGCTGTTCCGGGGACAGTACATATTCCTATATTCCGGGGACAGTATACTTATCTATCTCCGCAGATAAGTATACTGTCCCCGGAATATGTCCCCGGAATATGGTCCCGGAATACGTGGAATACGGTCAATTTGATCCAAAACCCCGGGTAAGTCGCCCGCAGGAGATTGCCAGATGAGTTCTTTTTTTAGTGATCTGCCAAAAGCCTATAAGGCATTTGCCAACGGAAAATGGATCGAGGCTGAAGACGGTGCACATTTTGACGTGATCAACCCTGCCAACGGAAAAATTGTCGCTACCTGCCCCGACTTAAGCAGGAAAGAAATAGCCCGCATCATCGAGCAGGCCCACGGGGCATTCATGCAGTGGAGAACAACGACAGCAAACGAACGTTCAAAAATTCTGCGCCGGTGGTATGAACTGGTACTCGAGCATCAGGAAGAACTCGCAAAAATCATGACGGTGGAACAGGGGCGCCCGATCAGGGAGGCACGGGCCGAAATCGCCTATGGAGCCTCATTCATCGAGTGGTTTGCCGAGGAGGCCAAGCGAACCTATGGAGATGTTATTCCCCCCGGAAGCAATGATAGGCGGCTGATTTCCATCAGGCAACCCGTTGGAGTTGTAACCGCCATCACTCCATGGAACTTTCCCAATGCAATGATTACCCGCAAGGCCGCTCCGGCAATTGCCGCCGGATGCACCATCATCATCAAACCGGCGCGTGAAACACCATTGTCAGCACTGGCACTGGGGTGGCTGGCCGAGAAAGCAGGCATCCCGCCGGGCGTCATCAATATCGTAACAAGCAGCAACAGCCGGGAGACCGGTCATGAAATGACCACCAATCCACTGGTCAGGAAGGTAACGTTCACCGGCTCTACTCAAGTGGGAAAACTCCTGTTGTCCCAGGCTGCACAGACAGTAAAAAAAGTCTCAATGGAACTCGGCGGTAACGCCCCTGTAATTGTCTTTGAGGATGCTGATCTTGAAAAAGCAGCGGAGGCAACTGTTGTTTCTAAATTCAGGAATTGCGGACAGACCTGCATCTGTGCAAACCGAATCCTTGTGCAGAACACGATTTACGATGATTTTGTCAGGATCTTCGCCGCTAAAGCCGCGCTGCTGAAACAGGGCAATGGCATGAAAGAGGGCACCGATCTTGGCCCGCTGATTAATGACTCCGCCGTTGATTTTGTTGCCGGGCTTGTCGAAGATGCGAGGCAAAGCGGTGCCGAAGTCATAACTTGCAGCAGCGGCTTCAGCGATCACGCCGGAAGCTACTACCCGCCGACAATCCTCCGGAATGTGCCCCGATCAGCCCGGATATTCTCCGAAGAAATTTTTGGCCCGGTTGCCCCCATCTTCAGGTTCACCAGTGAGGAAGAAGCGATAGCAATGGCAAACGATACGCCATACGGCCTTGCGGCTTATTTGTTTACCGAGAACATCGGCCGTGCCTGGCGGGTAAGCGAGGCTCTTGAATATGGCATGGTCGGCGTCAATGAAACAGCTATTTCCTCTGAGACCATTCCTTTCGGCGGCATAAAGGAATCAGGACTGGGTCGAGAGGGATCAAAGTACGGCATAAACGAATATCTTGAGATCAAACTGATCTGTATGGGAAATATCTGAGTCTTTTTCTCCTGCCCCTTCTTTTCATTCAACTTTCACAATTCCGGGCAATTCCGGGGACAGTATACCTAACTGATTCTAACGGCTCATCCCTGCCCATATCTGATGTTTAACTATATTGGTGTGTCGGTTATATTTGGATAGAGGTGCGCGAAAAATGCGATGATTACCGCCCGTTTGACACGCTGAAACCAGAAATCAAGCAAACAAGGAGGAGCCAGCAATGCAGGATGAATTATTTGAAAAAGGGTTAAAGGTCAGAAGGGAGGTTCTCGGTGCCGATCATGTGGACAACTCGATTAAGAACGCCGATGAATTCACTATGCCCATGCAGGAGTTGGTTACCCGGTATTGCTGGGGTGAAATCTGGAACCGCCCAACATTTGATCGCCGGACCCGCAGTATTATCAACCTTGCCATGCTGACCGCCCTGAACCGTCCCCATGAGGTTAAACTGCACATACGAGGCGCGATCAACAATGGCCTGTCAAAAGAAGAGATCGGTGAAGTCTTTCTGCAGACGGCAATCTACTGCGGAGTTCCTGCAGCCATTGATAGTTTCCGAATCGCAAAAGAAGTTTTTAAAGAAATGGGGATTTGACCTTCATGACAACCGCCAGTGAAAATAACCACATCGCTTTTGTTGGCCTTGGGATGATGGGATATCCGATGGCCGGAAGACTTGCCGCTGCCGGCTATCAGCTGGCGGTCTTCGACATCAACTCCGAAACGACAAATCAATTCGCCCGGGAGTTCACCTGCCATGTCTGTTCCTCCGCTGCTCAATGCGCCCGGAACTCCGACATCGTCATCACCATGCTGCCCAACTCGGATGAGGTCTTTTCATCGGTGCTTGGAAAAGAATCGCAGGCAGGCATCATGTCGGCCTTGAGACCTGGCGCCACGATTATCGACATGAGTTCCAGTGACCCTCTACGCTCCAGGGAATTAGCCGGGATTCTCTCAGAACACCAGATCACCATGGCTGATGCTCCTGTTTCAGGAGGCGTCAAGAGAGCGCAACAGGGGACACTCGCCATCATGTTTGGCGGTTCAGAAGAATCATTGGAGCGCTGTAGACCTGTTCTTGAAAAACTCGGATCAGCTGTTTATCATACGGGTGAAATCGGTACCGGTCATGCGCTGAAAGCCCTCAATAACTACGTTTCAGCCGCCAGTCTGGTCGCCACTGTCGAGGCCCTCCACATCGGCAGGAAATTCGGTATTGATGAGCGCATCATTACCCAGGTTCTCAACAACTCAACCGGCAAAAACAATACCTCTGAAAATAAAGTTCTGCAGTTCATGCTGTCGGGAACATTTAATTCCGGCTTTGCGCTTCATCTCATGACCAAGGACATTACGACCGCTATTAGTCTGGCCGAGAATCTGCACATCCCTGCAAAACTGGGGCACACATGTCTTGATATCTGGCGCCAGGCAGCCGCCAGTTCTGAAAAAAGTGCAGACCACACGGAAATGTATCGAATATTAGCTTCAGAATAAAAAAATGATCAGGTCGGAAGGGTAGTTCGGGTCGGAAGACTATCTATGGATTCTTGATAGTTCGAATCTTTCCGGTCTGGCGTTACTTTTCAAAATAGGTATAGCCCCGCAACCCTTCTTCAAATTTTTCCAGGATTGATTTTCGTTCGCTGGGTACAAGATAACCATTCCGGATGGCATCATCCGCCAGGGCTTTCAGCCGTGCCCTCGTGGCATGCATATCGTATTCCACATAGGAGAGCACGTCGGAGACGGAATCGCCCTCAAGTTCGAGAATAAATTTGTAGCTGCCGTCATCGTTTACATGGATCGAAACAACATTGGTGTCACCGAACAGGTTATGCAGATCGCCCAGGGTTTCCTGGTATGCCCCAACGAGGAATACACCCATGTAGTAATCCTCATCGGCTTTAAGCGGGTGGAGCATGATGGTATTTTTTCCCTCGAAGATGTCAGGAAAGTTGTCTATCTTGCCATCGCAGTCGCAGGTGATATCAGAGATTATTGCCTGCCGCGTAGGTGCTTCGAGGTGTCGATGCAGCGGCATCGTCGGAAGGATCTGGTCGATTGCCCAGACATCCGGCAGAGACTGGAAAAGACTGAAATTACCGTAGTAGATATCGTAGATCGACTGGTTCATCTTCTGCACATCTTTGGGAATGTGAGTAAACTCTTGCGATAGCTCGGATATCTTTATGTGAATGTGCTGGGCTAAATTTTCGGCCAGAGCCCTTTCACGGATTGAAATATGACCGTGCTTGAACAGCTGTCTGGCCTGGTTGCGGTAAAAAATGGCATCATTACAGCACTCCTGTATGTCTTTGGCCGAAATCATATTGTACGTAGCCATGAGGTTTTCAAGCAGGTCACTGTCGACATTCGGCATTTTATTCGGTATGGGAGGCGGCTCAAATGAGCTGACGTCAAGAATATTGAACACCAGAACTGAGTAATATGCGACAACCGCCCTGCCCGATTCAGTAATGATGGTGGGGTGCGGAATATCGTTTTTATCGAGCACGGTCAGGATAGACTCGACGATATCGCTGCAATATTCTTCCAGGGAGTAGTTCCGGCTCGAATGAGAATCCGAGTTGGAGCCATCATAATCCACGGCAAGCCCTCCGCCAAGATCAAGGTAGCCCATTGGGGCCCCCTCCTTGACGAGTTCTTCATAGAATCGGCACGCCTCCATGACCCCTGCACGAATGTCGCTGATATTGGGGATCTGTGAGCCAATATGGTAGTGCAGGAGCTGCAGACAGTCGAGCATATCCTCCTGTTTGAGCCGGTCTATGACGTTTATGATATGGTTCATGGAGAGTCCGAAAACGGAGCTGTCACCGCCTGATTGCTGCCATTGCCCACTCGCCTGGGTTGAGAGCTTGATGCGCAGACCTATGGCCGGGATTACCCTGTGGTATTTTGCCCGTTCAATGATGAGATCAACCTCTCCCGGCACCTCGATAACGAAAAAGACCCGATAACCCATTTTTAATGCAAACAGGCCAAGATCGATGAATTCTTCGTCTTTATAGCCGTTGCAGATAATGCAGGCATCCCGATTCCTGAGCATCGAAATAGCAGCGATGAGCTCAGGTTTGCTGCCTGCTTCCAGGCCGTGGTTATACTCCTTTCCAAACTTGCTGATGGCCTCGATGACTTGTTCCTGCTGGTTTACCTTTATCGGAAAAACCCCTTTATAGACACCTCTGTATTTATTCTCGCGGATCACTTTGCGAAACGTCTCGTTGAGAAGCTTGATCTGGCTGCCGAGGATATTTTCGATCCGAAGCAGTACCGGCATGGAAAACCCTCGTGTCTCGATCTCTTTAACAACCTCATAAAGGCTGAGACTCGGGCCGTTGTCAGCTCCAGCCGGCGTGACCACCACATCTCCGGCTTTGTTAATCGAAAAATAACCGGCTCCCCACTTATCAATACGGAACTGTTTCGTAGCCTGCTCAACTGACCAGTTTTTCATGAAAGACGTGTCGTTCGCCATCTGAGGGGATCCGGGTAGTTAGAAGTATGCTTTTCCCTGTGGCCAGACAACCACCGGAAGCCATTACAAATATGAAGCTGCCATTTTAAATCTATACTGACGAAAGTCAAAGGTTATTGTTTTTGGACCACAGGGACAAACAGAGGAAGAGAATGAGCGTCAGAAACTGACCAGTTCATAGTCTTGAGTGCCGAATTGCAATTCCCTGGCATAGTCGAGCTGGAACCGGTAGGGGATGTCATATGCCAGCTGTGCCATAGTCTTTCCAGCCCGCTGTTCCAACATATCCAGCGAAGCCGCATCCAGCGCCACCGGATCACTGGACACCATGATGCCGATATCCGGGACCATCTTTTCAAAGGTATGCCCCATGCAGTCGCAGTCCTTTGATATTCTGGTCAGAACGTTTACATACAACCCCTTTCCCTGAAACAGCGAAGCGATTCCCATGGCATGCTCAACAACCTTTTTCTGCAATTCTTCATAGGTTGCACCCCAGTTATATTTAACCGCGTCGAAGCGGCACATAGCCAGACATTCACCGCAGCCGATACATCTTGAGGAATCGATCAGCGCCAGATCATCTTCACTCATTGTAATTGCATCCTGGGGACACCACTGGACACACGTAGCACAACCGGTGCATTTCTTTTTAATAATTTTTGGTTTGGCCGTGGAATGCTGTGCCATCTTTCCCTTGCGGCTGGCACATCCCATGCCGAGATTTTTCAAAGCAGCACCAAAACCTGCTATGAGATGACCGGTAAAATGCGACACCAGTATCAGCGCATTGCATTTTGCAAAAAGAGCAGCTATGTGAACGGAGTTGTATGCTTTTCCATTGATTGGTACGATATATTCCTCGTCACCGAAGAGACCGTCTGCCATGATGATCGGCATACCGGTTGCCCCATAGTCAAATCCCTGGTTCTGTGCGTGGGCGATATGCCTGAGAGCGTCGCTGCGATTGCCCTTGTACAGCGTTGATGTCTCAGTAAGAAACGGGACTCCCCCCTGCCGTTCCACGCATTCACCGAGCATTTTCAGATAGATCGGTCGGACATAACCAAGTTTTCTGGATTCCCCGAAATGGGTTTTAACCGCGGTTACATCTTTAGCGGAGATGCAGCCAAGAAGATTCTCAGACTGAATGACACCCTTTAATCTCTCGCACAGAATCTCATCATCTTCGTTGTCGGCCGCTTCTATGAAATATACCTTTTCGCTCATGAAATCCCCGTTTGACAGTAGACTGATACCATTATGTTCGAGATTGGAAACAACAGTTCTCCCGAACTATTGAACATACTCGGAAACAAGTCAACGAAAAATCAGGCGAAAACAACCGTAGGCAATCCCCTTTTGAGGGGATTGCCTACGGTTACAAGACATCAGCGGAACGTTTGAGTGAAAACGATCAAGCTGCTTTGCGGAAGTGAAGTGAGGAATGAAGCGGAGGCTGAGGCTGATTTCCCTGAGTATCTGTCTGGAAATCAACTTCAATGACAACCCCGCTTGTCTCCTGGGCACGATAAACTGCC
This sequence comes from uncultured Desulfobulbaceae bacterium, assembly GCA_965366875.1. Classification (GTDB taxonomy): domain Bacteria; phylum Desulfobacterota; class Desulfobulbia; order Desulfobulbales; family Desulfocapsaceae; genus MADRE3. Next base: position 12,627 of record CBDUGK010000026.1, on the reverse strand, counting down.
AACCGTTTACGAACGTTCAACATCACATAGATCCCAACTGCCAGAGCCAGAACCAGAGCACTGTAGCCAATTTCAACCATGCTTGGGAAAAACAGGAATAAGGATTGAAGAACATTGACAGCCCCCATGATCAACATTCCAATACCCAGGGGCAAATACAGGTTGGCCACAAGCCCTTCCCCGGCCCATGCGGGGCGCACTGGATTCCTGCAGCCAATTAAAAGCACGACAAACCAGAGAACTGCTACCGAAACAAGCGACACACCATAAAGAAGATACATGGCAAACCTCCAATCCAATAGCGGATAAGCCCGCAAGCGGCCGAAAGGGTCGGCTCACCCCAGGTATGGGGGTGGTTAAGGCTCACGCCGCGCCATACTTCCCATGACACATTGATGACTGTAATAATATGTATGGAACTTAAAAATATCAAGTGGATTTTGATACGACAAACTCATTTGAGAAAACAATTTTACCGTGTTATTCAGTGCCCTTCTGGGAGATGAGGTTCATGTCATCGAAGCACTGAAACATCGATAATAACCACAGGCAATCAATCTCAAAAATCAAACGGAAGAAAGAGCTAAGCTCTAATTCTTCTTACCACCACAACGTGCTATTTACCTGTTAGGCAGAGATGGTTATTATTGCTGGATAACATCATGCAAATAAAGAAGTTCACAGGATCAAATAACCTGTTGAAAGGATACCTTAACCGGGTGTTATATGAAAGAGCGGCCAACAGATGAAAACCTGGCGCAGCGGACTCAAACCCCTGAAGAGACCCAGGGCCTCTTTCCGAAACAGCATGTTTCATCACACTTGCGGCAAGAACACCTGGAGGCTATCATCGATAATACCAATATGTCTGTTTTCCTGAAGGATGCCGATTGCAAATACATCTATATAAACAGGCAATTTGAGTACCTCGCAGGTATAACCAATAGCGAAGCTCAAGGTAAGGATGACTTTGAAATTTTCAGCGAACCGGTTGCACGGCTTTTTCGCGCTCAGGATCAAGAGGTTATTAGATCCCGTCAATTGGTAGAGTTTGAAGAGACTATTCTACTTCCTGATGGAGAGCATTCATTTATTACGGCTAAATTCCCACTGTTGACAAGCGAACGCACGGTGGATGCAATTTGCGGAATCTGCGCAGATATTACCAGCCAGAAGCAGACAGAAGCTAATTTGAGGGAAGCTGAAGAAAAATATCGTGGAATCTTTGAACATTCGCCTCTTGGAATCCTCCTCATCAACAAGAACGGCATCATTACAAAAGCAAATGAAAAATTAGCCCAGATTCTCGGTTCCAGTGTTGATAAAATCATCGGATTTGATCTGCTGCAAACCGCAGAAGATGAACGGGTGAGAGAGGCCACCCTGTCAGTACTTTCAGGACAAATAACTCATTATCTCGGTCACTACAGTTCTGTTACAGGCAGTAAAAGTGCTTATATTCGCAGCGTTTTCTCTCCAATTTTTTCACGTGATAAATCCATAAACGCTGCCATTGGCATTGTTGAAAATATAACCAGGCAAAAGGAGGCGGAAGAAGCACTGCAGAGAGCGTATGACGAGTTAGAGCAGAGAGTCATCGCCCGAACCGCTGAACTTAACAAGCAAACGCAAAGACTCAAAGAGACAAATGTTGCCCTTGAAATTTTATTGAAAAAGAGGGGGGAAGATAAAAAAAACCTTGAAAAGGCGATAATGCTTAAAGTCGAAAAATTAATTTTCCCAAATCTGGAAAAATTAAAAATGAAACAGAGTGAAGCTTCAAAAAAAGCCTTGCTTGAAATCATCGAGTTCAACCTTGCTGACATCACTTCATCCTTTTCGCATCTCCCGAAAAACTATCTTTCAGCCTTGACCCCGACCCAGATTCAAATTGCTGAGTTAATCAAGCATGGCCATACCACAAAGGAAATTGCCGAAATTCTGACTCTTTCCCCGTCAACCATTGCCTGCCACAGGCAGGCAATCAGAAAGAGACTATCGCTGAGTAACAAAAAGGTAAATCTCCAGGCCGCGCTGCTCGCCAACGCTTGACAACTAGTCGCCCTAGTTGATTCATAGGTGTTTTTCAACTATTGCCTGGAATTTATTCCATGGTAATTCTTATACTTAGATTGCTGTTTCCATATGTAGGCACCTCTTAACCTGTCACAGGGAGGAAGATTATGCATTTCAGCGACTATCTGGTGTATCTCTGGTTGATCCCGATAACTCTCCAAATTCTTCTACCGCTCGTCATTTTATGCGGCTGGGCGATTATCAAATTACCCTTATCATTGTTTGCTTCAAGACCTTTGATGAGAAATTCTGAGCCGGCTTTCACAAGCTAGAAAACAAGACAAGACCGCCATATCAACCTCTTCTTTTCTAGTGAAGGAAGGGCCGAAACCTTCTCCCTTGGCCCTTCCTTTTTTGTCAGCCAGATACACGGGGTTTTGGAGCAGATGATCTCCTGACCACGCTATTTCATCTCGTTCAGGCCTTTCCAAAGATATTTTATCCTCTTTTTCCGTCCGTTTTCGCCCTCACCATTCACCATCACAATCCCGATCCACGGGAAAGAGATCGCATTCTCTGATTAGACCTTTAAAATGAGTAGTAATTCTGATAAATTAGTACGATGGTATGGTTACTATCAATGTCAGGAGGCTGCTATTCATTGCTCCCTTGTCTTGTTCACAGGCAGCACCTTCATCGCCGCCAAAATGATAGGCAGCGCAGCAGCGCTATGACGAAATCAACGCGGGAATCTGTCCGGTGAAATGGATATGGCAAACATAAAAAAATGAGGCAATGATGTTCAAGAGAGAAAACTGGATAAAAAAACAATTAATGAACAGCCGGAATATCAAAGCGATGTGGAGTCAGGCCGGGAGCGCAACCATCGCCGAACTGGCTGTGTACGCAGGCTGGCCGGTTATATTGATCGACAACGAACATGGCTCCACTGGTCTGGAAACGACCATCCACCTCATCAGAGCGGTGGAGAGCGCGGGGGGACATGTTATTGTTCGTGCGCCGTGGAACGATCAGGTATACCTGAAAAGAATCCTTGATATCGGGGTACAGTCGCTGATGATACCGATGATTAATAATAGAAAAGCGGCTGAAGAGGCCGTTGCCTCCTGCAGGTATCCTCCCCAGGGTATACGTGGGTATGCGGCGCCCATGGTGCGCGCCTCCGGATATGGTACTGACTCGACGTATGGTAAAAACGCCAACAATCAACTCCTGCTGATTGCCCAGATTGAGCATGTGGAAAGTTGCGACAACATCGCTGAAATAGCGGCAGTTGACGGAATTGATATGCTCTTCATCGGCCCTTATGATCTGGCCGGATCGATGGGTTGCTTTGAAAATATTGAAAACAGCACGGTCATGGCAATGATCGATGAGATTGAAAATCGCGTACGCCTTTCAGGTAAAATGCTTGGAGGGTTTCCGCTTCCGGGCAAAACAAATAAGGCATTGGAGGACAATGGTTACCGGCTGATTGCCGGCCAATCCGATATCCTGCTTTTCAGAAAGGCTGCGGCTGAGGCTGCAAGAAATCTATAAATAGACAAGAGTGTGCGGGTCCATCCCCGCTCTCATCCGTCCAGGCACGTTATTCCAGGCTCACGACCCGGCCTTCCTCGGCGGACACATAGGCTGAATAGATAAGATTGACGCAATCCACGGCAAGATCAATGCCCGCTCGGGGTTCACGGTCGTCCCGGATTGCCTGCACGAAATCCTCGATCTCCTGCGAGAATCCGCGAAACCAGTCTTCATCACAACTCGGACGATTCCACCCTGCTTTGGTTTCGAGTTTTTCCGTGAAGTATTCGTCGTCGAACGTCGCCGCATCCACGGCGTACGTTTCGATCGCATCATTCGCGGTCATGTTGGCCTTGATGACACCATCGGTCATGAACGCAGTCACGCGCGTATTCAGTCCGCCAAGCCCCACATCGCTTATGAGCACGATGGCGCGGGAACCATCTTCAAATCGTATGGTCACGTTTGCCCAATCTTCAACGTCGACAGGATCGGAACTAATCCACCGGTGTGCATTTGCCTCTCTCGCACGCTCGGAGGCAGCGGTATGAATCAGGTCAGCGGTGTCAGCCATAACCGAGACGGGGCGGATAGTCCGACCAAGGCGGCACTCACCCTCCCATTGTTTGAGATGCAGACAGGCGCCGACCGAGTGCACCCCCATGCGCAGCAGGGCGCCACCACCGGTCGATTTCCACTCGCGGGAAAACACCGAGTTTGACCCAGAATGATTTTCCTCGGCGCGCAGTTCCAGAATCGAGCCTTTGGACACAGCAATGAGATTGCGCATTTTCACGATGGGCGGTGCATAAACCCAGTTCTCCGCGTAGCAGAACCGCACGCCATTGCGGCGCACGGCCTCACGCACAGCCTCGGCATTGCGGCGCGCGCCCTCGCGCATTCGAGCACGGGGCACATGCTGCCCAATTGGTTCGCGGTCGCCGGGTTCACCAAAGTAACCGGTGAGCGGCTTTTCCATGATGATGTGTTTACCCGCCTCGGCAGCCCGAATGGCAAGCTCGTGGTGTGACGCCGGCGGCGTGCAGATGTCGATCACATCAATATCCTGCCGTTCAAGAAGTGCATCAAAGTCATCTGTCGCAAAAGCTGCCCCGGCGTCACGCGCGAAGGATTCAGCGCTTTCCCGGGTAAGAGAGCAGACGCCGCGGATTTCAACCAGCCCTGGAGGCAGGGTCTTATAGTTTGCCTGGTGCATGCGCGCGCCCCAGCGCGCCCCGACCATTCCGATGCCAAGTTTTTTCATATCAATTATTCACGGCCGCTAATGATCGTGGCCTCTCTTTTCAGATTGGCAAAGCAAAGAAAAAAATGGGCCATCCGCTCAAATGAAATAATCATTGCCGGATGGCCCCGATAAAACAGCCAGGGAAATAAAGCCCTGTTAGAAGTGAAACCTCAAACCACCACCAACGCGGCCATAAAGATCGAAATCACTCATCTCATCGATGGCTGAGCGTAACTCAATAAATCCTGAAAGCTTGAACGAGTCAGGTTTTTCATAGAACTTGTAGCCGATATCAAAAATGATATCGAGATCGTTATCTTCGGTATCGAGGTCACTGTCACCGCCGGTCAGCCATGCGCCTAATCCGATCCCGGCATACATCTTGGACCAGTTGTAATTCAACATGATATCAACCACAAAAGCGGTTTCTCCGTCGATACCCTCCACCTTAGGTGCTACGCCAACCAGGCCAAGCAGTGAAAGATTATCGGCGAGGGTATATTCGACGCCACCCCTGAACAGCAGGTAGTGTGCCGGATCGGCCTGATAGAGATAACCGGCATCAGCGATAAAGGCAATCGGCGACGCAGCTGCTACAGGAACCGGCGCAGGAGCTGGCTCCGGAGCTGGTTCCGGTTGAGGGGCAGGAGCCGGAGCTGCAACGGGCATAACCGGGGCCGGAATGGGACCGATTCCCATGAGAGCGAGGTTACCGCAGACAAGCGGCACGACAAAGGTATACCGCTGTCCGTTATAATCGACAAAGAACTGATAGCCGGTAAACGGAGTATCCGATTCCCAGACCACCCCCTTGTCTATCATTACCGGTCCCTGCCCTTTTTTGCGATAAAACATCCACTCCAGTTCCTGGCCTTTCTGATACTCGACTTCAGCCACCTCAGCGTTCGGCAGTTGAGCCATCAGGGGTTCATACAGTTCACCAAGACCGGCTTTCTGCATGCCTTTCTGTACATCACTCTTATGTTCCATGAACATGTTCTTCATCTGCTCGACAGAGCTCAGGGGAGGCTGGTAAAAAGGATTATCACCAAACCTGGTGATAGCCCCCGCGTTAATTGCCAGGCCAGCCAGCATAAACAGAAGAACAACTGAAAACAGAACAGGTCTCATCTTCATCACACGTACTCCTCGAAATGGTTGTTAAAAACAAGCGGCCAAGACGGCCTTAAGCCTGCTTATATAATACAATTATGGCACTCTGTATAGCATAATTCTTCTTTCGACTGCCTTCGAACCCTCGAAAAACGTGTTGCTCGGCACATCGCCTTCCATTGTGTTCTATCAGGATCGAAATGGGCCTCTGCCTCAAACGGTTGCATTACATCGAGAACCTGTCTAGAAAACGCCTGCGCAGCGGTGCTCCGTTCATTTCTATTAACAAATATCTCAGCCGGCATATCAATCGTGATTAGAAACAGGAGGCGCGACACCAATCCCCAACCAAACTAATTCCACACAGATTTGTGTTCTCCTGACAAGCTTTTCTGCTTATTGCATGGTATGATCTATGGACCAATGGAGTGAAAGTACATAATCTATGTCCGTAAACAGACAGTTTAATGTAAAACTTTGTATCTGTTACAAGTTCCGGCTGCGTGAGTACGAGCACTGCAGCTTTCAAAACCCTTAGCCAAGGAGGAAATTTCATGTCTCAAAGCGTTTACAAAATCATTGATATGGTCGGTTCAAGCCCGGTATCCTGGGAAGAAGCTTCACAGAACGCTATTAAAGCAGCAGGGTTGAGCTTGCGGGATTTACGCATTGCTGAGGTCGTCAAGCTGGATATCGTTGTTGACGAAGGCAAAGCCGCCATCTTTCGGGCCCGTGTGAATCTGTCTTTCAAAGTGCTTTCCGACTAGTGCATCAGCCGGTAATGATGAAGACATGACTGTTGACCAGCGTCCAAATCTGATCCATGTCTGTGCTTTGACGACACCAGGACTCTCTTTCATTGCCTTTAAGAGAGAGATCAGAAGATTTTGAAGGTGAACAAGGCGAACAGTGATTGATTTTGGGCGCTGAGTTTTGTTACCATTGCACCCTGCAAACTGCTACTGCCAGAGGATCAAGACGAGGGGTTAACCCTCGTCTCATCATTACCAGCCGTCGGCGTTGTCATCACCATCGAGGGTAACGATGGACAGTAACTGACAGCACAGGGTTTTCAGCAGTTAAATAGCGCCCCGCAAACCTACCATGTTGTCATCGGCAAGCTCGCCTGAGTTGTAAAAAAACAAACTCCCAGAACCCGATTGTCATTTCTGCCTGGAATGGTTGATACGGGTATTATCATCGCCGTCAAGCGTCACCCTGTGCGGAGTAAGTTGAATCGTTTCAAACGGCATATCGACTCCTTCGACGCTCAGGGCCTTATACATTTTTTCACGCAACTCAAATCGTTTTTTTATGTGGTCCCGTTCTTCTTCAAGCCAGACGCGTAATTGAACTTCGATGTTGTAGTCACCCAGAACAGAAACCACCACATTGGGCGCTGGTTCCCGCATGTAATCGGGGTCGTTCTGCACCAAAGAGAGCAGGATCATCCTGACGTTGTCGAGATCCTCTAAGACTCCCACCGTAACAGCGACATCCAGCCGCAAATGGGGAAAATTTGTATAGGAGGTTACCGTCTTGTTCATGATTTCAGCATTCGGTACAGCCAGCATCCTGCCATCGTTGGTTACAATGCGTGTAGTCCGCAGCGTGATCCGATCCACACGACCATAGTTGCCATCGATTTCCACCAAATCGTCAATTGTGAACGGTCGGTCCACAAAGACCAGAATGCCGGAAATAATGTTGGACAGCGTATCGCGCAACGCAAAACCGATCGTCAGTCCGGCAACACCGAGGGATCCCAATAGCGCTGTTGTCTTTATACCGGCTGAACTGAGCGCTACAATCACAGCCACGCCCAGAATGCTGTACTTTATCAAGGTTTCGGCAAATGCTGCGCTGGTTTTGTCGAGATGCCTTTCGAGACGCGGCGACACCAATCCACGAAACACGCGCCAAAGAAGATAAAAAATCGCGAGCACGATCATGAAAATAATGACATTGATAACAAGCTCTCCAAACTGCAGGCCCAAACGCTCAAGGTCAAAATACTCTCTCAGACGGGACAACGAACTTTCAAATATTTTTGCTAACATGTTGCTCTCACCTGAAGATAAGAGGATTCTCTGGAGCTTTTCCGAGGGATGCTGCCCATACAATATGGTTGGTTCTGTTGATTCACTCAAGCACTGAGAGGGGTAAAAACCTTTGCTTGATTCTTCCTGTCACCTCACCCTTCATGCCTGTCAGCCTGCATTGTAGGCATTACCTCACCTCCCATTTTGTTTCAAGCGAAATAAGGCCAGCCACTGGCAAGAACTTTATCGTGAGGCGCCGTTTACAGGAAAGTCAATAACGTCTGAGCGACGGCAAGCAGACTTCGCAGAGCTGGGGGTACATGATACGGTATTTCCAGGATCCCAAATCATTGTTCATCAGAAAATGAACGGCATCGTGGCGCCATTGCACTTCGGTCCAGTAAGGCCACTTATTTATCCCAAGGCAACAAGAACAAGGCCGATAAAGAGAATCCCCACACCCAAAAATCGAGGGAAAGAGCCTTTTTCCTTGAGTAGAAGTACACCCATAATGGTCCCGATCGGGATTGACAATTGGCGTAAGCCAACAACATAACTTACATTTTTAGCGTGCGTCATGGCGAGCAATATGATCCCGTAGGTTGCCCCGATAGCAAATCCTGCCAGGAGCGCCGGCTTGAGCAAATGACGCCAGTTGGCGCGAAAGTGTGCGGTGGATTTTTCAGTAAACAGCATGAGCGCCTGCAGCCAAAAGGCGGTGAAGATACATTCCAGGACAAGGTAGAGTAAGGCACGCTCCCAACCAGCGGCTTCACTGGGCAGATGTTTTATCATATTCATACCGATATCATCTACAAAGGAGTATCCTGCAGTGCCAACAGCGGCCATCACTGCAAACGCGCAGGAAACATTAAGGTAGTTAGCCAGCTTAAAGTCGCTGAAACTGTTCATCGGGAGAATGAGGGCCCCTATCACTATAGCAATAATACCCAGTATGGCCAAAGCAGAGAGGTCGCTTCCACGACCTGCTGCAAAAGTAAGCGCCACAACAATAAGCAGGGGGAATGACCGGGCAAGCGGGTAGGCAATAGAGAGTGCACCACGCGCATAGGAGCTGGCGAGACCAGTATAATAGAGCGCTTGAAACAGCCCGGCAACGAGCAAAATTCCCCATAGAGATAATGATATTCCGACTATCAGATCCGGCGTCATGAAAAATATTGGTGAAAACCAGAGTACAGTCCCCAGCGTGGCAATCTGGAAAAAACCAATAGTCGGCGATTGACTTTTGGAAAACACATTCCAGCTGGCGTGCATGCATGCAGAGATGATCACGAGAAATGCGGCAGTGAGCGTCATGGTACAACCAGCAATATCTCTTTTAAAATAGACACTTTTATTTGTAATAGATTAGACGAGTTGCGACATGAATAAACGTCACATCACCGAGCGCTTGGTAGTTTCCTGTAATGTGCCTCAGTAAAGCATTGGGGACATCTGTGCTACTTTGACGTTCATGCTCAGCAATTCCACTGGGTCGCCGAATTGCGTATAAATGGCAACGTCGGCAGCGTCGCGGCCAAAAGCGATCGCTACACGTCCTCCCTGCAGAGAAACCTGTGTTGGATCAAATGTGTACCATCGATTTCCGACATAGGCCTCGAACCAGGCATGCAGATCCATCGGTTCAAGCGTCTCAAGATAGCCCACGACCATCCGAGCCGGTATCGATAGGGCCCGGCAACAGGCGATACCCAGATGAGCCATGTCCCGACACACTCCGTTTCGCGACTCATTCAGCTCAGAGGCGCTGATAATCCGCTGTCCGGCACCAGGCGTATACCGTATCGTGCTGCGAATGTAATCAACAATTGCAGTGCATTGGTCGTAGCCGGGAGCCCGGTCCGAAACGAGCGATGCAGCCATCTGCGTGAAACGATCCGATTCACAATACCGGCTTGGGTAAAGGAACGGCAGGGTTTCGTCCGGCAGCTGTTGCACTTCGATAAAATGAGCCCCGGGTGCTGTGTCGGAAGCCTTCGCGGTTTCGATGTCAACGGAAGTACGAACTGAGAAATATCCCGCCGGCGCAACCAGCCGCTGGCACAGGTTGCCAAACGAGTCTGTGAATTCAACCGCTGGCACGCTGGGCGACAAAACGTACTCTTCACGGGCAATCCACTGCTGCAATCCACTCCGGGGACGCAGCATGAGCAGAAACGGAGTCGGAACCGGAATCTGGAATTCAAGAAAACAGGATGCAGTTAACCACATGACAATCCTTTATTGATTAAGACACCAGTTTTTACATGCGCAGCTGTACATTTCTGTTGGTGAACAATGGTGATAGCTGGAGAGTTCAAGGGGGAAAAACCTGCCCGCTCTGCAGCATCAATACTATTATATATCAAATAGTTGTGTATGAATCAAGCGGCAATGTCAGATAGGCTGAAAATACTTTCCAAGCGATCTTTGAGCGCCCTCACCCGTATCATGATTCCATACATTTCTGCTCAGCGAGTTACATGGCAGCGGCCAGGTATTATCGCATGGCTCAAAGTAACATCTCAAATACCTAGAATTGATCGTGAAGACATGGTAAAGTAATGTCTTGAGATAAAAATTTCTGGATAGCGGTCTACCCTGGGAAAGGCGAATATGCGGATCAGGCTATCCTGGCTAATGGAACGTAAACTACAAAAACAACAAAGAGAGGAAAAGATGGATAAATGGGTGTGTACGATTTGTGGGTATGTCTATGACCCGGCGGCAGGAGACGCTGATACAGGAATAGCAGCCGGCACGGCCTGGGAGGATGTCCCCGAGGATTGGCTTTGCCCGATTTGCGGAGCCTCAAAAGACGAATTCGAAAAAGAATAAGTGCTGGGGCGAGAGCAGGCTCAGAACAGAAGCCCCGACAGAGCCTCAGGTAACCTGAACCGTTACCCCGTGTTCTCTTACCCCGTTATTATTATAACCAAGCTTGTTCCAGGTAGCCTGCATCGGCTGTACCTCTGACTCGCTGTCAGTGGCGCGCGAGAGAATCGTATAACTGCCGGGTCGAGAGACACTCCAGACGTATTGCCAGTGTCGCCAGGCAAAAGGCTCGTGCGGTCCTATGAAGGTTGCAATCTGCCAGGACTCGCCGTCATCGACGGATATTTCAACCGTCTCAACGTCTCTTTCTCCAGCATACGCGGCACCCAGGATTGTAATGTCTCCGGTTGGCAGAACCGCATCGGTTTCCGGCTGGGTGATGATGGATTTAACCTGGATATCGGTTACATACTCCCCGGTTTTCGGGTCCTGTCCCGGTTGATGAATCCGGTATACCTTATCCATATAAAAACCTGCAAACGGCTCACTGAGAAGGGTAATCTTGTTTAACCATTTGACGCAGTTGGCACCGGTCCAGCCAAGAGCAAGGGCACGAAGTGGAAAGCCGTGCCTCAGCGGCAGGGGTTCCCCGTTCATTTCATAGGCCAGCAGTGTAGAAGACATGGCCTTGGCAATGGGAATACTGCGAATAAACTTGATTTGAGCCTTGCCCAACGGCTTGTCATAGCCTTCAAAACAGACATGCTGTGCGTTTGGCGCAAGATCCGCTTTCTCCAGGAGATCCTTGAGCCAGACACCTCCCCATACCGCGTTTCCCACCCCGCCAATGGTCCAGGGATTTCCCGAGGCCTTTTCATCAAGTAGAGAACGGCTGTTCCCCGAACATTCAAGGGTATTTGCCACGATCGCTTTCGGCATTCTCAGAAGTGACTCAAAATCAAAGGTGAGCGGGGTTCCAACGTTACCGTCAATGGTCAGGCTCCACTCGGACAGATCAATTGGCTGTTCCGGTATTTCCCCCTGGTTTCTATCAAAAAAGACCTTATTTGCTGTGATCCAGGACCTGAGGTAAGACTTTGGGGTTTCTGCATTTCTCGGTTTCGGGGTCATTACTCGCATCAATTCGTCCATTTCAAAACCTCCGCTGAAAGCTACTATGGGTTCCAGACATTTATTCTCCCTTTCAATTGACTCGAAAAAACAGAATAAAGCACTATTTATCTGATATTTAACGTGTAATGCCTTTAAACCCGAGATCAAGGGCCTGACAATATAAACCGGCGACAAAAAAGACCATGTCCTGCTGTTTTTCAAAAAAAACAAGCAAAGCGTTTGCTTCGCACAATTTTTAAACAATACTTGGTGCAAAAATCAGGGTAATATCGTAACCGTTTCAAAGAGAAGAGAGCTCAGCTCATCTCCGTATTTCCGCTGGCCAGGAGAGGGCTGGAAATCTATATAATAACGTGTATCCTTTTGTAATGAAAAGTTCGAATATACTGGGTCATGCAGACAAATTTTTTGAGGCACAATCGCCAGCTCGTCTGGCTGTGATTTTAGTTCTGCTTGTCGCCCTTGTCGGCGCGGTTGATCACTTGACCGGATATGAGATATCATTCTCGATTTTTTATCTCATTCCCGTCTGCATCGGAGCGTGGTATTCAAAACACTATCTCGGAGCATTTATCTGCGTTATCTCAGCCCTGACCTGGCTCACTCTTGACTACAGCTCGGCCGCCCAGTACAGCCATGCGGCCATTCCTTTCTGGAACGGTTGTGTTCGGTTAGGTTTTTTTACTATTGTCGCGGTTCTGCTCAAACGACTCAAGGGAACGCTTGAATTTCACGCCTCCCTGGCACAGATAGACA
>CBDUGK010000025.1:0-41273 GCA_965366875.1 uncultured Desulfobulbaceae bacterium | reverse complement strand
CTGCGGATCTGCCAGGTCATGGATGGTGATTCTTTTCTGCTCCCGAGTTTCGGCTCCCGGGGTGAAAAGCTGGAGTTCACTGCGGAATATATTGTAAACTCCCCTGAAGCGCTTTCCCATGCCGATTGGCCAGGAGAGCGGTGTGCACTCGATCTGGAGTTTATCTTCGATCTCGTCGAGCAGTTCAAGCGGAGACCTGCCCTCACGGTCGAGCTTGTTGATGAAGGTTATCAGCGGGGTGTTTCGCATCCGGCAGACCTCCATCAGTTTTTCCGTCTGGGTCTCCACTCCCTTGGCACTGTCGATGACCATTACAGCGGAGTCTACAGCGGTGAGAACCCGGTAGGTATCCTCCGAGAAATCCTGGTGACCGGGTGTATCCAGGAGATTGATCTCGTATCCCCTGTAGGCGAATTTCATTACCGAAGTGGTGACCGAAATCCCTCGTTCCCGTTCAATTGCCATCCAGTCGCTGGTTGCATGCCGTTCGGCCTTGCGCGACTTGACGGCGCCAGCCATGTTTATCGCACCCCCAAAGAGCAGTAATTTTTCGGTAAGGGTGGTCTTGCCGGCGTCAGGGTGACTGATGATGCCGAATGTCCGGCGCCTGGCAACTTCTTTTTCTAGGATACTGCTCATGATTTTAAAATGTCCTTTGCTTATTCTGGTCGACTGGGTATAAACATGCACTGAAAAAACAGAAAATAATAGGCTCTTTTACAAAGAATACAACCGAAAAGACACAGAAAAACATGGTTTACGAAAAAGTAGTTCTGGTTACAGGGGGTTGCGGTTTCATCGGGGCCAATTTTGTGCGGCTGCTGCACGAAACCCGGCCGCACTGGCGCGTGGTTAACCTTGATAAACTGACCTATGCCGGAAATCTGGCAAATCTGGGTGGAATAGAGGAGAATGGCGGCTACCGGTTTGTAAAGGGTGATATCTGTGATGAAGGACTCGTCGGGCAGCTGTTTGCGGAAGAGCAGTTTGATACGGTCGTCCATTTTGCCGCAGAGTCGCATGTCGATCGCTCCATAACCGGACCGGCACCGTTTATTCAAACCAATATTGTCGGCACGTTCGTGCTGCTTGAAGCAGCACGGACCTCCTGGAAATCCGACAAGACTGACAGCGGACGGAAGATGTTTCTGCATGTCAGTACCGACGAGGTATATGGCTCACTTGGCGAAACCGGTTTTTTCACGGAAACGACACCGTTTGATCCCCGGTCACCTTACTCTGCCTCAAAGGCTTCATCAGACCATCTTGCCTCAGCGTATTTTCATACCTATGGGCTTCCCGTGATTATCTCAAACTGTTCCAACAACTACGGTCCGTATCAGTTTCCGGAAAAGCTGATACCCCTGGTTTTTCACAACGCGATGAGTGGTAAAAAGCTTCCGGTTTATGGTGACGGCAGAAATGTCAGGGACTGGCTCTATGTCGTCGATCACTGTCGGGCGATCGTGGCGGTACTGGAAGGCGGCAGGCCGGGAAGGAGTTATAATATAGGAGGAAATAACGAGAAGCAAAATATCGATGTGGTGATCCAGATATGCGACATCCTTGACAGAAAAGTCGGGCTTGTTCAGCAGGACCGGCCCCGCCGTGCGCTCATCACCTTTGTGAAGGATCGACTCGGGCATGATCGTCGATATGCGATAGATGCTTCCCGGATCAGGGATGAAATCGGCTGGCAGCCATCTGTAACCTTTGAACAGGGAATCGAGTTGACGGTTGACTGGTACCTCGAAAACCAGCAGTGGGTGAGAGACGTTGTAGACGGCTCTTACCAGGATTATTATCTGAGAATGTACGGCGCTTGACGTTGTTCAGGGAGTTTGACGAGAAATGAAGGTGAGACGCACCCGGATTCCGGAAGTACTTATCCTGGAACCGGACGTATTCGGTGATGAACGCGGCTTTTTCATGGAAAGCTATAATCGCAGGACATGGCTTGAAGCGACCGGCGTCAGCCTGGAGTTTGTTCAGGACAATCATTCGCGCTCGGCAAGGGGTGTGCTCAGGGGCCTGCACTACCAGATACGGCAGCCCCAGGGAAAGCTCGTGCGGGTCGTGTCCGGCGAGGTCTTTGATGTCGCTGTCGACCTCAGGCGTTCATCACCAACGTTTGGTGACTGGGTCGGAGTTCAGCTGAGCGAGACGAACAGGAAAATGTTCTGGGTTCCTCCCGGCTTTGCCCATGGATTTCTTGTCCTCTCCGAACGAGCAGATTTTCTTTATAAAGCAACGGATTTTTATGCACCCGAGCATGAGCGGACAATCAGGTGGAATGACCCGGGCATAGGGATTGTCTGGCCGCAGATAGAGCGGCCGACACTGTCTCAAAAAGATGCTGAAGCGGTTTTATTGAGGGACGCGGAAGTCTACGATTAGATCTTTACAGGCTCAGCTGGTGTGCAGGGCCTGACATATCGCTCTTCCCAGGCTGGCAATACTGTATGGCTTGTGAAGATATTGATCGACGCCGAGCGATGATATGCGCAGCCGCTCCGCGGGATCAAAAAATCCGGATGTGACCAAAGCTTTCTGGCCTGGCTCTATTGCCTTGATTGCGGCAAAGGTATCGACACCGTTCATCCCGGTTTCAAAAACCATATCGAGCACCAGCAGGTCAAATGATTCCGACCGGACAAACTCAAGCGCCTGTTCACCGCTGTCCACGGTATAGACGGTGTAACCAAGCTGCTGCAGCGTCGCTCTGGCAATGTCTCGCTGGAAAGCTTCATCGTCGATAACCAGGATGCGCTCTCCATTTCCAGTCAGTTCCTTCAGCATCTGCGAGGAGAGAGGCTGGAATTTCCGGTCCGCTGAAATTGGGAAGTAGAGGTCAAAACGTGTTCCCTTTTTACTTGTTGCAAGATTGATATAACCATTGTGATCTCGAATGGTATTCCAGATGATGGTAAGCCCGAGTCCTGTTCCACTCCTGCCAAGTTCCTTTTCAGAGTAGAATGGCTCGAAAATATGATTTTTGCTCTGGGCGCCGATGCCGATGCCGTTATCGGTCACGGACAGGATAACATAGGGGCCGGGCGGTATCGTCTCGAATCCACACAATGTTTCTTCAAGGAGCTGAAAGGTTGTTCGAATTCGTATTCTCGGCACCCCTTCTGTACAGGCCTCCACCCCATTTATCACCAGATTTGTGAGAGTCTGGGTGATATTTATTGCAGAGGATGAGATAACAGGGATTGTTGGATCAAGCTCCAAGTCGATTTGAAGTTCCGGAAATTCCTGATGCAGCTGACGGTAATCGATAGAGTTTCGGTAGCTGTTAATGAGCGTGTTAAGGTGATTGTCTTCTTTTCTGGATTTGGCGCCACGCGCTACCGTGAGCAGATCACTGACCAGGTCGCCGGCTTGTATGCCGGATTTTCTTATCAGTTCGATTTCCTCCCTGAGCGTGGTGTCCTCACCCATTTTCTGAAGAAGCAGGTCCGGGTAACTGACAAGACCGCTGAGGATATTGTTAAGATCGTGGGCAACACGGCTGGCCATCAGGCCAAGGGATTCCATTCGTTGAGATTTTGCCAGCCTGTCCTGAAAATCCAGAAGCATTTGTTCATTTTTCTTGCGTAAACTGATGTCCATGATGCCGACAGCAAGAACCGCGGGTTCTCGATTCTCGAGCTGCTGTAAACGGATTTCCACCGGAAAGACGGAACCGCTGCGATGTCTTCCGATCGTTTCAATGGTGGGAACAGCTGCCGACTGTCTGAGGTTTTGCAGCGAGATCAGTGACGATTGCCAATCGGGCAGCAGATCGGCAATATGCATGTTTTTCAGTTCATCTTCACTGTAGTCGAACAACTCGGAGAGCTGGCGATTGACAAGATCAATAGTGTCGTCTCGAATGAGAACGACACCTTCGGAGGTGAGTTCCGCCAGCTGCCGGAATCGCTGCTCGCTCCTTGATAACTCCTGTTTGAGCCTGCTGTTTTCAATACAGCGGCTCAATGTGTTGAGAATGATTTCAGGCGGGGTCGGCTTACAGAGGTAATCTGAAACACCGCTTCTGAGAACATGCAGGGCGCTGTCAAGTGTTGCCTGCCCGGTGAGAATGATGACGGCAATGTGGCTGAAATACGTGTTGATATAATCGGCGATTTCGGTGCCCACGGCGTCGGGCAAATGGAGGTCGACCAGGGCGGCATCAAAGTACTGGTGCTGGAGCAGCTTGAGCGCCTGCGTACCTGACTGGGCATGGAAGACCGTATAGTTGTTTTTCTCCAGTATATATTTGAAACTCAGGAGAAAGTTTTGATCATCATCAACAATAAGTATGGACTTTGTCATACCCTTGCACCCCAGTATGATAATGATTCAAACATTCTTTCCCGCACCAGGCTGTTTAAAATCCGGAGAAAATATCTGCTGAAATGTTTGACGTCAATACAAATACAGCTTTTTTCCGGTCGTGATTCCATGGTGTTACTGAACCTCTGCAGCGGCTGCCGGACTGTTTGAACGTGGCAGCGAGACGGTGAACTTTGTACCGACATTTTTCCCTGAAGAGTATGATATCGTCCCTCCCAGGTCGTGCACAAGTTTTCGAGAAATTGCCAGGCCAAGGCCGACGTGGCCGACACCCTTGGTGGTGACGCCGGCTGTGAAAATATTTTCTGCAAGTTCCGGCGGTGTCCCCGGTCCATTGTCTTCAACACTTATCAGGATTGCGCCTGCTTTTTCAGCCTGATCGGATATGTTTGTTTTGATGATCAATTCTCCTGATTCGTTCAGGGCTTCAATGCCATTTTTAATCAGATTTCCGGTAATCTGCCTGATGCCGACCGCACTTGTTCTGATTGTCGGGATCTTCTCATCCAGATTCAGCCGGATACTGATCCTGTTTTCAGGCAGCAGTGTCTGACGGTAGAAGTCTGCGGCCTGCTTGATGATCGAATTGACATTTACATCCTCGTGCTTCTCTTTTCCTTTTGATGAGGAGAGGTCATTAAGCTGGTCGGTGATCATTGCGATGTGTCTGATCTCACTGCTGATTACCTGCAGGTCGCTGCGCAGGTCCTGGCGATCTTCAAGCTTCATTCCCAAGGCGACCAGGTAATTCTGCAGGGTTGCCACAGGATTGTTGATCTCATGGGCAATCTGGCGTGTGATTCTGGTAAGGGCTGTTACCTGATCTGCTGCTGCTTTCTGCTGCAGTCGCTCGAGACGAATACGCATGCCGACCTGGCCGGCAAGCAGCAACAGGGTTTCTTGCTGGCTCAGAATTGCTGCCGATTCTGACTGCTCGACCCCGGCAACCAGGATTCCCACAGCCGAGTCCTCAAGTGGAACCGGAACGGCAACCAGACCGGTGGCATCAAGCAGTTTGAGACAGTGCGTTTCAATATTTCCCACCGTCAGATTGTCGTCCACAGCCGTATAGCGGATGGCACCATTGAGCAGACATTCATAGAGGAGCCCGTTCATGCCTACATTGACCGGTATTGACAATTTGTCGTGGCCGTGATGCTGATTATTCGTCGAGACATGGATCCTCATTGTTTTGGAGTCTGCATCGGGGAGAATGAGGAGGCAGTGGGGAATGTTGAAAAGGATATGAAAACTCTCTTCGATGATGCGAACGACGCGATTGAGGTTGTCAGCCTTTAACAAATTATCGACAACACCGCCGATCGTTGAAATAGCCTGCACTTTTCTGGCAAGATTTAATCTGTTGGTTTCAGCCTGTTTCGACCGCCGCTTGCTGACCAGCGGTTCCGCCTTTATACTGATGCCCATTCCTGAGGTAATCTGGTCAACTTCCTCTTTTGCCTGGCTGATGATCGCCGGCAGTTCTTTTGGCTGAAGGCCGATGAGTTTTTCTCCCAGCTCCTCAGGAATGGTTTGTTCTGAAATCAGGTAATTGCCATAACGGTTTGCGGTATAGACAAGCCTGGAAAGCGTGCCGCGTTCGATAGCGTTTTCGTCTTCATGATGATTGTATACGGCGTCGGTGATGGCCTGTTCCAGGTTCCATTGCGATACCAGCAAACTGCTGGCTTCCGGATGAGTGACCCTGAGGGTCCCGCGCTCGAGAACCGGCAACAGGTCCCCGCTGCATTGTTCTTCGAGCAGAGACGGGTAACTCTCAGGAAAAGCGGTATACAGCAGCAGCTTGCCGATATCGTGGAGAAGCCCTGTCAGGTAAGCCTCGGAAGGATCCGGGTAGCGTATGGCCTGGCTGAGGGTCTTGGCCAGTACCGCTGTCAGGAAAGAATGATACCAGAAACCTGCCATATTCAGGGTACCGGAGTTGTCTGCATTGCCAAACGTTTCGTAAACGGAAACAGAAATGGCCAGGTTTCTGACGGTGTCTATTCCCAGGTAGATTACTGCCTGTTCAATATCGGTAAATTTGTTGCGGGTGCCGATGAAGGCGGAATTTGCCAGCTGCAGAATACGGGCACTGATAGAGGCGTCCCGGGCTACGATTGTGCCGATTTCGCGAAGATTCCGATCCTTGCTGTTGCATTTATCAATCAACTCTATCAACGTCTGCGGCAGACTTGGAAGCTTACTGATGTCAATTATTGCAGTTGGTTGATGTGCGTTTGTGACCATGGATAGAAGTCTCCTCTGAAAAAATAAACCGTTGGGTCTTTATCGACCGGCAAGCGCCGGTGGTTTAACTCAATGGTGTCAGGGTACATATGAATCGCTGGCTGATTTGTTCCCCCCGTCCCATTAGTCTACTGGAAAGAGGTGGTAATTACCAGATTGTAACAGGTTTTTATGTCCTGAAAACCGATTCTTACTGTTTCGGGCCGGGCGGTCAGCATCCCGTTTCCGAATTAATCGGCAGTTTTGGGCTCTCGCCTGGCTGCCTCTCAATCATGATCAAGGCTGTCAGGCGCCTATTTCCGCCACCAGTCCAGCTGCTCGGCGGTACCAAGCAGGGAACAGCCAGTATGCGTTTTCCTGTTTCAGGCACAGGTTATCCGGATGAACCAAAAAACAACGGTGAGGTTCTGCTTTACTATTTTCGGAGCCTACTATATTTTTGAGCAGACAGGATGCCCATAGACAAGCGTTATATGCGCGGTTGGATCTATCTACAGAAACGGTGACACAATGTTTACATTCTTACATGCAGCCGATGTTCATCTTGACAGCCCGCTGCGCGGACTCTCCCGCTACGAATCCGCGCCGGTGGATGCTGTCCGCGGTGCCTGCCGGAAAGCTTTTGAGAATCTTGTCGATCTGGCCATTGCCGAAAAAGTCGCCTTTGTCCTGCTGGCGGGAGATCTCTATGATGGAACCTGGAAGGATTACGGCACCGGTATATATCTGAGCCACCAGGTCGGGCGATTGTCCCGGCATAATATAATGGTTTACGCTGTTGCCGGGAATCACGATGCCGCCAATAAAATGACAAGGTCGCTGGACACTCCTGACAACATGAAGATTTTCTCTTCACGCCGTACTGAGACCGTCATCCTGCCGGAGGCGGCGGTGGCAATTCATGGTCAAAGTTTCGAAAAACAGCACGTTGAGAAAAACCTGGCAGCTGGATACAGTGCTGCGATACAGGGGCTTTTCAATATCGGAATGCTTCATACCAGCCTTGATGGCCGCCCGGGGCATGCGGTCTATGCACCCTGTGTTTTAGATGATCTTCTGGCCAAAGGCTATGGCTACTGGGCATTGGGACACGTGCACCGGCAGGAAATCGTCTCCCAGGATCCCTGGGTCGTCTTTCCGGGCTGTGTTCAGGGGCGCCATATCCGCGAAGCAGGGCCAAAAGGGTGCATGCTTGTTCATGTTGAGGATGGTTTTGTCAGAGAGGTTGAAAACAGGGACCTTGATGTGCTTCGCTGGGTCAACTGCCGTGTTGATGTCTCGGATACTTCGGGCCTGCAGGAGATTATGGCCCGCACTAGAAAGGCAGTCGAGAAAGCGCAGCTTGAGGCAGACGGTCGGTTCGCGGCGATACGAATCCGTCTTGAAGGTGCAACAGAAAATCCAGAAGTAATATCGGCCTACCCGGAACGATTCGAGCAGCAGCTCAGAGCCATAGGTGCCGAAATTGGCGGCAATGATCTCTGGATTGAACGGGTCGAAAATGCAGTTGTCAGAAAACTCGAGTTGAGTTCGGCTCTGGCGGAAGACAGCGCTCTGGCGCAATTGCTTGAAGAAATTGGCGCTTTACCGGGAAACCCTGATGAAATTGAAAAGCTTGCGGAAGTGATTGACACCCTCAGGCAGAAAATACCGCCCGATGTCTTTGCTGCCGACTCCATTCTGCAACTGGATGACCCGCGGATGCTCGAGCGTTTGGTTGATGAGGCCAAACAGATGTTGACCGGCAGGTTGCTGACAGCGGGAGGCCGATGATGAGAATCGATCGGCTGGATCTGCTTGCCTACGGCCAATTCACTGAAAAGACGCTGGATCTTAGTGATGGTGAGGCCGGGCTGCACCTTGTTTACGGCGACAACGAAGCGGGAAAGTCAACTTCGTTGCGGGCGCTCATCGCCCTGCTGTTCGGTATCCCTGTTCGTACCGAGGATAATTATCTGCATATGAATCAAAAGCTTCGGATCGGTGGCAAGCTTCGACTTTCAACTGGGCGGGCAATTGAATTTGTGCGTAGAAAAGGCAGGAAGGGAACGCTTCTTGATCATCGTACCTCAGCGGTACTTGACGATTCAGTTCTCATGCCGTTCCTGCCGTCTGGAATCGATGAAAACCTCTTCAAGCAGCTCTATGGCATCAATCATTCGCGGCTGGTGGCCGGCGGCCAGGAGCTGTTGAACCAGTCAGGAAATATCGGTCAGGCACTTTTCAGTGCCGCGGTCGGCAGCGAAGGTCTGCGCGACATATTGCTTGAATTGCAGAACGCTGCAGAAGCCCTTTTTAAACCTCAGGCGTCAACGAAGATTATCAACCAGGCAATAGCCGGTTTCAGGAGTGCTCAAAAGCAGATTCGGGACTCAAGTCTTCCGGTTTCAGAATGGAAACGGCTCCAGGCAGAGCTTGCCGGGACCCTTCTCGAGATAGAAAAAATTGAGGAAAAGATCGTTGCCAGAAACAAGAAAAAATCCCAGCTTGCCCGGATAGGCAGGGTTAAGGGGGCACTGGCCGAGCGCCGCTCCGCGCTGGCCCGTCTGGAAGAACTTGGTGAAGCACTGGTTCTGCCTGAGGACTTTGATGATAAGAGAAAAGCTGCTGCCAGCAGGCATCAGGCGGCAAGAGAGACCAGGGAAAAAGCAGAAGTAAAATTGCAGCGGCTGGCGGAGGAATCGGATTTCATAAAAATTCGCCAGGAATTACTGGATAATGAAGAGGTGATCAGGAGCCTGTTCAAGGAGCTGGGTGCCGTTGAGAAAACGATTCAGGACCGTCCCCAGCAGGACGGCAAACGGCGCCTGTTGAGAAGTGAGGCCTTTATTTTGTTGCAGGGGGTGCGCCCCGATCTTGATCTGGGTGAGGCGGATCAGCTTCGGCCGCTGCTAAACAATAAAAAATGGATTTCAGGCCTGGCACAGCAATATGTCCTGCTGAACCAGAAACATGAAGATCTGGACGGCGATATGAAAGCGCTTCAGGATGAACAGAAATCGTTGCTGAAAGAGGTGAGGGAACAGCCCGGCTCACCAGTGAATCTCGGCGAAATAAAAGCAGCCGTTTCAACCGCCCGCAAGTCTGGTGATATTGAGCGGCGGCTGTTGGAATTGCAGAAGAGATCGGCCGAGGAACAGCAGCGCTGCAGGAGTGAAAGAGCACGACTTGGAAGATATCATGGAACTGCTGACAACCTCTCAACAATGGCCCTGCCCCTGCCTGAAACCGTTGATTGGTTTGAGAAGCAGATGGATGAATGGTTGGAAAAACAGAAAGAACTGGAACGCAATCGACAGAAGAGTGCAGAAGAGCTGGCACGGGCAGAGCAGCAATTAGATGCGCTGTTATTGACCGGCACTGTTCCCGCTGTTTCAGAGCTGCAGGAATTACGTCTATTACGGGACAAGGGGTGGCGCCTTATCAAGGCCAGATTCATTGAGAAGCGCTCGGTCGACGGGGAGATCGCTGCCTATACTTCACCAGGTTCGGATCTGGTGTCGATCTATGAAGAGAAGATGAAAACAGCAGATTATCTTTCCGACCAGCTTCGTGTTGCTGCCGACCAGGTTGTAAAACGTGCCGACCTTGAGGCGGCGATTACCGGATTGAGATCCCGCCTGGAAACGCTCATTACAGATAATGATGCGACTGCGGAGCAGTTGAAAGCGATCAACAGCAAGTGGGAAGCTGTCTGGAGTCCTCTGGGCATTGATGCCGGTACCCCAAGAGAGATGAAACAATGGCTTGTCAGGGTAGAAAAACTCCTTGCCCAGCTTCAAACCGCGCGCAATGCTGCAATCGACGAGGAACGGCTTGGCGCGGAGTATAAAGCATTGCATGAGTTGATCCTGCTTCAACTCAAGATGTTTGCAGACAATTCGAAGATCGGGGAATTGACTCTTGAGGCCATGATAAACCGTTGTGAACATTTTGTGGAGCAGGAAGAGGCGAGGCTTGAACGCAGGCGCCAGTCAGAACACGAAATTGAGCGGGCAGAAGTTCGTTTGAAAAGAACAGCTGAAAACCTTGAGATCGTCAGGCGTAACAAGGAGCTGTGGCTGCAGGAATGGACTCAAGCCACTGAAGGGTTGGGGCTGAAGCCTGATGTTCATCCGGAACGTGCTGTCGGGGCAATGAGTCAGCTCGAATCGTTTTTTGATGTCCTGGACAAGTCGGAAGCGTTGCGAAGACGTCTGTATGGAATGGACCAGGTTGAAGAAGATTTTATCAAAAGGGTTTATGAATTCACCGATACGATTGGCTTCAGCAGGGAAGGTGGGGAGGCGAGTTCGATTGCCGCTCAGCTGCATCAGGAGTTGAATGAAAACCGTGAACTACGGGCAAGTCTGAAAAAGAACGAGATACAGCGCAACGAGCTGACGATGGAGATAGAAGAGACAGACATCACTCTGAGGCAGACAGAAGAGCAATTGGCACTGCTGAGAATACAGGCCCGTGTTGAAACTGACGATGAACTGATTCAGGTCTGTGAGCGTTCGAACAGAAAAAGAGCACTGCTTTCAGAATATGACATGCTTGAACAGGAGCTCATTCGCAATGGCGATGGTCTCAGTATTGCAGAACTGGAAGATGAGGCGGGTGAGCTCGATTTTGATTCACTTGACGGCCAGCAGCAGGGAATCTCTGTTGAATTGGATGAATTGCATGCAGAAAGGGATCATCTGCGAGACCAGCGCCAGACACTTCAAAACGAAATTCAATCCAAAGATGGAAATGCCCGGGCCGCTGAAGCTTCACAGGAGATGGAGCAGCAGCGAGCCCAGATACTATCGGGTACCGAACAGTACCTGCGGTTCAGGATTGCAGCCTTGATTCTTGAGCAGCAGATTGAGAAGTATCGAAGAGAAAACCAGGCGCCGGTCCTGGCCCGGGCAGCTCATTTTTTCTCACAGCTGACCCTTGGCTCCTACAGGTATCTTCGAGATGAACTGGATGACAGCAGCAGGCCGGTCCTTTTTGGCGTACGGCCGGATGATACGGCGGTAGCCATAGCCGGGATGAGTGATGGTACCAGGGATCAGCTTTACCTGGCACTGCGGCTGGCAACCCTTGAACTGCATTTGAAAAAAGCAGAACCGCTGCCGTTCGTTGTTGATGACATCCTTATTGCCTTTGATGACAGTCGAACACGGGCATGCCTTGAAATTCTGGCGGAACTTTCAGCCACGACCCAGGTTTTGCTGTTTACCCACCACCGCAGCGTTGTTGAACTGGCTGATACCCTGGCGGCACGAGAGAAAATTTTCCTGCATGAGCTCTAGCAGGCGCCTTGGGTAGTTTCACTGCTAATTGCTTTGACAAAGTTCGGGCAGTCCATGTCCTGGCTGGCCGCGTATCCCATATCAAGATTTATGAACCAGCGCTCTTTTTTGCCGTGCAGATCGCAGCTCCACAACCATTTCCTCCTGCTGTCAAAGAAGCTGCTTTCCCGTCCAGCGGGTTCGTTCAGCAGGCTGAGCAGCTCATCGACGGTCGGCAGCCGCCATGAAGTCAAACCACCAAACCGGGTGTTGTTCAGGGAGTCGATATAGTCGTGAGCCTGCTGCCAGCTCAACGGATAGGAACTTCCCGTTTTTTGCCAGGTTCTATGAGTTGCCCTGTCGACAACGACATCTGTCTTGAATTCGAAGTCGTTGACGATGTAACATCGGGGACGATGCATATCGGTCAGTTGGAAGGACAGCAAAGCACGCCTCCCGCACTGGTTTTTCGCGGTAGACCTGAGCCCCTTTTCTGGGAGGGATGCGCTGCTGCTGCCTCCAGCGGCAGGCTCTAGCCTGTTGAATTGAAGCTGTTCAAGCGAGTGCTTCATCGCTGCCGCACTCTGGAATCGCTGGTCGGGTGACCAGTTCAGGGCTTTTTGAAAGAAATCATCCCAGTTATGGTCGTAGGCTGGATTGATAATCGAAAGCGGAAAGCTCTGCATACCTGGAAGGGTTCCGGTAAGCATTCGGTAAAGCAGTACGCCGGCACTGTAACAATCAGCCCTTCCGTCTACCTGGTGCGGCTGTTTCTTCTGTTCCGGCGGAGCATAGCAGGGAGAGCCGATCTGCATGTTGGCGGGACCGGAGAACGACAGACCGTCCACGAGTGCCATGCCAAAATCACATATCTTGACGCGGTCACTGTCGGTTACAAGAATATTGTGCGGTTTGATATCGCGGTGAATCACTTGATTGTGGTGCAGATATTCAAGCGCTTCAAGGATCTGCCCGCCATAGTGAATTACTTTTTCCGGTTGGATCCTTCGGGAAGGTTCTTCCAGCTGAAAACGTTCACCGATCATTATTCCCAGATTGTTGCAATAATATTCCATCACAAAAAATGAGCGCCCCTGGTCGTCGGTATCAAAATCCCAGACAGTGGTCAGGTTCTGATGATTGAGGGATGCAAGCGTGCGCGCCTCGGAAAGAAAAATTTTCTCCAGCTGCTCGTAGCCCAGCGTTATTTCCAGCGCTTCCGAGGGTTGCAGCAATTTTAACGCGACCACCTTGTCTATCCGGGGAGATAATGCTTTGTATACCGTGCCCATGCCGCCTTTTCCGAGGCGTTTGAGCAGGGTGTATTTGCCTACCAGGAGTTCTTTTTTGACCATTTCAACCTGTTTGCGTTGTGGGGTGGAAAATGATGAAGCTTCAGCAGTCTGATTGTTGTATCGACGTCATATGCTACCTCCCGGATCTGAAAAAAGGCGGCGGAGCTATCCCAGACACCATACTTGGCTTTATCGCTGAGTGTGTCACGCGGCTGGCCAACACTGCCGACGATCATCAGGTATTTGCTGAGCGGGTCGAGGGCAGCCGGTTTCAGGTTCAGTTTCTTTTTAATGATATTCCCGCTGAAACGCTGCTCAAAAAGATCGAGCATATGGGTATGGCCTGCAAAACAGAGCGTTTCCGGATAACTCTGGAACATTCTCGTCAGCCTGGTTGGTGACGGAGCGTAGAGGTACCTGGTTATTGAGGATGGCGGGCAACCGTGACAGAAGCGCGCCTTGTTTCTGATGAGCACCGGCTCCAGATCGGCGAGCCATAGCAGGCTTCCGGCAGACAACAGGGATCTGCTGATGTCAAGGGAATCCTGGGCCAGGAAATTGAGCCGGGCGTAATAATTCGGGGTGATCAGGGCCAGCTCGTGATTTCCCATGACCGAAGGGATATCTCTGCTGATCAGTTCACGGACTACCTGCTCCGGTTCCGGACCATAGCCGATGTTATCCCCGAGGGCGACGATATCGTCAATATGCTGTTGCCCGATATCTTCCAGTACTGCCTCAAGGGCACGATAATTTCCGTGTATATCGGACAGGATCGCAAGGCGCATCAAGTCTCCGGCGTTGACCCTTATCTGCCGGCAAGTGCAGTGCGGGTTAATGGGGTGACGCTTGCTCGATAGAGAGAAGCCCAGCCTCTATGACCTCAGGGTCGCTGACGATTATCGGGGCAATACGTTGTTGATCAGCCTCCGTACAGCAGTTCACCGCCTGAGAAACCAAGACCTCCGCAGACGCCCAGGCAGACAAGGTAAATAATCCGCATTTTCCCGTCGGAGGCGCCCTTGTTCTTCTGCATAACGCCATAGGCAAGGAGAACTGCCAGGACAATGCCAAGGATCAGTTTGATGACGATCCATTTGCTCATGTCGCCAGCAAAGACATATTGCCAGTCCAGCAACCCGGCAATGTACACCGGCACAATTGAGACCAGCGCCAGGACAGTGCAGTGGTAAGCCGATTCATCGAGGTGTTTATCAGGCCATTTCAACTGCGCCAAAGAAAAGGCAACGGCACCAATTACCAGTCCCATGGGGGCATGGACGACGATCGGATGGATTGGGTGGGTCATGCCAATGGTCTCTAAAAACGCATAGAAGCTTTCTATCATGGATTTCCTCCGGCTGCTCTAATAGGGATATTGCCTGTCGGGAAGACAAGTGCGCGATCTCCATTCACGCGCTTGTCTTTGTTGCCGCATAAACAAACTTTTTACAGCTTTGCTACAACATTTTGACAATACTAGTAATCATTAACATTAAGAGATAAAGCCCTGTTACCTATTTATACCGCTCACTCTGGTCAAAAAAGAGCGGTGTCTGAGAAAACAGATTCCAATCGGCGGCTGGATGAAGCAATTGCCTGGCCTTTCATCTATTGAATGGTTCTGAGCCAGGCATACATGTCAGCTGCATCCTGTCTGGAGACTTTTTCTTCCGGAAACCTGGGCATGATGGGTGATTTTGCGTTTCTGATGAACCCCAGAAATCTTCTGAAACTCACATCAGCGATGTCGATATCAGGAGCCTTGCCGTCGTTGCCGTGCAGGCCATGACAGGCGTAACAATTGTTCATCATGTACCAGCGTTTCCCATCTTCTGCGCTGCCTTCCGGTGTCGTGCATGCGGAGAGAACGAGGACCGCCGTAATGAGCAGGAACAGTGTCAGGAAACAGCTTCTCATGGTGGGCATGGGGTTTCTCCTTTTGAAAAAATGCGCTGTGAGCTTTTTGTCATCGTGAGACTGAAATGATGATCGCAGAGCAATGTATCGAAAGAAAGAAGAATTTGCAAGGCTTTGTTATATGGAGATATTGTCTGTTCAGTCAAGGATTTTGAGCCAGCTTTTTTCGATCCTGCGGAAGACTGATTCCCAGCTGAAATAAGATAAATCGCTCTGCTTGAGACTACCGGTTTTCTGCCGGCCAAGAACCTGTTCTAGGGAGAGCCGGAGTGAGGCCACAAACTGTTGCTCATCAGCCAGAAGGGTTGCATCAGTATCGACAACGGTCGGTTTTTTGATCAGAAGCAACTGCCTGGTTTTCAGATGTTTTTGGATTTCCCTTGTTCCCGGGAGGTCTGTGGCAATGACGGTGCAGCCGCAGGCCAGAGCTTCCAACACCACGAGGGGAAGTCCCTCGTGGAGTGACGGGAGGATAAAGATGGACGAACGGCGCATCAGGGAGGACAGTTCAGGCTGGGAAACCATGCCGTGAAGGGAACAGCTGGAGGCAAGTGCGGCAGCAGCCGTAATGCACTCCTGAAGCTCGGCTCCTGAGCCGCCGCCGACCAGATGCAGATGGCAGCGGTGGTGAGTAATTTCGCTCACCGCCCTCAACAGCCAGGGAACGCCTTTGGCCCGGCTGAGTTTGCCGGCATAGAGGATGTTGTCGTTCTCCGGTTCTTCAGAGCCGGCGCCGGCATGGAAGATGTCCGTGTCATATCCGGCGCCTGCGATATCAATTTTATTGCCGGGAAATTGGTAGCTTACAATGATTTCATCCCTCTGCTCAGCGCTCAGGGCAAGTATTCTGTCAATGTTGGAGCACCCCTCACGCACCTGATCTCTGAGGTGAGTGCAGAGTTTGAACTGCCTGAGATCCGACCCATGGCAACTGGTGATCAGCGGGATGTCGGGAAAGTGCTTTTTTATGATCGAGGAGAGAAGCCAGAGATGATGGCTGTGAATGATATCGGGTTGGTAAGCTGAAACCGCCCTTGACAACTGCCCAGTAAACATTTCGAGGTACCGTTTTAGCGCTTCTGGATCGAGATCCTGAAATTTCCTGCTCGGGTAGGGCATCACGTCGCTCATCCCCACGATCGTCTCAGGACAGCTGCCGCCGGCAAATTCGACGAGATGGCAGTTTTCCACTTTTATACCGGACGGAGCGGGGCTCCAGTCTGCCTGGATGGCGGCAACCAGAGCGTTATCATATCCGTGGCGGGCTGATTGCTTGAGAAGTGCCTGCAGGTAGATGCCGCTGCCGGTCGAGTCAGGACGCTGGCTGATGACATGGAGAATCTTGATCGTCCTGTTCGCATCCATCGTGGGCTCTCGATCAGTGGTCTGCCTGCTGAGTGCGCAGGTAAGCGCTATTGAGCGCATTGAGGACTTTCTGCCTGGTATTCTGGTACTGATTGAGCATGATGACAAAGGGATCGGAAGATCGGCCCGTGATGAAGTAGCCGGCATAGCAGTATACACCTGTCAGTGTGCCTGACTTGATTAACATGTCGTCTTTTTCCGGAAGCAGGTAACGAAACGGCCTGAAGGCTTCAAGCACGGCGAGCATGAAAAGCGGCGTCACCCTGGTTTGGCGGGATATTCCGGAGCCTTCATGAATTTCAAATTGACGATTATCCATAGAGAAGCGCTCTGTCAGCACCTGATGCAGTGCCCGTCTGCCTTTCTCCCATGTCGCCGGGTGCCCGAACAGCGCAATGCCACAGCTGAGATAGAGCTGGTTGGCAATGAAATTGTTTGAAAATTGCAGACAGTCGCGGACGAGCTCGGATAAGTTCCTGGGGCTGCTGAATGTGTGGATCAGGGTGCAGCCGGTATCGACCTGTCCGGATTCGAACGCCGTGGTGATCTCGACGCCTGCCCTGTGCAGAAAGGCTGCAAACAGTTCTGCCGCGTAGCGCTGGCTGTTATCAATGGTTGACCGTGAACCAAAACCACTGACGTTGACACGATGGCGCCCCGGTTCCAGTTGTCCGCCGATTATCCGTGTCAGCTCCAATAAGGGTGTCTGGGGCTCTCCCGAGGATACCGAGCGATCGTTGTTTACCTGAATGGCCAGTGAGTTGAAGTTGACGGCCAGCGCGCCGTTGGGTACATCATAGGGGTTGTCGGTCTTCTCCGTGCCGTCAGCTGCTGTCGGCACGGAAAACCATGAGCTGTCTATAACGATCTTGTCAATCCGGCTGATACCTCGATCCTTGAGTGTTCTGGCAAGATCTGCAATGTACTCAGAGGTCAGAAAAGGATCACCGTAACCTTTGATATAGAGTGTCGTCTGATCTCTGAGGTAAAATTCGGTCTTATAGCGGTAGTCTGGACCAAGGATTTCAAGGGCTGCAAGTGCTGTTGCTATTTTGATAATCGAGGCTGGAATAAAAGAATAGGTGCTGTTGAGCCGGCCGGCTATTGATCCGCCGGAGGTGAAGATAAAACCGCCGTTCTCAATCAGCGCACCAATTGATTGCTCGTTCTCGGCAGCATGGGCAAACCTGAATGGGAAAAGCCAGGTCCATAAACAGAGACAAAAAAGTACTGCACAGGACCCGGCTTTAGTCGGACTCATGAAACGATAACCGGCTCGGTCTTAAATTTTCGGCAGGTTTGCTATTGATTTTGCAATTTCCTCCGTCGGATAGTCGTAGTCATGGAGCATTCCCGCTAAATACCGGTCATAGGAACCCATATCAATGAGCCCGTGTCCGGAGAAGTTAAAGAGGATGGTCTTTGGTTCTTCGGGGTCCTTTGTCGCCTCTATGATAGCGCCCCTGATGGCGTGGCAGGTCTCCGGTGCCGGGATGATCCCTTCTGTTTTGGCAAAGAGGACGCCCGCTTCGAAACACTCGAGCTGCTGCAGCTTGACCGGTTCGATCATCTTCTCCCGGACCATTGCCGAGACGATCGGTGCCATACCATGATAGCGCAGCCCGCCGGCATGAATGCCCGGCGGGATAAAGTCATGACCAAGCGTATACATATAGAGAAGCGGCGTTGTGCGGGCAACATCGCCAAAGTCATAGGCAAGTTTTCCGCCGGTCAGCGTCGGGCAGGATGCAGGTTCAGTGCCGATGAAACGGATTTTTTTACCCTCCAGGTAATCGGGTACGTAGGGGACGGCCATGCCTGCAAAGTTCGATCCACCACCGCAGCAGCCGATGATTATATCCGGGTATTCTCCGGCGATTTCCATCTGTTTCCTGGCTTCGAGCCCGATGATTGACTGGTGCAGGACAACATGGTTGAGAACTGAACCGAGAGAGTATTTGGTATCTTCCCTGCCGGCGGCATCTTCAATTGCCTCTGAAATCGCAATGCCCAGTGAACCTGGAGTATCGGGCATCTGCTCCAGGATTGACCTGCCGATAGCGGTTTCGTTACTGGGACTGGCAATGACTTCTGCTCCAAAGGTCTGCATGATCGACTTGCGGTAGGGTTTCTGGTCGAATGAAACACGTACCATGTAAACCTTGCATTCCAGACCCATTTTGCTGGCAGCAAAGGAGAGGGCGCTGCCCCATTGACCGGCACCGGTCTCTGTTGCCAGTCTCTTGACACCTTCCCGTTTATTGTAGTAAGCCTGGGCGATCGCCGTGTTCGTCTTGTGTGAACCAACGGGAGAAACCCCTTCATTTTTAAAGAAAATCTTTGCTTTCGTGTTGAGTGCTTTTTCAAGGCTGAAGGCTCTCACCAGTGGAGAGGGGCGCCATATTTTTAATACTTCAAGTATTTCCTGCGGAATGTCGATGAATCGTTCGGAAGACATTTCCTGTTCGAGGAGTCCCATCGGGAATAGCGGTGCCAGTTTTTCAGGGCCCATGGGCTGCTTGGTTTCCGGGTCAAGCGGCGGCTGCAGGCCATTTGGCATGTCCGGGGCCACATTGTACCATTGGGTCGGCATCTCATCATCGCGTAAGACAATCTTTTTGATCATGGTTTCTCCTTTTCTGTAATAACCGTGTATGAGCCGCGCTCGAGCGCAGGTTTTATGTCCCAGCCTCTCAGGATGTACTTTGTAACACAGTCGGAGTGTGTCCGGCAAGTTTGATTATTTCTCAAGCGCCTCCTCTGATGTTTTACGCACCAGACTGTTGAGCAGTGTCTCTTCATCTCTTTTCAGGATATGTTCCAGAGCCTTCAGAGGCTTAATGCCGGGTGTCCCGCTTCTGCTGATGATGGTCATGGAGATTTCTGCGGCTGATTCGATGTGTAGTGCTTCAATCATCGTTCTGATGTCCAGCTGTTTTACCTTGCCTTTTCTTTTCCTGGCGACTTCAAAGGTCTGCGCTGCCAGAAACGACTTGATTCTGTCCTCTTCTCTACTGGTGAGAGCATCTTCGAGGACAACAGTATAGATTGTTTTCAACTCCTGGGGGAGCTTACCCTGAAAGGGAACTATTTCATTGACGCATATGCCGTCAGGCATTGCCGCCCTCAGCAATTCAGCGGCTTCCCGGCGGTTGTCAAGCGGGACTGGAAGCTCCATAATGAACGATTCACATGAACTCTGGGTCCCCACAGGTAATGCGGGGCTGAAGGATACTTTTGGTGATGGGTTGAAGCCTTTTGAGAAATTGGTTCTGATCTCTGCCCGTCTCAGAGCCCGGAAAATAATCTGCAGAAACTCAAGGTGTCCGAGGTAGCAGATGGCACCGCTGCGTGAATAAGAAACACGGTATCGAAATTTTCCTATCTCTTCTGTTTTCTCCCCGCTGCCGGCGCTGGAAGCGTTACCGGGCATCACTGCTTCACTCCCGTTTTTACCATGGACAATAGGCGCGAGCGTATCGAAGTCACAGAGGCCGCATTCCTGGCAGCCGTGGTATCTGCAGTCCGGGGTATATTCGCCGCTCCCGGTCTTGTCTTTCTCACCGAGGAGGAAGCGCTCTTCAACACCGCTGCTGAGATGGCTCCAGGGGAGTATTTCCTCAACCGCTCTCTGCCGGAGATAGAAGTCGAGATCGATATCGCAGGTCCTGGCGCACTCAAGCCAGCGCTGGAGATTGAAATGTTCGCTCCAGCTGTCCAGCCGTGCTCCCATTTCCCATGCCGTGACAATGAGGCGCGCAAGTCGTCGGTCTCCTCGAGAGAATACTCCCTCCAGATAACTCTGTTTCGGGTCGTGCCACTTCAGGTTAAAGCCTTTGCGAGGCAGGTTATCTCTCAACCGGTCGATCTTTTCATGGCTCTGCTGAATGCTCAGTTGCGCCTCCCATTGAAAGGGCGTGTGCGGTTTGGGAACAAAGGTCCCCACGCTGAGCGTTACCCTTTTTCTGCCATGGCCATTGACGTTACCGGCTTCAGCTGTCTTTTTTGCAAGATCGGTAATGGCATCGATGTCCTCTGCTGTTTCAGTCGGTAAGCCAATCATGAAATAAAGCTTGATCAGGTTCCAGCCGAGACTGAAGGCGTTGCGCGCTGACTCCACCAGGTCATGTTCGGAAATTCCCTTGTTGATTGCCTTCCTCAACCGTTCACTGCCTGCCTCGGGAGCAAGTGTAAAGCCGGTCTTGCGGACCCGTTTGATTTCATCCATCAGCTCCTGCGTCAAGGTTCCGACCCTCATTGAAGGTAACGAAACCGAGACAAAATCGCGGCTGCACGTATCCATCAGCTTCGGCAAGAGTTCATGGAGGCAGCTGTAATCTCCAGTGGAGAGTGACAGAAGTGCAAGCTCTTCAAAACCGGAGTTTTTGATCCCTTTTTCCGCTAACTGCAGAATCTGTGACACGGAGCGTTCACGTACCGGCCGATAGGTAATACCAGCCTGGCAGAATCGGCATCCTCTCGTACATCCGCGAGCCACTTCGATTCCGAGCCTGTCGTGAACGATGCGCGAGTTGGGGACAATTGGCTGATAGAGATGATCGAGTCGGTCAAGGCTTGCCAGGACGCGTCGCCGAATCGTGGCCGGAACAGGTGGCTGGTGTTTTATTTCTTTGATGCAGCCCTGATCATCGTAGACCGGCTGGTAGAGGCGGGGCACGTATACTCCGTCAATTTTTGCAAGATTTTCAATTCGGAGGCTGCGCGGAATTTCTTTTTTGCGGGCCAAAAGCAGAGCTTCGGCAATCTCGACGATTGCCTCCTCACCATCGCCAAGGAGAATGGCATCAAAAAAATCGGCTACCGGTTCAGGATTCAGTGCACAGGTACCACCGCCGATGACGATTGGGTGGGATTCGTCGCGCTCTACAGAGTAAAAAGGGATCTGTGCTCTCTCAAGAACGGTTAGGATATTCGTATAGCAGAGTTCGTGGGGAAGGGTGATGCCGATGAAATCAAACTGCTTCAGCGGACGGCCGGATTCCAGGGTGACAAGGGGCAGTGTCTTTTCCCGCAGCATCGTCTCGGCATCTTTATCCGGGCAATAGCAGCGCTCAGCTGATATTTTCTCCCTGCCATTAAGAATATGGTAGAGTATCTGCAAACCCTGGTGTGACATGCCGATCTCGTAGAGATCGGGA
Source organism: uncultured Desulfobulbaceae bacterium (assembly GCA_965366875.1). Lineage (GTDB taxonomy): Bacteria > Desulfobacterota > Desulfobulbia > Desulfobulbales > Desulfocapsaceae > MADRE3. The sequence continues at coordinate 19,679 of CBDUGK010000025.1, read as the reverse complement.
AAAACAAGCGCGCACTGGAGATCATACGCCTCCTGCCCGGGCAAGCTACTGTTGTATTCCCGGCCGATATAGCGTCCCGGTTTGTTGACGAACGGTAAAAAATCTCGATCTCTCATAGGTGTTTAGACGATCAGCGTGTAATGTGTGGTTCTTTTCTGATTAATCCGGTAGACCTTGATACTATAGGATTTAAGCTGAAATTGCGCTCTTTGATTTACTGAAAATAGGTTGACTTTTCCAGAGTGGATAAGGTAATACAAGTCCTGGTATATTAGTTTCAACAAAAATAACAGTTTACGAGACCAGATTTTCTAATGAAGCACCTGTCCATATCATTTGTGTTCTTAATGATAACGTTTGGAGTGATAGCAGCGTCTGCTGACAATCATCCGGAGTCAGGGGGGCTTCTGGAGGAAATCTCTTACGAAGCAGTAACTGATAGCAGCGAAGCCCTCTTTTTCAAGCTGAATAGTGTTCTTAAACCGAAAATATTTAAAATAAAAGGGGAAAAGCCCCGGCTTGTTATTGATTTTTTTGATACCGCGTATTCCCCTTCAGTAAAGAAAATCGATGAAACAGGCGGACAGTTGATAAAAAGCGTACGAATTGGTGCGCACAAGGACCCGCCCAAAACCCGCGTGGTTGTAGATTTGAAGACTGACCGGGAGTATGATTTCGAGGTCAAGCCTGAAGAGGGGGAAAACAATCTCGTCGTCACCCTGTCTTTCAGCGAAGATCGATCGGAACCTGCCGACCAGCCTGAAGGAAGTGATGCAACTGCAGATGAACAGAAACCCATGGCGCCGCCACTCCAGGTGAAAGAATCCGTGCAGCAGGAGATTGATTCGCCGTCTGTCCGAGAAAAAGTTGCCGACCCTGGGGTGATTGTGCCGGAAACAACCGTTTTGCCTGAAAAAGAAGCTGCGCTCACCGCTGTTGAAGAAAAGGAGGTTGATGGGCCCGACCAGGTGGAATCATCTCCGGAACAGGAAAAACAGAGTGCATCACTGCCTGCGGAAGAACGGGTAAATCAGATTATCGCCAATATCAATGATCCCAAACCTGCGGCTGCCGATCCGATCCTGCTTGATGTCAGTTACGAGAGTACCGCAAATGACAGCGAGATGGTTCTGTTCAAGTTAAACGATTTTTATCCTCCCATCGTTTTTGGCATAGAGAAAGGTAATCCGCGGGTTGTCTGTGACTTCCTGGATACGATGCTTGCGGTCGATATTCCGCCGGTCATCGAGACAAATGGTTTTTTTGTCAGAAAGATAAGGACTGCCCGGCATCCGAGCCCGGAAAAGGTCCGGGTAGTGCTCGATCTTGTTCCTAATAAAAATTATGACCTGCAGCAGGTTTTCTTCAAGGAAGATAATCTTTTTGTTATTATCATCAGTGAGTTTGAAAAGGAATCGGTCAAGCCTCTGAAAACGGTACCTGAGACGGTCAAGAGTCAATAACCTTTCAGGGAAGGAATTGACGCATGTAACCCGCGGGTATCGGCAGATTAAACGTGTCATCGCTCAGGACTGATTCCTGCACATCTGAAAAACGCAGTTCCGCCTCTGCCCCGAAAGAGAGCCCCGATATACGAATTCTCATCGGCTGCGCGCAGTGGTCAAGCGCATGCCAGTTCCCGTAGCTGATCGCAGCAGCGATTTTCCCCTGATCATCCACCACCGCTCGTTCGACAATGTTTTGTTCCTCCAGGTCGACAAGGGTGTGCTCAATAGGGTATATGGCTTCGGAGTTCCCTGCAACGCTGAACCAGATTCCACGGTTTTCGGTATCATCGGCGATGCCGATGACAAAGGGCGCTGTCGATAGCGGCCTGCCGGTCAGCCAGGCGCCCCATTCCCCGGAGACAAAGGTATGGGGGATTTCATGCCTGATTGCAAATGCTCGAAGGCTTCCTTTCCTGAATGTTTTTTTTGAGACATCAAGGGACTGAAACCAGCTCCCATTGCTTGACAGAGCAAAGAGCGGCTGGTTCAACGGACTCAGAGCCGTGAACTGCACCGAAACAGGCAACAGGGTTTTAAAATACCCTGAGAATGAGATTGTTTCGAGGGCGTGGCTCCAGAAGACAGAAACCTCGCCGTCAAAGCCTGTCCCGCATGATTTAAAACGGTTCAGGTAGCTGCGGTATTGCTGTTGCAGCCGGGAGTAGTCGTCTCCTTCGATTGGCGGGCCAAAGGTTTTTTTTGCACATCCCGCAGGCAAAATGAAGCATAAAAGCAGGAGCCATGACCACGTTGCCCGGAAACTGTTATGGTGCGAGAAGCGTTTCAATTTTGTTTTTCACCGCAGCTTTTTTATCCTCGTCCTTGAAATACTCGAGCGCTGAGCGATAGGCCTCAAGCGCTTTGCCAATCATCTCCAGAGCTCTGTAAACATCGCCAAGGTGATCGTATATGTGCGGATCATCGGGCACCAGCTCAAGTGCTGCTGTAAGCTCGTCTCTGGCGATTTCCAGGTTACCGAGCTTAAAATGAACCCAGCCAAGACTGTCCTGGATATATCCGTTGTCGGGGGTGAGTTTCATGGCCCGCTCAATATAATCAAGGGCCTTCTTGAGATTGCGGTCGGTGTCAGCCCAGCTGTAGCCGATAAAGTTGAGTGCTTCAGAGTGATCGGGATTACGCTCGACGATGACCTCCATTGCCTCGATTGCCGCTTCAAGCTGGTCTGTCCGTTCGAGCTGGAGTCCGTATTCGAATAAGAGTTTCTCGCTGTCGGGAAACATGCTGATACCGGTGGCCAGTATTTCAGTGGCACGCTCAGGCTGATTATTTTCCTGATAGAGAGATGAGGCGAGGATGAAGAACAACTCTCTTTGCGTTTCAGGGGTCTCAAGGTATCCGTTCAGGAGTTGAATCCCTTTTTCAATCTCGCTGATCTGGTGATAAATTCTTGTTTGCAGGACCACACTGTCTTCAAACTCTTCATCGGCTGGTCTGATCGCCGCCAGCATTTCCAGGGCATCCGTCCATTGCTCTGCTTCCATATAGAGCGCCGCCAGCAGGTATCTGGCTTCCGGATTTTCCTTGACCTCCAGCACTGATTTCAGGTTTTCAATAGCCCTGCCGTTGTCTCCATTTCGCAGATGGAGCCGACTGAGCAGCAGGGAGATTTTTTCGGGATTGGAGCTGACTTCCTTTGCAAGACTCAGCTCCGCAACCGCTTCTTCTTCTCTGTCGAGTGCAAGCAGTGCCTGAACAATCGTAAAGCGCGCTCTTTCATCACTGTCGTCCTGAAGGAGCAGCTCTCTCATGATGTCAATGACGTTCTCATAGTGTTTTTGTTTGAGCAGAAATTCAGCAATTTCATAGACGAGATCGGCAGAGTAATTGAGATCAAGCGCCGCCCTGTATTGTTTTTCCGCCTCGCCGACCTGTTCAAGACGATCGGCAATACGGGCGAGATAGAGCCTGGAAAAATAGGTCTCCTGGTCAAGGGTCAGCAACCTGCTGAAATATTCGTTTGCCCGCTCCAGCTCCCCTGTCTGGGTTAACAGAATTCCCATTCTCAGCAGTGCCTGACTGTTTTCCGGCTCGTCAGAAATGATTTTTTGGTACTGTTCAATCGCCTTCGTCTCCTTTTTCTGCTGGATGTAGATACGTGCCAGCAGTGATCTCTGAGCGGAATCGCCTGGTGTTTTTTCCAGGTTTGCCAGCAGCAGAGTGACGGCTTTTTCTGGAGAATTCATTTTCAGATAGAGTATTGGCAGTTTCTTTTCGACGTAGGAACCGTCGGGATCACAGACAAGGGCTTTCTGATATGCTTCCAGCGCTGCTTCATAGCGCTGATAGTATTCTTCGCGCGTTCCCCAGAGAAAATAAAAGTATGAGCATGAGGCATCGCGGCTTTCTGCTTCGGCTGCACCGAGGGAGGAATCAGTGGTGAGCGGCGTGCATGATAGCAGGGTGAAAAACAGCACCGGAGCGACGAGGCTTCGGTACAATATCCTTTTTTTCGCAGTGTATGTCATTCCGGCCCCTTGGGGTATCGCTCATCCAGCAAACGAATGGTGTGATCTCTTATCTGTCTGCTTACCTGTTCAATCGATTGCGTTCCGTCAATTCTTCTGATGAAGGGAAGGTTGAGACTCTTGAATATTTTGTCAACTTCTTTCAGTGAATTCAGCTGTTCAAAATCATTAAGCTGATCGCCCCTGGAGAGGGTAATTCTCTTGATGGACTCCTCCGCACGTATCTCGATGATAAATGCCAGGTCCGGTTCCGGGGCAAAATGATTGCGCTCAATGATCATCTGCGGATCCAGACCGGCAGCCCCCTGGTAAGCTGCTGTAGAGAGAAAGTATCGATCACAGAGAACGATCCTGCCATTTTCCAGAGCCGGGGTGATACAGGTATCGACATGCTCACGTCGATCAGAGAGAAAAAGCTCACATTCTTCATCGGCTGTGACCTTCTGCCGGTTCTTGTAAAGTTCTCGTATACGTTGGCCAAAACACCCTTCTGTCGGCTCGCGCGTCGTGCTCACCTGCCACCCCCTCTGGCTGAGAAATGTTTCTAGCAGGCTGATCTGGGTCGATTTTCCCGTACCGTCGATACCTTCAAAAACGATAAGCACACCGCGTTCTTTTTTAATCATAAGACCTTTAATGTTCAGCTGTCGAATGTGGCAAACCACAACCACCATTGTTATTTCTGTTTACGGCAATCATTGCCGCCATTTCGACGGCGGCATTGAGACTTCGATGATCGGCTCGACCCTGGCCGGCAATATCATAGGCCGTTCCATGATCCACGGAGGTCCTGACCAGCGGCAGGCCGAGCGTGACATTCACCCCGTCGCTGAAATGGAGCATTTTGAAGGGGATCAGGCCCTGGTCATGATACATGCAGATCACCACATCAAAGGCACCGGTTGCTGCCCTGTAAAACACTGTATCAGGAGGATACGGCCCGCTTACGTCGATGGAAGCCTCGCGCGCCTGCTCGATGGCCGGTGCTATAATCGCTTTCTCTTCAGTTCCGAACAAACAATTTTCTCCGGCATGCGGGTTAAGTCCGGCAACAGCAATGGTGGGTCGGCAGATGTTGAAATCCACCTGCAGTGCTCGATTGGTCTGTTCAATCAGGGTCCGGATATTCTGCTGTGTCAGCAACGCTGGTACTGAATCGAGAGCACAGTGGATGGTGGCGAGTGCAATCCTCAATCTGCTGCCTGCCATCATCATGATTACATTTTTACTGCTTGTGCGCTGTGCCAGAAATTCGGTGTGTCCCGGGAAATCGTAACCGGCCGCATTCATCGTTGTCTTTGATATGGGGCAGGTGGTGATTCCGGCCAGCATTTTTCTGCTGCAGAGTTGAACCGCCCGTTCCAGGTAAGACATCATCGCCGCACCAGTTGTCCTGTCCGGCTGGCCCGCTATAACCCCGGTGAGACCAGGTGTTTGAAGATCAAGGACATTAATGCTGTTTTCAACAGGGAGAGTACCGGGAAGCCAGGAACAGACAGGAGCCGGGAGATTAAGGGCTCTGCCTGTCTCGACCAGGATGCGTTTGTCGCCGATGACCACAGACAGGGGTCGGACCTGGAACTGTTCGGAGTTGTAGTATTTGAGAATGATCTCAGGTCCGATTCCGGCAGGACAGCCCATGGTGATGCCGATCGGCAGCGATGTACAGCTTACATTGCTCACAATTTCTGGTTATGTTCGATGCTTTTTGGTTATCCTGATTCAAATGCGGCAGCCAGATGAGTTATCTCCGAATTAGCTGGTTTCATGATGATTGCAATAACATCAAATCGGACAGGTTCATCCAGCAGCTGATGGCGGAGAAGATAGTTGCTCGCCACTCTGATAATCTGTCGCTGCTTGGTCATGGTGACAGCTTCTTCAGGCAGCCCAAAGCGGATTGAATGCCTGGTTTTTACCTCGACAAAGACCCATGTGCTCCTGTCTTTGGCAATTATATCAATTTCACCGAATTTGTCCCTGTAATTCCTGGCAATGATTTTAAATCCCTTATTTCGGAGGTAGTCTGCCGCAATATCTTCACCTTTTTTCCCGAGATTAATCCGCAGTTTTGACAAAATCCTTGACTCCCTTGAAACTGTACCGGTGTTCAGGGCAGGGACCGTGCACTGTTATCGCCTTTCTGTGTTCTCGGGTCGGATAGCCCTTGTTCGAGTTGAAATTATAGAGGGGGTAGCGATCATGAAGCGTTTTCATGATCTCGTCTCGGGTAATCTTGGCGATGATCGACGCAGCACTGATGGTTGCACTGCGGCTGTCCCCTCTGGTCAGTGATTCCTGCGCAATTTCGAGCGGCACGCCAAAGGTGCCGTCGACAAGAACGAAATCTGGAATTGGGCTTTTTTGGGAGAGTTCAAGGATACTCTCCTTCATGGCCAGCAGCGATGCCTGGAGAATATTGATTCTGTCGATGGTTCGGGAAGAGACAATGCCGATACCGATCGGTGTGCCGGCTAAGAGAAGTTTGTCCCTGAGTTCGTAGCGCTGTTTTTCAGTTGTCGTCTTTGAATCCCTGAAGAGTGAGGGATTACAGGATTCGGGAAGAATAACGCAGGCCGCGACAACGGGACCGGCAAGCGGACCCCTGCCAACTTCGTCGGTACCGGCAATTCGGGTAAAGCCTTGTCTTCGGAGCATTCTCTCAAACTGAAAATTGTCGGCTTTCAGAGATGCTTCGGAAAGAAAATATTTCACCCGTAAACAGATGCTGATCCGGCCCCGGTGAACGGTGACGGATCAGCAACCGCTCCTGAGATGTGCTGGAAAATTCTAGCGAATGCCGCGTTCGCGTATACGTGCTGCCTTGCCGCGCCGATCACGAAGATAATAGAGGCGGGAACGCCTTACCCGTCCTCGTGTTACCAGTTCTATTTTCTCAATTCTCGGGTTGTGCAGGGCAAAGGTCTTCTCCACGCCGACACCGTGAGAAATCTTGCGGACCGTATACGAGGCATCCATGGCACCGCGCTTGCGCTTGATGACAACACCCTGGAAAATCTGAACACGCTCTTTGCTTCCCTCGATAATGCGGATGTGAACACTTACCGTATCTCCCGGACGGAATTCGGGGTGGTCCATTCGCATCTGTTCCTGATCAATTTTATCAATAATTGTACTCATGTCATTCCCGTTCTGAATCAGTTGGCTGGTTAATTCCTTACGTTGTCTCTGTTTTACCTTCCCAGCAGGCGATCAAGGATGATCGATACTGCTGACCGTACTGATAGATGGTTGTAGGTTGAATTACCACAAATTGGTGGTAACGCTGCGTCCGCTTTTTCCATTACTTCATCTGCTATCCCGTGTGCCGTGCCGAACAGCAGGAGTACAGGTGAAACATTATTGAGGAGATGATACCTGAGATCCTCGTATTGTACCTCATTTTTCCGCTTTCTGGCACTGGTCGTGACAAGAAACGGCGAAGCTCCGGTTCTTTCATTGATCTCGTCAATCACCGCATCGAGGCTGTAGGCTGTTTTAACAAGAGCCAGAGCTTCTTTACGGGCAGGATTGTATGTTGCTCCGTGTCCTCTCAGCCAGTGCACGGTAATTTCGTTGATCAGTTCATGCTGGTCTTCATACGGGGTGGCCACGTAGTAGTTATTTACGCCGTATGTTCTGGCGACCCTGGCAATGTCGTGGAGATCTAGGTTCGTTACTGCCGAGCCGATCGTTTCTCCTGATTTATTTGTCACCGGATGATGCAGCAGCACGATATCAAGGTCTGCTTTCTGCTCTCTCATGATCGTCCGTTTTTGTTGCTTACGGCCAGGATTTCTCTGTCCAGCCCGTGTTCCCTCAACAGTTTCATTTCATTGCTGCTGAAGGCTGAGGTGCGAATCAAATCGGGTCGTCTCTGCAGTGTTCTCCGTACGGAGGCGAGAAAGCGAAACTGGTCAATTTTCTTGTGATCCCCGCTCAGCAGATCTGCAGGAACTTCCTGATTTTCAAAGGTACGCGGTCTGGTGAACTGAGGGTGTTTTAAAAGATTCCTGCTGAAGGAATCCTTGTTTGCTGAATCAGAACACCCCAGCACACCGGGGATAAGCCTGGTGACGGAATCAATAACGACCATTGCGGCGAGTTCTCCTCCGGTCAGGATGAAATCTCCGATAGAGATTTCTTCTTCGACATAATTGGAGCGGAATCGTTCGTCCACACCTTCATAACGACCGCAGACCAGTACCAGGTGCTTTTCCCTGCTGAGTCTCTCAGCAACAGACTGGTTGTACATAGTTCCCTGCGGACTCAGCAATATGACGCGCTTATTTCCCGGATGATCCCTGTACACCTGCTGAACCGCTGCAGCCATTGGCTCCGGTTTCATTACCATCCCTTCACCGCCGCCATAGGGCCGATCATCAGTCGTTGCATGTCTGTCACGGGCAAATTCGCGGATATTACTGATCTCGATGCGAATTTTTCCTTCATCCTGAGCCTTTCGAATAATGCCTTCGCAAAGCGGAGAGTGGAGGAATTCCGGGAAAATTGTCAGTACTGAAAAGAGCATGGGTTCAGTATAGTGCTAGCGGTCTACAGCTTTGTTGATGTCAAGCAGCCCCGGTGGAGGGTCGATAAGTACCTCACGATCATCAAAACCGACAACGATGTCATCCACCAGTGGAATCAGGTATTCCTGCTCACCGTCACGAACAACGATGATGAGGTGTGCACCATTGCTGAAACAGGACTCAATGATTCCCAGGATTTCAGCACGCGACTTTACACGAACCGCAAGACCCAGCAGCCGTTGAGAATCCATTTGGCCCTTGTCAAAATCGGCCAAATCGTCCCTGTAGAGCAGCACGCCCATGCCGATTGTCAGCTCGGCTTCGTCTCTTGTGTCAATAGTCTCAAGTTTCAGGATGATCAGCTTTCCCTGTGCCCTGACTCTCTCGGACTTGAGGAGTCCTGTCATCCGGCCGTCTTCTGCAGCGAGTGCAAAGCGGCTTTGGGTAATACAATGTTCCGCAAGATCTGAAAATGGCACTATCTTCAGATCTCCTTTCAGGCCATGAGCCCTGATTACTTTACCAGCCAGGAGGTATGTATCGGCAGGAAATGAAAACTGCTCTGACATGATAGCTGAAGGGCTTACTCCAGGATGTCGAGTCGCGATTTTTTATTTTCCCGAGCCGCTGTTGCCGCCAGCAGCGAACGCATAGCCCGTGCTGTACGGCCCTGTTTGCCGATGACTTTTCCCAGATCCTCCTGGGCGACGGTCAGCTCAATGGCAACGGTGTCATCATTTCCTGTCTGATTCACCTGCACCTGGTCCGGCTGGTCCACCAGGGACCGGGCGATGTGGGCAACCAACTCCTTCATGGCCGGCTACTCCTGCACGGCCTTTTTTATCAGGCTTTTTACCGTGGTAGACGGCAGTGCGCCTTTACCGAGCCAATCCTGCAGTTTTTCGTTGTCTATGGTGATTGCCGCAGGGTCTTTGATTGGATCGTACGTTCCCAGAATATCGAGAAATTTACCATCTCTTGCCCGTTCGCTGTCGGCGACGATAATTCGATAAAATGGCTTTTTCTTTCTGCCAAGTCTTGTTAAGCGTATACGAACTGCCATTCCTGGTATGTCCTCCTGTTGTAGTAACGGGCAAAATTGTCTTCACCCATGTCGCGGGTCTATTACGCCCCGGCTGTTATCGTCTCATTCCTTTTGGAATTTTTCTTCGTTTTTTGCCGGACATAACACCCGGTTTTCCACGCATTTTTTTCATCATCTTCAGCATGGCCGAATAACTTTTCAGCACTCTGTTGACATCAGCGACAGCGGTGCCGGATCCTGCCGCTATGCGCTGCCTGCGGCTTGAATCAATGATCCGGTGGTTGCGACGCTCCTTGATTGTCATGGAGCGAATAATCGCCTCGGTCTTGCTCAGCTCTTTTTCATCCGGTTCCGGGGCATCCTTGAGCTGTCGAAGTTTATTGATTCCCGGGACCATGCCGAGGATCTGTTCAAGCGAGCCCATTTTCTTGATCTGCTGGATCTGATCCAAAAAATCTTCAAGGGTAAAAAGATTCTTCTGCAGTTTCTTGGCAAGTTTTTCGGCTTGCTTCTTGTCAACGACCGCTTCAGCTTTTTCGATCAGGGTCAGAACGTCGCCCATTCCAAGAATTCTTGAGGCGACGCGATCCGGATGGAATACCTCAAGGGCGTCGAGAGCTTCACCGACACCAACGAGTTTGATTGGTTTTCCGGTAACACTCTTGATGGACAGGGCGGCACCGCCTCTGGCGTCACCTTCCATCTTGGTCAGGACGACACCGGTAATTTCCAGATCGTGGTTGAATTTTTCAGCGACAGTGACCGCATCCTGTCCGGTCATCGCATCGGCGACAAACAGTACTTCCGAGAGGCTGACTGAGGCCTGAATCTCTTTCAGCTCTCCCATCAGCGTTTCGTCGATGTGAAGCCGGCCGGCGGTGTCCAGTATCAGGGTGTCGTAGCCATGCTCTCTGGCTGCAGCAACTGCCTGTGTACAGATGTCAACCGGTCTTGAATCGGTCGTAGACGGATGTACCGGCACCTCCAGCCGTTCACCGAGAACCTGGAGCTGTTCGATCGCCGCCGGACGATAGATATCCGCAGGTACGAGGTACGGTTTACGTCCTTTTGACTTGAAAAGCGCGGCAAGTTTGCCGGCAGTGGTTGTTTTACCGGAGCCCTGCAGCCCGGCCATCATGATGATGACAGGTTGCTGCCCATCGAGCCTGATCGTCTCGGTGTTGCCCCCAAGGAGCTCAACCAACTCCTCGTGGACTATTTTTATTACCTGCTGACCTGGAGAGAGTTTCTGCGAGACTTCACGGCCGATTGCTTTGGCGGTGACGCTGTCGACAAAATCCCCGGCAACCTTATAGTTGACATCAGCTTCAAGCAGTCCCATGCGCACTTCACGCATCGCCTCCTTGATGTTGTCTTCTGTAAGGATTCCATGGCCCCGGAGTTTTTTGAAGACTCCTTCAAGCCGGTCAGTCAGGTTTTCGAACATGAGTATCCGCTCATCTCTATTAATTCAACAATGCCCGATCGGCGCAACAATACGTCGACAGGGTGGTTTCTCGCCTTGAGCCGATATCAGGCTGGTTTTACAGCATTATATGAAAATATCGGGATCAAAAGAGATCTAAAATACTTCGGAATTTAGAATAAGTCAAGAAAGGAACTGAACGATGCCTGAAAAGTGATGAGTTTTCTTGCCGGAGCAGCGGCGAATCGCTGCGGCCGCTGTTCACGCCGGCAGGCATGAGCAGGTAATTGATGTGCTTGCGGGACGCCTGAAACAGACTTATGATGAGAGCACAATGATACCCAGGCAGGGCAATAGGTCAATGATGTCAAATCGCAGCGTTTGATGATACACTCAGGAGGTAATTGATGAGCGGAGTAATCGTTCCCTGTGCGGCGTGCGGGGCCAAAAACCGTGTTCCGGAGAAAAAGCAGCATCTCGGCCCCTTGTGCGGCAAATGCGGCCAGAGGATTGTCGTTGGTCCACTTACTGTTCCGGTTACTTTGGGTGATGCGGATTTTCAGCAGTTTATAAAAAGCGCCGGGTTGCCGGTTATGGTAGATTTTTTTGCGCCGACATGCGGACCATGCCAGGCTATTGCACCACTCATTTCCCGGCTGGCCGGCCGCTATGCGGGCAGGATTATCGTCGCCAAGCTGAATACCAGCGAACACCCCGGTACGGCAGCCCATTATCAGATACGAGGAGTGCCTTCGCTGTTGTTTTTCAAGAACGGCAGTGTCGTCGATCAATTGATCGGAGCGCCGCCGGAATCACAACTCGTTGCAAAAATCGAAACAGTGACGGACTCCTAGAATCGTCGACGAAAAAACTCATCCAGGAAACTCCTCCGCCAGCCCGAGGTGAGGCGCGGGGGAAGGTGACCGCCGGAATTGTTGAGGTTTTGGCAAAGCAGTTTCAATTCAGAGGTTGTCGCAATGAGTTGCGGATCGATGTCCTGCATCTCACATTTCAACTGGATAAAGTTGTTTAAACGCTCAAAAACCTTCTTGTCACCCGCCTTCAGCCGGACAGCCCCCAGGCTGTCGGGATAGTCTGCTTCACGTGCATCCTTGCCCCTTGACACGGCTTTGATGATAGCTTTCCCGAATTTATTTGATTTTTTACTCGAGATAAGGCCTGTTTGTTCCAGGGTCTCGAGATTTTCCGGAGCCTCTCTGGCTATCTGCAGGAGTGCTTTGTCAGTGACAATGTGCCCCCGGGGACGGTCAAGGTGCCGGGCTTCCTGCTCTCTCCAGGCAGCGAGTTCCTGCAGGACGGCAAGGTTTCGCCCGCTCAGAGAGCTTGCACCGCTGATTTTTTTGTATCGCTCGAAGTCTGCTATTCCGGAATAGAACTGAGGATCACTGAGGAGATCAAGTTCAGCCTGGAGCCAGGTCCTGATTTCAGGGACGATGATACGGGTGAGCAATATAACTCTCAATGCCCTCAGATATCGTACATCATCAAGCGCGTAGGAGATCTGTTTCCGATCAAGCGGACGGTGGAGCCAGTCTGTCCGTGTCTGGGATTTGGATAGTTCGATGTCGAGCAGCACGCTGCTGAGGTTTGCAAGTGAAATTGTCGAAGGAAGCCCGGAGAACCCTGCAGCCAGCCTGGTGTCGAAGATGTTGACCGGGATAGACCGTGTGACCCTGCTTAGGATTGTCAGGTCCTGGGGGGCGTCGTGAAAAATCTTGATAACATTTTTGTTGCTCAGCAGCGCTCCAAGCGGCGACAGGTCTTCTATTGCCAGCGGGTCAATCAGGTGGCAGTCCTCATCTGAAAGGGCGAGCTGAATAAGGCCCAGCCGGGGATAATAGGTGCGCTCCCAGAAAAATTCCGTGTCAAGGGCAACGCTTTTGACACCCTGAGCCCGGGTGATGAGTTCTTTTAATTCTTCTGTTGTGCTGATCATAGATGAATATCCTGCCTGAAGAGAAAATGTACTGCACCTGATGAGAGGAACAGAAAAAACGTTTTTTTACAGATACAGATGCCATTCACAATTAAATCTGTAATAAAAAACGAATATAAATTCAATACTTTCTTAAATGTTTTTATTGATAACGGAGATGGGCTTCGCCATCTTTCTCAAAACGATGATTTTTGAAAAAAGGAGCATTCAGGCTGGGTCGCTTCGGATTGAGATGAAAAAAATCGAATATGATATTATTGTTGCCCGGGTGACACCGACACTCCCTCAAAATAACTGACGAGCTGAAATGTTCTACTATATACTGAAAAGGATTCTGTTGATGATCCCTACCCTGTTCGGGGTCATGTTGATCACCTTCGTGGTGACACAATTCGTTCCCGGCGGGCCGGTTGAAAAGCTCGTTGCCGAGATGGAAGGACTGGGGCATGGAGGCGGGGAGGCCCCGTCTGCGAATTCACTCTACCGCGGCGGTGAAGGGCTTGACCAGGAGAAGCTTGCCAGGATCCAGGAACTGTATGGGTTTGACAAACCGCCAGCCCAGCGCTTTCTGATCATGATGAAGAACTATCTCTGCTTTGATTTCGGTACCTCGTATTATTACCAGCAAGGTGTTGCGGAACTGGTTATCTCCCGCATGCCGGTTTCCATGTCACTGGGTTTGTGGAGTTTTGTGATTGTTTATGGTGTCTGCATACCGCTTGGAATCATGAAAGCAGTGCGTGACGGTTCTTCCTTTGACCTGCTGACGACGACAATTATTCTGGTCGGCTATGCAATACCGGGGTTTGTCCTGGGAATTGCACTGATTGTTCTTTTCGGCGGTGGAAGTTTCTTCAGTATTTTTCCATTGCGGGGGCTTGTATCAGATAATTGGCAGGAGTTGAGCATTCTGGCCAAAGTGACTGATTATCTCTGGCATATGGTCTTGCCGATTGTGTCTACAGCTGTCGGCAGCCTTGCCGTTATGACGATGCTGACAAAAAATTCGTTTCTCGAGGAAATCGGTAAACAATACGTTCTCACTGCCCGGGCGAAGGGGCTTGACGAGAAAACGGTACTCTACAAGCATGTTTTCAGAAATGCGATTATCCCCATTATTACAGGCTTTCCCGGATATTTTATCGCTGCCTTTTTTACCGGCAGCCTGCTTATCGAAACGATTTTTTCTCTGGACGGTATGGGGCTTCTTGCCTATCAGTCCGTGCTCAACAGAGATTATCCGGTGGTGCTGGGGACGCTCTATTTCTTCACCATGATCGGTCTTCTCAGCAGGCTGCTTTCTGACCTGAGCTATGTGGTTGTCGATCCAAGAATCAGCTTTACAGGCATTGAGTGATTCAGTTATGACCAGCACGGCCGTTCGGCAAATGACCCCGATGAGAAGGGGATGGCTGAGGTTCAGGCGCAATAAGCGCGGTTACTATAGCCTTGTCATCTTTCTCCTCGTTCTTTTTTTCAGCTTCGGCGCAGAAATAATCTGCAACGACAAGCCCCTGCTCGTCCACTACCAGGGCTCCTATTACGTTCCTTTACTGAAATCGTATCCGGAAACCATGTTCGGGGGTTTTTTTGAAACAGAAACCGATTATAAAGATCCGTTTTTTCTGGAAACCGTGGACAGGGATGGCAACTGGGCAATCTATCCGCCGATCAGGCACGACTACAACACCATCAACTACATGATAGACGGACCGGTTCCCTCGCAGCCGACCAGCGACAACATACTGGGAACCGATGATCGGGGAAGAGATGTCTTTGCCCGACTGCTCTATGGCTTTCGAATCAGTGTACTGTTCGGCCTGGCCTTAACTGCTGTCGGAACGCTGATAGGCATACTGGCAGGAAGCATACAGGGGTTTCTGGGCGGCAGAACCGATCTCTTCTTCCAGCGGTTTATTGAAATATGGGGCTCGATGCCGGAACTCTACCTGCTGATTATTTTCGCCTCAATTTTTCAACCAAATATCATGCTGTTGCTGATACTCCTGTCGCTCTTCAGCTGGATGGGGTTGTCTGATTATGTCAGGGCGGAGTTCCTGAGAGGGCGCAATATGGAGTACGTGAAGGCCGCACGGGCACTGGGTGTCAGCAATCCGGTAATCATGTATCGACACCTGCTTCCCAACGGCCTTACACCGGTGATAACCTTTCTTCCCTTTCGAATGTCGGCTTCGATACTGGCGCTTACCAGCCTTGATTTCCTTGGTCTCGGCGTGCCTCCGTCAACGCCGAGCCTCGGAGAGCTGCTGGCCCAGGGAAAAGCCAACATCGATGCCTGGTGGCTCTCTCTTTCAACCTTTCTTGTTCTCGTGGGGACATTGATTCTACTGATATTTATCGGCGAAGGGCTGCGGGAGACGTTTGACCCCAGAAAACGCTAGACGGGAATCGGCAGATATAGACGTATCTGTCGTGATTCAGAGACAGTGGCATTGCTCTGCTTTGAGTGTTATAATGGTTGAAATTGTTGACTTAGTCAGGGGATGTCTTACTATTGGCTGGTCTGCTCCCGGAATCAGAAACGGCCTTGATATCGTACTCTATTCAGCCTGCTGCCGTCTAATTAGAGTATCATAACGCTTTCAGCTGGAGAATGTCCGTGCCGAACAACATGCTCGCCCGACTCGGTGATACCGGAATGTATGTTCTTACAGATCTGGGCAGAATGGCACTATTCACGATCAATGCCTTCCGCAGTGTGTTTCGCACGCCGTTTCGTTTTCGTGAATTCCTGAAACAGCTTGATTTTATTGGCGCCGGGTCGCTGCTTGTTATCTTCTTTACCGCCATCTCGACAGGGATGGTGCTCGGGCTGCAGGGATATTACTCGCTGCATAAATTCGGTGCAGAGGGGTTGCTCGGGTCCACGGTTTCGCTGACCCTGATAATGGAACTTGGCCCGGTTCTGACCGCACTTATGGTTACCGGCAGAGCGGGTTCGGCGATGTGCGCCGAGCTCGGTATCATGAGAATCTCCGAGCAGATTGATGCGCTGGAGTGCATGGGAATCGATCCCTTCCGATATTTTATCACTCCGAAATTTCTCGCCGCCCTTGTTTCCATACCGCTGCTGACGGCAATCTTTGACGTTGTCGGTATCGCCGGGGGATACATATCCGGAGTGACGCTGATGGGAGTCAGTCCCGGCAGTTATATTGAGGGCATGCGTTCAAGTGTCACCAACCACGATATAAATCTCGGGATCATCAAGTCCTTTGCCTTTGCCCTTATTGTTGTCTCGGTCTGCAGCAGCAGGGGGTATTTTGTGCGAGAAATAAGGGGGGCAGGTTTCGGCGCTGAAAGTGTCAGCAAGGTCACTACCCAGGCAGTGGTGATTTCTTCCATATCAGTGCTTATTTTTGACTATCTGCTGACCGCGGTATTATTGTGATAAAAAACAGCGTGACATTCTCTCAGGTTTCAAAATCATTTGCCCGGCGCGACGGAAGTCGCCAGGTGATTCTTGACCAGGTTGATTTTTCAATACCGGCTGGCAAGACAACAATTATTGCCGGCGGCAGCGGCCAGGGTAAAAGTGTCACCCTGAAGCTTATCCTCCGTCTGCTTGATGCAGACCAGGGGAAAATCCTGGTTGACACTGACGATATAACCCATGCACGGGGACGCAGGCTTGAAAAATTACGAGCCCGCTTCGGTGTTCTTTTTCAGGGGGCGGCCCTGTTTGACTCCTTGAGCGTCTATGAAAATGTGGCACTGCCGCTGCGGGAACGGAGTTCGAAAACCGAAGCGGAAATATTCGAACGGGTGCAGGAGACGCTTGCTGAACTGGATCTTGTCGGGCATGAGAATAAATATCCGGCTCAGTTGAGCGGCGGCATGAAAAAACGGGTCGGGCTGGCTCGCGCACTGCAGCTTGAACCCGATATCATGCTGTTTGATGAGCCGACCACCGGCCTGGACCCGGTGATGACGCATGAAATCTATGATCTTTTTGCCAGAACTCAAAAGAAAATGGGATATACTTCCGTTATCGTAAGCCATGATATACCTAAAATATTCAACCTCGCAGATCAGGTCATAATTTTGCAAGACGGGAAGATGGATATATTCGGCAGCCCTGATGAAATACAATGGTCAGAAAAAGAACATATCAAAGCCTTCGTCAAGACAACGATGGGTGAAGTCTACCAGAGCAATCTCATGGAATAAACAATGAAGAAACATACACTTGAAATGGTCGTTGGGCTGTTCATGATTGTAGGTTTTGCAGCGCTTGCCTACCTTGCCTTGAATCTTGGAGAAGTATCCTTTCTGGATCGGGGTTCAACCTATTTTCTGGAGGCTGAATTTGATAATATCTCTGGAATCAAAAAGGGTGCGACCATTCAGATAGCCGGAGTTGTCGTAGGTGAGGTAAGCGGAGTAAGGCTTAACGAAGACCGCAATGCTCAACTGACATTCAGACTCGACAAAGGTGTTGATATTCCACTTGATTCAATCGCCTCGGTCAAATCCCAGGGGGTAATCGGTGATAAGTATATCCAGATTTCACTCGGAGGGGATCTGGAAAAATTCGAGGAAAATGGCCTGATTGTCGACACGGAATCGGCGGTGGATATTGAATCGCTCATCAGTAAATTTGCTTTCGGCAGCGCCCGTTAGCTGTGATTACCTGCCGGTGAATCCATGAAAAATCGTTTTGTCATAGTGTTTCTTTTCCTGTTGATCCCGGGTGTGTCGTTGTCCGCAGAACTGGTTAATCCGGGAAGCGGCATGTATCCTGATCTTTTGGGGAATGAAGGCGAAAGGTCGGATCTGTTGGAGTCTGAGCCTTATATCCTCGAGCCTGACGAGGTTCTCAATGATCCTATTTTTGAGGATGATTTCAGTTTTAACCCACCGGTTTTCGTCGTCAAAGACCCGCTGGAGCCGCTGAACAGGGTATTCTTTGAATTCAACGACAGGATTTATTTCTGGGTGCTTAAACCGGTATCACGAGGGTATGCTGCCATTTTGCCGCTTGATATCAGGCACTGTTTGAGCAACTTTTTTACCAACATGGCCGCACCGATCAAGCTCGTTAACAACCTCTTGCAGGGAGAGGTGGATGATGCCGGGGCTGTGCTCGCCCGTTTTCTGATAAACAGTACGGCGGGAGTCTTTGGTTTTGGTGACCCTGCATCCAGGGATTTTGATATTGAACCGCGGGAGGCCGATTTTGGTCAGACGCTGGGTAAATGGGGCATAAAACCCGGCATTTATCTCTGTCTGCCCGGGCTGGGACCGTCCACCTTGAGAGATACCATCGGCTTTGCCGGAGACGTGTACCTTCATCCGTATCCCTATATTTCTCAGGACTGGGCAAAGGATCTGACATATATTGGTGTTGACAGGGTAAATACCATATCGTTGAACCCGAGCGTCTATGACGAGTTGAAGCGCGTCTCCCTGGACCCTTATGTGGCTTCAAGGCAGGCATATTATGAATATCGGCAGTCCGTCATCATGACAAAATAGGCTGCCGTGTTAATCGATAATCAATAAAGATTGGTCAATAGATATGAAAGCAATTCGAATTTTCTTATGTGCAAGTGTGATTTTCATGACCGCGGGCTGGTCACAGGGAGCGGAGGCTGATGGTCCTACAGAGCAGCTGAAGCCTGCACTTGACAGCCTGATTGAGATACTTGAGAAAGAATCTCTGAAGGGTGCTGCCAATAAAACCGAACGAAGAAGCATGATCATGAAGGAGATCAGCAATGGTTTTGATTTCCGGGAGATGTCGCAACGGGTTCTGGGGCAGACATGGAACACCATAACCCCCGAGCAGCAGGATTCCTTTGTCTCAAAGATGACCAAACTGCTGGAAAATGTCTATGTCGGCAAACTGGAGTCATATACCGGGGAGAAGATTGAGTTTGTAGAGGAACGGATAAAAGGCAACAGGGCACAGGTAACGACACTGATTGAAAACGAGGGCGTGAAGCTCCCTGTTCATTACATCATGCAGAAGACGGGCAGCAAATGGATGGTGTACGATATCAACATTGAAGGAGTGAGCTTGATCCGCAACTATATGGAACAGTTTCGGTCAATATTGAGGCAGAACGATTTTAACGGCTTGATGGAGATTATAGAGAACAAAAATCTTTCTTTTGCGCAAAACGATGCTGCCTAGCTCCGCATTTTCCTTACAGAGCCACCTGGCGGGCGCCTTTCCCTTTCTCTCCGCTGACGAGGTGGCCATTGTTTCCAAGCATACAGGACTTGAAGACGTACCAGAGGGAACGAACTTATATGTGCCGGGGGGTACGGCAGAGTCGTGCTACGTAATCCTGGAAGGATGCCTGGCAATTAAGAAGCCGGGAGGGCTGGGCGTTAAAAGTGGGGTCATTGCCATACTCTATCCCTATGCTCCGGTCGGAGAACGGGGGATCATCGAACCGGTTGCCAGAACGGTTACCGTCACAGCCGCAAAAAACACCAGGGTTGCTGTACTGTCACGAGCTTCGTTTAATGAGCTGCAGATTGAGCAGCCGCAGCTGGCAATCAGATTGTTGAAGCATCTTCTTCTCAAGAGCACCAGAAGACTTGAGAAATGTTCTGAAAGACTTTCTCGCATCCTCTGAAACGCCTGAGAGACTGTTTTGTTGCCTGGTGTTTTGCCCACTGTGTTTATATGGCGCAGCCGTCCTGTTTTTTTTATTCTACTTTTTTTTCTGGCTATAAGTTAAAAAATTGAT
>CBDUGK010000024.1:0-41416 GCA_965366875.1 uncultured Desulfobulbaceae bacterium | reverse complement strand
AATCTGCCGGGCCATGAGACCCTTGATCGTGGCTGCATCGTTTTCCGCTGAGGCCGACACATTACAATAAACTGCAGCCTGCGGTTGATAAAAGACAATAGATTCCATATATGCCGAGAAATCAGGGACCGCATCGGCAAGCAGCGGACTGTGATTGGCAATGCTGACATTTAATGGGATTACCTTGCCCCCCGCTTCCGCTGCTGCCGTGGAGACGCCATCAAGGCCTTCCTGATTGCCTGATATGACAATCTGCTGTTCGGTGTTGTAGTTGGCTACGGTGACAACACCCTTCCCGGTATATCCCTCTACAATAGCCTCTATTGCGGCTATATCAAGACCAAGAACAGCCCGCATCCCGCCAGGATTTTTATCACCTTCGCGTTCCATGAAAAAACCGCGTCTCTCAACAAGTTTTATTGTATCCTGGACAGACAGGACGCCCGCCGCACAGAGTGCCGAATATTCACCGAGGCTGTGTCCGGCATAACAGGCGATTTCAACGTCTGGAGGCAGTTGTGCTCTGAGTGCCTGGAGACAGATTAGATTGGTTACCGTTATTGCCGGCTGCAATACCGCAGACCTGGTCAGCGCCTCAAGCGGCCCTTCAAAACTCAATTTTCTGATCGGAAAATCACAGACCGATTCCGCAATACTCATAATCTGAGCGCATTCACTCTCTGTCTCAACGAAATCTTTTCCCATACCGATATACTGGGAACCCTGTCCAGGGAAAAGTACTGCAATCTTCATGGGAAACTCCTATGCATCTTTCTTTTTTACCTCAAGAATATTAACAATAAACAGAATGGAAACACCAACACAGATTGAAGAATCGGCCACATTAAAAGCAGGCCAGTGGTAGCTGCCGATAAAGAAATCGAGAAAATCTATCACCGCACCATGACGGATGCGATCTATGACATTGCCAAGTGCTCCGGCTCCGATCAGTGCAAATGAAAGCCTGTAGAACAGATGATCCCTGCGCATCTTAAAGGCGGCAACAGAAAGGCCGAGAAAAGCAATGATGTTGATTGAAACAAAAAAATAGTGCCTGATTGGAGATTCAACCGAGGCAAACATCGAAAATGCGGCACCTTTGTTGGTCACATAAACCAGATTGAAAAAACCCGGAATCACCACCTGTGAATCATAGAGTGAAAAATAGCTGGTTATCCAGAATTTCGTCAACTGGTCAGCGAAAACAATTAACGCTATAATAGCTATATAGAGGCGCACGTTAACAAACAACCAGAGGTTTCATGAAGTGACAACGGCAGCGCATCTGCTGCAGATCTGCGGGTGTTCGCTGTTTTCGCCAACCGTTTCCGATCTGGTCCAGCAACGCTCGCACTTGATGCCCGGTGCCGGTTTTATCGCAATCCGCAACCCCTCCAGTTCTTCGCTGACAAAAACACTCAGACCTTCAAGCCGGTCCCTGCCGACCTTTGTCAATTTCGATACGATCGAGATCTCCCTGAGCACCTCCCACTGGCTGGAGAGAAAATCCGCCAACTCACCTTCAACGCTGATCAGGACTTCAGCCTCGAGCGGATGACCGATGACTTTTTCACTGCGGCCATTTTCAAGTGCCCTGGTTATCTCCGAGCGAACACTCATCAGCCGGTCCCAGCGCCCCTGGGTTTCTTTATCGAGGAGATGGTCAGCATTTTGCCGGGGAAAATCCGTGAAAAATATAGTGGTGGAAAGATCAGCCCCCTTGTCCCTGTTGTTCAGCACATCCCAAGCCTCGGTGGCGGTGAAACAGAGAATCGGGGACATCAGCCGCAGCAGGCCGTCAAGAATTTCATAGAGCACGCTCTGTGCAGCTCGTCTTGAATGTGATTCAGTTCCTGAGGTGTAGAGACGATCCTTGAGGATATCGAGGTAAAAGGCACTCATCGTCATTCCACAGAAATAGTTCAGTCCCTGGTAGATGGCATGAAATTCGTATGCTTCATAGGATTTGATGATTTTCTGCTTCAGCTCCTCATACTTTGACAATGCCCATTGATCGAGCCCTTCGAGCTTTTCAAAGGATACATGCTGGCTCGACGGATCAAAATCACCGAGATTGCCAAGCATGTAGCGTATGGTATTTCTGATTTTCCGGTAAGAGTCGGATACCTGCTTTAATATTTCATCGGAGACCTTGATATCATCACGATAATCCTCACTGGCTACCCAGAGTCTCAGTATCTCGGCTCCGTACTTCTCAATCACCTCCTGGGGAGCGACGACATTGCCGACCGACTTGGACATCTTCTTCCCCTGGCCATCGACCACATAACCATGAGTGAGTACGCCCTTGTAGGGCGCTTGCCCTCGTGTGCCGACGGAGGCAAGCAGGGCGCTGTGGAACCACCCTCGATGCTGGTCACTTCCCTCAAGATAGAGGTCAGCCGGAGCGCTCAGTTCCTCTCTCTGCTCGCAGACGGCTGCATAGCTGACTCCGGAGTCAAACCAGACATCGAGAATATCTGTTTCCTTGGAGAAATTTTTCGAGCCGCAGGACGCACAGCTTGTATCTGGTGCCAGGAAGTCTTCAACGTCATGACTGAACCAGGCATCGGCGCCCTCCCTGGTAAACAGTTCATCAATATTTTTCAGCAGACCCTCATCCTTGACAATCTCTCCGCATGTTCTGCAGCTGACAACGGTTATGGGAACCCCCCAGGCCCGCTGCCTTGACAGGCACCAGTCAGGACGGTTTTCGATCATCGAGTATATTCGCTGCATCCCCCAGCCCGGTGTCCAGGTGACCTGTTTTATGTTTTCCAGGGAATGTTTTCTCAGATCATTTATTTCCATGGAAATAAACCACTGCGGGGTGGCGCGGTAGATGACCGGTTTCTTGCATCTCCAGCAATGCGGGTAGCTGTGGTGGATGGTTTTCTCAGCAATGAGCATCCCCGTTTCAGCCATGTCCTCGTTTATCTGCCGATTAACCCCGGGAATTTTTTGTCCTGCGTACTGCCCGGCTTCCCCGGTAAAGCAGCCCTCATCATCCACTGGTGATAAGATCTCAAGCCCGTAACGCAGCCCGGTTACATAGTCGTCTGCGCCATGTCCCGGAGCCGTATGGACACACCCGGTACCGGCCTCAAGCGTTACATAATCGGCAAGCACCATGAGCGACTGGCGGTCCATGAACGGGTGACGACAGGTTCGATTCTCGAGTGCGGCCGAGGAAAAGGTGCAGTCGATATGATACGCTTCAATACCGCAGTCCTGCATGACCGTGTCAACGAGTTCCCTGGCCATTATCAGACGCTCGCCGCCGACCGCGACAGATGCGTATTCAAAATCGGGATGAAAGGCGACAGCCAGGTTGGCCGGCAGCGTCCAGGGGGTCGTCGTCCAGATGACCACAAAGATATCCTCTCCGCCAAGCCTGGGATCGATATCGGAGAGGTCGCTTGAAACCCTGAATTTCACGAAGATCGAGGGCGAGGTGTGATTGTGGTACTCGACTTCTGCTTCAGCCAGAGCCGTCGTACAGGTGGAGCACCAGTAAACCGGTTTTTTGCTCCTTATAACCGAGCCCGAGTGCAGGAATTTGTTGAATTCCCGGGCAATGGTCGCCTCATAGGCATGGTTCATGGTCAGGTACGGGTTCTCCCAGTCCCCGATGACCCCGAGTCTTTTGAACTCTGCTTTCTGGGTCTTTATCCACTTCTGCGCATACGTTCGGCAGGCCTTTCTTTTGGAGAGAATTGGAATGGTTTTCTTCTTTTCGCCGAGTTCCTTGTCGACGTTATGCTCGATCGGCAGTCCATGGCAGTCCCAACCCGGGATATACGGGGCATTGAAACCTGACATCCTTTTCGACCGGAGGATGACATCCTTGAGAATCTTGTTGAAGGCGGTGCCGAGATGTATGTTCCCGTTGGCATACGGAGGTCCGTCATGCAGGACGAAGAGCGGTTTGTCAGCGTTGTGTTTCTGTATCTGCTGATAAAGGCCACCCTTTTCCCACTGCTTGAGAACCTCTGGCTCTCTCTGGGATAGATTGGCCTTCATCTTAAACGATGTCTGGGGCAGATTCAGCGTTGCCCTGTAATCCATAACAATCTCCTTTGGGGGTAAACAAACAATCAGGCAAGGAAGTGCGTTAATTCAACATGATACTGTCACTTCCGGAAGCAGTAACAAGACAGAACAGATAAAAATAACACCAACGGGCCAAGTTGCAAGGGGAAAGTGGAGAATAATCGATCGATTCAGGCACCCGGCCAATGGTTTTTTCTGAAATTGCCTCAACGACCGTCTTTTGTGTTCAGAGGGGCACCTTTAAAATTGACATAACCCACTTACTTTATTAGTTTTGAAAGGTTATAATAATTGCTATCACCTGGTGAATGAGACAGAGGTAACCCGCTTCGCTCCACCACCGCGGCACCCTATGAGAACTCCATGACAACAACGAGCAGCAATGGCACCATGATCGAAATGATCAAGGTGAGCAAGATCTACCCCCCCGACACCAGAGCGCTTTCTGACGTGTCGTTATCCATTGCCACCGGCGAGATGTTTTTTCTTATCGGCATGAGCGGTGCCGGCAAAACGACGCTGCTCAAATTATTGTGCAATATGGAAGCGCCGACAAACGGCTTGATTGAAATCAGCGGTCAGAATATACATCGGGCAAAAGGCAAGCAGCTGGCGCGTTTGCGGCAGAGGATCGGCGTCGCCTACCAGGATTTTAAACTGCTGACCAACAGGACTGTGGCCGAAAACATCGCCATATCGATGGAAGTTTCCTACAAGAAACCGCAGCACATCAAAAAACGCGTCAGGGACCTGCTCGACCAGCTGGCGCTGGCCGGCAAGCATGATACAATAACCGAGGAACTCTCCCGCGGCGAACAGCAGCGTGTCGCGCTGGCCCGGGCTGTTGCCAATTCACCGACCCTCATCCTGGTCGATGAGCCGACCGGCAACCTCGATTCAACAACCACCGAACGGGTAATGCGTTTACTGACAAAGTGTAACAAATCCGGGGCCACCGTAGTCATAGCGACGCATGACCATTCCATCTACACGCAGACCAAGCATCGGATCATGGAATTACAGCAGGGAAAGCTGCACCTGGTCAGGGCGGGAGTCTCTTCATGAATTTCTGGTTTGCCGTTTTCCGACAGGCCGGCAGAAATCTGAGACAAACCTGGCCGTCTCAGTTCATGACGCTGCTTACCGTCAGTCTATCCGTCCTGATTTTCGCATTTTTTTTTCTCATCTACAACAACATGCTCCGAGTCGGCGACAAACTCGGCGACGATCTTCTGCTCATCGTCTACCTCGAGGAAGAGCCGGGGCCGGAAATGCAGGAACAGCTGAGAAAGAAAATCCTGGCCTTTGATGACGTGGAAGAGATTCGTTTTGTTTCTCGCGCAGAAGCATACCGGAGATTTTCTGAGCAGCTCGGCGAAGATCGTGACGTCCTTGAGGATATGCCCCAGGATTTTCTCCCGGCCTCAATAGAAGTCGTGCCGCTGAAAAACCTCAGAAGCCTCAGCCAGCTCAAACTATTTTCCGACTATCTCGGCAAGCTCCCGGCGGCCGAAAAGGTGCAGTATGGCCAGGACTGGATTGAACGGTTTTATTATTTTACCCGGCTTATATCCATTATCGTCCTGCTCAGCGGCGGTCTTCTGATTCTCACCTCGATATTTATGGTATCATACACCATACGTTTGACCATATTGGGACGACAGGCGGAACTTGAGCTGCTGAAACTTGTCGGCGCAACCAACTACTACATCAGGACACCTTTTCTCATCGAAGGGCTTCTCCAGGGCCTTATCGGCTCTATCCTCGGAATAATATCGCTGTATGCGCTTTTCCAATGGATCAGGATGAAATTCTCGGGGCCGGGGATCCTTGCCTTTTTTGAGTTTTCTTTTTTTCAGGCAACAACCATTACAACAATTATCGTGTTGTCAATTTTACTCTGCGCTGTCGGCAGCTATACCTCAATGCAAAAGTTTCTTCGCATCTAAATTCTGCTTTTGTACTTATGAGAACCCTGTGCCCCTCACTGTTCCCTGCATCTTTCAGCAGACCCCTTGCCTGCTTTTTCTGCCTGTGGCTTCTGCTGCCGGTAAGTGTCGTCTGCAGCGCATCAAGAGCTGAGCTGGAAGCTGAAAAGGCAAAAATTGAACAGGGGATACAAAAATATCAGATCAACATCGGCAAGCTTGAACAGGGGATTGAAAAACAGCAGGATGACAGAGACAAAAACCAGGACCAGGAGCGCGAACTTCTTGGACAACTCCAGGAAATCGACACCAGGCTCTTCGAACATCAGGAAAAGCTCGAAGTCCTTGAAGAAAGGATCCGCGTACAGCGTAATCTCATCGTCACAAACAAGAGTGAAATAGACAGGGTTCAGACCAGGAAAAACAATGTCCAGCTGCACCTGCAGAAACGAATCCAGGCGTATTACAAAATGGGCAGCATCGGCTTCATAAATGTTACCTTCTCCGCCAGGTCGCTCCCTGAGCTCATTAACTTTAACGAGTCTTTCCAGTCCCTTATCAAGTATGACCAGGAAGTAATCGTCACCTATAGAGGGACAATTGATAAACTCCACAAAACGGTTGAAACCCTTGAAATTGAGGAAGCGCTGCTCGAGGATTTTATTGATCGAAACAGGGAAGAACAGCAGAACATCACGCTGGTTAAAGAAGAAAAAGAGGAACTGCTCGAACGGATAAAAACGCAGACCCTGCTCCATGAAAAAGCAATAGCAGAGCTTGAACAGGCAGCACAGGCACTGACTGCTTCACTTAAAAAACTGGAAAAAAAAGAGCAGCGTTTCGAACAGACGTTTCTGTACAGTAAAGGGGAAATCCCCCCCCCGGTCGGCGGCACGCTGGTCAGCGGTTTCGGGGAGAAGGTAACGAATCGTCTTGGCATTACAACACTTTCCCAAGGTATTGCCATCACGGCACCCAGCGGTTCCGTTGTCCGCGCCGTGCATGATGGAGTCGTTACATTCGCCGGATATCTTCGAGGATATGGCAATACAGTTATTGTTAATCACGGTTACCAGTATTATTCTGTATGCTCACGCATTGAACGCATCCTCGCCGAAAAGGGGCAAACTGTTACAGAGGGCAGCGAAATCGGCATCATGGGAGATACGGCAACCCTTATAAACGAAGGCTTATACTTTGAGATCAGAAAAGATTCTACTCCGCTTGCTCCTCTCGAGTGGCTTGACCAATCCAAATTACAGACGAAAAAATAACCACAGGCAGGAACAGGCTTTTCACTGCCTCTGGCCATCTGCCCAGATATCGAGCAAAAAATAATGAATAATACAATCTTACGCCTTTTCAGCTTCCTCAGCACAACGCTTTTTATCATCATCCTGGCACAATCGCCGCTGCTTGCGGATACGGTGCAGAAACAGGAGGAAGAGACCTACCGCCAGCTCGAAACATTCGCCAATGTTCTGAGTATTCTCCAGGAAAATTACGTTGAGGAGATCAAGGCAAAAGAGGCGATAGAGGGAGCAATCAACGGTCTGCTGCTCTCGCTTGATCCCCACTCCTCCTACATGAAAGCCGAAACCTACCAGGAGTTCAGGGATGAAACCCAGGGATCCTTCACCGGAGTCGGCATTGAGATCACCCTGCGCGACAATGTCATCACGGTCATTGCACCGATTGCCGATACACCGGCAGCAAAGGCAGGTATCAGGGCCCAGGACAAAATCATGAGAATTAATGGGGAATCCACAAAAAATTTTACCCCGATTGACGCGGTAAAGCTTCTCAGAGGGCCGAAAGGATCGAGCGTCACCATATCAATTTTCCGGGAAGGTTTTAAAGAGCTCAAGGATATCGAACTGGTAAGGGACACTATCCCGCTGCAGTCAGTAAAATCGTTTGTTGTAGAGCCTGGTTTTGGGTACCTTCGGGTTTCAAATTTTCAAAACGATACGACGCGCGAATTAAAAGACCACCTGGCCCGGCTTCAGCCTGAGACACCCCTGAAGGGATTAATCCTCGACCTGCGCAACAACCCGGGGGGGCTTCTCAGCCAGGCAGTCAACCTCAGCGATATTTTTCTCAACGAAGGCTTAATTGTCTACACCAGGGGCAGGAACAAGGACCAGAATTTGACCTATGAAGCGCACAAGAACAACGGAGCTGCCGAATTTCCGCTTGTCCTTTTGGTGAACGAAGGTTCTGCCAGTGCTTCTGAGATTGTCGCCGGGGCGATCCAGGACCACAAGCGAGGCGTCATTGTCGGCACAAAAACCTTTGGTAAAGGATCGGTGCAGACAGTGATACCGCTGCCCGATGGAGCCGGCCTCCGCATGACGACTGCCAGATACTACACCCCCAATGGCCGCTCGATTCAGGCAACCGGAATAGTACCGGATGTTGAAGTAGCATACGTTGAGTACATTACTGAAACAGACGAGAAAAAGAACGATCGCACCGTCTTTCGGGAAAAAGACCTGAACAATCACATATCCAATATAGACGAAGATGTTGAGGATGCGCTCTCAAGCGGTCTTGATGATGAAATGAAACGAATGCTTCTTGAAGACAATCAGCTGAAATCAGCCTTCAATATCCTCAAAAGCCTGGCCCTTTATGTCTCATACAAGCAATCCGAATAACGGAGGGCTCGATCGTTGAACAGCGCACTTCTCTCCATCGCCGAACGCAGAATTACTCAAGCCATTGAGGAAGGAACGCTGCGCACGGACAGCTGGAAATACAAACCGCTGCCCCTCGACAGTGATTCGTTCGTTCCCGATGACCTTAAAATGGCCTACAAGGTTCTCAAAAACAGTGGGTTTCTTCCCCCTGAAATCGAGACAAGAAAGGAAATACAGAAACTTGAGGATCTCATCGCCCGGACTGAAGATGAACACCTGCGCGTCAAGCAGATGAAAAAGCTCAATGTACTGATGATAAAACTCGACAGCAGGAGAAGCCGACCCTGCTCCATTGAACAGGATGAACACTATTACCGGCGCGTCGTTGAAAAAATAACGGTTCGGGCCGACAGCAAAAAGCCTTGAAGCGGCAGCGCACAAACACTTTAAAAACCGAGTTCTTTCAGGAATCGCGGGTCCTGTGACCAGTTTTTACGAATTTTCACCCACAGGTGGAGCGATACTTTCTCCATCAACAGTTTCTCGATATCTTTTCGGGCGGCAATGCCGATGCTCTTCAATTTTGCCCCTCCCTTGCCGATAACGATACCTTTCTGTGAAGCACGCTCAAGAAAAATAGTGGCATGGATCGTAACCCGTCCCGTATCCTGGTTTTCCTTGAATGAATCAATCATCACTGCGGAACCGTACGGTATTTCCTGACCGGTGAGCAAAAATATTTTTTCCCTGATAATCTCTGCTGACAAAAATCGCTCGCTGGCGTCTGTTGGAATATCTTCCGGGAAATACCTGGGCCCCTGAGGCATGACGGAAAGAAGCGAGTCCAGCAGTATATCGGTACCATCACCGGTCAATGCCGAAACAGGGATAATCGCCTTGAAAGGAAACAGCGTTGAATAGGTTTCAATAATTGGCAAAAGATCCTGGCGGTCGATCAGATCAATTTTGTTGAGAACAAGAATTGCCGGTGACGTAACATCCCTGAAATATTCTTTGTATTCCTGTTGTTTTTCCTTCTTGATCTTGTCCGGAAAGGGCAGCGATATATCAATAATAAAGACCACACAGTCCACATCTGCAAGACTGTCCATGGCAATCCGGACCATCTCTCGGTTCAGCGGCGACCTGGATTTATGCAAACCGGGGGTGTCGAGGAGAACAACCTGATACTCGGCAGTGTTTAAAACACCGGCGATACGATTTCTCGTTGTCTGGGGCTTTGGCGTCACGATAGAGATCTTCTGACCAAGCATGGTGTTGAGCAGCGTCGACTTTCCTGCATTGGGCGGCCCGACAAGGGCTGCTACCCCCGAGGTGACACATTCAAAATTTTCCATAGTCATAATTTGTCAGCTCAACAAGAATAGAGTGGTGAAAAGTTGAAATTAAACTATATTACTATTTTTAAAGATAATACATTCTCAGAATTTAATATGGGTACTGTACAGGGAAAAACGATGCCGGCATAGACTATAATCCAGCAAACATGAAATTCCGTCCAGTACCCCGCAAAAGTCATCTATGTCTTTCTTCAGTATCAGTTCAGGCAAGCTCATTGAGTACCTTGACAATGGCAAGTTTATCTGTGGTTATGTCACTGATAGCCAGCCCAGGCGAGTACGGCTGCTTAACCAGAACGGCCGCGAGCTGAACCTTCCAATATCCCGTGTCGTCCATTGCTCAGAATCAAGTCATCCGGGCAGCAGCGATCGCGAAAACCTGGTAAAGCTGCTGCAGGACACCACCCGAAAGCGGCGTTCGCTGATGGAGGCTGTTGACCTTGAGATGCTCTGGGAGCTGGCCAGCGACGAAGCAACGGACACTTTTGAGCCTCATTTTCTGGCCGAGCTCAGCTTCGGCTGCAGCGCAGATGATGATATCGTCTCAGCCTTCCTGCGCTCTGTTTTCAATGACAAGCTGTTCTTTAAATACCGGGAAGGCAAGATCAAGGCTCATTCACCGGAGCAGGTAGAGCAGCTGAGAATCCAGCTGGAAAAAGAGGCGGCAAAACAGCTGCTGGCAGAAAAGGGAGCCGGCCTGCTCAGTCGTATCAGCAGCCAGGGAGCCGCAGCCGCACCATACTCGGATAGGGAAGAGGAAATACTCATCATCCTGCAGAATTACTATCTCTGGCCTGGAGAATCGGCCCAGAATGATGACCTGGCCAGGAAGATACTGAAAGAAGCAGGATTTCACAGACCTCACGACCCGTATCACCTGATGGTAAAAGGCGGTGTCTGGCACCGGAACATCAACATCCCACTGCTGAGAAACAACCTGCCGGTATCGTTTTCCATCCAGGCGCGCCAGCTTGCCGAAGCGATCCTGCAAAACGGCAATGAATCGCTCTTTCATGATCCGGCGCGAAAAGACCTGACTCACCTCTCTCCACTCACTATTGACGGTCCGACAACCCTTGATTTTGACGATGCGCTCACCATCGAGGAACAGGATGGCAACTACCTCGTCGGGATTCATATATCCGATGTCGCCCATTATGTCAGACCCGGCGACGCTCTTTTCCAGGAAGCAATGCAGCGGGGAACTTCAATTTACTTCCCGGAAGGACAGATCCCGATGCTGCCGCGTCATTTGTCTCAGGGCGTCTGCAGCCTGATCCAGGGAGAGATACGGGCGGCGTTCAGTCACATGATCCTGCTGTCGCCTGAAGCCGAAGTGCTCAAGGTAAGGATCATCCCCTCTCTGATTCAGGTAAAACGAAGATTGACCTATGAAGAGGCGGACCGGATGGTTGATTCCGATCCGGAATTGTCGATCCTCAATATGCTCAGGAAGCAACTGAGGAAACGGCGCCTGGAACAGGGAGCACTGCTGCTGCCGTTTCCTGATGTAAACATTTATGTTGATAACAGCGGCAGGGTAAACGTATCTCTTGGCAAGACGGATACCCCGGCTCGAACAATTATCTCGGAGATGATGATTCTTGCCAACAGCCAGGCAGCAAAATATGTGAGTGACAGGATGATACCGGGCCTGTTCCGCTCCCAGGGAAAGATCACCAGACGGCTCGTTCACGGCGAAGACGATGATCTCTTCCAGAATACCCTGCAGCGAAAGAATCTGCCCCGCGGAGAACTGTCGATTGAAGTAAAACCACACAGCGGTCTCGGTGTCGACTATTATACCACGGTCACATCTCCGATCAGGCGGCTGCTGGACCTTGTGATGCAGCACCAGATCAACAACCTGGTGCGCCGCACAGAAATCTGTTTCACCGAGGATATGTGCAAGGACTTCACCTCCGTCATCAGCCGAACCCTTGCAACCGTCAATAACGTAAAACAGCAGAGACACCGATATTGGCTGCTGAAGTACCTTGAAGATCGCAAGGGAACGTGTCTTGACGCCCTCGTCATCGAATCCGGCCCGAAACGGGTTAATCTCGTTCTCACCGACATCCTGATGGATATTGATCTGCCGGCCACTCACCTCCCCGGGCCGGAGCCCGGTTCAATGGTAAAGGTGCGGGTGTCAGCAGTTGATGCTATTGACAATTCAGTGCGCTTCGAGTGGCAGTCGGGCTAGGGGCCTGCCGGAAAAAGCCCTTATTCCCCATCCCGGCGTTATTGCAATCTAATTAATGCTCGCAATATCAAATTTATGGCTCCGCTTAATTTTCATGCAATGGTTTGATCTGAGGAAAAGAGCAATTCTCCGACAGGCTCCTAGCAGCCCTCGACGGCTGCCCTGCTGCTTGTCTTGATCTTTACCTCCATTTTCGGTTTAAAGCTGCTCGTGTCCTTTGTACATTCAAGTGTCAGCATGTTCTCTTCAGATTTCACAACCACACATCTGTCACTTGCAGCCATCGCCGTGTTTATGGACAGGAGTAATAATGTTGCTGCTATCGCTGCTGCTCCTTTCTTCATTTTGTCCTCCATTGTGTTGTTTTCAGGCAGCTCATCCGCCTGTGTTACATTTTATTGTACGCTGCTTTGTCTCAAAAAATAGGCGACATCGGACGACATCGCCTTATTTATACTGAAAATATCGAACACGGCAGATGCGTTGATTTACTGGTAAATCAACGTCTTTCTGGTACTATGCGCCAAGGACAGCACTATACTGAACAGATCAGGAGAACAAACACTCATGAGTGATGAAATGTATCCGGGCGGCCCCGTTATGGTGAAAATCGACGGCTCTAAGGTCAGACAGATCCGGGAGCAGAAAGGCCTCACCCAACTCTATATAGCAACGGCTGTGGACGTCACGACCGACACGGTTTCCCGCTGGGAAAACAAAAGATATCCCTCGATAAAAAAAGAGAACGGCTTGCGGCTGGCAGAGGCACTGGAAGTACCCTTGGAAGAAATCCTTGAAACAGCAGCGGAGGAACCATCCGTTGAGAACAGCTCATTTCAGCCTGTAACCGAAAACGACGCAGCTGAACCCACTTCTTCAGCAAAGCCTTATCCCCATCGTCAGGCCAGCTCATCTGTGTCCTTCAAGACAGCCATGCTCCTGAGTCTGATGTTTGTTCCGCTGTTTGGCATCAGTATGTATTTTCTTTTTTTCCAAAAAGATCTCGCATCACCTCAAATCACCGCCAGAAGAACTGTCTCTCCGCATTTTATAGCCGGGCAGCCGCTCCCGGTGTTTATCCACGTTTCAAACCCCGCAAAACAACCCGTTTCATTCATCCTGCGGGAAAATCTGCCACCCGGCACAAGGATTTTGTCAACCGATCCTGAAATCTCTGATAAACATAAAAAAAACAAATCGATACAGTGGCTCGGAAATATCGCCACGCCGACCCTTTTTCTCTATGTCATTATCACCCCGGAGAACTTTGTCGGAACCGTTTCATTCGACGGCATGCTCAAAATCGGCTCAGCAGATGCGTCTGAAATCCCCGTTTCCGGGGACAACAGCTCAACCTCAGGTTCTCACCACTGGGCGGATAAAGACAGGGATAACAGGATAAGTGATGAAGAGATTCTGACCATATACGACCTTGCCGAGCCCGGACGCTACGCAGACATAGATATGGATCAGCTCGAGGAAATATGGCTCGGTAACGGCTATATATGGCAGCCTGACAAACAGCAATTTTCGATTCTCGACTAGCTTTTTTCTATCAGGAGAAATTCATGACACTGAAAAATATACCGCTTTCTATCGTGATTACTCTGGCAAGTGTGATCTTGCTACTGGCTACAGCCCCAATTTCACGAGCGGAGCCGGTAACAGCACGTCTCTACCAGTCAGGCAAGACGATGACATTCATTGAACTGAGTCTTGCCCCTCCGGCACCTGCGACTTTGATCGTGGAGATGAAGCTGCCTTCCGGGATTGAAATAGTTGGTACCGTGCCGCAGTTTTCAAAACAAAATAAAAACACGATAAAGTGGCTGTTAAAAAACATTAAGGAGAGTTCGTACACTATCCAGCTGGAGACCAGGACAAAGCTTGATCTGGGCTCATCTCAGGTCCATATTCGTTATCGCAACCGCGACAGCGGCTCGATCCAGGAGGTGCAGGCACACCCGTAAGGGGCAAAACAATTTTTCCCTGTACCCACTTGCCTCCGCATCCTTTCGCCGCTTCTATCTTCAAACCATCATCACGCTCTGGATTTTCTTCCCCTCCTGTCTGCCGGCTTTGCCGGGAGACAGGGGCGATATCGGGTGACATCGACCTCCACATCACCCGATATCCTCTGTTTTTCATCAGACCAATGTCTTACAAGATAAGGAAAGCAGCGCCCCTTATCAATTTTACAAAACAGGAGGAACAACCATGAAAAAAATCATTCTGATCACCATCATTTCAATTGCTTCTGCAGTTACCGCTCAGGCATCAGATCATCGTCACAATGACATCAGGGGAGTCATTGTCGGTGCCGGAGGAGGTGCACTCCTCGGCCAGGCGATCGGCAGAAATACCAAGGCGACGGTCGTGGGCACCGCCATAGGCAGCATTGTCGGTTATATTGTCGGGAGTGAGATGGACAGGGGAAGCGGATACTCCGGTAACGTCGTTCACTACAATAACCAACCGGTCCAATATAACAGCCAACCGGTACACTATAACAGCCAACCGGTCCAATATAACAGCCAGCCGGTCCACTATCAACGCTATGAGCAGGTGGTCATAAACCCTCATCCACAGCAGGTATGGACGAAACATTCACCACGAAACGAGTGCAGGGAAGCAGAGATCCTCGGCACCATCAACGGCAGGGCCAAAAAGATTTACGGCACCGTGTGCAGAACGCCGGACGGTTGGCAGCTGGTTTCGCAGGACAATGATCATTACGATAATTACCGGAAAGACAGTCGTCATAAGTCAAAATACAAAAAAAACCGCCATCCCTCCAACTCTCGAAATCAGGGCTGGGTAAAGCATCGATTCTAGATGCCCGCTCAGTTTCTCCCCATTGCTTTACCGGTGCGGTACCGGTCATCACTGCTCAAAGCGGAACCGCACCGGTAAAGATCTCTGCCACGTTCCTGCTGATATCGGCAAAAAAAATCTCCAGCCAACTGAAACAACACGTTTTAAACCGCAGCAAAGCAAAACAAATCATTCGTCAGATAATAAACATTCTGCTATGATAGTCTTATAAATGGTTGAAAATCAGCACTGTTATCCAGACAACATCCCCAGACATCAGTTCGGTCATGGTAAAAAATGACAACAATTTCATCAAACGACTCGTCAGGGAAATCCTCATCGGGACCAGGGAGGGACTCAGCAAATTTTCAGGTCCCAGCAGTGTGGCGGTCATTTATCAACTCAGCAGCGACGATGAACTCTATATCTGTGACCCGCACAGTCTTTTAAGGGGGCATGAGAGCAAGATCAGCTCCACGTTCTTTGCTGACGGGACAGGACCATTCATGATCAGGCATCGGCTGGTCAATAAACCCTACAGCCAGATAAACCCGCTGGATAACCTGAAGCTTGACGGAATCATTTCCTGCGGTGGCCACTCAGCTTCTCTGTTCTATCAGATGTGGTTTACCGAACATCACCCCGAACTCCTGGCAACCAGCCCTACCGAGCGCTGGCTGGAGCATACCGTTCTGCGCTTCTCTCATGATGCCGCCAACTCCCAGGAACTCTATTCAGGCATCTCCGGCAGGTTTTTAAGTGAATTTGCAGCCCATGCTGTTCACGACCAGATCCGTCGAGAACAGCGCAGATCGGGAAAAACGCGATCTGCACTTGACATATACCCGATCCTTGATGCAGTTCTCGGCATTTCAAAGACCCGTGAAGAAAAACAGTCACCCCATGGCGAACTGGTGTTCGTGGACCCTGAAAGTGTCCGCTTAATCGATTTCCTCGCCCTCTTCCGCCAATCAGACCAGCCGCTTCTTGGCAATTACAAGCATGTTCGAAAGCTGTTGCAGTCAGTTCAGAATTTTCGCAGCAAACTTGTATCCGATGGCGTTCATATCCTCGGGGTGGCGCGGGGCAGAATCGAGTGTTTCAAAATTTCTGCTGATTTCAGGGGGCTTTTCGGTTTTCTGAGATTAAATGATCAAAACTTGTGCAGTTTCGGTGACGGTGCCTACTCATCAAAGGCACACCAGGCAAAACTCTTTGAGGTTGAAGAGATTTTGCTCGATTATCAACTCGACAGTGCTGTCAGAAACAGCCTCTTCCATATCGTCTCTTCAATTGTGCATTACGCGGAAACGCATCTTTTCGGGTGTGCCGTGGTCATTGACATGAACTCGCCCCTTTCACCAATAGCCGGCCAGAACCTGGAGCAGCCGCTTGATCTTGAACGATCCAACATGCTTGATCTCGCCTGCAACCTCGCCCGCGTTGACGGAGCCTTGCAGATCGGTGTTGACAGACAACTTCACCGTTTTGCCTGCCTGCTGGACGGTCCCTCCATTGAAGGCGAGGACAGATCCCGAGGGGCACGCTACAATTCTGCCCTGAGATTTACCGCTCGACACCACCAGACAATGATCGTGGTGGTCTCATCGGACAGGCCTGTATCGGTTATTTATCGTGGAATCGAACAGAGTGGTTCATGCGCGCTCCCGATCACCGATCCCAGCGTCATAATAGAGCCGCAACTGCTGAGCCAATGGCTCAAGGTCGCTTAAAAAGGTGAATATGGTATTTAAAGATCCAGGGCCCACCGGGGGATATGACTCAGGATATAGTTTTGCACGGCTTCTTTTCTCTCGCCGGCCGGTGCATCACCCACTGCGGCCATCGTCTCTTCGTAATCAAACCAGCAGATTTCCTTATCCGCCTGATTGTAAACGGTGAAAATCCGTCTGTCACGCTGGTGGATGTCCTCTTCTTCCTGAATCGCGGCGACGATCTTGATTGCCTCGTCACGGGAGAGAAACTCTATGTGCTCATCACTCATGGGTCACCTTACAAATAAAAAAAGGCGAGAGAGGTCTTCGCCTGTTCTCGCCCATGCACAATCTTCCAGTCTTCAGAATCAGGCTGGCTTTACCACCGCACCGGATCGGATACAGCGGGTACAGACTCGTGCCCGGCGAACGGTTCCGCTCCCTGAGACCATACGGACCTTTTTAAGATTCGGCAACCAGCGTCTGCGCGTCTTATTGTGCGCGTGGGAGACGTTATTGCCGGTAGCGGGTCCCTTGCCACATATCTGACATACTTTGGCCATGTTCTTTCTCCTGATATCTGAAAACTGTTCGTCACTGTTTCTAACATGACGAAATGTTAATAATTATCCTGTTTGCAGTTTTACTGCTCTTCATTTCAAGAACCTACCTTATTAACCGGTTTTATGACAGTATGCAATAAAATTTTTGACTGACGTCATTTATCCAACACGGGCGGGGGGCGCCCGCCATCACTCATCCGCCGGCACGGGAAGCATTGTTACAAGAATCGTTTCACCTGCACATTTCAAACCATACTTTTTCAACGGCGGAGAATCATTGGTCAAACATTCGCCGCTTTCCAGGTCGTATTTCCATCCGTGACGCGGGCAGCAGGCAATGGTGCCGTCTTTATACTCGCCGAGCAGGTCTGCACCCTGGTGCTTGCAACCGGCCTCCACGGCAAAAAAGCTGCCGTCATCTCTTTTTATGATGCCGACCAGTCTACCGAGCAGTTTTACCGTTTTATGATTTTTACCAACAAACTCTTGTTTTTCTGCAGCTTTTACATAATCCATAATGTTTTGCTTTCATAGTTTCAAGAATCCTGTTTTAGTGCATGACCTGATAAGAGGAAACGGGCTGATATCATTTCTCTTGCAGATTTGCTGCTGTCATGATAGCAACTATGCTGTACTTTTGATAATCGTTACCAACTAAACTGAATCTATGCAAAACAATAATTCTATCTGGCACTTTTTTGCCTCTGTCAACCTTGCCCTGACGACCCTCTTTCTCATTGCCACGACCTCAATCATCGGCACGATCATACCTCAGAAAGAATCTTTCGAATGGTATGTTTCCCAATACGGCTCCAAAGCTGCCCAGCTCTTTGCAGTACTGGATATTCCCGACATGTATGCTTCCTGGTGGTTTATATCACTGCTCTTTCTGCTGGGCTTCAACCTGGTCATCTGCAGTATTGATCGCTTCCCCGCTGTCTGGAAACAGGTAAAAGCCGATGGTCTGCAGGTCGATTCCGAGCGAGTCAGGCGGATGTCTACGCACAGAGATTGGCACAGTGACAGCCCGGCGTCAAGCACTGTCCCAAAAATGACAGAGATCCTGAAGAAATACGGCTGGCAGGCGGCAAACAAGCAAACCGGCAGAGACACCATCCTCTTCAGCCAGAAAGGCAGCTGGACAAGAACGGGGGTTTACCTTGTCCACAGCTCGATTCTGCTCATTTTTCTTGGAGCAATCATCGGCTCTCTTGGCGGTTTCAAAGGTTTTGTTTCTATCCCTGAAACAACGGGACGAGACAGCATCGCACTGTATGGCAGCAGGGAGATCGTGGAACTTGGCTTCGAGGTTCGATGTAACTCCTTTTCCATAGAATTTTATGCAAACGGAATGGTGAAAGAATACACCTCCAACCTGACAATTCTGGAGAACGGCCGGGAATTATTCACCCGGGACATAGAAGTAAACAGCCCGCTGAAGTACAAGGGAATCACCTTCTACCAGTCCAGTTACGAAGCCTATCAGGATTTTGTTGTGACTCTGGTCAATGCGGCAACGGGAAACAGAAAAAGCTTTGTTGCACCGTTTCAGAAACAGACCGAATGGCCTGAAGAAAACGTCCGCTTTGGGATCATCAATGCAAAGGTGAAGGGACAATCCGTCGTCAGTTCAAAAATATGGTTTACCGGTAAAAACGGAACTCCAGTCACCCAGTGGCTTGATGAAAACATCCTTACACCGCTTGATGGAATCAACGAGGACTACCAGGTAAGCGTCAAGCAGATGTATGCAACGGGTTTGCAGGTTGCCAAAGATCCCGGGGTCTGGTGGGTTTATATCGGCTGCGGGCTCATGCTTTTTGGACTCTATGTTGCTTTTTTCATGTCCCACAGGCGGATCTGGATCCTGGTAACGGATACCGGCAAAGGATCTGAAATAGTGCTGAGCGGCTCAGCCAATAAAAATCGACCTGGATTTGAAACCGTATTCGACAAGCTCGCATCAGAACTTGAGCAGGCGTAACGGGCAGCATCGGGTATGGAGTAAATAAATTCTGATCGCGTTCACTTGTAACGGGACTCTTTTCTAACGGAGCTTCAGGCATGGATAGTTCACAGCTACTGGGAATAACAACCTTTTCTTTTCTGTTTTCCTCATTTCTCTATATTGCAGCACTGGTTTTCAGAGCTGAAAAGCTGGGGAAAGTGGCCAGCGGATTTACCGTAGTCGCCCTTTTGATATTAACGCTGGGATTGGGGCTGAGATGGATCGAATCCTACAAGCTCGGGATTGGTCACGCCCCGCTTACCAATATGTATGAATCCGTCGTTTTTTTCGCCTGGACGATTATTATTTTCTATCTTGGCATCGAGTGGAAGTTCAAGACCAGAACGATTGGGGCATTTGCGCTGCCGATCGCCTTTCTGGCTATGGCCTACGCATCCTTTGCCCCGCTTAATCGCGGCATAAACCCGCTTGTCCCCGCACTCCAGTCCAACTGGCTTCTCGCCCATGTGGTTACCTGCTTTGTCGGATATGCAGCCTTTGCCATTGCCGCTGCACTCGGGATCATGTATCTGGGCAAAACGTCCTTTGGGGCAGATGCCCGTGAAGCGCAGACAAACGAGATTTTGCCGCCGCTCAAGGTGCTTGACGATATCATCCACAAAACCATGATTTTTGGCTTTATCTGGCTCAGTGCCGGCATCATAACCGGTGCAATATGGGCGAACTCAGCCTGGGGAACTTACTGGAGCTGGGATCCGAAGGAAACCTGGTCACTGATCACCTGGTTTGTCTACGCGTTTACCCTGCACGCCCGCTATACCAGGGGAATTAAAGGAAAAACCATTGCCTGGCTGTCACTTGTCGGCTTTATCGCCGTTATTTTCACCTACTACGGTGTAAACTTTCTTCTCGCCGGCCTGCACAGCTATGGCTCCGGCTGATTTTTAAGTATAAATACAACCTGTTAATTATCACTGTTTTGCATCTGTGACTGCTTGACAGAAGAAAAGGAACCCGGTATAAACAGAGGTGAATTGTTCTGTTTTTTTTGCAGTTATCCCATGAAATTCAACATTCAAAAGGAGCACACACGATGGCCAGAAAAATTATCATTTGTGTATTGGGCGTTATTTTTCTCTGCTTTGCCGGTATCGTCATCGCCGATAACGGACCCGCCGACATGATGCTGCAGGCGGAAAAGGACAAGGCATCCAAACCGAAGCCCGCCGTATTTCCGCATGCCAAACACCAGGAAGTTGCAGAATGCGGTGACTGCCATCACAGCGCCGCAGACGGCAAGCAGGTACCCTACGAAGACGGACAGGAAATCGGAAAATGTGAGAGCTGTCACTTCTCAGGAAACGGGATGGATAAGAAGATTGAAACCTTCAAGAATGCCGCCCACGAGAACTGCAAGAGCTGTCACAAAGAGGTTGTCGCCAGCAAGCCGGAACTCAAGGACAAGTTCAAGGGCTGCCTCCCCTGTCATCCTAAAAGCTAAGCTTTCCTGAGCTGATCCAATAAAAAAAGGCTGCTTCCTATCGGGAAGCAGCCTTTTTTTATGTAGCCCCTGAACTGGTATTCTCAGACTGCGTGCATCTTTGAGATATCGCCTACCTCAAGGATCAGGTTGCCGATGGCGGTCATCATGTTCAGACGATTCCTGCGCAGCTGCTCATCTTCCGCCATCACCATCACTTCATCAAAAAATCGGTCAATTGGATTTTTCAGCCCGAGCATGCTCTGGAGCAGTCCGGGATAGTCTTTTTTCTCCAGCCCTTTCCTGGTGTTGAGTTCCAACGTTTGATAGGCTGCCCAGAGCTGTCTCTCCGCCTCGGCCTCAAAGAGATTGGCATCGACAGCGGTATCACTGTTATCTTTGACGATGTTTCTCACCCGCTTAAATGATGCGGAAAGCACTTCAAAAGAAGCATCTTTCTGCATCGCGGTAAATGCCTCTATGCGCTTCAGACAATCATTGACATCTACAAAAACCACGGAGGTAACGGCATCAACGGCGCGGCTGTCCATACCTTTGGCCACGCAGTCATTATTAAACCTGTTTTTGATAAAGGTGAGAATGAGATCGACCGTGTCGCCACTGCCGTCCACCTTGCTGCCATAGAGCGCCAGCGCCTTTTGAATGATGTCGGCCAGCACCAGTTCGTATCCCCGGTCCTCTATAATGTGCAGCACTGCAAGCGAAAGCCGGCGAAGACCGAACGGATCTGCCGTTCCGGTAGGCTGCTGACCGATACCGAAACAGCCGGCAATGGTATCAATCCGGTCAGCGAGACCGACAATCGCTCCGGCTGCGGAAACCGGGAGGTCGGCCCCCGAGCGAAGCGGCATATAGTGTTCCTTAATCGCCTCGGCAACGCTTTTATCCTCGCGGTCATGCAGTGCGTAGGCGCTTCCCATGATCCCCTGCAGTGTCGGAAATTCACCGACCATATCGGTAATCAGGTCAGCCTTGCAGAGCTCGGCAGCCCGGCAGGAAATTTCAACGAGTGATGGCTCGAGTTCCTCACAAAGCAATCGCGTCAGCTTGACGACACGATCCACCTTCTCCTTTACCGATCCGAGTTTTGCCTGAAAGATGATCCCTGAGAGCTTCTCCGTCCTCTCTTCCAGCCGGAGTTTTTTATCGGATTGGAAGAAAAACAGTGCATCTTCAAGGCGGGCCCGCAAAACACGCTCGTGACCTTCGCGGGTAAGAGCGATGTCTTTTACACCGGTATTATTGACCGCCACAAACCCTGCAAGCAGACATTTTTTATCGTCGACGACAGGAAAGTACTTCTGATGCTCTCTCATTGAGGTGACCAGCACCTCCTCGGGCAGCTGCAGGAATTTATCATCAAACCGCCCGCAGACGCCATATGGCTTTTCAACAAGGTTGGTCACGGTGTGAAGCAGCTGCTCGTCAATTGCAACCGCTGCCGGACAACCAAAATCTGCAGAGGACACCGCATTTTTGACCTCCTCGAGAACCATTTGCTCCCGCCTTCTGAAATCAGCCAGGACAAAAACAGATTCCATCACCGTTTCATATTCTGCGGCGTCCCGGACCTCTTTTTCGCCGGGAGCCATGAAACGGTGCCCCCTTGTCAGGCGGCCGGAGACGACACCCTCGTATTCAATGTCGATCACTGTTTTGCCGAGCAGGGCCACCAGCCACTGGACCGGCCGGGCAAAGGTGTTCTGGTAGCTGCCCCATTTCATTGACTTGGGAAACGACAGCTCAAGGATCAACTCCCGCAGAAGATCAGGCAGCAGTGCTGAGCTGGCTTCACCTTTTACTTCCCTGGTTAACTGCAGATATTCGCCTTTGGGTGTTTCCACCAGGCAAAGCTCAGCGACGGACACACCTTTTGAACGGGCAAACCCTTCGGCTGCCCGCGTTGGTATTCCATCGGCATCATATGCCGCCTGCCTGGAGGGGCCCAGGGAAATTTCAAGGCTGTCCTGCTGCCTGTCGGCAAGATCGGAGACGAGCAAGGCGAGTCTTCTCGGGGTACAGAAGGTTTTAACGGATGCAAACGGAATTTTCAGCTTTTCAGCTTTTGATTCGAAAAGCCGTTGTAACTGTTCTGCGGCCGGGTTCAAAAACCCGGCCGGTATTTCCTCCGTGCCAATTTCAAAAAGCAGGTCATTCATATGATTGGTTCTCTTGATTAAAATTCGATAGTGACAAATAATTATTGGCTATCCGCCGATGAGAGGGTCGCGAACAGCGAGTATCCCTGGGAAATGTTTTCAACGGTAATCGAGTACCATTTCAATTCCGGCAACAGAGCAAAACGCCTGGCAAGACTTTCAAGCAGAGATTCCATCGGCCGCTCGGCCGCACTGTTTTTGATTCCTCCAGACGACTCCCTGCTGATAGTCCTTTCCACAATGGTTATCAGGTCTTCAAGCCACATGAATTTTCTAAAACGTACGCTTACCGAAACATTACCCCACAAGCCAACGGCGGCGGCACTGCCGCTCAGGGAATCAGCAGTCAATGGATGCGCAACAGGAACTACTATATCCAGCCTTAAATCATCTTCTTCTTCAAGCCGGCAATGCATCGCACAGTCATATTTCCTCACCTGAAAATCATCGGTCTTGTCATTATCGTGGAGAAAAAATGGAAAGGCAATTTCAATATGAGCAGCCTCTGCGTCCAGTTTTTCTTTCATTTCCTCGAGGATCAAACGGAAGCCCTTGAGATCTATCTGCCCATGGAACCGGTTCAGAATCTCGATAAACCTGCTCATATGTGTGCCCTTGAAATGGTGCGGCAGGTTCACATACATATTTACCGTGGCAATCGTCTTTTGACTTTTCTGGGATTTATCCAGGACCGTTATCGGGTAGGTAATCGTCTTGACGCCTACCTTCTTTATATCGATCCTCCGGTGATCTATCTGGCTCTGGATATCCTTCATGTAATGTCTCTGAGTATTACCCGATGACGACACCGGACGCAGGGGGGATATTTGATTTCGATCACTCCAGAAAGCGGCGAACCGCATTCTTCAGCTCCGTCAAATCAGAAGATTTGACGACATAAGCATCTGATGCCCAGGCCCCAAGGTCCTGTTTATAATCGTGGTAGGCACTGTTTAATATAATCGGTATGGAGGGGTTGATCATTTTCATCTGGCGGAGCACTTCTATCCCATTCAAGCCCGGCATCTGAATATCGAGGATGACCAGGTCCGGGCTGCCTTCGGTAAATATCTGCAGCCCTTCATCACCGTTAAATGCTGACTCCACAGCATATCCCTCATCGGAGAACTCTTCCTGGTAGAGAAGCTGAATGGCATGATCATCATCAACGAGCAGTATCTTTTTCACCTCTCTCTCCTTCAATTATCCAGAGATTCTCTTAAATACTTTGCAGCCTCTTCGGGGGGCAGTGGATTTATGTAGAATCCCGAACCCCACTCAAATCCTGCAATTGAGGTCAATTTTGGAACGATCTCAAAATGCCAGTGATACGACTCCAATCCTGCTGATCTCAGCGGCTGGGTATGAAGCACAAAATTATACGGAACACTGGGAATGCAGCTATCGAGCCTTCTCAGGGTTTCTGCAAAGAGCTGCGACAGGCTCGTGAGCATCCGGTCATCTATCGAACAGAAGCCTGAGGCGTGCTCTTTCGGAAGTATCCACATTTCGAAGGGCGTTCGCGGCGCAAAAGGCGCAATGGTGATAAAGAAATCGTTTTGACAGACAACCCGCACCTGCTGCTGTATTTCCTGCCTTATAATATCACAGAAAATGCATCTGTCCTTGTAACGATAGTATGACTGGGCACCGGAGAGTTCAGAAACGATCATTCTCGGCAATACCGGCAGGGCGATAAGCTGGGAGTGAGAATGTTCAAGAGACGCCCCTGCCGCCTTTCCATAGTTTTTGAAAATCATCACATAGCGGAAACGCGAATCCTTTTCAAGATCAATCAGGCGGTCCCTGAATGCCCTGAAGACAAGACTGACATGCTCAGCAGGCAGTTTATGGAGCAGATCTTCATGGCCGGGACTCTCGATAATAACTTCATGCGCCCCGATACCATTCATCCGGTCATAGAGGCCATCGCCCTCTTTGTTGAGATCTCCTTCAATA
Organism: uncultured Desulfobulbaceae bacterium; assembly: GCA_965366875.1. GTDB lineage: Bacteria > Desulfobacterota > Desulfobulbia > Desulfobulbales > Desulfocapsaceae > MADRE3. The sequence goes on along the minus strand of CBDUGK010000024.1, from coordinate 16,546 downwards.
ATCAGGGCGGGATACTTGTTCGGTACGACCCGGACCTGCCAGTTGGAATCATTGGGCACCGACGCAAAGCCCGGGCGATAGGCCAACACCTCAGGAGGGGTGGATTTTTCATTGCCGGCACAGAGCGGGCAGAAACCGCCGAGCACTTTGGTCTCCTCGACAAAAAAATCCGTCGGTCTTTTCTGCCGCTCCTTGGATATGATGATCCACCGTCCGAGAACGGGGTCTTTTCGAAGCTCGGGCATCTGGGTTATTGTCCCTGAGACTTTTCCTTCTGCTCCTGAAGTGTTTTACAATCTATACAGAGCGTCGTAACAGGTCTGGCCTCCAATCGTTTGATGTTGATATCGTCCCCGCAGCCTTCACAGATACCATACTCACCCTCATCAATTCGACTGATCGCTTCCTCGATCTTGCCAAGCAGTTTTCTTTCCCGGTCCCTGATTCTCAGCTCAAAGCTGCGATCAGATTCGATGGTGGCCCGATCATTGGGATCAGGAATATTATTGTTCTGATCAGTCATATCAGCAAGCGTCTTATCGGCTTCACTGATTATATCGTTACGCTTCTGCTCGAGCTGTCTTCTGAACTTTTCCAGTAATTCCTTCTCCATCCTGTCTCTCCTTCACACTATCTAATGACAAGGGTGTATTTCCCAGGGCTTGCTGCTCAACATGGTCTCGTAAAGGTACCACTCTTGCCGCCGGTCTTCTTCAGTAAACGTATATTATCAATTACCATGGTTTTATCAACGGCCTTGCACATATCATAGATGGTCAATGCAGCAACTGAAACAGCGGTAAGTGCTTCCATCTCAACGCCGGTTTTACCGCAGATGCCGACAATTGCCTTGATTTCAATCATGCTGCGCTCGTCAACCAGCTCAAAATCAACAGAAACCCTGGTAATCATCAGTGGATGAGTCAGCGGTATCAGGGCATCAACCTTCTTTGCCGCCATGATTCCTGCAATCCGTGCAATTCCGAGCACATCCCCCTTCTTGATAGATCCGCTCTTCACCAGATCAAAGGCTTTTCTACTCATGGTGACCGTCCCAGCAGCATGGGCGACGCGCTCTGTTTCCTGTTTTTCGCCCACATCAACCATGACGGCATTTCCATCAGAGTCAAAATGAGTCAATGATGAACCTTCTGCAGCCATATTTCAATCCTCAGGAACTGGTCTTGCCCATCACCTCATTGACCAGTTTGGTGAAAAAACCTTCATGCTCATCTTTCTGCCCATGCTCCTCGCACAAGGTGTCAAATTCACGCAGGACCTTTTTCTGCTCTTCACAGAGATTGGTCGGCGTCACAACCTTGAGCTCGACGATCATGTCGCCGCGCCCCCTGCCGCGAAGGTTCTGCACCCCTTCACCCCGCAAGGTAAAAATTTCACCGGACTGGGATCCTTCCGGAATGGTGAGTTTCTTCTTGCCGTGAATCGTCACGACCTCAGTCTTCATGCCAAGAGCCGCATCTACCATTGATACCGGGAGCCGACAGTAAATGGTGTCTCCCTCTCTCTGGAAGAATTCATGCGGCTCGACATCGATGACCACGTAAAGGTCTCCCGAAGGCCCGCCTCTCCGGCCGCCTTCGCCCTCACCCTTGAGGCGCATCCTGGCACCGCTATCGACTCCGGCAGGGATTTTGATAGACACTTTCTTGGTTTTGGCAACCAGCCCCGAGCCGTTGCAGTCATCACAGGGATGCGTGACGATCTGCCCTTCTCCGTGACAGTGCGGGCAGGTGGAGCTTACCTGAAAAAAACCCTGAGAGCGGATAACCTGCCCTCTGCCGTTGCAGCTTGAGCATGTCTCCTTCTGGTAGCCGGGGCGGCAACCGGAACCCTCACACGTCCAGCAGGTATCCCTCCTGGTCAGTTCAACTTCTTTACTGGTGCCGTGCACCGCCTCCATAAAGGAGATAGAGATATCGTAGCGAAGATCATTGCCGGCGACCGGTCCATTCCTCCTGGCCTGGGTGCGCCCGGAGCCGAAGCCAAAAATATCGCCAAAAATATCGCCGAAACTTGAAAAAACATCCTCAAAGTTTCCGGGACCACGGTATCCGCTGTTTTTCAGGCCGTCATGTCCATAGGCATCATAGATTTGCCTTTTCTGCTCATCACTTAAGACCTCGTATGCCTCTGTACATTCTTTAAAGGCATTCTCGGCTTCGATATCACCGGGATTGCGATCCGGATGAAATTTCATCGCCAGCTTACGGTAGCCCTTCTTTATTTCATCAGCGCCGGCCTGTTTTCCAACACCAAGAATTTCGTAATAGTCACGTGCCATAAGATCGTCTCGAAAAGCCTATGCTTCTGTGTTTACTCTCTTCTCAATTAATTCTTCCGTATCTTTACCACTATTATCGGGCAACTCATCGATATTGTCAAAAGTAACACGAGAAGAGGCAATTTCCCTCAAGGTCATTACCACTTCCTTGTTTTTCCCTTCGACCAGGAAGGGTTCTCCCTGCCGATGCTGCCTGATCCTCTTGACGGCAAGATGAATCAGGTTAAAACGGTTATCATCTCCAACTTGTTCCAAACAATCCTCTACTGTAATTCTAGCCATAGATTCCTCTTTTATTCGCGATGCCTGCGCATCGCGATATAGACAATGAGTTTGATTGAGCTTATTTCAGTTCAAACGGATTTCTCAGCAGCAGCGTTTCATCTCTGTCCGGGCCAACCGAAACAATCGATGCCGGTACGCCGGTCAAATCCTCGATTCTCTTTATGTAATCCTTTGCCTCCACGGGCAACTGATCAAATTCACGGATATGATCTATCTCTGAGTGCCAGCCGGGTATATCTTCATACACCGGGGTTACAGCTGAAGCGTCTTTAATGTTTGCGGGCATCGCCTGCAGCCTTTTGCCTTTCAAATCGTAAGAGGTCGCAATTTTCAGCGTCTGCTGGCCGCTGAGAACATCCAGCTTGGTGATGGCAAGGTCGGTGAGCCCGTTGAGCCGGACCGCATCGGTAGCCACCACCCCATCGAGCCAGCCGCAACGCCTCTTCCTCCCGGTGGTTGCGCCGAACTCGCCACCCTTCTTCTGCAGCTCTTCGCCCGTGGCATCGAACAGTTCTGTCGGAAAAGGTCCCTCACCGACCCTGGTTGTGTAGGCCTTCAGGATACCGACCACAGAATCGATGTGCGTGGGTCCGAAACCGCTGCCATTGCAGGCATTTCCGGCCACGGTATTTGATGAGGTCACAAATGGGTAGGTACCGTGATCGATATCGAGCTGTGTTCCCTGTGCTCCCTCGAACAAGATATTTTTTCCAGCCCTGCGGGCTTCGTCAAGCTCGACAGAAACATTACCGACAAATGGTATCAGCCGCTCAGCATAGGTGAGCAATTGATTGATCACCGCATCATAGGAAAGTGGTTCAGCACCGAATTTTCTGGTCAGAATAAAGTTTTTTTCATCGATTCCAGCCTGGACCTTGTCTCTGAGCATGTCTTCATCGAGGAGATCGCCGACCTTGATGCCCACCCTGCCGACCTTGTCAGCGTAGCATGGCCCGATGCCGCGGCCGGTCGTGCCGATCTTTTTGTTTTTGGCAAGCGCTGCTTCCTGGGCAATATCAAGCGTCTTGTGATATTCCATAATCAGATGCGCATTCTCGCTGATCATCATCCTTTTGGGAGTAACCGGGAGATCTTTTTCCTTTAATTCATCAATTTCGTGCAGCAGGACGGCGGGATCGATAATGACGCCATTGCCGATCAGGCATCTCTTCTCAGGGTAAAGAATTCCGGACGGGATGATATGAAAGATAAACTTTTTGCCGCCGACCACCAGGGTGTGCCCGGCATTATTTCCGCCCTGAAAACGAACGATACAGTCCGCATACCTGGTAAGCAGATCGACAATTTTTCCCTTCCCCTCATCACCCCACTGAGTGCCAACGATGACCACACTTGACATCTATCCTCTCCTGATATCGTCTAAATTTAAAACCTTCCGGTCATGGTTCGTGTGCTGGAATGCAGTTGAGCCAATAGCCTGAGGTCAAACCTTGTAATTATAGTCAAGTATCGTCGCAAAGTCAATCAGTCAAATTTTATCGATTTATATCCTGAAACCATGCGTTTATATGACGATCACTTTTTAGCTCGATCTTCCCGGGGCAGATTGTTTCGGTGTACATTATGACTTGGGTGTAAATAGATGTCGATTTCTGCGGGTCAGTTTGGTACATTTTTCTTTCTCCGGTCAGATGTTACATGCTGCGGGCCATGCAGATACTTCTGCCCGCCGCACCCGCATACCTGGCCGATCATCTCAAAGAATATACAGGTGCGCTCCATACTGTATTCTGAGGAAATTATGTTTGGCATCGGTTTACCTGAAATGATCCTGATACTGGCCTTGGCGCTCATTGTCGTCGGGCCGGACAAGCTTCCTGAGCTTGCACGCTCGGTGGCAAAAGGCGTACTCGAGTTGAAAAAGACCGTTTCCTCACTCAAAGAAAGTTTCGCTGATGAAAACCCGTTTGACTCGGTCAAACCCGAACTTGAGGAAGCCGCCAGGTCCCTGAAAGAAAAGCTTGGCGATCCTGCAGCAGACGGGTGGAAAGGAATCCTTCCGGATGAAGGGGTTAATCCACCCGGCGGTGACGAAAAAACCACCGTTGTTGAGAGTGAACTACTCAGTGAGAAAGACCGGGAGTCTCTTCAGGCAATGGATATTGCCACGGAGCAAACCTCAGCAGACACTCAGCTTCCCGCACAGGAGAATGAGCCTGTGGAATCAATGGACGACCCCCAGCAGGAAACGGACAGCGAAGGGGCCGGCCAGGACGACAGAACAGCATCTTCCCGATAGACCATGTCGACACTTGAACAGAGCCTGGCCTTTTTTCGCCCTCACCATGACGAGTTGCGAAAAAGACTGGTAAAAGTTTTCATATCCATCGTCCTGTGCACTATTGTTGCCTATTTTTTTTCCGAGCAGATCGCCCTGTTTTTTATCAAACCGCTCTTTGCTGCCAACCCGATGGTCTATCGGCTTGTCTACACAAATCTGCCGGAAGCATTCATTGCCTATATCAAACTTGCGCTGCTGGTGGGGATAATCGCATCCTTTCCCGTCATGCTTTACCAGGGATGGAGTTTTGTCTCGCCCGGGCTGCTCGACAACGAAAAAAAACTGGCCGTTACTGTTGTCTTCTGGTCAAGCATCCTGTTCCTGTCCGGTGCGGCGTTTGCCCTTTTCAGCGTTCTGCCGAAAATGCTCACCTATTTCATGAGCTACGCCCACCCCGGACTGGAGCCCCTGCCGAAACTCGGCCTCTACCTGACCTTTGTGGCCAGAACCGTGCTGGCCTTCGGCCTTTCCTTCCAAATCCCCTTCCTGATGGTCATGTCAGGCAAGGCAGGGATCGTTACCGCGCCTTATTTCAGGGATAAACGGCTCTATTTCTACGCTGCCATCGTCATGCTCGCCTTTCTTCTTTCAGCAGGAGATTTCATGGCAACCGGTTTGCTCGCCGTTCCGCTCTTCGCTCTCTATGAAGCCGGTATTTTTTTGACTGCCCTGTTCAACAGAAAGAAAAAAAAGAAGAATGACGAGGAGGCGCCCTGACGGAGATGCGGCTTGAGAGTCTATATCCGCTGCTTAACCAGGCAGCAGGAAATGCGGTGATGGGGAATCCCATCCTTGTCATACGTGATGGTATCAGGCTGCAGTAATTTATTCATCACACACCCCTCGGCAATATTGAGTCCGAAAAATTTCTCTTCCGTCAGGCCGGTCCGCCGTACCAGCCTGTTTTCCCTGATCTCAAAGGAATGCACGGGGTAATCCTCGCAGAGCGGGCACTGGTAAACACGGCCATTCGGGAAGATAAAAAAATTCTCGGCAACGGTACCGGCGCATTCGAACGCTTCGTCTTTATCGAGAAACACCTTCGGGTAGATAACCTCAATGCCACGTTCGGCAACCCGTGCTGCCACCTCCGGCACCACCTTCAGCCAGCGGTCGGGGTCGACCTGCACCGCCGCTTTTTTTTCGTCGTCGCCACGATGTGCTGATTTCCCGCGCAGGCCGATGACCTGAATAAAAAACTTTTTCACGCCAAGTTCCTCGGCGAGCGGCACCATGCGCTGCAGATGTTCGATGTTGTCGCTGCTGACCGTATAGATAAGGCTGGTATTAAAACCAAGTCCAGCGGCCTTCTTCATATTTGTCGTGCAGACTTGAAACACCCCTTCTCCCCTGATTGGATCATTGATTTCGGCGTCGGGTCCGTCAAGGCTGAAACTGAGAAAATCCACCATGTCGGCCGAGACACGATGGAGAAAATCATGAAAGAGAAAACCGTTGGTATCAAGGGTAATCGTGTAACCGCATTGCCGGGCAACGTTCAGACCATGGACAAGATCCGGATGCATTGTCGGCTCACCGCCAAGAAAAATGATATTGGATCGTTTTCCCCCGACCGCAAAAAGGCGGATCCAGGATTCCATCTGCTCCCTGTCGAGCATGTTGGAGCCGTGCTGCTCCGTATTGATGTAACAGTGTCTGCAGGAGAGGTTGCAGCCGGTCAGTATGTGGAGGAACACATTCCGCTCTCCGGCCCTGAAACCGACCGTCTGTGCTGTCTTTTTCATTCCTGGTCGACCAGTCTACAGAGAGAAGCGAGAACGGCTATTGCCGCAGGGTGTATTGAGCAAGAAGGGAGTCTTTCCAATAATCATTTTCCTTGTCACCGAAAAAATCCTTGAACAGCTGAAGGCACTGCTGCCGCCTCACAGAAGGGATGACCGTTACTTTCATGTCAGCATAAAGCGGGGGCAGGTCAGCAAGATTGAGCCGTGTGCCGCCGCCCATTACATCCTCGTACCCGTAGACTATGGTTCTTATTCCGCTAAGGATCAAGGTGGAAAAACACATCAGGCAGGGCTCCATTGTCGAATAGAGCGTGGTTTTACCCGGATCTGCCGATTGCCGGCTGAGAAGCTTGCGCAGGGCGATGATCTCTGCATGGTCAATTTCATTGGGGGTGGTGGTGCTGTTTCGGCGAAATCCTGTGGCGGCAACCTGCTGGTTGCAGACCAGCACGCAGCCGACGGGGAAATCACCGTTGCTGGCGGCTCTGGCCGCCTGGTCAAGCGCGGCAGTCATAAAACGTTCATGTTCGTGTCCGCTGTTCATGAATCCGATGATTGATTGCGTCGTAAAAACTCTCCATCTGCTTCGTTGCTACAAAATTTCTATCATCACGACGTACTGGAGTACGCCGAAATAATAGAAATTTTGCGCGCCTCGTATATGAAGCTTTTTACTTAGCCATCCAGAAATTAGCCTTTTTGCGAGATTGTCATGATTGTAAAACCCTACAGATTTCTGCCGGTCTGGACAACAGAGGAGGCGATCGCCAGGGACGAATGCTCCTGGACGAGATCGTGTCCGGTATCTTCAAATGGCAGAAAGACAAGCGCCGTTCTCTTTATCTCAAAGGAAAGGTTTGGCAGTTGAGGAAGAACGTCTTTCTTATTAACCGTTGTAGCAGCGACAATACTTTTAAGCGATTGAACGGCCTCTTTCAGCGTCAGGGTTACCGGAAAAAGCGGCTTCCGAAGTTTTTTTTCACCGGCTGGAAAGTTCAACTGGGAAAGGGTTGCCCCCTTGGCCACTTTCAGAAAGATTTTTGGCCTCAGTTTCATCGCCGGCACCCAGAACTCAAGATCCTGTTCCTCGTGCTTCCAGTTGACCACAACCGGCTGATTGGTAGCCCGCAGAAAATCTGCCAGCGTCCGCATCCTGATTCCATTGGTCTCCACGGAAATGCGCCAGAACGGAAGTTGCAGCCCGTTCTTTTTCCGGGGACTCAGCCGCATGTAGGGAACCGGCACAAATTTGCCTTTTTTCTCGGTCCAGCAGGAATCGCAGTTATAGCAGTTCATGACCAGGCTGTCGTGCTCACCCTGCATGGAAGCACCGCACTGCGGGCAGATGGTTGCCAGGAAACGCGGCTCCCACTCCTGCTGATAGCGGACCAATGTCGTTTTATCCGTCAGCCAGGGTTCTACCCGGCCAATTTTACGGGTCAGAACACCATCATAAACCAGTCCGTTTTCGATATAAAGCGGCAGATAGATACAACTGACGGTCTCACCGATAAAGGCGCGGTGATTAAGCGCCTGCTCGTTCATCTCAGTGATGGTATCCTCAACCAGGTAGGCTCGCTGCAAAACCTTTATGGCGGTATCTTGTCGGCGAACAAACAGCCCCGTGAGCGCTTTGCTCACCAGGGCAACCTTCATGGCCTGGGGTTTCATGCCAAGTGACAGCGGCAGCATATCTGTCTCAAGTCCGCGATGGGTCGTATCGAGCACCTTTGTCTGCACCTCCATTCCCTGGCAGGTGAACATATTCCCCTTGAAGCGGAGGTAGGGGAAATAAAGAATTTTCTCACGTGCAATATGCGCTGGAACCTGATCCGGCAGAACATAGCGCTGCAGTCCGCTGTGCACCATGTAACTCTGAACGTCGCAGTAGAGACAGGAGGTTAACCTGTCTGCTTCCTGCATCTCTACCGGGCCGCCGCATGATGGGCAGGGGTGGCTGATTTGAAGTTCCATGCTATTATCCTAATTTCTCGCCGCACTGGTTGCAAAATGTCGCTCCGGGCATATTTTCGGTACTGCAGTGCCCGCAGACAACGGCTTCCGGCTTCTGCGCCGTCGAAGTTCCACATTTTGAACAGAATCGAGCATTGGGGGAAAGGTTTTTGCCGCACTTGAAACATTGACTCAGGACAAGCTGCTGGTGCCCGCAGGCCGGGCAAAAACGGGCATCTCCAGGAATAGTGTTCCGGCAGTCGGGACAGACCGCCGTGGAGGCGCCGCCTCCTGGAACCGCTGAACCTGCGGCAGCGCCGCCCGAAGCCGAGGAAAACATCGCCGGCATCATCATGCCGATTCCCAGGCCCATGCCGGCGCCCGCCTCGGACTGGTTCTCCGCCGCCTTTTCCATGGCCGATGCCGCCTTCAGCTTGACAAACTTTTCCATGTCCTTGATGACATTCATCCGCGACTGGTCATCGATTGCCCGCTGCACCTCTTCAGGAGGCGTAATAGAGGTGACATAGAGATGACTCAGACGCAGACCGAAATGGGCAAAATCAAGCGTCAAGCGTTTCTGCAGCTCAACGGAAAGCTCATCGAACTGTCCCGGCAGGTCCAGGATCGTGTCCAGGTTTTCACCGAGATAATCGTTGAAACGGGAGACAATGACACGCTTGAGATAGGTTGAAATATCCTCGGTGGAAATTTTTCCCATGGTGCCGACCAGCGAATTGATAAAAAGCACCGGCTGAACGACCTGGAGATTAAAAATTCCATGAGCGCGTATCCTGATCAATCCCAGTTCTGAATCCCTGAAGGCCACAGGGTTCTCCGTCCCCCACTTGAGGTTGGTGAAATATTTCAGGTTGGCAAGATATACTTCGGCCCGAAGCGGGCTGTCACCTCGCCAGGGAATAGAGAGAATCTTGGTCAGAATCGGGAGGTTTGCAGTTTTAAGCGTGTGCCGTCCAGGCCCGAAGGCATCTCTGGCCTTGCCCTTGTAGAAGAGCACGGCTGCCTGACTGTCACGAACGGTCAGCTGGGCACCGTACTTTATCTCTCCGGAACCGGATTCCGGAAGCCGGTGAACAAGCTCTCTGCCGGATTCGTCAAACCACTCAATGTTTTCAAGAAAAATACCGCCAGCAAATCGATTCATCCAGGTTTCCTCGTTCCTTCAAACAATTTCCGCACGTTTCTCTGCCTCAGAAAGGGAATTGTTCGAATCCGGTTTTCTATTCAATTGCACTCCGTTGATATTATATTATATTACGGAGAGTTTTGGAACAACAGTAAAAAAAATTACAGGACTGAATATGGATTTTAAAGATCACTGGAACCTGGACACGGCAATGAAGATTCTTCAGAACAAAACCGTGGACTCAAGACTCTGGGCGGAAGCGGTTGAATGGCTGCTGCTCTACGGCCCGCCTGAAATTGTAAGCATACTGCTGAAGGCCTCCAGCCAGGCAACAGGCAGCACCTTTCCCGAACTGCAGGCAAACAAGTATACCGATGACGGTCAGGTGTCCTACAACATAGAAGAAATCGCCCGATCACTCGGCATCAGTGAGCGGGAAGTACGGGAGATTATCATCAGGAAAGAAATGCAGCAGAGCACGTTGCGCACCTGGGATGACGGCAATTCAAAAACGATTCATTAATGGCGCGGCAATGCTCTCTACGAGCAACCGTCATGATTTTTATTCCGGATCAGCGGAAGAAGGTGCCGTTCCCTGCTCCGGAGCCTGCGGGTGAAGGTCATAGAGTGTTTCGTCGTGAACCGGAGGCGCAGGGCGGCCCGCAACTTTTTTCCTGACAGCTTCAAAAGAAAATTCCCCCTCGTCGCCGAGCAGGTCTCCCATTTCCTTTTCAATCTCATCGGGATCTTCACCTTTTTCCATTCTGGAAATCGCTTCTTCCATGGTATCGCCGAGGTTAATCCCGGTTTTCTCGGTGAATTTACGCATCAGCGTTGCCATCTGCCGGGGATCGTCCTCGTTGATTCCTTCCGATTCTTTCATCAGCGACTCGAGGGCATGCTCCATCTTTGACTCATCAAGTCCGGCAAACTGGTCATCATCCTCTGCGGCTTTGCCAATTGTCGCAAACATTGATACCTGCCGTGCCAGCTCTTTTTTCCGGCAGCGCGGACAATCCGGCCGAGTCGTGGTATCGATCCTGCGGGAAAAAAAATTGAAAATCACATTGCAGTCTTCACAGAAAAATTCATAAATGGGCATCGCTGGATCCTTTCCTTACAAACACGTTTATCAGGCTTTAAAGTCGAGCACCGCGTCAATCATACGTTCCGTTATATCCTCGGAAATGGTAACGCCGCCGCCCTCTTTTGGCAGCACATAGGAGATCGTTCCCCCGATACTTTTTTTATCAGTGCTAAGATATGATTTAATAACCGCCCGGTCAAGGTCTCCAGGAATTTCCGTGGGCAAGCCATACTGTTTGATTAATTCAATATATCTGTCGGCAGTCGCCGCCGAGATCAGCGATTTCATCACCCCGATCCGGCAGATTGCGACCATGCCGATGGCAACGGCAAAGCCGTGCGATATCGAGAACCGTGAGGCTGCTTCAACGGCATGGCCAATGGTGTGCCCGAAGTTCAGGATGCGCCTGGCGTCGGATTCCCTCTCGTCTGCTGACACCACATCTGCCTTTATCAGGCAGCTGGTATGGATTATCCTGACAACCGCAGCGTTTTCAAGCGCCATGATCTGCTGCCGGCTGGTTTCGAGAAAAGTAATAAAGTCGTTATCGCGAATAAAACCGTGCTTGATGACTTCGGCCAGGCCGCTGAGATACTCCTCTTCAGGAAGCGTTTTCAAGACATCTGTGTCAATATAGACGGCTTTGGGCTGATAGAAGGTGCCGACCATGTTCTTTCCCTCGGCGATATCGACCCCGGTCTTGCCGCCGACCGAACTGTCAACCTGGGCCAGCAGGCTGGTTGGAATCTGGATAAAGGGTACTCCCCGCATGTAGGTGGAGGCGAGAAAACCGGTGACATCACCGCTTACTCCCCCTCCAAGGGCAATAAACATGCTCTTTCGATCAAGTCCCAATTGTGCACTGGCGCTCACCAGGCGGGCGATGGTTTCAAGATTTTTATTTTCCTCCCCGTGGGGAAACGAGAGCAGATCAGCTGACAGGCCAATATCCCGGATACGGGCAAGCAGATCATTTCCATAAAGAGCGGCCACGGTATCGTCTGCAACGATGCAGTAGCGGCTCGCCCGGTAGCGTTGTGCCAGGTCTTCGGGTACCCGGGCAAGGCATCCGGACTCGATCCTGATCGGGTAACTTCTGCTCTCAAGGCCAACTTCTAAGATAGGCATTACATAACCTCCATATTATGAATATCCTGAATAGTATAGAGGATATATAATCAAAAAAAAAGGGAGATACCACCTCAAAGGCGGCATCTCCCTCTTAGGAGCGAAGATAGGTCTTTCTTACATGGATTCGCCGGAGGCGGCACCCTGCATTTTGACCTCAACTTTCTCGGTCAGACCCTCATAGTAGGCGCGAAGATGGGTAAGAACCTCATCACGGCCGAAGTGATCAACGACCTCTGCACCCTCTGAAAGGGCTTTACGCAGTTTGGTTCCGGAGAGAATGACGCGGGACTCTTTCTTGTGGTTACAGGTACGCAGAGATGCCATTCCGTCACACTCGTAACAGTAGAAAGTCCAGTCAATTTTCATCGGCTTGCAGAGCAGGTCTTTGGCGTCATCACCGGTCACGGGGATGCGGTCAAAAATGTCCTGTGCCTCGAAGAGGCCGTAGAAATCGCCGACGCCGGCATGATCTCGGCCGATCAGCATATTGTTGACTCCGTAGTTCTGGCGGAAGGTTGCATGCAGCAGACCTTCGCGGGGTCCGGCATAACGCATGTCAAGCGGATAACCGGCACTGTAGACGTTCTCTTTTACAAAGTAGTTCTCGATCAGGATATCGATTGCCTTGATACGGACCTTTGCCGGGATATCCCCTGCCTTGAGGTTTCCGATCAGCGAATGAATCAGAACGCCGTCACAGACCTCGACCGCAATCTTGGCCAGGTATTCGTGGGAACGATGCATCGGGTTACGCAGCTGCAGTGCGGCAACATTGGCCCAGCCGCGCTGGTCGAACAGGGCACGGGTCTCGGCAGGCTTCAGGTAAATTCCCGGATACTCTTTCGGATACTCGCCCTCGGACAGAACTTTTACCGGACCGGCGAGGTTGAACTCTTTCTGGGCCATTACCATGATTACGCCGGGATGATCTTTGGGTGCGATTTCCCAGAATTTGCCGCCGACAGACTCCTCACCTTCGCCCATGAAGACCTTCTCACATTCGAACTTCTTGTCGGCTTCGGTCATCTCGAATTTTTCTTCAACCTTCATGGTTGCAAAGGTTTCACCATTCCGGACGAGGGCAATTTCATCGCCCACTTTAATAGCTGCTGCATCCGCAGCGGATACGTCAAGGGTAATCGGCACAGGCCAGAAGGTGCCGTCTGCCATCTGGTAATTCTCGCAGACGCCCTTCCAGTCGGCTTTGGTCATGAAGCCGGTAAGGGGGCTGAAACCGCCGATACCCATCATGATCAGATCGCCTTTCGTGCGAGCAGAAATATCGATCTGCTTGAGGCCTGCGGCTTTTTTCAATTCTGCTTCACGCTCGGCGCCTTCAAGCAAGGCACATACCAGACCTTTTCCACCGTGAGGTGCAACTAATTTTGACATAATGTTCCTCTTTTAGATGTATTGAACAAAAATAGCCGTATCAGTAAGTTATACGGCGTCTTTCGATAACACGGACTATGAAGAAGCGGCAGAAAAATTCTGAACCGCTATTCATTTATGAAGGTCTATTTATATAGTGGATAGAGAAAAAGTCAAGGAAAAAAGAGGAGAAAACAGGCCTGATTCATCCCTGAAAAAAACGAAGTCTCAGGGCGTTGCCGACAACGGAGACCGAACTCAGGGCCATCGCACCGCCGGCAAGCATCGGATTGAGCGTTGGGCCGCCGAAGATATACAAGAGACCGGCAGCCACCGGGATACCGACGACATTGTAGGCAAAAGCCCAGAACAGGTTTTGCCGGATGTTCTTCATAACTGCACGCGAAAGTGCCAGTGCGGTTATAACGCCGTCAAGATTGCTCTTCATGATGACGATATCACCCGATTCAATGGCGATATCGGTGCCGGTACCCATGGCGATGCCGATATCAGCCTGGGCAAGCGCCGGAGCATCATTGATGCCGTCGCCGATCATTGCCACCTTGCGGCCACGCTCCTGAAACTCCTCGACCCTGCGCCGTTTTTCAGCGGGCAGCACCTGCGCTATAACCTCCTCGATGCCGGCCTGGCGGGCTATTGCCTGCGCAGTGACGGGGTGATCTCCGGTAAGCATGACAACTTCCAGCTTCATCTTCCTCAACCTGGAGACACAGCGGGGAGCTTCCTCCTTCAGCTGGTCGGCTATGGCGATGAGACCCAAGAGTTTTTTATCAATGGCAATATAGAGCTGGGTTTTTCCGGCAGACGAGTATGTTTGTTCCGTGCGGATTTTTTCAGGAATGAGAATGTCATGCGAGTTTAATATCCGTTCATTGCCGACGAGCACGTCATGGCCGCTTACTCTGGCGCTGATGCCTGCCCCCGACAACATGGTAAAGGATTCGGGCTGCACCAGTTCTGCACCCTGTGCTTTTGCATAGCCGACAATCGCCTCGGCGAGCGGGTGTTCCGAGGACTGTTCTGCCGAGGCTGCAAGTGAAATGGCGTCGAGCCCGGCCTGCGCATTTTCCAGCGGAACATAATCGGTGACTGCCGGTTTTCCACTCGTCAGCGTGCCTGTTTTGTCAAAAATCACGGTCTCAACCGTTTCGGCCCGCTGCAGGGCTTCACCGTTTTTGATCAATACCCCGAGTTGAGCGCCCCTGCCGGTCCCCACCATGATCGAGGTCGGCGTAGCCAGCCCCATGGCGCACGGGCAGGCAATGACAAGAACAGCAATGAAGAAACGCAGGGCCAGGGAAAATTCAACATTGCCGATAAAATACCAGGCGAGTCCGGTAACAAGGGCGATACTCATGACGATCGGCACAAAATAAAGACTGATCCGGTCGGCAAGTGCTGCAATCGGCGCTTTTGATCCCTGTGCCTCCTGAACCATCCGTATGATCCGGGAAAGAACCGTGTCCGCGCCGGTCTGGGAGGCACGCACCTGGAGGACGCCGGTCTGATTCAGGGTGCCGCCGTAGACCAGGGCATCTACCTGTTTCTCGACCGGCAAACTTTCCCCGGTCAGCATGGACTCGTCAAGTGCCGATGTCCCCTGGAGCACAACCCCGTCAACCGGCAGCCGCTCCCCCGGTCTGATTAGTAAAATGTCGTCCACTTCAATTTCATCAGTGGCAACTTCACGCTGTTCCGCCCCATCAATAAGCGTTGCCCGGTCAGGTGTCAGTTCGACAAGCTGCGATATGGCATCGGAGGTGTGGTATTTTGAGCGCGATTCGAAGTATTTGCCCAGTGACACCAGGGCAATCAGGACACCGGCTGATTCAAAATAGAGATCCATCACCCGCTCGTGCACGTTGATGCCCAGGGCAATTTCAACCAGACCCCAGGTGGAATAGATAAATGCCGCACCGGTGCCCACCGCAATCAGCGAATCCATGTTGGGAGACTTGCGCAGCAGGGCGGGAATTCCGATCAGGTAAAACTGCCTGCCCAGATACATGATCGGCAGCACCAGGCAGAACTGGAGGAAACCAAAAGCAAAGGGACGGGACGAGGGGTGAACGGCTTGCGGCAATGGAAAACCAAGCATCTCCCCCATCGCCACGTAAAACAGCAGGGCGGCAAAGCCGAGAGAGACAAGGAGATTTTTCTTCATACTGCCGAGCTGCCGGATTGTCTCAAGGCGCTTTCTGCTGAACTCATCCGTGGTTGCTCCGCTCTGCCTGGCGGTGAATCCAAGCCCGTCGATTGCTTCCCTGATTTCCCGGGCAGGTATGAGCCCGGGGTCATACTGAACTGCGGCTTTTTCAGTTGCCAGGTTGACCTCGGCACGGAGGATGCCTTCCCTGCCGCGCAGGACTTTTTCTATACGCGATGAGCATGAAGCGCAGTGCATCCCCGATATATCATAGACGATATCGCGCAATTGGGTGCTCTGCTCCTCCAGCGTAAAGCCAAGCGCGCCTACCCGCTCGGCGATATCCCTGGAAGCTGTTTTTGACTGATCAAATCTACAGGTCATTTTTTCTGCAGCAAGATTGACCTGGGCGAAATCAACCCCGTCCATCTGCGAAACAACGCGCTCAATCCTGCTGGAACAGGCAGCGCAGTGCATGCCTGAAACTGAATAGGTCTGTTCAACTGTGCTCATGATCGTTTCTCGCTATCCCGGACTTGACCAAGGCATGCCAAGACGTTACATGTAATTGTGTACGGCACATTGTGGTATCACC
Source organism: uncultured Desulfobulbaceae bacterium (assembly GCA_965366875.1). Classification (GTDB taxonomy): domain Bacteria; phylum Desulfobacterota; class Desulfobulbia; order Desulfobulbales; family Desulfocapsaceae; genus MADRE3. The sequence goes on along the minus strand of CBDUGK010000024.1, from coordinate 461 downwards.
AAAACACAGATATAACATAAGAAGAGTGGAGGATAATTCAATGAATCAAGTCAAGATCAAGGGAATGAGCTGCGGGCACTGCGTGGCCTCAACGACAAAAGCCCTGGAAGACATTCCCGGCATCAGCAATGTCGTGGTACATCTGGACAAGGGAGAAGCCACCTATGACGGAGAGGTGGACCGGAGGGTCATAGAGGAGGCAATCACCAAAATCGGCTTTGAGGTTGTCCAGTAAACGTTCATTACCGGTTTCAACAACGTAGGTTTCAACAACGTAGATAGGAACCAGAAGCCAAAGAACCAAACGATTTTCAGTCAAATTCAGCGCGCACCCGGCCCAGCACATTGACAACTATCTTGACCGTGCGTCCGTGGCTGCTGCTCAAGGTCACAGTTCCCGGCTGATTGCGGCCAAATCCCTTGAAGCGGAATTTATCATACGGAAAAGACGTCGAGAGCGC
>CBDUGK010000023.1:0-43165 GCA_965366875.1 uncultured Desulfobulbaceae bacterium | reverse complement strand
CCTTGCAGCGGGCCGGAGGCATCGATCTAAAAAGCATCGTTGCCCAGGCCGTGCAGATGGGCGATGAACTGCATAACCGGAACAAGGCCAGCAATGCGCTGCTGCTGAACGCGCTTGTGCAGCATCTTATCGCTGTCGGTGAAAAAACGGCAGTTATCAAGGCGATAGATTTCATCGACAAGGCCGGACATTTTATTCTCAACGCCGTTATGGCCGGTTCCAAGGGGATGCTTGATGCCGGCAGCCATATAGAAAACTCGACGATCGTAACTGCCCTGGCCAGGAACGGCTATGAGACCGGCATCCGCGTCAGCGGACTCGGAGATACGTGGTTTACGGCCCCTGCACCGATGATTGAAGGCGTCTATTTCCCCGGATTCGGCCCTGATGATGCAAACCCTGACATGGGAGACTCTGCTATCACCGAGACCATCGGGCTTGGTTCTTTCGCCATGGCGGGTGCTCCGGCGGTGGTCGAATATATCGGCGGTACTGCGCAGTTTGCGATGGAGACGACGCTGAGGATGTATGAAATTACCGTTGGCGAGCATGAGACGTTCAAACTGCCTCCCGTCAACTTTAGGGGGACACCGCTCGGTATCGATATTCGCAAGGTTGTCGAGACCGGTATTACACCAGTCATCAACACAGGTATTGCCTGCAAGCGACCGGGCGTGGGCCAGATCGGCGCTGGCTTGACAGCGGCGCCAATGGAATGTTTCACCGCAGCCCTTGAAGCATTCGCTCATCGAAACGAACAGTAATCTGATCAATCAATGGAACAAGATGATTTAACAGCCCTGAGCACTCTCAAAGAGATGGCAGCCGGCAGGTTGTCTTCCGAAGAGCTGCTCTCCTGCTTCCTGGAGCAGGTCGATAAACGGGAAAGCGAGGTTGGTGCCTGGACTTTTCTGGACAGGGCAGGGGTAATCGAGCAGGCACGTCAGGCAGATGTACGGAGAAAACGTGGGGAGATCTCCGGTGTTTCGCTCAATGGGATACCTGTCGGCATCAAGGATATTTTCGATACCAATGACATGCCCACGGAAAATGGTACGGTTATCCAGGCGGGAAGGCGGCCGAGTGCTGATGCGGCAGTTGTCAGCCTGCTCAGAGACGCAGGTGCTATCATCATGGGAAAAACGGTCACTGCTGAACTGGCAGTATACACACCGGGAAAAACGAAGAACCCGCATGACCTGAGCCGCACTCCTGGCGGGTCATCGAGTGGTTCCGCGGCAGCTGTTGCCGCCGGTATGGTTCCGCTTGCTGTTGGAACCCAGACCAATGGCTCGGTAATTCGTCCTGCTTCTTATTGCGGGGTCGTCGGATTTAAACCGACATTCGGAACTATCCCCCGGGCCAATGTCCTGCGACAGGCGCCAAGTCTTGATCAGGTTGGTGTATTTTCCCGAAATGTGTTAGACAGTGCCTTGCTCGCCTCGGTAATAATGAACCCAGGTGAGCAATACGGTGACACACAGCCACTGCCGGGAATTGATATGTCACTGATAGAAAAGGGTTTTCCCGGCAACCCTGCTCTGGGTTTTGTCAGGACTGCCGTGTGGCCCGAGGCCTCGACGTTCACCCGGAAAAGCTGCCTGGATTATGTCAGCGGACTTGGGACGGCAATCAGTGAAATTGAGCTACCCTCGATCTGTGATCAGGCGGTATCCTGTCACCGAACGATAATGCTTTGCGAAATGGCCCACCACTACAGCAGGCTCTATAGCGAAAACCGGAACAAGATCAGCCCCATGCTTTTAGCTATGCTGGAAGAGGGGAAGCGGGTGTCTCTCCCCCAGTATCTTGATGCGAAGAATCTTTCAACTGAAATTTCGGCTGCGGTTGATACCGCACTCAAAGATTTTGACGCTGTTTTGAGTCCGGCAACAGCAGCCGAGGCATCTGAAGGGCTGGAATCTACCGGCAGCCCGATCTTTTGCACGCTCTGGAGTCTCAGTGGAGTACCGGCCATATCCCTTCCTCTGCTGTCAGGGGTGTCGGGGATGCCTCTTGGGCTTCAGCTTGTCGGTGGAAGAGGTTCCGACTCCAGACTCCTGAGGGGTGCGCAGTGGCTTGAGAAGAACCATCTAGCATTAATCAAAGAGAAAAACAAAGGTTCGGTATGATACTTCAAGCTGTTCCGCTCACTCCTGAATTATTCGCTCCCTATGGTCAGGTTCTTATGGCTAGAAACGGCGTACCGGAACGGATGGTCTGGGCTGCCGCGGTGGATAACCTGCGTCCGGAAGCGCAAGCCAATATTACCTATATGAGCCTGGAACCCGAACACTACCCGGTAGTGGTTTCCGAACTCGAACGTCACCAGTTTTCCCACCAGATATTCGTTCCGCTCGAGGGGACAAACCATCTGGTGGTGGTGTGCCCTTCGAGGAGGGACGGTTTCCCTGATTTGCAGAAGGCGATCGCTTTCCATGCAACGGGAGGCCAGACTGTCAACTACAACGCCAACGTCTGGCATGCGCCCCGAATGGTGCTACATAACCCCGGCGCTTTCATCATGCTGCGCTGGGATGCTGAGACAGATGCCGACACTGAGCTTCTCAGCTTAAGCGAGCCCTTTACTGTCGAGCCCCCTCTTGGGCTGGTTATTTCCTGATGCAAGAGGCCTTTACGGACGGCCATTTACTATTCTTTGCCTTCGCATTGATCATCCGTCATGAATGTGACTGTTTCCAAAAAAAAATAACGCATCACGGGGTGTTTCGTGTTTTCCTTCCTGCAAAATCATTGGTTTTTGATAGGGATAGCAGCCGCCTCCCTCCTGGGATATTTCCTTCCGGAGTGGGGAGCGTCTATCCGGAAATATGATTTCATCAGTGTTGGTGTTTTTCTCGCTTTTCTGGCAACAGGGCTTTGTCTTGAAACGCGAAATATTCTGCGCCAGATTACTACTGTCAGAGCTCCTCTTGCGGCAGTTTTCTCGTCGCTGGTAATTTACCCCGTTCTCGCCTGGCTCATATCATTGCCTTTACTGCCGTATGAGTTCGTCATCGGTATCTGTATAATAGGAACTGGGCCGGTAACGGTATCATCTGGAACCATTCTGACGGCCATCGCCCGCGGTAATGTCCCCCTATCGATACTTATCTGTATCTTGACCAGTTTCCTGGCAATCCTTACTACCCCCGTTATTCTCAATCTGCTGCTCAGTGTCGGGACTGACCTCGAGCTTCCGGTTCTTGGCATGCTGATTGGGCTTGTGTTAAAAGTCCTCGTTCCCATTGTCATCGGTCAATTGCTCAGACCATTTATAAAGGGTATCGTCAAACGCTATGAGCACCAGATGTCAATCTTCCAATCCTGCATTATCGTACTGATTATTTTTAACGTTGTCAGCCGTTCCTCTGAAAATATCACTCAGGCAGGTTCTACGATAGTTGGCGTCAGCTTGTTCGTTGTTTGCCTGCATTTTCTCATTCTACTCATGAATTATTTGATCGCAGGTTTAATCAGGCTTGACCGGGCTTCCACAATTGCTTTTACCATTCACACATCTCAAAAGACGTTGACTGTCTCATATATCGTCTGGGCCGGCTACTTTTCGGTTGAGTACCCAATGGCATTCATTCCAGCAATCATCTGCCAATTAACTCAGATGACGGTTGGTACGTTCGTTGCTGAATATTTCAGGAAATCTCATTGAAAGGGTCGATGACGCTGGGAAGAAAAGGAGCGCTCCTTATCATTTTCCTCCCCCTTCCTTACATAATGAAAACTATGTTCGTCAGGTCGGTTTGAATTATTTTATCTTGACTGCACCAGCCTGCTCTGAGCTTCCCACAACCCATTCTATCTCGATCTCAAGCTTCTTGGTGGTTTTCTTGCGGCCAGTTTCTTTCTCGGCTTTTAGTTCAACCTCTACCCTCTGAGGAACTTTCAGAGAAACCTCTTTATTACCTTGTGCGAGAATTACCCTGCCTTCTTCTACCTTGTCCGCAATTTCTCTTAAGAGGCTTGCAGCTTCTTTCGAGCTCATTTTTTCTTCAGACTTGAATAATACCTGCTCTTTACCCATATCATCACTCCTCATTTTGGGGTTTTTCCGCTTATGACAATCGAAATCACACAGATTTTCAAAGTGTTAATCGTACAGTAATTCCTCCAGTACCCGGGTGCAAGCCTGTCTGAGAAACCCTTTGATTTTGTTTTCCTATCGTTCTATTGAACGATTCCCAGCTGTTAAATAATGTCTTTTGAGCACGCGATCGTCCGTCGTGAAGTTCGCTGTTAATGGATTTTATCGGCTCAGTGCGGCAGCGGCGAGAGGGGAATTATCTACGTTGTTCCATATGCCGGGAGGCTGGGCTGTCAGCTTATGCGGTGAAAATCAAATGGTAGATCGAGAACCAAGCAGCTGAAAAGAAAAAATCGGCTTGTCGGCAGCTTTCTGTTAGCCCAATTCGTGATTGGTGTAAACAAATCCGTGAAAATCGATATCAGGAGTAAAATTTTTACATTTTAATTATTATAAAACAAATTATTACAGTAATTTGATAAGTATAGTTGAGCAGTAGAGTTTAAAATGTGTCTCAAGAGAGCTTGCAATCAATTTTATAATTGGTTAGTGTACCAATGAGTGTTAGCTGCTCGGCAAAGAAATATCAGGGGCGTTATGGCTGCAAGACAAATGATCGAAAGACTGAACAGGATGATTGCGGATGGACGGTATCCGGAACAGTCCAAGCTCCCCCCCGAGAGAGAACTTGCCCAGGAGCTTGATGTTACCCGCTCCACTCTTCGCAAGGCCCTGGCATTGCTGGAAGCTGAAGGGAAAATCTGGCGGCATGTCGGCAAGGGAACCTTCGTGGGGAATCCTCCAACAGAAAAGAGTCTTCACCTATCATCACTTTCACGTTTCACCAATCCCATGGAAATCATGGAGGTGAGACTGGTCATTGAGCCAAGGCTGGCTGGATTTGCGGCAATGCGTGCAACCCCTGCAATGATAACAAAGATGTACCGCTGTATAGAAAAAAGTGAGCTGGCAAGAGATATAGGTGCTTACGAGCTCTGGGATGCATCCCTGCACAGGGCGATTGCCGAGGCGGCGCACAATAGCCTGCTCCTGTCTGTCTTGAATATCGTTAATGAAATGAGGAAGGACAAGCTGTGGGGACAGCTGAAGGAATCAGCGGTTACCCCGGAGAAGATGGTGGAATATTCGAGTCAGCATCAGGAATGCATCGAGGCCATCAATGACCGTGACGTCGCCCGGGCAGAACGAACCATGGCGCGCCACCTTGAACTGGTAAAGAACGACCTGCTGTCAGTATCACGATAGCACCGGCCAGGCTCGAAAGCGACAACCATTCGAGTTGTCAGAAAATCCTGGCAAAATAGAGTTGACAAAAAGAGAGGGGGAATGGAAACGAAGTTTTAAAGAGGAGCAAACCTGTATCTCGCGGTTGAGTCGAAAGGTGTCTGGAGCGTCGGCTTGATCAATTCGCTAATTCTGTCCTGGAGAGATTCTCATGAAAATCAAAGATACCCGGTTAACAAGAAGAACGTTCATCAAAGGCTCAGCTGCATCGCTTGCTTTGAGTTCAATTCCACTATTACCGTATGAGCGTCTATATGCTGCTGATTTTCCCGATCACAACATCGATATCGTCATCCCAACCGGTGCAGGGGGGGCGGCTGACCGCAACCTGCAGGCATTCACCGGTGTCTGGAAAAAATACCTGGATACGGACTTCGTTTCCAGCTTTTTTAAAGGAGCCGGCGGCCAGGTTGGCTACGAGACGTATCTCGGGAAAAAAGAGCCCGACTGCTACAATCTGCTGTTCGGCAACATGGGGCCGGAGACCATTATGTATGTTATGCAGAAGCCACCGTACAAGTTTCCCGGAGACTATGTCTACTTCAACCGGGTGGACGTTGATCCCAGCGTGATCTGGGTAAAGGCGGACAGTCCGTTCCAGACCATCGAAGATCTGGTCGCGGAAGGCAAGAAGCGCACCGTGACATTGTCTGTCAGCCGATTGCCGCATCCGGCATCCATCGGTACGCTGGCGCTGGCGGAGGCAACCGGCGCAAAGTTTAACCTGATCCCTTACGGTGGCGGAAATCCAACTGTTGTCGCCTGTCTTACCGGAGAGGTTGACGCCAGTGCCCTGCCCATGGCCAATCCTGTTTCGACAAAAGGCCAGGCCCGGATCCTCACCGTCTTTTCACCGAAAAATCCGATTCCGGATCAAACCAATAATGCCCCCCCGGCAAATGACGTCTTTGGCACCAAGATTCCGGACCTGCCGTCAGCGCGTGCCTTTGGCATTCATTCCAAGGCGATAGAGCAGTACCCCGAGCGCTATGAAATCCTCAAATCTACAATGTTAAAGGTCTTCGACGATCCGGATTACAAGGCGGCAATCGAGAAAACAGGGCGTCCGTGGGAATTTATTTCCTACGCGGATGAGGCCGAATGCATGGAATATGCCAACAACATGATGGAACTGACCAAGAAATACGAAACGCTGCTTTCAGGCAAATAGCCGCGGGGGCAAAACGGCGGCATTCGTCACCGTCCCTGGTTTTGCGTCGGCATGAGTCACGCTTGTTCTGCCGGCGCAATTTTCTTGTCTGGGACACGTACAGCGCGGTCCTCAGCTATCCTGTCATCCTGGCCACCGGCATTGGCGCAGAGATTTATTACCAAGGCATAAGCATATCATGAAAGAAACAGCGGGTTCAGAGCAAAAACAGCCCACCATGAAAGGAGATGAACTTGTTCTTCCGATCATGGCGCTGCTGTTTGCTATTTACTACTTTTATACGATCAAGGATCTCTCCTGGGAAGCCCAGATAAACGGAGTGCTGATCGGCAGTGTTCTGATCATCCTGGTCCTTGTCTTTCTGGTAAAAACCGGTCTTGAGGCCGTTCGGGGAGAGGCCAGCCTGCGCTCAAAGGACCTGTTCAAGATAAACAGGATACAGCTGGTCAAGGCAGGGCTCCTTGCCCTGGCGGTCGCCTATGTCCTGGTTATCCCGTATGCCGGCTACACGCTGACTACCTTCACCTTCCTGATTGCAGCCATGCTGGTACTCGGTGTGTATTCACCCGTAAAACTTGTCGGGATCAGTCTGCTGCTCTCTTTGACCGGCTATTATTTCTTTATCGAGCTGCTTGATACCCGTTTTGCGCCGGGACCGTTCGAGAACTTCATTCACTGGTTATTCTAAAATGGAATTCACAGCTGATTTCCTGGGTTCGCTTTTCGTTTCGTCACTTGGTCAGTGGTACGTGATCATCCCGGCAATTATCATTGGCCTGATCATCGGCGCGATCCCCGGTCTGGGTCCGGCCAACAGCCTGATAATCCTGCTGCCGTTCACCCTGGCCCTCAATGTCGAGACGGCCATGGCCTTCATGGTGGCCCTCTACTGTTCGGCCCGAATGGGTGCGGGAATTCCGGCGATTTTGGTGAATATACCGGGAACCGCCGGCGCCGCCGCAACCCCTTTTGACGGCTATCCGATGACCCAGCAGGGAAAGGGACAACAGGCCCTGACCCTGAGCTTCGTCGCCTCGGCATTCGGCGGCCTGATCGCCTCGGTCTTTGCTATTTTGGCCATGCCATTGCTTTCCCGTGCCGGCTATTATTTTCATAGTGTGGAAATGGTGGTTGTCATGCTCTTCGGCCTGACACTGATAGCCGTCGTATCTTCGGGAAATACGCTCAAAGGCCTGATCGCCGGGATGTTCGGTCTGCTGATTGGGGCGATTGGTCCGGATGCAATCTATTCGGCGCCGCGTGCGACCTTTGGTTTTCTCGAACTCTATGACGGCGTGCCGGTGGTGGCTGCCCTGATCGGCATCTTTGCCATTTCTGAAGCGCTGCTGATGGTTGAAGTGAAATCAATCGTATCCGAGGTGGGCAAGATCCGCATGGCCACCCAGACGCGCTGGAAGGAGACCATTGAAGGCGTTCGCATGGCCCTGAAGCGCTGGTGGCATATCGTCTGGACTAGTTTCATCGGTCTCGGCATCGGGGTGGTGCCCGGGGCAGGCGCACCGATAGCGGCGTTTGTGGCGTACCAGCAGTCGCGCCTGTTTTCAAAGACACCTGAAAAGTACGGCACCGGCCACCCGGAGGGGATTCTGGCCCCCGAGTCGGCCAACAACGGGGTCACCTCGGGAAGCCTGATCCCCCTGCTGACGCTTGGCATCCCCGGCGGCTCCACAGCTGCCATCATGCTGATCGTCATCCAGTACCACGGTATCACGCTTGGGCCACGGATTTTTCTCGACAGCCCCCAGTTTCCCTACGGGGTCCTCATGTCAATGGTTATCACCTACCTGTTCATGATCGGGACAATCCTGCCGCTGGCCCGCTACATGGCACGGATTACCCTGGTCCCTACGCAGTACCTGGCCCCTGTCATTATCTCTTTTACCCTTGTAGGCGCTTTCGCGCCGCGCGGCTACCTGTTTGATATGGGGTTGGCACTGGTCTTCGGCGTTATCGGCTATATCGCCCGTAAAACGGGTTACCAGGTATCCGCCCTGCTTATCGGCATTATCCTCGGTCCCTATGTCGAGCAGTACTTCATGCGCTCGATGCGCATTTCCGAGGGGGACCCGATGATCCTCTTCTCCTCGACAATTGGCAATTTTTTATGGGTGTTTTTGGTTCTTTCCCTTGTTCTGCCGCCGTTGAGGAAGCGATTGAAAAGAGATAAACCGAGTTGAACGCCGTCTTTTTTTCAGTCGCCAGGTAAACAAGCACGGCAGCAATATCGCGCCGAACAGACAGAGGGACAGGGCTCGAATGTGGAGAAACAGCAGATGATCAGCAGCAGCGAAAAACGTGGGGTACTGGCGCATAATGTTCGAAGAATCGCACACCTGGACATCCCCGGCGGCGGGCAGATCGAAGTCAAGGGAAATTATGCCTACATCGGTCATATCGCTCCGCCCCATGGTACATCAATCATTGATGTGTCCGATCCCCGTTCTCCCCGGCCGGTTGCGAAAATCGATCTGCCGGGCATGGATTCCCATACTCACAAGGTTCGTGTTATCGGTGATGATCTGATGCTGGTCAACAGTGAACGTCACCGGCGTCACTTTTTCAGAAAAGGCAAACGAATTCCCGAGATCAGCGCCGGACTGGAAAAAACCCTGGGGCGACCCGCCTCGACTGAGGAGATCGCCCGCGAGCTGGGCGTTGATCCGAAGGATCTGCCGCTGCTGGCCGAGGCCGATAATCGCGGCTACCGCGATGGCGGTTTCAGGATATATGACATCGGTGACCGCGCACGTCCGCGTGAAATTGTTTTCCAGAAAACGGCAGGTTATGGGGTGCATCGTTTCGACGTCGATGAGCAGTACGCCTACATTTCCACCGAGATGGATGGTTTTAACGGCAATATCCTGGTCATATACGACATCAGCAACCCGCTGCATCCGGAGGAAGTGTCCCGTTGGTGGATTCCCGGCCAGGAAATCGGCGAAGGTGAAAAACCGCTGTGGATCAATCACCAGGTGCGGCTCCACCACGCCATGCGGCACCAGGATCAATTATGGGCCGCCTGCTGCGGTGCCGGTTTCAGGGTCGTCGATGTCTCAACGATCAGCTCGCCGGAAACAATAGGAGCATACGATTATCATCCGCCGGTTCCCGACACCACCCACACCGCCCTGCGCGTTCCCTTCAAGATTGACGGCCGGGACATAGCCATCGTCATCGACGAACAGCATGAACACCATAAGGGGCAGCCGCATGCCTTCATGTGGGTATTCGATGTCAGTGATCTCTCTTGTATGAAGCCTCTTTCAACCTATCACGTCAGCGAGGCGGATTCGCCCTGGAGCAGGGTTCCCGGTGGTGTATTCGGGGCCCACCAGTTCCAGGAGCACATGAATTCGACGCTCGTTTACGCTGCCTGGTTCAGCGGCGGCCTGCGGATTGTCGACATCGCCAATCCACTGTTACCCGTTGAGAGAGGATTTTTCATCCCCGAACCGGCGAAAGGGGCTGTCGCTCCAATGAGCAACGATGTCGATGTTGATTCACGAGGGCTGATCTACCTGCTGGACCGGGTCAACGGGCTCGATATTCTTGAACTTGTCAGCTGACAGCCTCTGGCAGCGCGGAGAATCGATTTGAAACAGCCGAGGTTTGAATGATCGGGAATCTTTTCTGAAGCGGATTTTTAAATGATACCGTTATTCATGGACAGGATAAAATGATGGAATCACTCTCTCTCAACGGTGCCTTTGGCGATTACGATCGTACCCGGGCCCTTGATATCTGCTCGATCCACCCGGAAGGAATCGACCTGCGTATCCTGCGGCTGCCTCCCTCCGAGATCTTTTCCCGCATGTGCCGGCATCAGGAATTTGATGTTTCGGAGATGTCCATGGGGGCATACTGCTATCTTTGCGGCCGTGAGGGCAATCCTTTCGTGGCAATGCCGGCCTTCCCGAGCAGGGCATTCCGCCACTCCATGGTTTATTACCACAGCGGGGCAGGCATCAGCAAACCGGAAGATTTGAATGGCAAACGCATCGCCATTCGTGAATGGGGCATGACTGCCGTCGTCTGGATCGTCGGCATTCTTGCAGACAGATACGGCTTCGACCTCACCTCTGTTGACTGGGTTGCGGTGAAAAAACCCCGTGTGCCGATCGAGATGCCGGCCGGCGCAAGGATCAGGTACATGAGCGGTGAGCAGAATCTGTCGGATATGCTGGCCTGTGGTGATGTCGATGCCGCCCTCATTCACCAGGCCCCGGACTGCTTTACCAGGGGACACCGGGTAAAACGAATGTTTCCTGACTACAAGGACGCCGAGATTGCCTATTACCGGGAAACCGGGATTCATCCGATCATGCATTGTGTCGTCCTGCGCAGGGCCATTTATGAGCAATACCCGTGGGCCCTGCGCAGCATCTATGACGCCTTGGTGAAAGCCCGGCTGCAGACAATCAGGGCGTTCTCCGACACCAAGGCCCTGGCGGCCATGCTGCCGCTGCTGCCGGCATATGTCGAGGAAACACGACAGATCTTCGGGGAGGATTTCTGGCCCTATGGCCTCGATGCGAACCGCAGGGCTCTGGAAACACTGGCCCGCTACGCCTGTGAACAGGGGCTGACAGCGGAAGAGCTGAGGATCGGGGAGCTGTTCGATGAAGATGCGGGCTGGTGACAACAATAACAACAACCCCGCCGCATTTCCCCTGAAAGGGGAGGCGAGTGGACTTGAAATGAGGACAAGGAGATAAGAGATGAAACTGGTAATGTATCAGAAGGAAGGTGACCCGCGGCTTGGATGTCTTGCAGCCGATCAGGTCATTGATTTGAATATGGCCTATGAGGCAATGCTGACGGCAAAACAGGTACTTCGGCCGCGGGAAAAAGCCGGGTTGATGATCCCGCCTGAGACAATCGCCTTCCTCGAAGGTGGTGACGAGTCGCTGGAAGCAGCAAGGGAAGCGGTGCAGTGGGTCGGCAGCGCAGAGAATGAAGCGCTATCCGTGAGAAACAGCCCCTGTATTGTGCCGCTGGAGAGAGTGAAACTGCTGGCCCCGGTGCTCAAGCCGTCAAAAATCATCTGTGTCGCTCACAATTATCACGATTTCCTCGAGGAACTGGGTATGAAACCCCATCCGGAACCGCGCATCTTTGCCAAGTTCGCCAACGCGGTGGCCTCCTATGAGGATCCCATCCCCCGCCCGGCAATGACCCAGGCGCTCGGTTATGAAGCCGAGCTGGCCTTTGTGATCGGCAAACCATGCAAGCATGTTTCCGAAGCTGAGGCTTACGACTGCATTGCTGGCTATATGGGTCTCAATGACGTGAGTGCGAGTGATCTGACCAAGCGCGACGGCCAGAACCTGCGCGGTAAGAGCTTCGACGCCTTTGCCCCGATGGGTCCATATCTGCTGACTACGGATGAACTGCCCGATCCCCATAACCTGGATGTTGAACTCCGCGTCAACGGCCGTGTACTGCAGAAATCGAACACAAACCAGCTTGTCTACAACGTTCCGCAGCTTGTCGCCTTCTGTTCCCAGGTTTTCTCCCTGGAGCCGGGCGATGTCGTCGCCACGGGGACACCCGGCGGCCTTGCCAAGGACCGCAAGCCCACGACCTATATGAACCCCGGCGACATCATGGAAACGGAGATTGAAAAGCTCGGTATCCTGAGAAACCCGATTACAGCCGAATAGTTGTAAAACTTCAGGCAAGCGTCCCGCCCTGAAGCGGGAGAAAATTTAACAGGAAGAGATTGAAAATGTACCGTATAACCGTGATACCGGGCGACGGCATTGGCCCGGAAATAGTAAAAGCAGCGGTGCAGGTTGTGGAGGCGACCGGTGTTGGGGTTGCCTGGGAAGAGGTGGCTGCCGGTCAATGCGCGATTCCCCAATTCGGCAGTCCGGTTCCGGAGCCGGCCCTTGATTCGATCAGGAAGAACAGGGTGGCCTTGAAAGGACCGATGACCAACATTGTCGGAGAGGGATTTCCCAGTCCGAATATCACCCTGCGCGTCGAACTTGATCTCTATGCCAACCTCCGCCTGGCCCGAACACTTGCTGGGGCGCAGAGCCCCTTTGAGCATGTCGACCTGGTTGTGGTCAGGGAAAACACTGAAGACGTCTACGTAGGCCGGGAACAGATGGTCGGGGACGACGCGGCCATTGCCATTAAATTTATCACCAAAAAGGGCTGCCGGCGTGTTGTCAGGTTTGCCTTTGATTATGCGGTAAGACAGAAGCGCCGCAAGGTTACGGTGGTATTGAAGGCAAATATCCTGAAACTGACGGACGGCATGTTTCTCAGGGAGGCGCGGGAAATCGCAAAAGAGTATCCGCAGATCGCCTTTGAAGAGACGAATGTGGATGCTCAATGCATGGACCTGGTCAGAAAGCCCCAGGACTACGATGTCATGGTCATGCCGAACCTCTACGGAGATATCGTCGCTGATCTCGCCGGAGGGCTGGTCGGCAGTGTCGGCCTCTGCCCGGGCGGTAATTTCGGTGAAGGAATCAGCGTTTTTGAACCGGCGCACGGAAGCGCCCCGAAGTATGCGGGGCTCAACAAGGTAAACCCGACGGCGATGATCCTTTCAGCCGCTTTCATGCTCAGCCATCTCGGTGAAACCGCTGCCGCCGAATCCATCTCACGGGCCGTGGAAAAGGTCATCTCTGATGGCCGGGCTGTTACCTACGATCTCGGCGGCACTGCCTCAACGACGACGATGACTGAAGCCATAATAACGGCAATGGGATAAGCCGCTGCAGGATATTTTTGCAAGAACCATCATCCCCAGGGAGGGAAGGTTGAAAAAGATAAAAATCCGCAACCCCATTGTTGAGCTTGACGGCGATGAAATGGCGCGTGTCATGTGGGGCTGGATCAAGGAATTGCTGATATTGCCCTATCTCGAGGTGGATCTTATTTATTTTGATTACCATATCCAGAACCGTGACGCGACTGACAACCATATCCTTGTCGAAGCGGCCGATGCCATTAAAAAATACCGGGTAGGCGCCAAATGCGCGGCCATCAATCCTGACCAGAAAAGGGTTGAGGAATTCGGGTTGAAGAAGGCCTGGAAATCGCCCAACAGCGGTACGCGTAATCAGATCGGGGGGACACTGTTCAGACAGCCGATCGTCTTCAGGAACATCCCCCGGCTGATACCTGGCTGGCAACAGCCGATTGTTGTCGCCCGCCATGCCTATGGTGGTATGTATGGCGGACAGGATATGAGTATCCCCGGAGAAGGCAGGGTCGTACTGAGTTATATTCCCGAGGGTCAGGATGCCTCACAACAGGTGGAAATTCATCATTTCACCGGGCCCGGCGCCGCTCTGGGAATTTTCAACACCGAAGAGTCTGTTCGGGGATTTGCCATGTCCTGCATGAACTTTGGTCTTGAGAGAGGCTATCCTGTCTACCTGGGCACGAAGAATACCGAACTGGAACATTATGACGGACTGTTTAAAAACTCGTTCGACGATGTGTATCAAAACATGTTCAGAGAAAAATTCGCGGCAAAAGGGATCATCTATGAGCACCGGATGGTAGACGATCTGGCTGCTTTTGCGATCAAATCATCTGGCGGTTTTGTCTGGGCCTGCAAAAACTATGATGGAGATATTCTGTCGGATCTCGTTGCCGCAGGGTTCGGCTCGCTCGGCCTGATGACCTCAATGCTTCTGACGCCTGATGGCAGGATCGTCCTCACCGAAGCCGCCCACGGCACTGTGACGCGTCATTTTCACGAGCACCAGGCCGGCCGCGAGACCTCGACGAATCCGCTGGCAACCCTGTTTGCCTGGACACGGGCCATTTATTATCGCGGCTTGTTTGACAGCACACCCGAGGTCCAGCAATTTGCAACGGCCCTGGAAAAGGCATGCTTCCAGACCGTTGAATCAGGTCTTATGACAAAAGACCTGGCATTACTTACCAAACAGTCAACCTGGCTGACAACAAGACAATTTCTCGAGAAAATCAAGATGGCGCTTGAGAAAAATCTGCCGGTAACCGCTTAAGCCAGGCACATCCTGACGATGCATCACCAGGACGACAAGGCTCTGAGAGAACAATAACCCAATATGCCAGCTAGACAGCACAGCTGTAGCTACTATGAACAACACTCAAAACACCTTACCACAAGCCGATTCACACGGGTGCATCTCGAAGGGGGTCAGGCGAATTGCGCAGCTTGAAATTCCCGGGGGCGCGCAGATCGTTGAACAGAACGGATATGTATTCATCGGTCATCTATCCCCTCCAGAGGGTACTTCAATCATTGATGTACGTGATCCCAAAAAGCCTGTCCGGTTGACGACTGTGACGCTGGCCGATATGCGCTCGCATTCTCACAAGGTAATGGTTTCCGGTGACCTGATGATCGTTAACAGTCAGCGCCATCGCCGCAAATTTTTCCGCAAAAGTGAAAAATTACAAGAAATACAATCACGGCTCCTGGTCGAAAAAGGAGGCGTGCCGGACGATCATGAGATAGCCCTGGCGCTCGGAGTCAAGCCGGGCGAGGTTGCCGAGCTTCGAGCCGAGGGCGCTTCCCGCTGGAACCAGGGCGGTTTTCGTCTCTATGACATCTCTGTCCCGGAAAAACCACGCGAGATCAGCTTTCAGCCGACAGGCGGGATGGGTGTACACGGCTTTGACTTTGACGGGCGGTACGCCTATGTTTCAACGGAAATGGCTGGATTCAGGGGCAATATTCTGGTGATCTATGACCTTTCAAAACCTGAACGTCCCCGAGAGCTCTCCCGCTGGTGGATGCCCGGGCAGGAGGCAGGCGACAGTCTGTCGACCGGTCCTGTCAACGGTAACTGGCTGCACCATGCGTTACGGCAGGGCGACACGCTCTGGGCAGCCTGCTGTCAGGCGGGTGTCTGGGCGATAGATATTTCTGACATCAGCCAGCCGCAGACGGCAGGCATCTATAATTATCATCCTCCGTTCCTGGAGTCTACCCATACGGTGATGGCTCTTCCAGAGACATCTTCAGGAAGAAAGCTGGCGCTGGTAATCGACGAAGAACATGACAACCACCCAAAGGGCCAGCCCCATGCCGCACTCTGGCTATTCGACGTGACCGAAAGAGAACGGATCAGCCCGTTGTCGGTGTACGAGGTGAGTGAACTGGATTCTCCCTGGAGTCGGAGCGGCAGTCGCTTCGGTGCCAGCCAGATCGTTGAACGTCCCACTGGTGACCTGGTGTTTGCAGCCTGGTTTGCCGGGGGGCTGAGAATTGTGGATATATCCAATCCATCGGCTCCCCGGGAGCATGGCTATTTTATACCGCCGCCAGGCTCTGGTTTTCAGGCGCCCCAGAGCATGGATGCTGAAGTTGATGATCGGGGAATCATCTATTTACTCGATCGCAACGGTGGTCTCGATATTCTGGAAGTGTCCTGACGGAACCGTTATTCCAGCTTCATGGTCCCGGAGATGACAGCAGTATTTGAGTATTGTGAACGTGTATGGTGACTCGGAAGACAGTGAGTCCAGCAGCTTCCCGGAGGTCTGAGGACGTTTAACAACAGACCTGGCAGCAAAATTTTTATGGGGTGTCTACGGTATGGATCTTTCATTGTCGACCCTGATCATCTTAACAATTTCCGTTTTTCTCTGCTCCATTATAAGCGGCATGATGGGGATGGCCGGCGGTGTGCTTTTTCTGGGAATACTGGCCTCCTTTGTGGAAACAACCTATGTCGTCCCTATCTATGCCACCGTTATGATGGTGAGCAGCGGTGCCCGGACGGCTCTTTTTTATACGTATATTAACTGGTCCATTGTCTTTCGCTACAGCCTGGGACTGCTTCCGGGTGCATTCCTTGGTATTTTCATCTTCCAACTGTTACCAAAAGATATCATCAAGCTGGGCATGGGGATTTTTATTATGTTGATGATATTTCTGCCGGTTTCCAAAAAGGAAAGCCGGCTGGGTATGTGGATATTTCTGCCGGTCGGCCTGGCCGCCGGTTTTTTTGGGATTTTTTTTGGTGCAAGTGGACCCCTTACCTCGCCGTTTTATGTCAGGAAAAACATTATCAAGGAGGCCATGATAGGTACGAAATCTATCTGCTCCCTGTTCGAACATACGGTCAAAATAGTTCTTTTCGGATTTATCGGAATAAATGTTCTGGATTACGGGAACTTACTGTTTTTTTTGGTCATTGCCGTTGTGCCGGGTATCTATATTGGCAAGAGGCTGCTCAATAAAATTTCTGACAGGAGCTTTTTGATCGCGTTTAAAGTGCTTCTCTTTTTCCTGGCTGCAAGGATTATCATCCTGCAGTTGTACAAAATGATCAGTGCATGAGCCGCATATTCAATAGCCTGCGACAACAGACAACCTGAGAATCTGCTTAAAAGGAGAACAACATGCGTTTGTTTAATCTTGCAGTACCAAGCCTGTTCCTGAGCCTGGGGGCTTCGGGTAATGGTTCCGAATTATCAGTCATCAGCGGCGGTGCGATCGAGCCTGGCCTGAAGGCTGCCGTAGCGGCCTTCGAGAAGATGACTGGCCGCACCGTCAACATTACCTTCAACACCGCGCCTCAGATACGCAAACGAATTGCAGCGGGGGACAACACCTTCGATGTGGTGGTCGCGCCACCGGCAGTGATCGCGGACTTCGCCAAGGCCGGCACGGTGAAGGAGGGGGGTGTAAACGTTGGCCAGGTCGGCTCCGGCGTTGCGCTGCGGCCCGGAGCAGCGGTGCCGGAGATAGCCACTGCTGCTGACATCAAGAAGGTCGTGCTCGAGGCTGAGTCGATTGTCTTCAATCTTGCCTCGACCGGTATCTACTTTGAGAACCTTCTGAAGAAAATGGGCGTCTGGGAGAGGGTTGAACCTAAGACCACCCGCTATGCAACCGGTGCTGAAGTGATGAAACATGTGCTCAAGGGTAGTGGAAACGAGGTCGCCTTTGGACCCATTACTGAAATCCTTCTGGAGAAGGAAAATGGATTGGTATTCGTTGGTCCGCTGCCGGCGGAAATCCAGAATTACACCTCATATACCGCAGTGCCCATGAGCGCATGCACACGGCAGGATGAGGCACAGGCGTTGGTCGATTTTCTCGGCGGTCCAGTGGCTAAGCCGTTGTTTGTGGCCGCAGGTATCGGATAAGATGGCAGAGCCGGAGGCTGTCCGGGTATCCAGGCGTTGTTCTGGAAAAGACACCTCTGCTTGAGACTGACTCGAGCATGGCTGTGCGGTCAATTTAGCGTGGAAGGTGCTGGTGCCCTGCTCATTTTACGAGTGAAGAAAATTTATGAAAATAGGTAACAAAATCTGTTTTTCTTCTTATTTTGTCTTTTCAAATATGACTCTATTCCACCAGAATCCTGCAGCAGCAGGTTATTGTTTTGTTCTTATCAAAGTTACAGGTTCAGGTTTATGAAGTTTCTTACATTGCTGTCAACCATTGTTTTAATGAGTTTATTGATGACCAATTGCTCCTCAAATAAAGATTGGCGGACTGCCAGCCGAGAATCTTCGGGAAGTGCGCCTGACCCATTGACCACAGAGGAAGCAGTCATACTTGTCTACGGTGCAGATGCATGGGGATGGCGCGGCTGGTTTGCTATTCATACCTGGGTTGCCGCCAAGCGGAGCGGTGAAAAATTTTATACAGTGTATGATGTGGTTGGCTGGCGTGGCCGTAATAATAATCCTGTTATGAGAATAGCCCGGGATATTCCTGACCGCTTCTGGTATGGCGAAAAACCGCAGATTTTAAAAAAGCACATTGGCGAGGGGGGTGATAATCTGATTGACGCTATTGATCAAGCGGCCCGGGCTTATCCCTGGAAACAGACCTATGCAGCGTTTCCCGGACCAAACAGCAACACCTTTGTTGCCTGGATTGCCAAACAGGTGCCGGAACTTGACTTACATCTTCCATTTTCTGCCATCGGCAGCGGTTATGTAAAGTAAAAAAACAAACGCTAGACTTCTTTCTGGTATTAATTGCCGCAGCTCTTCCTCCTGCAGCATCCTAGATCAGCGTTCTTAAAAAGCTGGAGATAATAGGTGGTCTCTAATGATGCTTATATTCAAGGATATGATCAAAACGGGTGTTACAACTGACTGTGTGATAGATGCATTTGAGTACAACAGCTCTATCCCGGAACACTTGTTTCCAGCGCCGGTTTGCGGCGATGAGCAGGTAAGATTCGCTATGATAGTATACAACAGGCAACATAAACTGAACTTCTACTTACAGGTGATATCATGAAAAGATTTTTTATCCTGGCACTGACCCTGCCGTTATTGTTGTCAATTGGCTGCAGTCGCGGAGCAGTTGGCGGTGCTGCAGTTGGAGCTGGCGCTGCCGGAGCGGCATACGAATACCAGAATAAAAGAGCGCTTGCGCAACTGGAAGATGACTGGAAAAAAGGGAAAATTTCAAAAGACGAATATTTTCGGCGCAAGAAGGAGATAGAGAAAAGATCGCTTATTTACTGATCTCTGCCCGGGCTGTTTCAAAAAGCTGCAACTAAACATTTAAGGCTCAGAGATCGTCACGCGCTGGCCCTGCCCCATTGCCTGCGCCAGCTGAGAGCGTTGGACTGATACATCTGTTTTCCAGACGGGATCGAGTTGATCTATAACGTCTTATCAAAAAGCAGGTATTTGGTCCCTCGCAGCTTTATCCGCGGAGGTAAAACAACGGGCAGTGCTGATGCGCAATGACAACTCAGGTATGCCTGTCAGGGGGCATCGAAAAAAGTGTCCGTTTTTCAAAGAACAGCGGTCGCTTGACATTGTTTCATGAATAAACAGGGAAAATCGATCTAACTATAGACAGCATAGGTCGTCTCTTCTCCAAGCAATGCATCTATCTCGAGCTGAATCTCTTTTCGCTCGGAACTGTTGTACCATCTTTCCCAGTCTTCAATGGAATTCCAGGTGCTGACCACAAGACTCTCGCCGGGCCTGTCAAGTCTTTTCAGAGTCTGTCCGGAGATGTAGCCAGGCTGTATCAGACAGGCGCTTCGCATTTTATGCAGAAGGGTAGTCAGTTCTTGTGTAAGGCTTTTCGTTATGGCTCGATTAATGAAAACTTTTACCGTCATCGCTGTCTCCTTTAGAATGCCAGGTTCTCTGTTGTTTTCCCGCAAGGTTCTGTGAGCTACCACTCAGCCCGTTCTGCGACAAGGTTTTCACCTAAACCATAATTATTCAGCCTCATTTATACAATGAGGCACGAGCACTCCTGCTACATTTCAGTGAAGTTATCTTGACCTCCGCAGGAAGCATTCAATGAGCAATACAATGTTCCGCTCCTCGTTGAGAGGGAGTGATGTGAGAAGGAGCAATCGGCTTAGCCGGGACCCCACTGCGGTGTTGCAGGATCACTTGCGGGTCTCAATATAGTGGGCCGCTGCCAGGGCCGCCGTACAGCCGTCGGCTGCGGCAAGAACTATCTGGTTGGCGTATTTCTGACGCAAGTCGCCGATTGCAAAAATACCGGGAATCGTTGTTTCGCATTTTTCATCAGTGATTACATACCCTGTCGTATTCATCTTAATCCCTGCCGGTACAAGCTGATTGTTTGGCGAAAACCCGACAAAGATAAATACACCCTCGGTTTCAAGATCCAGACCATCTCCTGTGTGCACGTCTTTCAGGGAAACACCCTGAACACCACTTTGGTCCGAGTTAATCTTTGTTGCTACCTTATTGAATAAAATCTCGATTTTCGGTTCAGCAAACACGCGCTGCTGAAGGATGCGGCTGCCCCGGAACTCATCGCGACGGTGGATGAGATACACCTTGCTGGTGATCTTTGCAAGATACAGAGCATCTTCAAGGGCGGTATCTCCGCCACCGATGACGGCAACTATTTTATTCCTGAAAAAAAAGCCGTCACATGTTGCACAATATGATACACCTTTGCCAAAGTTCTCCTCTTCACCGGGAACCTGAAGTTTGCGCGCGGTTCCTCCTGCTGCAAGAATAATTGAATGCGCTTTTAAAACAGTACCGTCAATGAGCCTCACCGTGTGGCAATCGATACCTGGTTCTGTCTTTTCGGCTTCTTTTTCTATAATTTCAAGGTCATATGATTTTGCATGTTGCAGGAATTTATCGCACAGTTCAAAACCGCCAATATCGATAAAACCCGGATAGTTCTCCACACCCTTGGTGATCGCAACCTGTCCGCCCATGACGCCTTTTTCCACCAGAACAGTGTTTAAGGCAGCGCGCTTGGCGTAGATTCCTGCCGAAAGACCAGCCGGACCGCCTCCCAGGATGATCAGATCATACTGTCCATTTTCAGACATACCTGTACTCCTTGATTAAACATTCAATGTTTATTGTGTTCTTCGTCGGTAAACAATTCATCAACCATCTATTCCAACAGACCATTTAAACTCAGGCTCTTCCGCTAAACGAGGGCCTGTTTTGCTATAATCATCAACCAGTTGTCCATCAGATACATGTTGTTTGCCGCCTTATTCCGCCACCAGCTCCGCTGCCCGGCGGCATCAAACGGGGGGACATGCAATAGGCGCATTCCTGTTTCAGGTACGCGTTTTCTTTTGTTTCCCGTAAAATCAATCTCTTTTCAAAGGAATTGTCAGCACAGGGACCCTGCTTTTTTTAACGACTCCCCTGGCAACACTGCCGACGAGTATATCCTCCAGCATACTATGCCCCCTGGCTCCGACAACAATCAGGTCAGACTGTTCTTCTTCTGCCGCCTGCAGAATCTGTTCTACCGGATGTCCTACACGAATCAAAACCTCGGGGGTTATCGGGCAGTTACTTCTTCCACTTGCCGTCTGGTCGCAGAGTGTTTGAATCCTTTCAGTTAATTTTTGTTTGCTTTCATTAATACCATCTTTAAAAAACGATTGTATATTTTCATCATCATAATGAGCAGCCAGATCATAACCGAGAATAGCAGACATTTCCTCCACTTTGTCGGGAATCACATTAACAATTGTCAGGTGAACACGATAGTCATGAGCAAGACTCAGCGCGTAGTGTGCAGCTGCTTGTGCATTGGTTGACATATCCGTCGCGTAGAGGATTCTGTTGAACAATGATGTTTTCATAGTCTCTCCATTTATCCTAAGGGGACTTCCTGCTTTACAGGTTGAACAGGATTCTTATCCTTGATTGCCTCAGAGCCGAACAAAAAAGGTACCAGTTTAACATACCATGCCGCGGACTGAATCTGGATGACATAGGCCAGCGCAATAAGCAGAGCAATTGTCGATCCCTGTTCTTTAAAGGCGGTCATGGCAATGGCAAGGGCAATTGAAAGATCACGCATCACCACACCGAAGACCATGGCAACAGCATCCGCACGCTGGAAAAACATTTTGCCGACCAGGGTCAGCAATAGGTACGAGAGCAGATAAAAAATTATCAGGGGAATCAGGATGGTGATAATGTCCCCTGGATTTGCAAGGATATTCCTCGCTTTCAGTGACATGGCGACAAAGGCGATCATGGTGACACCCGCGGCGGAAATGGGCGGGAATTTTGGCTTGTATACTTCCATCCAGGTCTTCTTTCCGTGTTTTTTGACCAGGTACGTCTGGGTCAGAACTCCGGCAATCAGGGGCACAAAAACAAAAATACAGATCTGCCTGAACATGTGCAGCATGTCCACGTCGACGGTGGCTCCCATGAAAACCTTGGTATATATCGGTGCTGCCATGGCGCCAATGATCAGTCCGAAGACGAGCATCTTTGTAGCAGCCTCCTTGTTACCCTTGGCAAAGCCGGTCCAGGAGATGGTCATCCCCGAGGCCGGCAGGACACCGATCAAGAAGAGACCAACGGCCCAGAGGCCATATTTTTCCGCCCCGCCTGAGAGAAAAATCTTGCCGATGGAAAAGACAATAATCGGGACGATGACAAAGTTGATGAACTGAGTGGTCAGCTGCAATTTCAGGTCATGTCCCTTGAATACTGACTTGATGTTGAGGGTCACCATCATCGGGTAAACCATGATGAAGGTGATGGGAATAATCAGTTGCTTCAGCGGCGTGGCATCGAACAGATACCCGCCGCCAAGGAGTCCGCAAATCATTGACACAGGGATCACGTAAACAAGATTCTTTAGTAAGAAATTTAGAATGTTAAGCATTTTTTTCTCTCCTCATGGGATTGCTTGCGCTCAGGCAGCGTCATAGGCAATGTTTTTATTTTTTTTGGTTATGAACCAGATGATGCAGGAAGAACGAAATTTACAGTAGATCTTTGGGTCCCTGCAGCCCAGACACTCGTCACAGAGATAGACATTGTGTTTTAAACAGATGTAGCTGGTCTCTCGATCCGGATGATTGATGCATCTTCCCATGGTAGTCTATCCTCTCAGGAACTGATTCGATTTTTCTGTATGAGTGTGTCTTGTTCTGTCATTAAAGTGAACTGAGACCGCAGCGGGCAAGACGTCAGCCAGGATCTTTAACAGATTTTCCAGGGATTGCAGCCCGACGATCCGGTGTATTTCCCGCCCACGGCTGAATAGTAAAATCGTTGGTATACTTTGAATGGCAAGCTTTGCAGCTAGATCAGGATGTCTTTCTATATCAACCTGGGCGATGGGCTTCCAGCCGGTATACAATTCTGCGATTTTAACCAGTATTGAATATTGATTCCGGCAGGGAACAGACCAGTGAGTGCTGCAGTATACAATTTTATATTCGGCGTTAATTGATTGTCTTAATGTTGCTGGTGAAGTGATCACACGGGGTCTCATTGGCATATTCTCCTGTTACTTGTTGTTCTGTTAACAAGATTCATGCCAACCGATATTTTTTTTGTAACTGTTTGTTTTCTAAATATATTATAATTTGTTGACGGAGAGTGTTGGCGATAGTATGTATATTGGTAACATTTGGTAACGTTACCAATTTCCGGTAAAAGTGACACGCAAGGATATATTCTTTACATGACGTCTAAAACGCACGAAATCTGGAACCATCAGTTCATCAGCCGCATCATCGATTCCATGGCTGACGGTGTTTTCACCATGGACGCCAATGGAATTATCTCATCATGGAATCAGTCAATGGAGAGAATCAGCGGTTACACTGCTGATGAAGCGTTGGGAAGGACCTGTGCCATTCTTCGCTGCAGCCGCTGTTTTGGGAAAAGCTGTCCTGCAGATATCAAGAAATGCAACATATTCAAACAAAACTACTCTGAAGCCAAGGAGTGCCAGTTAGAGCACAAAAAAGGACATGACGTATCGGTTATCAAAAATGCCAGTGTCGTCAAGGATGAAAACGGCCGCCTGCTCGGAATTGTAGAAACTGTCACTGACCTTACTGAGTTGAACCAGGCACGCAAAAGAGCCGAAGAGGCTGCTTTGCGGCTGGGTGAATTGCATCGGCTGGATAATATTATTGGAAAAAGCCGGGCAATGCGTGAGGTATTTTCGGCTATCAAGGCGGCAGCGGCAAGTGATGCAACGATTCTTATTCAGGGTGAAAGCGGTACCGGAAAAGAGCTTGTTGCCGGCGCCATTCATTACAACGGTGAGCGCAAAAATAAACTGCTGGTCACGGTTAACTGCAGCGCTCTGTCCGAGACATTACTGGAGAGTGAATTGTTCGGGCATGTAAAAGGCGCCTATACAGGGGCTGTTCGTGATCGGATAGGCAGATTTGAAGAGGCTGACGAGGGAACCATTTTTCTTGATGAGATAGGAGAATTGAGCTCATTCATCCAGGTAAAACTACTGCGTGTTCTCCAGGAACGGGAGATTGAACGCGTCGGTGAATCGCTAAAACGAAAGATCAATATCCGCATTGTCGCTGCCACTCACCGGGATCTCTACGCCAAGGTTCGCCAGGGTGCTTTTCGGGAAGATCTTTATTACAGGCTCAAGGTCTTCCCAATCACCATTCCGCCTCTTCGCGACCGCAGGGAAGACATCCCTTTGCTGGTAAGCCATTTTATTCAAGCCATGACCAGCAAGACCGGCAAGCTGATAGTGGATACTTCACGACAGGTCATGCGCGCGTTTATGGAGTACCATTGGCCGGGAAATGTCAGGGAGCTTGAAAATGCCATCGAGCATTCGTTTGTCCTCTGCAGCAATGACAGGATCGAGTTGGAGGATCTACCCGTTGAAATCCGCAGTAACATCAAGTCCTCCAGCATTAAACCAGATGCTTCGAAAAGAGTTCCGCAAAGACGGGAAAAAGTAACGAGAGAAAGCCTGCTCTCCCTACTGGATGATTGTTCCTGGAGCAAGGCTGAGGCCGCACGAAGGCTCGGTCTGAGTCACACTTCCATATGGAAATACATGAAAAAATGGAATATACCGCTCAGCCGCGATGAACAATAAACACCAGGGGCAGTAAAAATTAAGCCGAGACATTCTATCATCCCTCTTGCCTTGAGCTTTTTGTTATTGCTGACGATCTGTTCAACTGCTCCTCGGCCGCCAGTTTCAATGTCTGGTCAATCAGCAGATTTTTGAAGCGATCAAGCGTAACCGTATAAGGGGTCAGTGTTATTCCCATCCAATCCGTGTAATCAAGAAAATCTTCCGGGTGTTCCTCCATGAAGGTATCCATATAGCCAATTGCGTCAAGGACGACAGCGCCGCCGCTGTGGCGTGGAAAATTTTCATTGGCCAGCGCTTTATCCCAGCCCTTGAAAACATTATGGCGGAATTTGACCCATCCAGGTGTCATCCACCATACCGGCTCTCCGCCCGCTATTTCATTGGCTATGCTCTCTCTCTGCTCTTCGCTGGCGAGCATGTCCATACAGTGCGTTGCCTCAATACGGGCAATGCCGGGACCTATTTCATCAATTACGCTCTGTATTCGGCGAGTCGGATTTTCAACGTTGACGTAACAGTATTTGCCGCCATAAACGACGATCACTGAATCACTATCTTCCCGAGCTTTTCTGATCTGGCGTGTCAATTGCTGCTCAAGCTCTGGTACATCCTGGTGTAACCCGGGCGTTGTATAATAGATGTGCTTTGCGTCAAGAAAGCCTTCCTCCTGGAGATACTGCAGTTCCAGGCTCATGGTGCCGCAGGCAACAATTGAGATGTTGGCAAATGAGATGTTTTTCATGGTCAATTCCCTCTTTTGGGCTAATCACTGCCAGAAGCCTGGCAAGGTGCGCGGTCGTGCACGTTGCAGCCCGTCATGGCTCTGGCAACCAGTTAGAGACTGCGTACGACTTTTTGTAAAATTTCACCCAGCCTTCTGATATCATCATCATCTGGATGACCGGCTGCAGCAGGGGCATCTTTTATCCACGCCGGAGGCTGATCCATGCTTTCTATTTTTGCAAGCAACCCTGGACTGACCTCTCCCTGGCAGCTGAAGGTTCCAATAACCGTGCTCGAGGCGGCAAGTTCTTCTGCCTGCTTCATGCCATTTCTGGTGTGATCAGACTCAACGGCGGCTCCATGGGTTGCAAAAATAAAGAGAGGTGCCTGGGAGTCAAGCTTCTGAAGAAGCGCTGCTGCTTGCTGGTCAGCTTTGCCGGACTGGAACCAGAAACCAACACAGATGAGATCAAAACCGTCCGTATCCGGTTTTTCATCCACTGATTTGCAGACTGTCTCCCCCGGTAAAAATGACTGCACTGCATCAGCAAGCTTCCTGGTATTCCCTGATTTACTCGAATAAATAATTAATGATTTCATTTTCCTGCACCTTTTGTGGTTAATTGTTTAATACATGGGCAAGGGGCGAACAAGCTTTTCTCCGGAGAGCATTTTGTTGAGGATCTCTTCTATAGAACGTTTATCGGTAATGCCTACAATGCGCTCCTTTATGTCCCCCTGGTGAATAAGAAGCAGTGTCGGTACAGACCTTACTCCATACTGCTGGGCGAGTTCAGGACTCCTGTCTATATTGCATTTTCCAATGGTCACCCTGCCTTGATATTCCTCTGCCAGCTCTTCAATCAGTGGGCCGATTGACTTGCATGGTCCGCACCACGGCGCCCAGAAATCAATGAGCACCGGCCTGGAATTACCAGTTACTATAGAATCGCTGTTTCCTTGGTCGATGGTTATGCTGTGCTGTGACATATGCCGCTCCTCATGTTGGGGTGAGTCAGACCGTTTTGCAATTCATGGTACCATTTTCAAAAATGATGCCAGTTGCCAGAATTCTTTTCTTGAACAAGAAAAATGAATAATATCAATAGATAGGACGGTTCAGGTTTTCTGAGGAGCGGAAATGGTACGCTATAGAAATGGCCGGTAACAGATGGTAACGTTACCAAACGCTTGGATATCGTCCATCCTGGGGGAAATGAGATAAGACTCCCGCCCTTCTGGATCTGGAGCTCCAGATTATCGTTGCATGACTATCCGGATTCGAGGGGGCAACTCTGGAAGTTGAGAGCGGGGAATTATTTCACGCAGTTTTTTCGTTTTGTAGAGAAGGAAAGCCTTGGTCTCACCATATTCATGAACAATCGTATCATATGTGTTATGGATAATCTTATCCGTATGGTTCGCAATAAGGTCTTTATGTGACCGCAAACCTCCAATGGGAAACTCTTGAATGGCAGCGGCTTCAGGTGGCAAGCGATTTGAAGTGATAGATGTCGCGAGGTTTTATGGTATTGCATTGGTCTTCTACGGGCATTTCATCGAAGAGTTAATGCTTCTTGAGAATTCAGTTGCGGCCAGTCAGTACAAATTCATCTATTCGTTTCACATGGTATTGTTCATTGTCCTGGCGGGATATGTAGCCAAAGAACGATCCTTTGAACTCAGCTTTGCAGAGTTCGCCAGAAACAGATTTTTCAGTCGCTTGTTACCCTTCATCTTTTTTACCCTGCTGATGATAGTTCCAACGATGTTTTTCGAAGGAAAATTCTTTGACCTGGATTTGCCCAGTTTTGCAGGTTATGCAAAAGGTTTGCTGGCAACGGTTTTCGGACTGCCGCTTTTCTGCGTTCCCTCGTGGTTTCTCCTGCTCATCATCGGCGTCGAACTGGTTCATTTCATTTTTTTCCGGTTTTTACGGGACTCCGATAAGAAGATTTTAGGAGCTGTGGTTATCTTTTATGTGGTTGGCTATCTGCTAAACCTGAAGCTTGATATTTTTAACCCGTTGAAGGGAAGGACTGTCGGCTGGAACTATTTTTTCATACATGAAGCCATAACCTTATACAGTTTCTACCTGGTCGGAGTGTACATGAGGCGCAAGAGATACTTTGCAGATCGAATTTCTCTTAAGATTGCATCTCCAGTCGCTCTTGTCCTTTTTGCGGTGGTACTTTTCACCTACCAGCGCAACAATGGCCCCTTTAATTTTCACGTCTATGATGCCGTAGTGATTCTCTTTGCCTCCCACGGTGATATGCTGCTCTTTCCGCTGACTGCAATTGGAGGCTGCCTGATGATTATCTGCATAGCAACAATGAATCGAGCTCCAGGACTGATTGTTTACATGGGTCAGAATACGCTGGTTCTTATGTGTTTAAATGGCGTTTTCTATCACTATATCAACCCGCAACTTGCAAAATGGGTGCTCGACAATCTTGGAGGATCACCTGTGATGGTCACCGTTTCGGGAGCAGTGACAACACTCATCAGCCTGCTGCTGTGCATCCCCTTCATTTACGGATTTAACCGATACCTGCCGCAAATGATCGGTAAAAAGAATCCTGCCAGGCAGCTTTAACCAATTGCTGAACGCACCGACTGGCTGCAAAAGAATAGCTCAGAAGATTTATCTGACTGGGAAGATCTCGGCCCTCCTGCTCCCAAGATACACCTGCTCCGACATTTCAGTATACATTCAAAGAATACTCAACCTGTCATGGTGAGTTTCACTCTTTGAAAATTGAAGATAGTACTTTTCCATGAGACATAACGTACCCGGCCTTTGTCATTCGGTTATATTTTTTATTCTTTGTATCAAAAAAAGTTATGCAGATAGAAACGAAAATGATTATTGTAATGATTTAAAAGAAACGAACGTTTTGAACAGTTTCGAACACTTTTTCGAATAAAACGAAAAAATTCCGTTGACATTTCGAAAAATCACAGTCTTATGAAGTCAGGCAAGTACCAATACTTTAAACCAACAACTCAGGGAGGTGTTCAGAAGTTAGTCCAGCAGTTCAGAAGCTAGTCCAGCACAAATACTTTAAACCAACAGCTTAGGGAGGTCGTCTTTATGTTTAAAAAGATCGCGTTATTTACGGCCGCAGCAGCGCTGAGTTTTTCAAATGTTTACGCTGGCGTTGAGGAGGCAAAAAAATGGATTGATGAGGAGTTCCAACCTTCGGTATTGTCAAAGAGTGACCAGCTGAAGGAAATGGAATGGTTCATTAACGCCGCCAAGCCATTTGCCGGAATGGAAATAAACGTCTTGTCAGAAACCATTCCTACCCATGAGTATGAGTCAAAAACCCTGACCAAAGCATTTGAGGATATCACCGGTATCAAAGTCAACCACCAGTTGCTTGGTGAAGGTGAGGTCGTGCAGGCAGTACAGACTCAGATGCAGACAAAACGTAATCTCTATGATGCCTATATCAATGACTCGGACTTGATCGGTACCCATTCGCGCCTGCAGCTTGCAGTCAATCTGACGGACTGGATGGCGGGAGAGGGCAAGGATGTCACCAATCCGATGCTGGATGTTGACGATTTTATCGGTAAATCCTTTACCACCGGCCCTGATGGGAAACTCTATCAGTTGCCGGATCAGCAGTTCGCAAATCTCTACTGGTTCCGCAAGGACTGGTTTGATCGTCCTGATCTGAAGGAAAAATTCAAGGCGAAATACGGCTATGAACTGGGTGTACCGGTGAACTGGTCCGCCTATGAGGACATCGCTGAATTCTTTACCGATGATGTCAAGGAAATTGACGGAGTCAAAGTATACGGGCACATGGATTATGGAAAGCGTGCGCCTGACCTTGGCTGGCGGATGACCGATGCCTGGCTCTCAATGGCGGGCGCCGGCAGCCAAGGGCTGCCAAACGGTATCCCTGTTGATGAATGGGGAATTCGCATGGAAGAGGGTACCTGTAACCCCGTGGGTGCGTCGGTATCACGCGGCGGGGCCGCCAACGGCCCAGCAGCAGTCTATGCGATTCGCAAGTGGGACGAGTGGCTGCGCAAGTATGCCCCTCCCGGTGCGGCCAGCTACGACTTTTATCAATCTCTGCCGGCACTTTCTCAGGGAAATGTCGCCCAGCAGATCTTCTGGTACACTGCCTTTACCGCATCCATGGTGGCACCCAAGTCGGAAGGAAACAACACGGTTGACGACAATGGCATACCGCTGTGGCGTATGGCTCCCTCACCCCATGGTCCCTATTGGGAAGAAGGCCAGAAACTTGGATATCAGGATGCCGGATCGTGGACATTGTTCAAATCCACCCCGGTTGATCGCCGCAAAGCAGCGTGGCTCTATTCACAGTTCGTGGTTTCAAAGACGGTCGATACCAAAAAGAGCCATGTCGGTCTGACCTTTATCCGTGAGAGTACTGTCAACCATGAATCTTTTACCGAGCGTGCTCCGAAACTCGGCGGTCTGGTTGAGTTTTACCGTTCGCCTGACCGTGTCATGTGGTCGCCTACCGGCGTAAACGTGCCTGACTATCCGAAACTGGCGCAGATCTGGTGGCAGCAGATTGGTGACGTGAACTCCGGTGCTTTTACTCCGCAACAGGCCATGGACCGTCTTGCAGAAGAGATGGATCTGGTCATGGCTCGCATGCAGGCAGCTGATGAAAAAGCCAACACCTACGGCGGCTGCGGACCGAGGCTGAACCCGAAATCTGATCCAGCGATGTGGCTGGACAAACCAGGTTCTCCCAAGGCCAAGCTGGACAATGAAAAACCCCAGGGAGAGACGGTAAACTATGATGAGCTGGTAAAACGCTGGATGAAATAAGTATCCGGTGAATACCTGACCAGTGGACTCAGGGCCTGCCGAGCAGCCTATCGGGTGGTATCGGTGGGCCTTGAGTTTGGGAAACAAAATCATCCAGCCAGTGCATTAATATGGTAAAGGATATAAGTCCGCGTCAAAGCTTGATCATGGAACATATCCGTGAGCATGGTTCCGTGCAGGTGGATCAGTTGGCAGACCATTTGCAGGTCACTCCGCAGACCATACGACGTGATCTGAATCAGTTATACGATCTTGAACTCGTCCAGCGTGTCCGCGGCGGAGCAGTCATCAGGAATACCGTTGAGAATCTTGGTCACGTCGCCAGAAAGATCCTGATGGCCGAAGAAAAAACTGAAATAGCCATGCTCACCGCCAGGATCATCTCAAACAATTCTTCAATGTATATCAATCTCGGAACCACCACCGAGCGTGTGGCCGATTTTCTGATTGATCACAATTCCATCCTGGTGATCACCAATAACATTAATGTGGCGAGTAAATTATGGCCTCTTCGTAACATAGAGGTCATGATAGCAGGCGGTAAGATACGCAATTCCGATGGTGGCATTGTCGGAACCAGCACCGAAGAGTTTATTGACAGGTTTAAACCGGATTACGCGATTATCGGATGTTCCGCCATCGACAATTCAGGAGAAATACTGGACTATGACCTGCGTGAGGTGCGCGTGACACAGGCTATCCTCCGACAGGCCCGCACGGTCATCCTGGTCACCGATTCGATGAAACTGGAGCGATCTGCTCCGGTCAAGGTGGGAACACTTAAAGATATTGATATCCTGGTTATTGACGACAATATACCAGATGAGTTTATTGAGTTATGCCGAAGGAATAATGTTGATTTACGGATTGCAAGACCTCCGGAATAGAAAAGGATTAGAAAGACACTCCATGGCTATTGAACTGAGAAATGTTACATTCCGCGTCGGCGCAGAATTTCATATATACAATACGTCACTCACACTTGAGCCTGGCGGGTTCAACATTCTGCTCGGCACAACGCTCAGTGGGAAAACCACCCTGATGCGACTTATGGCGGGACTCGAGAAACCCACTGCCGGGGAGGTCTGGGCCAACGGTAAAAACGTAACCGGTCTTCCAGTACAGCAGCGCAGCGTGGCGATGGTCTACCAGTCCTTCATCAATTATCCAAGCTTCAGCGTTTACGAAAATATCGCCTCTCCACTCAAGGTAGCCGGCCTCAGCAAAGAGGAAATCGACGACAGGGTTCATCAATTTGCCGATCTCCTGAAACTGACGCCAATGCTCGATCGTCTGCCAAGAGAGCTCTCCGGCGGTCAGCAGCAGCGAACAGCACTGGCCCGGGCCCTGGTGAAAGGCGCCGATCTCGTACTGCTGGATGAACCCCTGGCCAACCTTGACTATAAGCTGCGTGAAGAATTACGTGACGAGTTGCCGAAATTGTTTGCCGATACCGGAGCCACCGTTGTTTACGCTACCAGTGAACCATTGGAAGCCCTCATGTTGGGTGGTCATACCGCAACACTCAATGAGGGTCGTGTCGTTCAGTTTGGTAAAACCGCATCCATTTATCGCAAGCCGGCCACGCTGGAAAGTGCAGAAGTATTCTCAGACCCGCCGATCAATACAGCAGTAATCGAAAAACGTGGAGACCAGGCAATTCTGGGAGCAGTTGTTACCTGGAATGTTCCTGATGCGTTTGCCGCGCTGCCGGACGGAGAATACAAAATCGGTTTGCGGCCCCACCATCTGCTGCCGGAGGGCGAGGGTGTAGAAGTGAATGGCACGGTCCAGATTGCTGAAATCAGCGGCTCAGAATCCATTATCCGCCTGAAAGTAAATGGTAATGTCTGGGTCAGTCAAACCCCAGGGATTTACTCCTTCGAATATGGTGAAAGAGCCCGTGTTTATTTTAATTCGAGCCATTGTATGTACTTCGGAACAGATGACAAATTGATTGATCTTTAACTCAGGCAGGTTGCACCATGGCACAGATCAGATTCAGGAATGTAAGGCATGCCTATCCGCCACCAAAGGGGAAGGAACCGGTTTACGCGCTCAACCAAATAAACCAGGTCTGGGAAGACGGCGGTGCCTATGCCCTGCTGGGCCCTTCAGGCTGCGGCAAGACGACCCTGCTGAACATTATATCCGGATTGTTAATGCCATCCGAGGGCGAGATCCTCTTTGACGGCGCAGAAGTGACTCATCTTCCCACTTCAGAGAGACAAATAGCCCAGGTCTTTCAGTTCCCTGTAGTCTACGACACCATGACGGTTTTCGATAATCTGGCCTTCCCGCTGCGTAACCGTGGAATGGATGAAGCTCTGGTGAAACAGCGTGTTACCCAGATTGCAGAGATGCTTGACCTGTCAGCCAGCCTGAAGAAGCGGGCCGCAGGTCTCACTGCTGATGGAAAGCAGAAGATCTCCCTTGGTCGCGGCCTGGTGCGCTCTGATGTCAACGCGATCCTGTTTGATGAACCGTTGACGGTGATTGATCCTCATCTTAAATGGCAGCTCCGATCAAAACTGAAGGAATTGCACCAGCAGGTCGGAATGACCATGATCTACGTCACCCACGATCAGGTTGAGGCTTTGACCTTTGCTGATAAGGTGGTGGTTATATATGAGGGTCTTGTGGTGCAGGTGGGTACTCCGGTTGAATTGTTCAACAAGCCTCGGCACACCTTTGTGGGCTACTTTATTGGTTCACCTGGGATGAATGTCCTGCCCTGCACTCTAGACAATGGCCAGCCTGTTTTTTACAACAGCCGCCTTGAAACCTCCCATCCGGTTACGGGTGAGTTGAACGGCAAGCTTGAAGTCGGTATCCGTCCGGAATTTATTGAGTTTGCAGCCGACGGTATCCCCGTCACTATTGAAAAGATTGAAGATCTGGGTCGCTACCAGGTGATAACCCTGAAGCATGAATCCGAAATAATCAAAATGGTGATGAAAGAAGACAAGGTCATCCCAGCAGAGAACCCCAGGATTCGATTTGACCCGAACCGTACCAGAATCTACTGTGACGATTGGATCGTTGAGGAGACAGTCCATGAATAAAACCCAAAACAACAAGGCCTGGTGGCTTGTTGTGCCTGTCTTGATCCTGGTAGCCTTCAATGCCTTTATCCCCCTGATGACAGTCGTCAATTATGCCTTCCAGGAAACCTTTGGTGACAACGTGTTTTTCTGGGAAGGGACGACCTGGTTTGAGCAGGTACTGCGCTCGCCCCGTTTTCATGCGTCCCTGGTCCGGCAACTGATCTTTACCGGAATGATCATTGCTATCGAGGTACCGCTCGGAATCGGTGTGGCTTTGACCATGCCTCGCAAAGGTCCCTGGGTTTCCGTCTGTCTGGTCTTAATGGCCCTGCCGCTGCTGATTCCCTGGAATGTGGTCGGCGCCATGTGGAATATCTTCGCCCTGCCCGAGATCGGCCTGCTCGGTTACACCCTGAACTCGATAGGAATCGACTACAATTTTACCAATCAGCCGATTTCTGCCTGGATGACAACGGTGGTCATGGATGTGTGGCACTGGACGTCGCTGATCGTGCTGCTCTGCTATGCAGGACTGAGTTCAATCCCCGATGACTACTATCAGGCGGCACATATCGACGGTGCCAGCCGCTGGGCAATTTTTCGCTATATTCAGTTGCCAAAGATGAAACGGGTACTGACCATTGCCATCCTGCTGCGTTTCATGGACAGTTTTATGATCTATACTGAACCCTTCGTGTTAACCGGCGGGGGACCCGGTAACACGACGACTTTTCTGTCGATCGATCTGGTTAAGATTGCTCTCGGTCAGTTCGACCTGGGGCCGGCGGCGGCCATGTCGCTGATTTATTTTCTCATGGTTTTGCTGATTTGCTGGGCGTTCTACACCATCATGATGCGTAACGAGGAGCAGTAAGATGACCCAATCAAAAAAGTGGCTGGTGCCAACGTTATACATTCTGTTTCTGATGCTGCCGATCTATGGTCTGCTCTCCATGTCCTTCAAAACAACCAATGAGATCCTTGGCGGCTTTTCATTCTTTCCCCAGGAATTTACCCTGGCAAATTACAAGGTTATTTTCACTGATCCGACCTGGTACAATGGCTACATTAATTCGATCATTTATGTGGTGATCAATACCCTTGTCTCGGTTACGGTGGCATTACCGGCCGCGTATGCGTTTTCACGCTACAGATTTCTCGGGGACAAGCATCTGTTCTTCTGGCTGCTGACCAACCGTATGGCTCCTCCGGCTGTTTTTGCGCTGCCTTTTTTCCAGCTATACTCTGCTATCGGTTTGTTTGATACTCACATAGCCGTAGCCATTGCTCATTGTCTTTTTAATATTCCCCTTGCCGTGTGGATTCTGGAGGGCTTCATGTCCGGTGTGCCAAAGGAGCTGGATGAAACAGCATATCTTGACGGATATTCGTTCGGGAGATTTTTCGTCCGTATTTTCATCCCGACCATCGCCGCCGGTATCGGGGTGACGATGTTCTTCTGCTTCATGTATTCTTGGGTGGAGTTGTTGCTGGCAAAAACGTTGACTTCGGTTGCGGCAAAGCCGATTGCAGCAACAATGACGCGGACAGCGAGCAGCTCGGGGTATGAGTTGGGTCTGCTGGCAGCTGCCGGTTCACTTACCATCATCCCCGGCGCGATTGTCATCTATTTTGTACGTAACTATATCGCCAAGGGATTCGCCCTCGGGCGGGTTTAGTGGAAGGAGGTCAGTCTTATGGGTTTGTCCTGGATGGCATGGACGTGGCCGACTGCCGCGTTCTTCATAGTGATTGTGTTGTCGATCGTAGTCATGGGCGTCTGGGAGCGCTTCAGTCCAGGGGGCAATCCAAGGCGGGGTCTGTTTGGCCTGGATACGACACGAGGGGATCGTTTGTTCATCTCCTGGCTGGGAACCGGGTTTATCAATTTGGGGTGGCTGGCCTTTTACGGACCCCCATTGTGGGGTGGGCTCATCATTTCAATTATCTGGTTCATTTTCATTTTTAGATATGTCTGATACGTTTCAATGTCCGTTCGGCAGCCAGGCTTTTTCCCAAAGAGAATAATGCTGAAGATTAATAAAGCCGGTTTTTACAATAACTTTTGCAACGCTGATCAAGCGTCTACCTACTTCCATGAAACAGAGAAAGAATAACATACAGAAGTTGAAAACAGACCAGTTTGATGTTCTGATCGTCGGCGGCGGGATCAACGGTGCAGTTTGCGCTGCAGCCCTGGCATCCCGTGGCGCCAAGGTCGGCCTTATCGATTCCCGTGATTTTGCCGGTTTTACCAGCCAGCACTCCTCCAATTTGGTCTGGGGCGGTATTAAATACATGGAAAGCTATGAATTTCGGCTGGTAAACGATTTATGTAAATCCAGAAACGAATTGCTGAAAAGTTTTCCATCCACCGTCAAGGAAATACGCTTTTTAAGCACACTGTCAAAAAAATCCCGCCTTCCACCCTGGATGATGT
This sequence comes from uncultured Desulfobulbaceae bacterium, assembly GCA_965366875.1. Lineage (GTDB taxonomy): Bacteria > Desulfobacterota > Desulfobulbia > Desulfobulbales > Desulfocapsaceae > MADRE3. Next base: position 7,275 of record CBDUGK010000023.1, on the reverse strand, counting down.
TTGCTGGAACCTGGCTCTACTGGCTGATCGGGAGGGGAAAGACACGAACACCTCACATGTTGTCCGCCAGTCAGATCAAGAATGTGGAACCACTCATCAATGTGGAGAACAGCATTGGCGGCGTCGAATATTCCGATGCCTACCTGCCAGACAATGATGCCCGGTTCGTCTTCAATTTTGTGCGCAGCTCAATGGACCGGGGCTGCATTTGCGCAAACTATGTTGAATCCGTCAGTGGCTCATACGATGGCAGCAATCATTGGACAACCGCAGCGATAGACAAAGTCAGTGGGGAAACGTTCGATATACGTTCCAAGGTTTTGATCAATGCGACCGGTGCCTTCGTTGACAGACAAAACGATGTGACTGGGGTGGAGACCGCGTATCGTCATATATTTTCCAAAGGCATTCATCTTATCGTACCGCGCTTGTCTCGTAAAAACCGGGTGCTCGCTTTCTTCGCCGATGATGGTAGACTGTTTTTCGCCATCCCCATGGCAAACCGCACCTGTATCGGCACGACCGATACTCCTGTTGAGAATCCTGAAACCCAGGTGACCGCCGAAGACCGGAATTTCGTCTTATCCAATATCAACGCCCTCCTTGACTTAAGCAGACCTCTTGAGGAACGTCATATCATATCGGAGCGCTGTGGTGTCCGGCCCCTGGTCTTGAAAAAGGGGCAGAAATCCGGGGAAGATTTTTTGCAGATGTCGAGAAAACATATCGTCGAGACATCCGCTGCAAACAAGCATATCAGTATATTCGGCGGCAAGCTGACTGACTGCTTGAACATTGGCGAGGAAATATGCAAGGAAGTCATAAGAATGGGTATCCCTTTGGCTGCGCCGAAAGACAAGTGGTATGGGGAGCCGTCAAATGAAGTCAAGACCGCCTATTTCAAGCAATCCCACAAGCTGGGCTTAGATCAGGTTATTGCCGGTGATACCGGAGAAATGTTAAGTGACAGGTTATGGCGCCGTTATGCGGAGCACGCGATCCCGATGCTTGAAGCCATAGAAAAAGATCCCGAAATGGCCGATACCTTGATTGAAGGCACCGGCATTCGTCGTTGCGAAATAGAATATATTGCAGAGAATGAAATGATCGTAAAGCTTGAGGATTATCTCAAAAGGCGCTCAAAGTTGGAATACCTCGTGTCATATGAGGACCTCAAGCATATGAAGGGTCTGTATGAGACGTGCGAAAAACTGTTTGGCGAAGAGGCTGCTGCCAGATATGAAGAGTATTTCTCCAGATAAGCATCGGTTTCACTTCTCGAGGTAATCGCTATGAACAGACATATCCTCAGTATCGACCAGGGTACAACAAGCAGTCGTGCCATACTCTTTGACAGCAGCGGGCACTCGGTCTTCAGCTCCCAGTTGGAGTTTACCCAGTATTTTCCAAAAGATGGATGGGTTGAGCATGACCCTGAAGAGATCTGGTCAACGACCCTTTCCACGGTTCAGGACGCACTTGGCTATGCCAGGGAAAAGGCTATTGAAATAGCGGCGATCGGTATAACGAACCAGCGTGAAACCACTGTTGTCTGGGACAGAGCCACAGGCAAACCAGTCTACAATGCAATCGTCTGGCAGGATCGGCGAACGGCTAAATATTGCGATACGTTGCGAAAGCAGGGAAAAGAGGAACTGATAGCCGAAAAGACAGGTCTGCTTCTTGATCCCTATTTTTCCGGCACCAAGCTTGCCTGGATACTTGAGCATGTAGAAAGCGCCCGTAATCAGGCAGAGCAGGGGAAACTCGCTTTCGGCACGATCGATTCTTTTCTGATCTGGCGTTTAACCGCAGGAACGTCTCACGTCACCGATGCCACGAACGCCTCGCGCACCTTGATGTTCAATATTCACAATCAAAGTTGGGATGATGAATTATTGAAGATGCTCTCCGTTCCAAAATCTATGCTGCCGCAGGTTCTTGACTGCGCAGCTGATTTTGGTCGATCAGCTCAATCGGTTCTTGGAATTGAGATTCCGATAGCCGGGGTGGCAGGAGATCAGCAGGCCGCCCTGATCGGTCAGGCGTGTTTTGAGCCGGGTATGATAAAAAGCACCTATGGCACTGGCTGCTTTATGATTTTGAATACAGGAACCTGGGCCCTTTCCTCGAAGAACAAATTGCTCACCACCGTCGGCTATCGGCTTAATGGCAAAACGACGTATGCCCTCGAGGGCTCTATCTTTGTGGCGGGCGCCGCGGTGCAGTGGCTGCGCGACGGTATCGGCATCATAGACAGTGCCGCCAAAACCGAATCCATGGCAGCCTCGCTGGGATCCAATAATGGCGTGTACATTGTCCCTGCTTTCACCGGTTTGGGGGCGCCGCATTGGGACCCTGACGCGCGTGGGGCCATCTTCGGAATTACACGGGACACCGGTCCGGCTGAATTGGTTCGGGCAACCCTGGAATCAATCTGTTACCAGACGCTTGATTTACTTGAGGCAATGCGCAGAGACGGTGTCAAGGCTACCAGGCTGCGTGTTGACGGAGGCATGGTGAGCAATGACTGGCTATGCGGATTCCTGGCCGATGTCCTCAATATATCGGTGGATCGACCAGTTATCACAGAAACCACGGCACTCGGTGCCGCTTTTCTTGCTGGACTCCATGTCGGCCTCTTTGAGTCGCTGGAGGCGATTTCCAGGGTCTGGAAGGTAGAACACTCCTTTGAGCCATCAATGGATACGGCTGAAAGAAATGGACTGCTGGAGGACTGGCACCATTATGTGATGAAAGTCAAAACGACCGGGCACCAGCACTCCTGACGGTTGCAGGTACATCTGAGTGAGGCAGTTAGCTCGGCTGGTTGTCTCCATTCACTTTGTATCTGCCCGACCCCCGCCGCTGAAAATTGACTGTTTCCATTGAGGATGCTTACGTGTATAGAATTGAGTTGATATCGCGTTCGACTCACATAGACAGCGCCCGTTACCGGCGCAATCATACAACGCTTCGTCTGGAACGAAGCTGAACTCGTTTTTATCTGAGAGCAAGACTATGGCTCATTACGATCTGTTTGTGATTGGAGGTGGTTCAGGCGGTGTCGCCTGTGCGAGAACTTCGGCGGCACTGGGGGCCAAGGTCGGCCTCGCGGAGGTTGATAGACTGGGTGGTACCTGCGTGAATCGCGGCTGTGTACCGAAAAAGCTCCTGATGTATGCCTCACTTGCGGCGGAAGAAATGTGCAACGCCGAAAGCCTGGGATGGGCCTGCAGAGGTGCAGCCTTTGACTGGGCTGAATTGCGCAATCGGGTCCAGGCGGAGCTTCGCCGGCTCAACGGCATTTATGAGGGGCTTCTGGAAAAATTCAACGTACGTGTTTATCAGAATTCGGCTCGTTTCATCGATGCGAAAACCCTGCAGGTTGGAAAAAAGAAGATCACTGCTGACCGGTTTGTGATTGCTACGGGCGGTCGTCCGCTGGTACCCGATTTCCCGGGGAGAAAATATGTAATTGTCTCGGATGATGCCTTTATGCTCGACAGGCTGCCCAGAAAGATGGCGATTGTGGGCGGCGGCTATATTGCCCTGGAATTTGCCAGCATCTTCCATGGGCTTGGGGTGGAGATCACCCTGATGGCGCGTTCTACCCGCCTTCTGCGTGGTTTTGATGCAGATCTTGCCGAACATTTGCGGGCAGAGCAGGTAAAAAAGGGTATTGAGGTTCAATGCGCTTCCGTCGTTGAGAAAATCGAGAAAACAGCAGATGGTTTGCGCGTCATATGCGAGGAATGCGATGGAAAGATCTTTGATCAGGTTCTTTTTGCCACCGGGCGTCTGCCCAATTCTGCCGGCCTGGGACTTGAGGAAATTGGTGTTTCGATGCGGGCTGGCGGGGCCATTGAAGTTGATGAGCGGATGGAGACTTCAGTGAAAAATATTTACGCCATCGGTGATGTAACCGACAGAATGAATCTTACCCCGGTTGCCATTAATGAAGGCCGTATCTTTGCTGCCAATCACTTCGGTGGAGAGAAACGCAGGATGGATTACACCAACATCCCGACGACGGTCTTCAGCCAGCCGCCGCTCGGTACTGTCGGCCTGACGGAGGCTCAGGCCAGGGAGCAGTATGAGCACATCGTCATTTTCAGATCGGTTTTCCGGCCGATGAAATATTCTCTTGGCAGGATTGATGAGCACACGCTCATGAAACTCGTGGTAGACGGCTCCACCGACCGGGTTTTAGGGGTCCATATGGTAGGACCTGATGCCGGAGAAATTTTGCAGGGATTTGCCGTTGCCTTGAAAGCCGGCGCGACCAAGACTGACTTTGACCGCACCGTGGGCATTCACCCGAGCAGCGCCGAAGAATTTGTCACCATGCGGGAACCGTTTATCCAATAAGTTCAACCCAAATTTCAGCTGAAAAATGAGGTATCAGGTCCAATTTACGTTCCGTCAACTGCCGGTAAGGTACATAACGCAACGCAGAAAGCCTATTGATAAAGAGGTACAGAAAGAACGTTTGTAATACCTGAAATACCTGATTTCTTTCTGCATACTCTATTTATCGAAGGCACTCGCTAACGTGAGAAACAGGTCTGAATCCCGAAGTACTCCTACAAGGGTATTCCCTTCATAAACTGGCATAACGGTTACCCTGAGGCGGTGCATGGCCCTGAGGCCTTCGATGAGAAAATCGTCGGCCTGGACCCCTTTGCCGCGCACCTTCAACATCATATCCCCGACCCGTGTTTCACCATGAGCGAGTACTCGTTGAGTGAGGTTCGCAGTAATCTCCTTCCTGTCTGTTGTATTGCCTTCGGACAACGCTACAGAGATTTTAAGTGATGTAAGCTTTTCACCGATACCACCGACAATTTCGGGAATTAATGTTTTCAATATGGACTGAAAGTCAATGATACCGACTAAATTTGAGTCCCTACCGAATACCAGACAGGTTCGGTGACCAGCCTCCGTACATTCACCGGTTGCCGTCTCGCAATAGATCTCCCGAAGCCTGAGCAGAGCTTCTTTCAGGGGGACGTCCTCATTCGTTGTGGCGTACCTAGAGACGGGGACCATTATTTCACGCAGTCTTTTGTTCAGTGGCATAGCTGCTCCTTTCTTTTCTTCTGATGATTAGTTCTAAAAGAAAAAACTAAATGGTCACCAACGAGCGAAGGCCATGGCTCTCGTAGGTCTTTATGGCTTTATCCGAAGCGAGATATTCCAGGAATCGGCTCCCCCAGCTTCCTCCGTTACCAATCAGTCCCATTGAGGTTGTGCCCGTCACGTTCCCCGGGAAAGGTTCGGGGTCTTCGACACTTCCTCCAAGCGGCACGATTTCGAAGTGGTCCGGGAATATTCGCACGTAGCGAAGAGCGAGATGGTAAAAGACCGGCGCAACGTCAGCGGTTCCATCTGCTACAGCCTGCGGGGCCTCCCGGTGATGAATTCGTTCACCGAAGACCACCTGGCCCTGCGAGGTTTTCGCCTGTAAAAAATCTGAGCCCATGCCCTGCGCCGAGACCAGCGCATTCAGGGTATCATGATAAGCCGTGTAGCTGGCTTTCTCGTTTTCCGGGTGAGAGAGAAAAAGCCTGATGCTCTCATCCATGATATCCGCTGCTTGGGCTATACGTTTCGGATTCCCCTTCCTGACCAGCAAAACGTTCCCCCGATTCCTTACAAAGGGGGCATGAGCTGTCATCACGCCCTGCTCGACCAGATTATCGAGGATGTTGGGGGGGCTTATGAAAACATGCGGATCTACATTGATGATGAGGTTGCCGAGCTGCAGCCCCCCGATTTTGAGCATATTGACAATCGGCCCTGGTGGCGTTGTTGCATAAAAAATATGTGCCAGTCCGTCATGTTTTTCAGAAAATGCGTCCAGGCATTCCCTCAGCGCCATGTGGTGGTTTCCATCGGAAAATACGGTGAGTTGAGCCTTGCCCGGGTCTCCATGAAAATCCAGGCACAGGTTTGAGCCGGGATGCGACCATCGATAAAAGTCATTGATCCTGCCCGCGTTTTCTTCTGGCCATTCGAGATAAGAACTCATTAATCGGTCCCTCAGGTAATGCGCACTGCGGTTATTTGTTTTTCCTATAGGCTGCGAGTCCCGTTCTATAAATGACAAAAGCGGTGATGACCAGCAGTGCAATCGCCACCGGGCGAGTCAATAACATATACGGGTTCTGCTCTGAAGAGATTATAAGCTGCTGAAGCGACGTTTCCCATATTGGAGCAAGAATAAAACCGATGATAAAACAAATATGAGAGAACTTGAACTTTCTCATGAAATAGGCGAGAAAGGAGAAGAACAGCATCAGCGCGACGTCGAAAATTGAATATTCTGCCAGGTATGATCCCATCAGGCAGGTAAAGATGATAATGGGGTACAAAATCACCGCCGGTGTCTGAACCAGTTTGCAGAAGGTTTTCAGACCGACCAAGCCGACGCCCAAGAGAAAGAGATTGGCAATAATTAGGCTTCCGTAGATCGAATAGATAAACTGGGCATTCTCCTCGAACATCAGGGGCCCGGGGATCATGCCGTGAATCACAAAAGCACCGATCAGCATCGCCGCAGCGACATTTCCCGGGATACCCAGGGTGAACAGCGGAATCAGGCTGGCTCCGACGACCGCACTGTTTGCCGCTTCCGAGGCGGCGATACCCTCAAGTTTGCCTTTGCCGAATTCATCCGGGTTTTTTGATCTTTTTTTAGCCTGGTCATAAGCGAAAAAAGAAGCAACCGGGGCACCGAGACCAGGCAGGGCCCCGACGACGGTCCCGGAAATGGCGGAGCGTATAATCGTTCGAAAGCATTCCCGATACTCCTGCCAGGAGATAAAACGGTCTTCCTTTTTGTCGGAAAAACTCATGGCACAGTCGAAATCGCCGTATTTGAGCCGCCTCTCCAGCTGAGCGATAATCTCTGAGAAAGCCAGCATGCCGATGCCTATCGGAATCAGGGAAATACCCCGTTCCAGCTGATACATGTCAAAGGTCAGCCGCGGCATTGCCGAAACCGGCTCCATGCCGATCGTGCCGACGAGTATGCCGAAAACTGCGGCCATCAGGCCACGGAGCAGCGATGTTGTTCCCAGGCCGGCGATAATGGTCATTGCCAGGCAGATTAAGGCGAAAATCTCCGGCGGTCCCATGTACAGCGCCACTGTTGCCAGTGGAGCGGCAACCAGAATAAGGACAATGGTCGAGAAGGCATCGCCTGAAACCGAACCGTACAAGGCCATGCGCAGGGCTTTTTCACCCTTGCCCTGCTGGGCCAGCGGGTAA
>CBDUGK010000022.1:0-43789 GCA_965366875.1 uncultured Desulfobulbaceae bacterium | reverse complement strand
GGATTTAAATATTGGTTCGTATTTAATGAAACCAGTAACTCAGACAGATTTATTAAATTCTTTAGCTCTGATATTTAGCAATGAAGATGTATCCAAAGAATCAATAGAATTGGTGACCAGGCACACAAGGACCTTCAGTTCTTGACGATTTTATCAAGTATTATCGCACAGACTGTGCGCAGGGTACAAATCGTCAACCGTGAAAAAGAACAACTGAAAACAGAAAACCTCAAACTGAAAAGGGAACTTTCAGAAAAAAACAAAATTAATGATATCATCGGTAACTCAAGCCGGATGCAGGATGTATACGAGATGGTTCACCGCGTTGTAGACTCAAATGCGACGGTACTCCTGAGAGGGGAGTCAGGAACGGGTAAAACCCTGGTTGCAAAAGCGCTTCATTATAACAGCAGGAGAAAAGATAAACCGTTCGTTGTTGTCAACTGTTCAGCACTTCCTGAAACACTGCTGGAAAGTGAACTTTTTGGCCATGAGAAGGGGGCTTTTACTGGCGCTAACGAACGAAAGACAGGTCGCTTCGAACTCGCTGAAGGAGGAACTCTTTTCCTCGATGAAATCGGAGAAATCAGCCATTCTGTGCAGGTCAAACTCTTGAATGTTGTCCAGGAGCGAAGTTTTCAGCGCCTTGGTTCAGCACGGTCTATTTCCTGTGATGTTCGCCTGGTTGCCGCCACCAATCGTGACCTTGAAAAGTCGGTTTCTGATGGGAGCTTCAGGGAGGATCTTTATTACCGATTAAATGTCTTTCCCATTTATATGCCTCCTCTCAGGGAAAGACGTACAGATATACTGCTGCTGGCCGATTTTTTTCTGGAAAAATTCAGCAGGGAAAATCAGAAGAAAATTACACGAATATCGACATCGGCTATTGATCTGTTGATACAGTACCATTGGCCGGGAAATGTAAGAGAACTCCAGAACTGCATGGAACGTGCGGTGCTTGTTTGTGACGGTTCGTCCATAAAAGGAGTTCACCTTCCCCCGACCCTCCAGGTATCCGAGACAGCTGCAAGCGGCAAGCCACTGTCCCTGACAACAGCTGTAGAAAATTTCGAGAAAGATCTTATTATTGACGGACTGAAAAAAAATAATGGTAACCAGACCAAAACAGCCCATTTTCTTGATACCAGCCTGAGAATCGTTAACTACAAAATTCACCAATACAATATCGATCCGAAACAGTATAAAATATAATCCCATGTCCCTTCTGTTACATCTCTGCTGTGCACCATGCCTTCTCTATCCTGAACAGGTGCTCAAAACCGAAAATTTGGCTTTTACCGCCTACTTTTACAATCCAAACATTCATCCATACAAAGAGTTTCGGAAGAGGCTGAACACGGTGGCGGATTATTGTAAAGAACAACATATCCCGCTCGTCGTTGATAGAGATTATGGTCTTCGTGATTTTTTAAGAGAAGTGGTTTTCAAGGAGACGAAACGGTGTGCCCTCTGTTATCGGATAAGATTTGAGAAAACTGTTGCAATGGCGAAAGAGAGGGGGTTTGATTCTTTTTCTTCAACATTGCTTTACAGCAGATATCAGAATCACGCACTGATCAAAACCCTGGGAGAGCAACTTTCCAAACAGGATGCTGTTTCCTTTATGTACCGTGATTTCAGAGAAGGGTGGCAGCAGGGGATTGACGGTTCTGTTTCACGTGGCTTGTATCGTCAACCGTATTGCGGCTGCATATACAGTGAACAGGAACGATATGACAACAGATACAAAAAAAGACTTAAAAAGGGAACAGTATAAATGTTTAATCTCGTTGTGTTAGCAACCAGTAATGAAAATAAAGTGGAGGAATTCAAAGCAATGCTTGCTGACTTTCCTGTCGAGATTAAATGCCTTTCTGATTTTGGTCCGCTGCCGACCATTGTAGAGGATGGCACAACCTTTGATGAAAATGCCTATAAAAAAGCACACCACGTCGCCAAGGTGCTCGGAATACCGGCTATCGCCGACGATTCCGGACTCTCGGTCAAGGCTCTAAACGGAGACCCTGGTGTCTATTCGGCCCGTTATGCCGGTAATGGTGCAACGGATCAGCAAAATTGCGAAAAATTACTGAAAAAGATGACCGGAATTAAAGAACGGGAAGCCTTTTTCACCTGTGTTCTCTCTATCGCCGTCCCCTCCGGCCCGGCACTTACCTATGAAGCAACCTGCAATGGAACAATTCTTGAGTCACCGAAAGGTGACAACGGGTTCGGGTATGATCCTATCTTTTATTATGAACCTTTGAAAAAAACGTTTGCCGAGCTCACCATGGAAGAAAAAAACAGAGTCAGTCATCGCGGCAAGGTTTTAACAGAAGTGAAAGCTGAATTCGATAAAATCATGGTATGGCTGAAACAACGCACCATGGAAGAAATGCCTGAGCAGCCAGACCACGGTCAGTTTGAGGGAAACGACTGGTCAGAGTAGGGGAGGGCGGCGAAGGGTTTATTATTCAGGTTTTAATTCTCTGTTGAGCAGGTCATTTACCGCTGTCCTGCAGTCTTTGTTTTCGTACAGTATCTTGTAAACCTGCTCAAGTATCGGCATTTCCAGCTGTTTTTCCCTGGCCAGGTGATAAACAGATCTGGCCGTTTTGACACCTTCAGCAACCATGGACATCTCGGCAAGTATCCGATCGAGCGTCTGTCCCCTTCCCAGTTTGAGGCCAACCGTTCTGTTTCTGCTCAGATCACCGGTGCAGGTTAAAACCAGATCTCCCATTCCACTCAGCCCATAAAAGGTAGCCGGATCGGCCCCAAGTTTTACACCGAAACGGGATATTTCGGCCAGCCCCCGGGTGATAAGTGCGGCCCGGGCATTCATGCCGAAGTTGAGCCCGTCGCAGATACCCGCTGCTATGGCGATAATATTTTTAAGCGAAGCGCTCACTTCAAGGCCGATAATATCGGAGCTTGTGTAAACACGAAAAGAGCCTGTACTGAATATTTGTTGCAGCTCCCGGGCTATGATTTCGTTCTTACAGCCAATTGTTATTGCTGTCGGGACTTCTTCGGCAACTTCCTTGGCAAAAGAGGGCCCCGACAAAACAGCAAGTTCCGGCTTTGGTTTAATTTTTACATGCTGCAAAATATCATTCATAATCTGCGACATAGTCTGCAGGGTATTGTTTTCAATACCTTTGGTCGCAGAAACAATAACGGTATCATTTGCAAGATGACCGACAAGACTCTGAAAAACCGCCCGGTAGCCGTGGGAGGGGACAACCATGCAGATCGTCGGGGCAGCAGTTACCGCCTCCTGAAGATTTGAGGTCGGAAAAAGGGTATCGGGAAACCGTATTCCTGGAAGATGTCGCTTGTTTTCCCGCTCCGTTTTCAATGCTCCTATATGCTCGGGATCAAAATCCCACAGCCTCACAGCGTAGCTTTTTTTGCTCAGAAGCAGTGCCAGGGCAGTTCCCCAGGAGCCGGCTCCAACCACAGCTATGGGTTGCTCGAGCCTATTCATCCAGATCTCCATCCTCTTCTGAATCATCCTGGGCTAAAATATCCATCGCCACAACACGTTCACCATGCTCGAGGTTGATCAGGGTTACCCCTTGGGTAGTACGACCGATAATCCGAACATTATCAAGTCCCATGCGTATCATTTTTCCCGAGTCGGCGATAAGAATAACTTCCTGGTCGTCTTCAACGAGCATAGAGCCGACAATATTGCCATTTCTATCGCTTGGTTTTATGGCAAAAACGCCCTTGCCGCCGCGCCGCTGGATGCGGTAATCCTCTGCCAGGCTGCGTTTTCCGTAGCCGTTTTCCGTCACGGTCAAAATAGTTTTATCACTGGCCGGCTCAATGACGCTGGCACCGACAATATAATCACCGGGATTCAGCCTCATGCCCCTCACACCCGCTGCGGTTCTTCCCATGGTTCGAACGTCTGACTCATGAAACCGTATAGAAATCCCGTTTCGGGAAACCATAAAAACCGTGTCGTCTCCACTGAGGATATGGGCTGAAATGATCTCGTCCCCCTCATTTATAGTAAGGGCGCGTTTTCCTTTCCTGAGTGGTCTTCTGAAATCGGAAAGGCTGGTCTTTTTTACACGGCCAAACTTGGTAACCATCAGAATGGTTTTTGAATCATCACTGTCCTCGAAAGAACTGATCGGCAGGATTGCCGCCAGTTTTTCGCCCTCGTTGAGTTCCAGAAGGTTGACAATGGCTTTTCCACGCGCCGTTCTGCCGACCAGCGGTAACTGGTACACCTTTCGCCAGAAAACTTTGCCGTGATTGGTGAAAAAAAGAAAGGTGTCCAGGGTGGATGCAACATAGAGGCTTGAAACATAGTCTTCCTCGATGTTCATTACTCCCTTGACTCCTTTTCCACCACGGTGCTGAGACCGGTAAAGACTTACCGGGTTGCGCTTTATATAGCCCGAATGAGTTACCGTCACCGCCATATCTTCCGGGGCAATCAGGTCTTCGGGTAATATTTCGTCAACAGCGTCAATAATTTCTGTTTTCCGCTCATCTCCGTAGGTTTCCCTGATTTCAAGAAACTCACCCTTAATGATAGCCATTACCTGGCTTTCATCGTTGAGAATGCCCTTGAGTTTTTTAATCAGCTCAATAATTTCCTGATAGTCCGAGGCTATTTTTTCTCTTTCCAGGCCGGTAAGTCGCTGCAAACGCATGTCAAGAATGGTTTGCGCCTGTATCTCGCTTAAATCATATCTTTTTATCAGCTCCGCTTTAGCTTCCGCCGGATTTTTTGATGCCCTGATGAGCTTAACCACATCATCAAGGTTATTGATGGCGATATTCAGCCCTTCGAGAATATGGGCTCTTTCTTCGGCCTTCCTCAACTCAAAAGCTGTTCTCCGATAAATAATAACCCTTCTGTGCTGAATAAAATGCTCGAGAATTTGTTTTAAATTAAGTATTTCAGGTTTGTTGTTGACAATAGCAAGAAAAATGATCCCGAACGATTTCTGCATCTGTGTCATTTTAAAAAGCTGATTAATAACCACTTCTGCAATTTCATCTTTTTTCAGTTCCATGACGATTCTCAAGCCCTGCCGGTCTGATTCGTCACGTACTTCTGATATTGCCGGAATCTTCTTATCCTTTATTAAATGAGCTATTTTTTCAACTAGAACTGCCTTGTTCTGCTGGTAGGGAATTTCTGTTACGACAATGATCTCTTTCCTTCCATCTTTTGATTTTTCGATGTGGGTCCGGGCACGCATAATGATGATGCCCCTCCCTGTTTCATAAGCCTCTCGGATACCGGCACGACCGCAGATAATTCCACCCGTGGGAAAATCCGGTCCGCTTATTATTGAAAAAAGCTGGTGAATGGCGATGCTGGGGTCTTCAATAAGAGCGATAAGGCCGTCAATTATTTCAACGAGGTTATGGGGAGGGATATTTGTCGCCATACCGACAGCGATACCGGATGAGCCATTAACCAGAAGGTTGGGAATCTTGCTGGGCATGACGGACGGCTCAGTCAGGGAGTTGTCATAGTTTGGAACATGATCAACCGTTTCCTTTTCCAGGTCGGCTACTATTTCTCTATCTATTCGCGTCATGCGTGCTTCCGTATAACGCATTGCCGCCGGTGAATCGCCATCAAGAGACCCGAAGTTGCCTTGCCCGTTGACAAGAGGGTATCTCATGGAAAAGTCCTGCGCCATCCTGACCAGGGTGTCATAAGCTGCCGTGTCGCCGTGAGGATGGTATTTACCTATAACATCACCTACAATTCTTGCCGATTTAACATACGGTCTATTGAAGAAAACTCCAAGTTCCCGCATTGCAAAAAGTACCCGCCGGTGAACAGGCTTCAGACCATCGCGTACGTCTGGCAGCGCTCGTCCCACAATAACACTCATTGCATAGTCGAGATATGACTTTTTAAGCTCTTTCTCTATTGATATTGTTGGAAATTCTTCAAGTGAAGAGTCTTTCTCTCTAGCGTTTGTCATGATTGTTGTTCAGTCTATTTTTGAATTATTTATATATCCAGGTCCGTAACTTCCAGAGCGTGATTCTGAATGAACTCCCGACGCGGTTCTACCTTGTCACCCATCAGCGTTGTAAACATTTCATCAGCAGCTTCAACATCTTTTATGTTTACCTGCATCAAAACCCGGTTCTGCGGATTCATTGTTGTATCCCAGAGTTGTTCAGGGTTCATCTCGCCCAAGCCTTTATAACGCTGGAGGTGACTTCCCTTAAACGATTCATTGCGAACTGTTTCGACCATATCACTCCAGTTTCCAACTCCAATATCAGTGATTTCTCCAGGTTTTGTTTCCTGCCTGACAATGAATTTTTTATCAAGATATTGTTTTATTGCAGGAAATAACTGCAGCGCCGAACGGTATTCATTGATAAGCGGTATCTGGGGTCCGAGCGTTGTCATGATCTGCGCCTTGCCTCTTACCGCCACATCAACCTCGTAGCAGTCCGCACGCCACCTGCAGGGTCTTATAGATCCGACTTTCATCTCTTTGTTGTCTGAAAAATCTTCAATGATGGATTCAACAACGGCTTTTTCAGCAAACTGATCGGCTTTACGAATATCTCTTTTCAGCAGGTTGAAAAGTAAATCTTCCCAGATGTTCATTCTGCTCAGATATGAGACAAGCTTCTGATACAGAGAAAGTTCCTTAAGCGTCCTTACCAGGCTTTCACCTGTCAGCTCTGTTTTTTCACCATCCTCACAGATAACTTTTATTTTTTCACTGGCCTGGGTAAAAAGGTGATTGTTCAGATCCTCGTCGTTCAGGAAATATTTTTCGTTTTTCCCCTTGGCCAGGCGATACAGGGGCGGCTGGCCTATATAGACATACCCTCCCTGAACAAGTGGCAGCATCTGTCTGTAAATAAATGTCAACAGCAGTGTCCGTATATGGGCTCCATCGACATCGGCATCGGTCATGATGATAATCTTGTGATAGCGAAGTCTTTCAACATCAAATTCATCCTTGCCTATACCGCAGCCAAAAGCCGCAATCAGCTGCTTAATCTCTTCACTGTTCAAAATCTTGTCGAAACGAGCTTTTTCGACGTTCATTATTTTACCGCGAAGAGGAAGTATTGCCTGGATGGACCGGTCGCGCCCCTGTTTAGCAGAGCCGCCGGCAGAGTCTCCCTCAACGATAAAAATTTCTCGCTTGGACGGGTCTTTTTCCTGGCATTCTGCAAGTTTACCTGCCATCAAGAGGCTTGTTGAACCCTTTTTCCTCGATAAATCCCTGGCTTTTCTGGCTGCCTCGCGGGCTCTTGCAGCCTCGACAACCTTTGTCAGTATGCGTTTTGCTATCTGGGGATTTTGCTCGAGATAGAGGGTAAGTTTCTCATTACAGACTGACTCGACGATGGACTTTACTTCTGAATTTCCAAGCTTTGTTTTCGTTTGACCCTCAAATTGAGGGTTTGGCACATGGACGGAAAGGACACAGGTTAGTCCCTCACGGACATCGTCACCTCCCATTTTTTCCTTGAGATTCTTGGGAATAATATCATCGCTGGCATAACGGTTTATGCATTTCGTCAATGCAGCCCGGAAACCGGCAACATGAGTACCTCCCTCTCTGGTGTTGATATTATTAACAAAAGAGAAAAGCCTTTCAGAATATCCATCGAAATACTGGAAAGCTATTTCCACTTTCACCAGATCCCTCTCAGCAGTCAGGAATATCGGCTCATTGAAAACAGGCGTGCGATTCCTGTTCAGGTATTCCACATAGGAAACGATTCCACCGGAGGCATGAAATTTGTCCTCTTCTCCACTTCTCTCGTCCTTGAGATAAATACGAACGTCCTTGTTCAGGAAGGCAAGCTCACGGAGTCTGTTTTTTACCAGCTCATAATCGTATGTGGTTGTTTCGGTAAATATTCCCGGATCTGCCTTAAACGATATGATGGTACCGGTTTTTTCACTGGTTCCTACTATTTCAAGTTCGCCTTCTTTTTGACCATACCTGTAGGACTGACGATAGATTTTCCCATCCCGGCGAATCTGGGCTACCGCTTCAATAGAGAGGGCATTGACAACTGAAACGCCGACACCATGCAATCCTCCTGATACCTTATAGGTGGAATGATCAAATTTACCTCCGGCATGAAGGGTTGTCATCACCAGTTCAAGGGCGGATATATTTTCTGTCGGATGGATGTCGACAGGTATTCCCCGGCCATCATCCTCGACGGTAATCATGTTATCTTCGTGGATAGTAACCCTGATCCGCTGACAGTATCCGGCCAGCGCTTCATCTATACTGTTGTCGACAACCTCCCAGATCAGGTGATGCAATCCTTCTAAGGCGGTATTGCCGATGTACATGGAGGGTCGTTTTCTAACCGCCTCAAGGCCATCAAGTACTTGGATCTGGCCGGCATCATAGTTTCTTAATTCTTCACTCACGCTCTATCCTTAAAAAAAGTAAAAGATGAATAATTATAACTGCATGGGCATGATAATACTTAAAAATCCTTTATCATCTTCTGATTTCATCAGACAAGGGCTGTTATTGGAATTGATGTACGCCTCGACAATGTCAGACTCCATAACCTGCAGTGTTTCTATAAAATAACGACAGTTAAATCCCAGAGTAAGCGGTCCGCCTGAATAATCTATCTTCATTTCATCCTTGGCGTTACCCAGGTCTGCATTCTGAGAGGTAAGAATCATGGTTTCACCTTCTAACTGCAGCTGGATCGTATGGAAAATATCTTCGGTAAAAAGATTGATTCTTTTCAGTGATTCAAGAAAACGTATTCTCTCAATTTTAATGCAATTTTCAAGCGATACCGCATTCGTTATCGATTTATACTGGGGAAATTCACCCTGCTTGAGGCGGATAACCATAACCGCATCCCCGTCTCTGGCAATCAGCTGTTTTTTTTCAAAAGAAAGATCTATCGTGTCCCTGTTTTCACAGAATTTTTTAAGTTCCTGAATACCTTTTTTGGGAATAAGCGTAACCTCATTCAAATGAAAAGAATCAACATCGACGGCAACGTCTTTTTCCATGATAGAAAGTCTATGCCCATCAGATGAAATCATTTTCAGATAGCTGACACTTTCCCGTTTTTCTTTTTCAATAAGTACGGATGTCAACGAATAGATATTTTCCTGCTCGCTGGCTATTGAAAAAATGACTTTATCTATCAGATCCAGAAAAATATGGGATTCAAAAGAAGTAAACGTGTCTTCATCAAATTCCGGAAATGTAGGAAATTCCTCACTTTTTATTCCAGCCAGATTATAGGTACTCAAACCCGCCTTTATCTGGACCCAGCTGTTGCCGGTCTCCTCAATCATTATTTCTTCGGATCCGGATTCTCGAACGATTTCAAATATTTTTTTTGAAGGAAGGGTAATCGTGCCGGTATTTGCTATCTGGGCAGGCACAAAAAGCCTCAGACCTACTTCCAGATCAGTGCCCGTAATGATCAACTCGCTGCCGTTGGTTTCAATCAGAACATTTGAAAGAACTGCCAGTGTACCTCTCTTATTTGTAATATTTTGAAGGCTGTTTAAACCCTCCAGTAAATCATTTTTTAAGACGGTGCATTCCAAGGGCATCTTTACACTCCTTTCTCTGCATTTTGGTTTTCTCTTATAAATAAATAGCTTTTCTTATTATTATTAACGTCGTTGATTTGTGAAAAAAAAGAGTAAGTTGTTTTTTTTTCTACAAAAAAAACTAACATTATGAATCCTTATAATTTCTGTTTTTTATTTAAAACGAGTTTTCAACAATGCTATTAACAGTCTTTTCATATTTTATTATCATTTCGGTGTTGAATAGTTGTTGAAAAGTTGGTGTAAAAAAGCAGAAAAAAATGTTTTTTTATAACGAAAAAACAAAGACATATAAGTTATCATTGGTTATCCTTAATCTAGTAAAAACAGTGAAAAAATACAATAAAATAATAGCATATTAAAATGTCCGGATTCCCGAAGAAAAAAATTTTGAAAGGATTAGGTAAAATACTATTAAGTAATTGTAATATATCTTTATTTTCTGCTTCAAGTGTGTCTTTTTTTTGTGAGGATTTTTCTTCGGGTGATCATTGTCATCTTTATTGCGGAACAACCGATACTTCTAAGCGGGTAAAAACAGATAAAAACTCCCTGTTTGACCTTGCTTCGCTCACCAAACCTCTTGTCACCCTGTTGAGTGTTCTTACCCTGATCGAGAAGAAAGAGGTATCCTGGTTTGATACCGTCGACACAATTTTTCCGTTGTTGTCTGCAGATTCCTGCAAGGATCTGGATATTTATCATCTGCTCTGCCATGCATCAGGGCTGCCAGCCCATAAAGTGTATTGGCCTGAGCTGGAAACAATGTCATTTCAAAGGAGAAGGCAGTGGCTTATCAGCAAGATAATTAATGAAGAAAGGGCTTATAAAAAAGGAAGAGAGCACGTTTATAGTGATATTGGTTATCTGTTGCTGGGTTTTATTGTTGAAGAAAAGAGCGGGCAGAATCTGGCTGATTTTTGGAAAGAAACCATAGCCAAACCACTGGGAATAGAAAAAAAGCTCTTTTTTCCTTCTCGTTATCCCGCCCCGGAGCATCTTTTTGTGGCGACATCCATTGAAGAGAAGAACAGGCCGGGAGTCGTTAACGATGACAACTGCCGGGCTCTTGGAGGCGTAAGCGGTCATGCCGGGTTGTTTGGCACACCATCAGCTGTGCTTACACTTTGTCAGGAATTGCTTTTTTCACTCAACGAAAAAGAAAATCGTCTCCCTTTTTCCTCCCAAACCTTACAACGTGCCTGTGCAAGAGCCGGGGATTCCGACTGGACAGCAGGTTTTAGCCTGCCTTCCAGACAGGATTCAAGCAGTGGCAGCTACTTTTCTGAGCAAAGCATCGGTCACCTGGGATTTACCGGAACATCTTTCTGGATAGACCCGGTTAAGGAACTGGTGGTTGTTCTCTTGACGAACAGGGTGATCATGGGTGAAGAACGGCAGGGAATAAAAGAACTGCGGCCACGAATCCACAACTACATAGCCGAGCAACTTGGATTCAAAAGACCCCCCTCCTGACTCATGGAGAGAGAAGGGAGGTCTTTTATCTTACCACCAGCAGATAGTCTGGTCTGCCGAAAAAACCTTGTCTACAAGTGCGTCATAATCAGGACTGTCGACGGTCAAATCAAAACTCTCCGATTCCCTGTCTCTATTTACTATTTCAACGAGTTTCTGGACGACCTCGTCGGGTTGCGAACGATAAACGTTAAGAATTTTCATGGCTCCTCCCTTTCTATTTTAATCCGTAAGGGACAATAATAGACATATCTCTTAATTTCTCGCCTAACTCTTCGATCGTTATCGGCTCAAAACCGTTTTTTTCGACATTTGCCGGAACGGTGGAGTAAATTTCTCCCTCCATATCTCGAAGCATCTCTATGCTTTCCATGGCATAGTCGTCAAGCTTCTCTATCTCGGTATCCATGACAACTCCGTAGGCGTACATGTTTTCAACAGCAAGCCCCAGTGCAGAGCGCATTCCGTCTACAGCATAATCTTTGTTTCTGAACATTAAACAAACTTTTTTGTATTCCATTATATTCCCCCTCTATAAGCTCAGGTAGCAGTCGAAATCTTCGATGATGATTCCGTGCTGAGCCTGGGTAGCCATTTTTTTGTCTGTCAGTCCTGCAGGAATATCGTTGATGTCATACCCCTGTTTGGCATAGCTGTCCACGCAGATAGAGACATCATCGGCCAGTTCGCAGAGGAGAGGAAAATCTTTGTCTTTTGAATTATGTGTTGCCGTCCAGGTGAAAAAAACCTTAACCTTGGACCCTTTTGCTTTTGCGGCTTTTGTTACCCCTATGACATGCTTGAGATTATCGGGGTTTGTTACAAAAATACCAAGACTTTTTGCCATCGGTGACCTCCCGGAAAATGAATGTCTTTTGAAAAAAGAAAGGATTTGTTCTCAGCCCTTTTTGATAAAGAAGCTGATGTAGCCGGATTCTTCCTTTTCGCCAAGGTACTCATGGCCGGCACGCTCACACCAGCCGGGAATATCGTTTCTTGATCCCGGGTCGGTACCGTCAACCTGTAAAACTTCCCCTGCGGCCAGTTTGCCTATCTCTTTTTTTGTTCTGAGAAGGGGCATCGGGCAGCTCAAACCTTTTGCGTCGAGAACACTGTTCGGGGTAACATCCGCTGCTACAGTTTTGTGATCACTCATGATAAAACCTCCTAATAGTTTTTATTAACCACATCGAATGAACGAGTGAATGGTGCTGAATGTCCATTTTCACACAAAAACAACCAACAGAACACTGTACCATATCCAGTCACGTTTTTAGCATAATAAATTGTTATGTCAAACGAAAATACAATTGGTGGATATCCCGCAAAACAAACATATCCTGCAGAGTTCGCTCTATTGACAAAAATCGCTGTCAAAGGTAAAGCAATAAAGTCTTTATTCTTTTCAATTATCAGAATTTTCAGGAGGTCTGTATGAGTGAGCAGAGCGTTGTTGTCAGCAAGTTTAAAGGCTTATACAAAACAATGTGTCAAACCGAATGGAACCCGACAGTTACCGGTATTGTTGTGGCATTTTTTTCGGTGATGATAATGGCCTGGTGGCGGCCCTGGGGTGCTGTCGGCGCCATTAGAAACTGGGGTGACTGGATAATGTATGGAATCACTTCGCTGCTGGGAACCGATGTTGGTTTCTTTGTCTACTACGAAGAGGCTCCCCGGTCGATATTGATTAGCTCCGGATCGGTCATTGGCATAGGATTTGTCGTCGGCGCTTTTGTCTCTGCGTGTGTCGGCAAGGAGTTTGCCTTGAGGATACCGCCGTATCGAGAAATGGTCAAAGCCATCATTGCCGGCATCCTGATGGGAATTGGCGCTTCTCTTGCCGGCGGCTGCAACGTCGGCGGTTTTTACAATGCTATTGGGAACCTTTCGGCAAGCGGTTTTGCCATGATGCTCGGCCTTGTTTTTGGTGTCGTTCTGGGGCTCAAACTTCTCTATCTTGAAATGGAGCATATCTCCTGGGGGGAAGGGGGTTCAAAAACCATAGAATTTCCCAAGGTTGCTGTTGGTCTGTTCGGGTTGGCCGGAATTCTTTTTTTAATCTTCAAAGCATATGGATATGCCGCAAACGAGGACAGTGACTATATTGCCTCCCTCGGCGGGGTAATATTGATAGCGGCTGCGCTCGGGTATACCATGCAGAGAGGTCGTTGGTGCATGGTTCAGGGATTTCGCGAACCACATATGACCGGTGACTGCACGATGGCAAAATCAGTCATGCTGTCGATACTGATCGTTGCCATTGGTGCCGCTGTTTTAAAATATGCGGTGCCGGTTCGGGCAGAGGGTGAGGCGGTTCTTGCACCCATTAACTATGTGAGAGGAACGTTTGGCTGGGGCGGCATTGTCGGCGGTTTTCTTTTCGGCCTGGGAGCGATGTTTGCCGGAGGCTGCGGCTCTGGAACACTCTGGCGCGTCGGCGAGGGACAGGTAAAACTGATGATAGTCGTACCGTTTTTTGCTGTTTCCACCTCAATCGTGACCAAGTGGTTCAGAGATAACGATTTTGAGGCGGACGGCGTTCTTGGAAGTTTTGTTTATCTGCCTGATGTGATGGGATATGGGGGAACACTCCTGTTGATCGCGGCCTTTGTTCTGATCTGGTATCTTGTTGTCGTCTGGAATGAGGAGACCAACAAATTAATCGTCCCCATGTAACTGGCAGCACCGTATATTTTTCTCAAGCTGCATTTTCCTGCGGGATTATGCAGCTTTTTTTTTATACGGGAGCGATTCTGTGGTAATAACTGTTATCAGGTGGTTATAGTCGAGCGGTACCGGAGCCAATAATCGCGTTTTGGGCTATGGAGATAACGATATGCGGAAAACAGCTATTTTCAAGAATGACCTGTTCCTGATGCACGACCCCGGAAGAAACCATCCGGAGCGAATCGACCGCCTCAGGGTTATATACAGCTTTCTAGACAGACCGGATATTCAGGATAAGTTTGTTTTTCCATCTTTTGCTCCGGCCGAGCTGGAACATATTGAAAGAAACCATGACAGGACGCTCGTTGACAGGGTCGCTGCCACGGCTGGAAAGTCGTTTGACTTTCTTGACCAGGACACCGCGACATCAGCGCGCTCCTACGAGGCTGCCTGTTGCGCAGCCGGCTCGGTCATGAAGGGCGTTGACCTGCTGATGGAAGGAGAGATTGACAATGGTTTCGCCCTGGTCAGGCCGCCCGGACACCACGCAGAAAGAGGCCGCTCCATGGGTTTTTGCCTGTTTAATAATATCGCCATCGCCGCCTGTCATGCCCGCCGGCAGTATGGGCTCGAAAGGGTGATGATTGTTGACTGGGACCTGCACCACGGAAACGGCACCCAGTTTTCTTTTTATGACACACCGGAAATACTCTATATTTCGGCTCACCAATATCCGTACTACCCAGGAACCGGTTCTCTTGAAGAGGTTGGAACCGGCCAGGGCGAAGGTTATACGGTTAATATCCCCCTGCCGGGAGGTCTCGGCGACAAGGATTATGCGGCAATTTTTAATGATATTGTCATTCCGGTGGGAAAAGTGTATGAACCACAACTTATTCTGGTATCTGCAGGGTTTGATGTTTACCATGGTGATCCACTGGGCGGTATGTCAGTAGGAACCCCCGGTTTTTCCTTTATGACCCGTTCACTGGTCCGTCTGGCAGAAACGGTTTGCGACGGCAGGATTCTGGTTACCCTTGAGGGGGGGTACAATCTCAAGGGTCAGCGTGACGGTGCCCTGGCTGTCCTTTCTGAACTGCTCGGCAGTCCGCTCGATGACGGAGAAGAGTACTACCTGACGGATAGGGAGGACGAAGAACTGGCTGCTGCACACCTCACCCACAGCTCCATAGAACAGGCCCGTCAAGTTGCAAAAAAATATTGGAAAATGTAGACTCAGGGAAGGTCTTTAGCTGTTTTCATCTTGAAACTAATCTTTGTACGGGGTTCTGCGGGGTGAGTGAAAACCAATCAAAAATACTGGTTGCCGACGATGATCTCATGGTCCGCAGCACAGTGTCAAAAATTCTTGAAATGTTTGGCCACCATGTAGTGGTTGCTTCTGACGGCAGAGAGGTTGTCAATATCATAGATGATTCTTTTGATGTCATTATCCTCGACATCAACATGCCGCAAATGAACGGGTTTGAAACCATCGACGAGCTGAAGAGACTTGAACACGATATCCCCGTTCTCTTTCTGACCGGTGCCGGCTCCATGGACTACGCGGTCAAAGCCGTAAATTCAGGTGCCTATGATTTTCTGACCAAACCGATAGAAGATCTTGATATATTTAATGTAAAAATTCGTCGGGCCATAGAAAAAAGAATGTACGTTCTCCGGGAACGAAGGTATAAAGAAGCCCTTGAGGACGATGTTCAGGAAAAGGCCGCTCAACTCGAGGCACAGAACAAGTTGCTGCTTTCCTACAGCAATTCACTGGAGAGCGCGACCGTTCAGTTAATGAGCAGTCTCCAGAATGCGATGGAGGAGAAAGACTACTATACGGCCGGGCATACCATGCGGGTTACCGAGTATGCCGTAATGCTTGGCGGAGCCATGGGGCTCGAGGGCCAGGATCAGGTTGTTCTTCGCAGGGCTGCGCAGTTTCACGATATCGGTAAGCTGGTTATAGACCTTTCCTGTATTCAGAAACCGGGAAAGTTGAGTGCCGAGGAGTGGGCCCTGATACAGAAACACCCGAGCGTCGGTGCAAACATCATTAAACCGCTCGGTTTCATGGAGCGGGAACAGTTTATTATCAGGCACCACCATGAACGAATGGATGGCAAGGGGTACCCCGACGGTCTGGTCGGTGACCAGCTTGATGATCTGACCAAAATCTTAACGGTTGTAGATAGTTACGATGCGATGACCTCGCGGAGGAACTATCGGAGAAATCTCAGTATGAGCGAAGCGATCGAGGAGCTCGACCGCTGTTCAGGAACCCAGTTTGATCCGGCAATTGTTGAAGTGTTTTCCCGGACGATCAGTGATTTTTCTCCCACAGACAGCGTTTTTACCGACGAATACCTGGACCACCTATATTTGAAAGAAAACTGAAACGGTAAGAGATGAAAATTACGCAGGAAGAAGTCGAGCATGTGGCCCATCTGGCTCGGCTCCACTTAGATGAAAAAGAACTGGAACAGATGACTGCTCAGCTTGATACCATCCTTTCCTATGTAGAAAAGCTGGAAGAGCTTGATACCTCGGGAGTTGCTCCGACAACTCACGCATTCTCCATCACCAACGCTTTCAGGGAGGATATCGTAAAACCGTCCCTGACACAAAAAGATGCCCTGGCTGAAGGCCCGAAAACAAACCAGGAAAGCTTTATCGTTCCCCGGGTCATCTGATTGACGAGCGTTTACTGCCCGTTGACTATTCTGTATTTTAGCGTTTTGTTTTATTGAGGGATTTATGGAACCATATGAGCTGACCATTTCTCAGGCACTGTCGTCCATGTCGTCGGGTGAGCTGCGTTGCCAGGACCTGGTCCAGAGCTGCCTGGACAGAATAAAAAAGGCAGAGGGGGCTGTGCAGGCTTTTATTTCCCATGATGCAGATCAGGCTCTTGCCGTCGCCCAGCAACGAGACGCTCAGCGAACAAAAGAAAAAAGAGGCCGTCTCTGCGGTATACCGTTTGCCGTGAAAGATCTTCTCTGCACCATGGGGACACGGACGACCTGTGGGTCAAAAATGCTCGAGCAGTTCATTCCCCCCTATGATGCGACCGTCATTGAAAAATTAAAAGAGGAAGAGGGCGTTATTCTCGGCAAGACGTCCATGGATGAGTTTGCCATGGGCTCAACCTCTGAGACCTGTGCTTTCGGAACTCCCAAAAACCCGTGGAACACCGATTACATCGCGGGTGGGTCGTCAGGCGGGTCAGCGGTTGCGGTCGCCTCCGGGGAAGCGCTCGGAGCCCTTGGTTCCGATACCGGCGGATCCATCAGGCAGCCGGCGTCTCTTTGCGGCATCGTCGGAATGAAACCCACTTATGGCCGGGTTTCCAGGTACGGGCTCGTCGCCTTTGCCTCTTCTCTTGACCAGGTTGGACCACTTACCCGTGATGTGAGGGATTGTGCCCTGATGATGAACTGTATCTGCGGTTATGACCCGAAGGATTCAACCGCAGTTGACATTCCAACAGAAGATTACACCTCAGCTCTTGTCGGCAATATGGAAGGAGTGCGGGTTGGAATACCCAGGGAGTATTTCGTTGATGGCCTTGACCCGGAAGTGGAAAAGGTCGTGATGAACGGGATTGCCGCGTTGCGCGATGCCGGTGCAGAGGTTGTTGATGTCTCAATTCCCCATGTGCACTATTGTGTCGCGGTGTATTACCTGATCGCTCCGGCTGAAGCGAGTTCAAATCTGGCCCGGTTTGACGGTGTGGCCTACGGTTATCGCGATCTCGATGCAGATACCTTGATGGGCATGTACAAGGATACGCGGTCCAGGGGGTTCGGCCCGGAGGTAAAACGAAGAATACTGATTGGAACCTATGCGCTGTCCTCCGGCTATTATGACGCCTATTATAAGAAAGCCTCGCAGGTCAGGACCCTTATCCTTGAAGATTTTAAAAAGGCCTGGAACTCCTGCGACCTGCTGGTATCACCGGTAACACCCACACCGGCCTGGAAAATAGGGGAAAAAAGCGATGATCCGCTTGCCCTCTACTTGTCTGATATTCTTACCCTTTCGACTAATCTGGCAGGGTTGCCCGGGATGTCGGTTCCCGGAGGGTTCAGCTCGGCGGGGCTTCCCATAGGGATACAGCTCCAGGGTCCCCATTTCAAAGAGAGCGATTTGCTACGGGCGGCCTATAATATAGAGAAAAGGCTGAGTGTTGACAGAAGAATTCCCTCCCTGCCATAGACGGTATTGACGAACGTGAAATTACGCATTCCTGACAACATAGAAGATATTACTCCCTATCCTCCCGGTAAACCCATTGATGAGCTTGAGCGGGAGTATGGCATAACCGGATCAATCAAGCTGGCCTCAAACGAGAACCCGCTCGGGCCGTCTCCTCTGGCTGTTGAGGCCATGCAGGCCTCGCTTGCGGGAATGCATCGTTACCCTGACGGCTCCGGTTATTACCTGACCAGGGCACTGGCTGATCACCTCGGGGTCAGTCCCGCACAGATTGTGCTCGGCAACGGCTCAAATGAAATCATCGAATTTCTTGTCAAAACTTTTGTGCAGACAGGGGACGAGGTTATTACCAGCCAACCCTCTTTTTTAATGTATCAGAAGTTTGTCCAGGTTCGTGGTGGAAAAAATATCATTGTACCCCTGAGATCCATGATGCATGATCTTGAAACGATCTGCGGACAGGTGTCGGAAAAAACACGTCTTATATTCCTGGACAACCCCAACAACCCGACCGGCACGATTCTGACACCAGACAGTCTGCACGCGTTTCTGGCAAAAATCCCTGAAGAGGTTGTCGTCGTCCTGGACGAGGCCTATGTGGACTTCGCCGACCGGGAACTGCAGACTGATATCAGAGCGCTGATTAATGAGACCGATCAGCGCTGCGGAGTTGTGTCACTGAGGACATTCTCAAAAGCCTACGGGCTGGCGGGCATACGTATCGGTTTTGGAATCATGCCCGCTCAGATCGCGGCTTGTCTGCACAAGGTGAGACAACCGTTCAACATCAATACAATTGCTCTTTGCGGCGCCCAGGCGGCGCTCAAGGACAAAGCTTTTTACCAGCGCACAATCACCTCCACACGGGAGGGAAAGCGTTATCTCGGCGAGGAACTGAAAAAAATCGGCTGCAGGAGCTACCCCTCCCAGACGAATTTTTTTCTGATTGATGTCTGCGGTGATGCTACCGTGCTCTACGAGTCAATGCTGAGAAAAGGGGTTATCGTCCGCTCAATGAAGGCCTATGGCTATCCGGATTTTATTCGCATCAATGTGGGGACAGCAGCCGAGAATGAACGTTTTCTGGCAGCGCTCAGAGAAAGTCTTCAGGAGTGCGGCTATGTCAGGTGAAAAATCTTTGATTGTGACCATTGACGGCCCGTCGGGAGTCGGGAAATCAACGATCAGCAGGGGGGTTGCCGAGCAGCTTGGCTTCACCTATCTTGATACCGGGGCAATGTATCGTGCCGTCGCCTTTCATCTGCAGTCAAAAAACGTGGATATGTCGGATATCGAGGCGGTGGCAGATGAGCTTGAAAATATCTCAATAGAACTCAACCCTGCCGGAAAAGATGGCGATGTCGAGGTTGTTTTGAACGGCAGTGCCATCGGTCATCTGCTCAGGACCCCGGAAATTTCCATGCTCGCCTCACGGGTTTCGGCCCTGGTGCCGGTGAGAGCGAAACTGACCGCCATGCAGCAGCGTATCGGCAGGAAAGGGCGGGTTGTTGCCGAGGGCAGGGACACCGGAACGGTTGTCTTTCCGGATGCAGCCTTCAAGTTTTACCTTGATGCCACACCCCGGGAGCGTACTTCCCGGCGGGCGCATCAGTTGCGGCAGCGGGGCGAGGATGTTGATGAAAAAGCGTTGCTGGAAATGACGGTGACCAGAGATAAAAACGACAGCGAACGGGCGGTTGCGCCATTGAAAAGAGCAGCCGATGCCGTCTATATCGATACGACTGGTGCGAGTGCTGACCAGGTGCTGAAAAATCTTCTTGCACTCATTTCTGAAAAAACTCCCTGCTGAACACCGTTAGCCGACAGAAGGGAGTTTTACCGGTGTTTGGTTATTCCAGAACAAAGTCAGCCCGTCTGTTCTGGCTCCAAGAGAACTCATCCTGTTCGAAAAAGAGCGGACGTTCCTCGCCGTAGCTGACCGTTCTGATGCGGGTTGGACTGACACCGAGATTGACCAGGTAATCTTTGACGTTGATTGCTCTTCTTTCTGCAAGGGCCAGGTTATATTCCTTTGTTCCCCTGTCATCACAGTTGCCCTCGATAATGACGGCGTTGGCAACCTGTTGAAGCCGCTCGGCGTTTTGTATCATCCGCTCAGACATATCGGGTCGAACTCCGGACTGGTCAAAATCGAAATAGATGGGAAGAAAACCCTGGGTGGAGCGGCCGTGCTGTTGCCTGTAGGCGGCACTTGTCTCACCTTGAGTGGCGTCCAGAGACAGGCTGCCGAGATGTTCGATGTTGTTCGGAGAGCTGTCATCAAGTGTTCCTTCTGCCAGGAGGCTGTTTTCGGAGTAGGAGCCGTCAGCCAGGGGATAGTTGATATCTTTTCCCTGTATTGCGGATGAACCGCCGGTTCCTGTCGGTGTCGGGGGTATCGCCGATTTTTTCGTGCAGCCCCCAGTGAAAAAGACGAGCGATCCTGTCAGTACTGCGGCGAGCAAGGAGTGAACAATGATTTTTTTCATACCGTTTCTTGTCCCATGATTGTTGTCATAACGTTTTGGCTTCGGATCCAAGGGTGAAAACAACGATTACTTCCCTGATTAAAAGTAATTACCTATTCTATCCTTATAACAAAAGAGGTCAAGATATTTATCGTCCTGTCAGCTGTATACTGATGTATAAACAAACGGGTTTGCCGGGAACGGCTGTTGTGGGTATAGTGAGCGGCCCGATGAAACAGGCGGGCAGGGGCAGTTTTCCCGCTCATGAAGTGGCTAACTTCAGGTTTTTAGGAGCATTACATGAATTTTACAGCGACCTGCGGGACAGGGTTTGAAAACCTTGTTGCTGGAGAGGTTAAAGCCTTTCAGGGAAATGATATAAAAACAGGCAGTGGTTCGGTCTGTTGGTCAGGTTCTCTTGAGAGTGGCTACCGGGCATGCTTGTGGTCCCGATTTTCTTCACGGGTGCTGCTGGAGATCGCCCAGCTGGAGTCAAGGGACGAGGAAGATCTTTATGCCGGGGTCAGAAAAATCGACTGGCAGCAGCACCTCACCAGCAAAACAACCTTTGCGGTTGACTGTTCCCTTGGGCCTGGAGCTCCGTTTAATCACAGTAAATATACTGCTCTCAAGGTAAAAGACGGAATCGCTGATTATTTTCGTGCGCTGAGCGGTATCCGGCCTGATGTTCAGGTTAACCGGCCTGGCGTACGAATTAATGTGTATGCCGACAGTGTCCGAACAGTTCTGTCCATAGACCTGTCCGGTGAGAGTCTGCACAAACGGGGCTACCGGCTCGAAACAGGAGAAGCCCCGCTCAAGGAAACACTGGCGGCAGCAATTATCGTCCTGAGCGGCTGGGATGGCCGTCGCCCTCTGCTTGACCCGCTCTGCGGCTCGGCTACGCTGTTGATTGAAGCGGCGATGATTGTCGGTGATTCTGCACCCGGATTGGACCGGCCCTATTTCGGTATGCTGGGGTGGCAGGGGCATGATGAAGACCTGTGGAATCGACTGGTATCGGAGGCTGTCGAGCGGGAGGAAAAAGGGTTCAAGCGCAGCTGGCCGCAATTGACGGGATATGACGGCAGCAGGCTTGCTGTTCGCCAGGCGCGGGTTAACATTGCCAATGCCGGCCTTGAAGATAAAATTATCGTCAGCCGCAAGGACCTGTTTGAACTGAGCCCACCGGGTGATGAAGGCTGTCTGGTCTGCAATCCGCCTTACGGAGAGCGGCTTTCTGAAAAAGAGACGGTTAAGTATCTTTACCGTTTCATCGGCAATCGTTTACGGACGTTATTTCAGGGCTGGAGCCTCGGCTTGTTTACGTCAAATCCTGATCTGGCCGATATGACCGGCCTGAACTGGGATGACAAGCATCAACTGTTCAACGGACCGATAGCCTGTCGTCTCTTTGTCGGCACGGTAGGCAGACAGTCAGTCCGGGGTTTCAAATGGGCCGTCGCCCCCCCGGACCCGGAAGAGAAAACCAGTGATTTTGCCAACCGGTTAAGAAAAAATGTAAAAAAAATGATGAGCTGGGCAGACCGGGAGGGAGTCGAGTGTTTCCGGGTCTATGATCGTGATATGGCCGAGTACAATGTTTCCATTGATCTCTATGGCAAGTGGATACATGTAATGGAATATGCGGCGCCGGCGTCAATTGGCGAAAGTGTCTCTGCAGCAAGGTTCAGTGTTGTCCTGAATGGCGTGCGCCAGGTTCTGGGTGCCGGACGGGATCGGGTGTTCATCAAGACCAGGAGGAGGCAGAGAGGCAAAACTCAGTATCAGAAAAATGCGAAAAAAAGAGGAAAACTCTACGAAGTCAGGGAAGGGGGGTGTTCTTTTCTGCTCAACTTTACTGATTACCTGGATACCGGGCTTTTTCTGGATCACAGAAACACCAGGATCAGAATTGGACAGCAGGCGGCTGGGAAACGATTCCTCAATCTCTACGGCTACACGGGTACGGCAACGGTTCATGCCGTGGTCGGAGGTGCTGTTTCATCGACAACGGTAGACCTCTCAGCAACCTATCTGCAATGGGCTGAAATGAATTTCGCCTTAAACGGTATTCACCCCGACCGGCATCGCCTGGTTCACTCAGACTGTATTCAGTGGCTCAAGGAGAATAATGATCAGTTTGATCTCATTTTTGTCGATCCGCCCACATTTTCTAATACCAGAAAAAAATCGCGGATTTTTGATCTGCAGAAAGACCATTTTCTTCTGCTCAGCCTGGCCATGTCACGATTGAGAGATAACGGGCTGCTCATTTTTTCCACAAACTACAAATCGTTTGCGCTGGACGGCAGACTTGCCGATCAGTATGTCTGCCAAAACATCAGCAAACAGAGCATACCACGGGACTTTCAGCAGTCGCCGCGCATTCATCAGTGCTGGGAGTTCAGGCATACATGATAAAGCGTTTTTTTTCATTCCGGAGAATGGTATCCTGAGCGAGGATTTTTTTCCGACGCAATAAATTGCCAGTTCATTGATATCATGATACAATCAACACCCATCCCAGCTTGCTGCCGGCAATGGTGGGATGCAGCAGGCATGGGACAAAACACGAGCAGGGCGTTGAGCACGGCAGTCCAGCAGCAAAGGGGTTTCATCAATAAGCCTGAGAAGGGGGAGCGGAGTTGAGCAAAGAGAAAGGAAGCGCTGACCTGAAGCGACAGCTGAGAGAGAAAGACCAACGTATTTCCGAACTGGAAGCAAGGCTTGCGGGGTATCAGAGTAATGAAACGACCAGGGAGGATACCGTTAGCGGCTGCGAGGACGTGAAAGCGACTCTGGAGCAGGTCGAAAAAGAGAGCCGGACCAAAAGCGAGTTTCTGATGAGCATGGGGCATGAAATCAGGACTCCAATGAACGGCATCATGGGGATGACCAATCTGGTTCTCGAAACTGATCTCAGCTCCGAACAGCGGCGCCATCTCGAGCTGGTCAACACCTCGGCGGAACGCCTTCTCGAGGTGGTTAACGACATTCTAGATTATACGCTGATAGAATCCGGGCGCCTGAAGCTGAACCCGGAGGATTTTAATCTTTCTGAGAGCCTTGATTGTGACCTCTACCTGATGAAATTGACGGCGCGTCAGAAAAATATTGATCTGCAGTATCGTCTGGAACACAATGTGCCCGAGTATTTGAACAGTGATGCGGACCGGCTGGTCCAGGTGATCGTGAATCTGGTCAATAATGCGATTAAGTTCACCGAGCAAGGAACAGTCACGGTGAATATCGAACGGCTGGAGCCGGATAGTGATGGCGGGGGGACGCTCAAGTTTTCGGTCGTTGATACCGGGATCGGTATTACTCCTGAAAAACAAAAGATCATTACCGAAACTTTCCACCAGACCTACAACTCCTATTCCCCCAAATACTGGGGGGGAGGGCTCGGACTGACCATTTCGGCCCAGCTTGTTCGCCTGGCCGGCGGAGAAATTGGACTGGAGAGCGCTCCGGGGCAGGGGGCCACATTCTGGTTCACCTGGAAATATAAACAGCCGTCCGGAGAGCATCTGCTGCCGGCAAAAAACAGTGCGGCCACTGTCCCTGCAGAACCGGGTCAGGGCATCAACTTTATGCTGGATGGTGCTTCAGTCCTGCTGGCTGAAGATGAGCCTATCAGCAGAATATTGATTGAAACACTGCTGGAGCAGGCCGGGCTGCAGATTGATGCGGTTGAAAATGGAAAACTGGCTGTGGAAAAAGCGCTGAGCGGCAATTATCAGGCGGTTTTAATGGATGTCCAGATGCCTGTCATGGACGGGCTCGAAGCAACCCGGGAAATCAGAGACCACGAGCGACTGAACGGCGGGCATCTGCCCGTTATTGCCTTGACGGCTCATGCCATGCATGGTGATCGGGAAAAATGTCTGCAGGCCGGGATGGACGACTATCTGACGAAGCCGCTCGGGAAAACAGAGCTGTTTGACACCCTCACGCGCTATTTGACCAGTACGGCGCTCGTCGTCGATGGTGACCCGGAAAGCCAGCAGATGGTGGTTGAGTTTTTAATCGAGTCCGGGTGGCGGGTAACGATCGCTGAAACAGGCAGGTCAGCAATGTACGAGGCATCGCTGTCGCCGTTTGACCTCATCATTCTGGATACGGCAATGGTGCAGGGCGACGGGGCAGAGACGGCAAAAATCATTCGCCGTCTCGAGGAATACTCCGGGCGCCGCGCGCTGATTCTCGGCATTGAAAGCGGTGCTGCCGACGAGAGGCTGGAGAAAAAATACAGGGAGAGCGGTGTTGATTCATTTATTAAAAGACCGATTGATGTCGAAGAGTTGAAAAAGCAGGTAGAAAAGCGGTGCTAGAAACAGGCGGTTGTCGATGCGAAACAAGGTTTTCAACTGATACCAGGCCCGCTGTCGACGAGAACACAAACCATAAACGCAGTCGTTTCCCAAACAATAATCTGTTCTGGAGATCTGCTCTGGATGATGCCGGATAATCTGCCCAAGGTACTATTCAAAAAATTATGTCTTCCCATTATTCCCATGTCTGCCTCCATACCTACGGGTATGAACTTCCTCCCCGGATATTGACGTCGCGTGAAATTGAGCAGCGCCTGGAAACGGTTTACAAACGTTTGAAGCTGCCGAACGGCCGTCTCGAGATGATGAGCGGGATTAGCGAACGCAGGCTGTGGCATGAAGGCACACGGCCAAGTGAAGCGGCGGCAAAAGCCGGGCGCAAAGCGCTCGGGGCAGCAGGTGTTGCGCCTGAGAGGATACAATGCCTTATTTTTACCTCTGTATCCCGGGACATGATGGAGCCTGCGACAGCTTCTTTTGTTCACCATGACCTGGGGTTACCGTCAGACTGTCTTTTGCTTGACATTTCCAACGCCTGTCTGGGGTTTCTCGATGGAGTGGTGATGCTCGCCAACATGCTTGAGCTTGGCCAGGTTGAAAACGGACTGATCGTTTCCGGTGAAACGGCAGAAAACCTCGTGGAATCAACGATTCAAACACTGCTCGCAGACCAGCAGCTCACCAGGAAAAGCTTTAAAAGCGCCTTTGCCTCGCTTACCATCGGCTCGGGTTCTGTTGGTCTTTACATGTGCCGCTGTGAGCCAGGAGACAGGAGCAGACCACGTTTGACTCATTGTGCCTGGCGAGCAAACACGACGCACTCAGACTTGTGCCAGGGAGGGAGCACAGGTTCGGAGCATACGCTTATGGCAACCAATTCCGAAGAGCTTCTTGTCCAGGGGGTGGAAACCGCCGGTACCACCTGGGATGATTTCATGCGGGTGAGCGGCTGGAGGCCGGGCGATGTCGATAGCTTTTTTTGTCATCAGGTAGGCACAGCACACGCCCGGCTGCTTTTTGAACAGCTGGCGCTCGATCCGTCCAGAAATTTTGAAACCCTGCCGTTTCTCGGCAATGTCGGCTCTGTCTCGGCGCCGATCACCATGGCCATGGCAATAGAACAGAATGTTTACTCCCCGGGGCAGAAAGGGGCGATGCTCGGTATCGGCAGCGGGATTAACTGCATGATGCTGGGAATCGAGTGGTGAAAAAGGTATGGACAGCTCAGCGATGAATATACCGGTCGGTTTGCCCCAGGGACGGCGGCTTCTTGAACTCGCACGTTCAACACTGGAGCATCGGCTCGGGATTTCAACGGAGGTGGGGCGGGAAGGTCTTGACGATGACTCGCTGCAGCAACAGTGCGGCACCTTCGTTACCTTGAAAATTAATGATACGCTGCGCGGCTGTATCGGCAACCTCGAGGCGGATGGTCCAA
This sequence comes from uncultured Desulfobulbaceae bacterium, assembly GCA_965366875.1. Taxonomy (GTDB): domain Bacteria; phylum Desulfobacterota; class Desulfobulbia; order Desulfobulbales; family Desulfocapsaceae; genus MADRE3. The sequence continues at coordinate 17,590 of CBDUGK010000022.1, read as the reverse complement.
TTGTTGACGCAATTGAGCGCAATGCGCTGCAGGCGGCATTCCATGATCATCGTTTTCAGCCGCTGACACGGGAAGAGCTGGAGCGTGTGGAGATTGACATATCCATACTGAGCACACCTGAACGTTTCGAGTACCGTGATGGGACCGACCTGATAACCAGGCTCAGACCCTTGATTGACGGGGTTATCCTGCGACACGACGGTAAAGGAGCGACATTTCTTCCCCAGGTGTGGAGCCAGCTGCCGGACGCGGAAACGTTTTTAGAGCATCTCTGCCTGAAAGCCGGCCTGCCCGGGTCAGCGTGGGAACGCAGCCATCCTGATATATACACGTACCAGGTCCAGATTTTCAGGGAGGAGAAGCGATGATTGTGACGCTTGATGGGGAAATGCTTGAGCGCATTGAATCGTTGTATGATGATATGGAGCGTTCATATGATTCTACAGCCGCTTCACTTGGACACAGCTGTGCGGGTTGTCCGGACAACTGCTGTGATTCATATTTTCTTCACTTCACCTACATAGAGTGGTGCTATCTCTTTCAGGGCATGAACCTTCTTCCCCGGGAGCAACAGCAACACATTCTCAGCCGGGCGCAGATGTATGAAGAACAGTGCGAAAAGTTGCTCGCCAGCGGGCAAAGACCGCGGGTCATGTGTCCGCTCAATGAAAGCGGACGCTGTATTCTCTATAAATACCGTTTGATGGTCTGCAGAACCCACGGAGTGCCTGCGGAAATGACCCGACCCGATGGAAAAAAGCTGAGCTTCCCGGGATGTTTCAGGTGCCAGGAGCTTGTTGGCCGGCGGGGAAGCGAGTTTAAAACCCCGGTGATGGAGCGAACCCCGCTGTTGATGCGGCTGGTTGCCCTTGAGCAGCATTTGCTTGAGGGTAAAAAGGATCGTGCTCCGAAGGTAAGAATGACAATTGCCGGCATGCTGAAGGCCGGGCCGCCGACGGTGCCATGATTTCCTGGCCCTGATGGCGCTTGATACATGATATGATTGAGTTCAGATAACAGAAAGGTGCTCGTGAACGTGAAAGTTACCGGTAAACAACCAAATTCAAAAATGTGTTTTGTCTGTGGGCTTGACAATAATTTTGGCTTAAAAAGTCGTTTTTACGAGCTTGATAATAATGAAATTATGGCCGTGTTTATCCCCTCTGACGAACATCAGAGTTATCCGGGACGCTTGCATGGAGGAATCGCCGCTGCGATTCTTGATGAAACGATCGGTCGTGCGGTGATGAAACACAACACCTCTGATTACTGGGGCGTTACGGTCGATTTTTCGATGAAATTCAGACAACCGGTTCCACTTGCTCAAGAGATCAGGGTCATTGCCAGGGTTACCAGAGATAAAAAGCGCACATTTGAAGGGACCGGCGAAATCCTGCTGGCTGATAATTCGGTTGCGGTGGAAGGTTGCGGCCGTTACCTGAAAATGGATCTGTCCAGAATCACAGAGTTTGATTTCGAGGGAGAGGAGTGGCAGGTTTTCGACGAGTCAGATGATCCCCGGGAGTTTGTGCTTTAAGTGATTGACCTGTCTTTGTTTTCATCTGTTTCAGGCATGATGGTGGGGCTTGTCGCCATAAACGTGCACATGTTTGTGTTCATGGACAAAACCGTCGGTGCAGCGATGCAGATGGCCATGTTCAATGGTGTAGAGGGTTTCGGTCGTTTCCTCGAGAAAGTCCCAGTCATGGGAAATGATGATCTGTGCGAGGTCAAGATCCTTGAGTATCTCCATGAGTTGATTTCTGGTTTTCGGATCCAGGTTGTTTGTCGGTTCATCAAGAAGCAGCAACCGGGGCTTCATGACAAGGATTGTCGCCAGGGCCACCAGTTTTTTTTCTCCCCCTGACAGTCGGTGTGTAACCCGGTCTTCAAAATCCTTCAGTCCGAGATTGGCCAGCACTGCGCGGGCAAGATCACGTGCTTCATCCGGCGAGCAACCCAGGTTGAGCGGACCGAAGGTGACATCTTCGATAACGGTAGGTGAAAAGAGCTGGTCGTTTGAGTTCTGAAACAAAAAGCCGATCGACTTTCGCAGGAGGCGGTAGTCGTTCTGGTTTTTAACCACCGCTCCATTGAAAAGGATTGTCCCTTCCACGGGTTTGAGCAACCCCACCATCAGATGAAGTAGTGTGGTCTTCCCACAGCCGTTGGCTCCGATGAGCCCGGTTTTTTCGTTGTCAATTGAAAAACTGCAGTTTTTGATTACTGCCGGCAGACCCGGAAAACAGAATGAAATATTTTTCAGCTCGAGAAGTGGTGGAGAGACGTGCATAATCTGTTTTTCCTGTTTTGGGATGTCGGTAAGGAGATCACGAGGCTGCATAATCCAGCCAGACCAGTGTCAGGCTGTACAGCGAAACCATCGATATGAGCAGGTAACTCCTGATGTCCATTGAGGGCGAAGATAGAGGAATAAATCTGCCGTTGAAACCTCTTAGAATCATGGCCTGATGAACACGATGCGCCTGCTCCCAGCTTTTTACCAGGGTCATCCCGAACAGATAGCCAAATGTCCGGTAGGTATGAATGGTGGTTGAAGGAGAAAAGCATCTCATCCGCGCTGCGCGCAGCAATCTCCGGTATTCCTGTTCAATCACGAAAATGTAGCGGTAGGTAAAAAGAATCAGGTAACAGAGCCTGAGCGGGAACTTCAGTTTTTCCAGCCCATACCCGAGAGCCGCGACATGCGAGGTGTTGAGCAGGGCGATCATGGCCACCAGAATGGTATTTGTCTTGAGTGCAATCAGCAGTGCCAGCCTGGCTCCTTCAATACTCACCGGAATCAGGGAGAAGAGAACACTCTGTTCACCACCGTAGGTAAGCGGCAGGGTCAGCAGCAGAAAAAGGGTGAAGGTGTTGACCAGGATCAGCCGTCTGATCACCCGCGTGACAGGAAGCCTGGCAATTGTTGCCAGAGCCAGGGAAAGAATGCCAAACCCCGCGGCCACGAGAAAACTGTCCGTCGTTGCGGTTGGCAGAACGAGGACAATGGCCGCAACAACTTTTGCTGCGGCATTCATTCTGTGAAGCGTGGTTCCGCCTTCGGCAAAGGGCTCTTCTATCATTTCAGCTGCCAAGAAACGGGTTCGAGTCAAAATACACCCAGATTACAGCTCCCAGTTCGACCTTCTTGTCTTCACCGTCTTTTCCCTTGAGACTGTATTCGGCATCGCTCAGGGCAGAAAATCCCCACCACCCGGGAAGCGGGCAGGCAAAAGAAAAATTGCCGTTTTCATCGGTCTTGACGACTTGTGTTATGTGGGCTTCCGTCGGGGCAACCCATTTTTCCTGATTGTACAGTTCGACTTCAACGTCGATTCCCACCATCGGAGTACTGTCGACAAGCACCTTCCCGGAGAAAATGTTGCCGGCATAGTTGCCAAACGGTCTGACCAGAGGAACGATCTCTGTTTTCAGGCCGACCGGCTGGTCCCAGCCCAGCTCACCGCCGTACGCAGAGATGGCGGTTTTGGTATAATGGGCTATAAAGATATCCTCGGCCGGTTCCCAGTAGGGTGTCGGCTCCATTACAATCCAGTAGAGGCCGGGCCTGGGTGGCCTGTAGGTCAGTTTCCAGGCGCGGTGATTCAGAAATGCTGTTTCCAGCATGATTCCTTTGAGGTCCTGTTTTTCTTTGTTTCCAAAAGCAAAGACATTCTGGGGCCACTCATGATCCATGCCGCTGTTTTCGAACGGATGAGCAAAGGCGAGTAATACATCCACCTCCGGTTGTTTCTGATTGACCTGGGGCGATGAAGGAATGAGCATGCCGAAATGAGCCTCTGCCGGCAGAGAGCCGGGGATCATCAGCAAGAAAGCGGATACCGCGGTGATCATGAGATCGTTGAATGGTGGTTTTTTCATCAGAAACCGAAAAGCGTTCATTTTACTGTTCTCCTTTCGTCGTGTTGAGTTTGTCCTGTCTGCGGCTGCGAAACCAGGTGATCAGACCGGCACAGCCGATCAGGTACCCTATTCCTGCGCCGATATCTCTGATAGATGGGGAAGGATCGACAAGGCGGCCGATATTCTTTCTGACCGGTGCAAGTTTCCGTTCCAGAAGGTTATCCAGCACGCGTTCAAATTCTGCTTTAGTGAGGCAGGAACAGTCGCTTTGGTCAGCCTGGTGGATGGAGAGCTGTTTTTCCGGTCGCGGTTGCGGGGCGGCTGTTTCCGCTGAATTTCCGTGTTCATCACCCTCGAGCAGCCAGTGTGCCTGGTGACCGTCGCCGGCACTGACAATAATATCAAGCGGCAGCGACTGTGTGAGGATATCTTCCTCCAGGGAGAACGAGAAAACGCCGTCAGCGTCTGTTTCTCCGGAGACAATTGTTTTTCCACTCTTGGTGTCAACCACGGTCACCATTCCGTGAACCAGCGTTCGTCCCCCGCTGAGCGAACTCTCAACGGTAATGGTATTGTTTTCTGTCCAGACAAACAGGTTGAGCTTATGGGCAGATGATGGGGACGGCAAAAAAAAGATGAAAAAGACTAATACCGCCTGGGTCAGTTTGCTGTTCATGGCTGCCTGTCCAGGGAAAAAGAGAGTATCTCCGGTTGTACTCGAGCTAAAAAACTGACGGTAAACATGGTAATAATACCCTCAAGAAAGGCAATCGGCAGGTTCCATAAAACAAGGAGATATGATGCTGTCTGGAAGCCTTCGTTGGAGAGAATAAGGCTCAAGGCCATGAAAAGAGACGATCCGGTCACCGATAAAAAGCCGGCTGCAAAGGAGAGCAGCAGACGTTTTTTACCATTGCTCAGGAGTCCCGGTTTCAGCAGAAGACCAAAAATAACCGCGGGAAGACAGATGATCGTGGTGTTGGCGCCGAGCACAATAATTCCGCCATACTGAAAGAGCACAGCCTGTAGAAAAAGAGCGGCCAGAATAGCCGGAAATGCGGCCCAGCCGAGGATCAGCCCCAGCAGGCCATTGAGAAGCAGGTGGACGGATGTCGGTCCCATCGGTACGTGGATAAAGGAGGCAATGAAGAACGCCGATGAAAACAGGCCAACGGTCATCACCTGGTCGTAATCAATTTTTTTCAAACCGATCACGGTGCCGGCAGCAGCGATAAGACCGCCGCCGAAGAGAACAGGCATTGTCAGGACTCCCTCTGAAATATGCATTCTGTCCTCTTCTCAGTGGATATCTTTTCCGGTTGTGCTCATGGCCAGATTACAATTTCTCACGCCTCTGAGTGAGCGCAGATCATTGGTCAATTCCACGACCGAGTCGGCTTTTCCCCTGATAATGACAACCTCCAGGCAGTTGTAGTGATCCATATGGACATGAGTTGTTGAAACCACCTGGTGGTGGTAGTCATGCTGGATTTCCGTCAGCTTTTCCTGGAGCTTTGGCTGGTGATGATCGTAGACAAGCGATATGACCCCCATGACCTGCTTATCGGCCTGCCATTCTTTTTCCACGAAAGCCGAGCGAATTAGATCTCGAATTGCCTCAGAACGGTTGACATACTTACGCTGACTGATGTAGTTATCAAAATCAGCAAGCAGTTTTTCGTCTATGGAGACGGTAAAACGTTTGAGCATCGTAACACCTTTTTCATTTTTGTGTTACGATAGTCCTTGAAACAATTTGTGTCAACCTTTTTCGGGAGTGGGTAGGGGGATGGTCGAAGGACGGAATGGTGACCAGAGAGGTGTCGATCAGGAGGGGCTGATGATGAATGTCATCGGCGTCATCCATTCATGTTTTCCTGAAAAATTCGGCATCCCCCGGCAGGCCGGCCTGGCACCTTCCGCACTGGCTGCAATTGAACTCATTACCCCGTTCAACAGGCCGGAGATGGTGCGCGGCCTCGAGACCTTCAGCCATATCTGGGTCCAGTTTCTTTTTCATCAATCGCTTTCAGAGGGGTGGAAGGAAACGGTCCGTCCTCCCCGCATGGGCGGAAAAGAGCGTTTTGGGGTTTTTGCCACGAGGAGCCCTCATCGACCCAATCATATCGGACTCTCGGCTGTCAGGCTGCTGGGATTGAACATTACAGGGAGCGGGGTGACCCTTGATATTGGCGGGGTTGATCTGCTGGACGGTACCCCGGTACTGGATATAAAGCCCTATATACCCTACAGTGACAGTGTTCCCGAGGCGACCAGGGGATGGCTTCGGGCTCCGTTTGAAAAATTTGAGGTGGTGTTCGCTGAAGGGGCTGAAACATTTTGCCGCGTTTATGAACAACAAAGCGGCAGGCCTCTGGCGGCGCTGATTCGCGAAGTGCTGGCGACAGATCCGCGACCTGCCAGCCAGAGAGCGCAGCGTTGCGCTTTTGGCATGTCCTTCTGGGACGTCAACATCCGCTGGCAGATATCGGGAACAACCTGCAGGGTTGAACGGTGTGATCAGGTTGCAGCCGGGATTCCCGGAGACTGATTCTGCCAGGTTTCACCTATTCCTGATCGGATCTCTGTGTGGCATCTGCCGCTCCGTTTTCACAGAATTTTTGTAGATCATCGATCATGCTTTGCATTCTGCTGCATTCTTTTATGGCGATATCAAGCAGTTCTGTATCTTCGGAAGAGAGTTCGGAGCGCTCGTAAAAATCCTGTAATAACACCTTGACTCCAAGAAGAGAATTACCAAACTGGTGGGCAATGGAAGCAGGCCATTTTTCCGGCCTGCTCTGTTTGTGCGTCGCTGTCGGCTGGTCTGGTGTCTGGGGCATCACGAGCTCAGGGGTCTGTGCTTTTGTCTGAAGAACCTTACCATGAGATTACTGGCTTCTGTCCGCGATGACGCAATGAACACGCCCCCCGATCTGGTATTGATTGGTAACAATGTCGTAATCAAGGTTGCTGCCGTTAATCTCGAGATTGTCGCTGACAAGGCGGGTGCTCACCGGCGAGTGGATCGTCTGCTCGTCGTCGTTATAGTATAACAGTTCGGTGAAAAGGTGCTGGTTTTCCATCTCACGTGAAACCCGGACATTCCGCTGCAGGGTAAGTTTTCTGGTCTCCGTGTTATACAGACCTTTTTCAGAGGTTATATTAACCCGCTCCCCATCCTTGCCGAAGAGGTCGGCATTAACGACTACGAGTTCGAATTCGTTTGGAACATCGGTTGTGAAGGCGCTTTCTGCATGAACTTCAGCGGTTTTGGTTCCCATCTGGTCCTGGATGATGACAACCTTTTCCAGGATAAAGTTCTGAACGTTTTGGTCCTGCTTGCCAAAATCCGGGTCGTATCCCCCCCGGGGCTCCAGGAATGATGCCAGCGGCTGCCGCCAGACAGGGAAGGTGACAAGCAGCAGCAGGGGTATAATCCAGAGGAGATTGCGGCTATGCAGCATTATTTCATGTAATGTTGGAGGAGAATATCGTGCATCCCTTTGGCCTCGACAATAAGGTCGCAGAGTTCGCGCACCGCACCTGCCCCGCCAGGCCGGCTGGAAACAAAGTGGCAGATCTCTTTAACCTCACGAACACCATTGAGCGGAGAGGCGGAAAAACCTGCTCTGCTGAGCAGGGCCAGGTCGATCCAGTCATCCCCCATATAGCAGATCTGGTAGGGTTTGAGGGTTGATCGTTTCAGTATTTCCTTGAAGGCGTCGAGCTTGTTGGAGATACCCTGCATGATGTATTTCATCCCGAGCTCTTCGGCTCGCCTCCTGACAATCTCAGATTGACGTGCCGTTATCAGACCCACCTCGACACCGCTTTGCTGCAGCAGTCGTATACCAAGCCCATCCTGAGTATTAAAAGATTTTCCTTCGTTTCCATTCTCCGTGTAGATAAGGCAGCCATCGGTCAACACGCCGTCAACGTCAAGAAGCAGAAGTTTGACAGGTTCAGCCTTGGCCATGAGCAGCTGGTATTGCGGGCTGTCCTCAGGACGGCTGCGCTGCTCTGAACGCTGACGGTACTTCTCCAGGATCTGACAGTCCGACGGGTGAGAATCAGTATCGTTTGGCGGACAATGGCTGCTCATTGGCATGAAAATAGCTGGCGTTAAAAAACACAGGCGCGAATGCGGACGACTTGTTCAAGAACGGATTCAATGGAGTCGAGGGCAATGGAGTTTGGGCCGTCACAAAGGGCCTTTTCAGGGTCGGGATGAACTTCCATGAACAGGCCGTCAATCCCCACCGCCGCGGCTGCCCGGCTCAGCGGAGCAATATATTCCCGCTGTCCCCCCGATGACCCGCCGGCACCTCCGGGGAGTTGAACGGAATGGGTCGCGTCATAGATGACCGGACAGTTGAAACTCCTTAATACCGGCAGGGAGCGCATATCGACGACGAGGTTGTTATAGCCGAAACAGGCGCCTCTTTCCACGAGCATAACCGGACTGCTGCCGCTTTCACGGATTTTGGAAACGGCATTCTGCATGTCCCATGGTGAGAGGAACTGGCCTTTTTTCAGGTTAATCGGCTTGCCGGTCTGTGAGACAGCAGTCAGCAGGTCAGTCTGTCGGCAGAGAAAGGCTGGTATCTGGATGATGTCCAGCACTTCAGCGGCAGCCTTGGCCTGCTGAACTTCATGAATATCGGAGACGACGGGAACGTTCAGTTCAGATCTGATCCTGCCCAGTATTTCCAGCCCCTGGTCTATGCCGGGTCCTCTGTATGAGCTGATCGATGTCCGGTTTGCCTTGTCAAAGGAGGCTTTGAACACATAGGAAATCCCCAGCCTGCTGCAGATTTCCTGCATGGTTTCAGCAACATGTCTTGCCAGATCTGCTGACTCAAGAACGCAGGGGCCGGCAATGAGCAACAACGGCTGGTCTGAGCCGACCTGAATTGCTGTTCCACTGGGACGCTCGATTGATACGGGAGTTACGTGCATTGTGTCCTGCTAGTTCTTGGACGTGAGAGCTGCTTTGATGAATTCCCTGAACAGTGGATGCGGCTTCATCGGTTTGGATTTGAACTCCGGGTGAAACTGGCATCCCAGGAACCATGGATGGTCTGCGATTTCAATAATTTCCACGAGGTTGTTATCCGGTGATGTGCCGGATACCTTCATGCCGGCGTCCTCAAGTCGCTGGCGATAGTCATTGTTGAATTCGAAACGGTGCCTGTGGCGCTCTGATATTTCCCTGCTCCGGTAGGCGTCCATGGCGAAACTGTCTTTGCTCAGGACGCATGGATACGCTCCCAGCCGCAGGGTTCCTCCCATCTCGGAAGCTTCATCCCGAACCTGAACTTTATTGTTACGGTAATCGAACCATTCCTTGCAGAGATAGATTACCGGATCGACGGCCTGTGGATCAAACTCTGAAGAGTCTGCGCCTGGAATGGAGGCAACAGAACGGCTGTATTCAACAACGGCCAGCTGCATGCCGAGACAGATTCCAAAAAACGGGATTTTATTTTCTCGCGCATAGGTGATCGCTTTTATTTTTCCTTCCGCTCCCCGCTTGCCGAAACCGCCGGGAACCAGAATGCCGTCACATCCCTGAAGCAGCTCATCAGGGTCTTTTGTTTCAAGGTCCTCGGCGCTCAGGTAGCGGAGATTAACCTTGGCACGATTGGCGATTCCACCATGAACAAGTGCTTCATGGAGACTCTTGTATGATTCGGTGAGGTCAACATATTTACCGGTAATCGCGATCGTGACCGAATGTTCCGGGTTGTTCAGGTTTTCTACCAGCTCCTGCCACGGCCGGATGTTGGGCTGACCAGTCCAGACATTGAGCAGTTCCAGAATTTTGGAATCAAGCCCCTCTTCATGCAGGTGGAGCGGAACTTCGTAGATATTGTCAACATCCACTGCCGTGATAACCGCGTCTTTTGAAACATTGCAAAAGAGGGCAATTTTTGATTTAAGTTCAGGGGTTAACGGAATTTCTGTACGACAGACGAGAATGTCAGGCTGTATTCCGTCGGCCCGCAGCTCCTTGACGGAATGCTGGGTCGGCTTTGTCTTAACTTCTCCTGCCGCCTTGATGTAGGGGACGAGCGTCAGGTGGATGTAGAGTGTGTATTCCTTTCCCAGGTCACCTCGCAGCTGCCGGATGGCCTCGACAAACGGCAATCCCTCAATGTCTCCTATTGTCCCGCCAATCTCGATAATTGCAATATCAACGCTGCCGTCCAGCTGCAGTACAGCAGCTTTTATTTCATCGGTAATATGGGGAATTACCTGTACGGTGCCGCCAAGGTATTCGCCTCGCCGCTCCTTGGTGATGACTGAATAATAGATTCTGCCGGACGTGTAGTTATTAATCTGTGCCATGACCGCGTTGGTATAGCGTTCATAGTGACCCATGTCGAGATCGGTTTCGGCACCATCATCGGTTACATAAACTTCTCCGTGCTGAAACGGGTTCATGGTTCCGGGATCGACATTGATGTATGGGTCAAGCTTCTGGAAGGTTACCGTAAGACCCCTGCTTTCAAGAAGTGCACCAATAGAAGCGGCAGCAAGTCCTTTACCAAGAGATGAGAGGACACCGCCGGTAATAAAAATAAATTTTGTTCGCTTGGTATTGGATTTTTTCATGCCGGTTCCGTGGAAGAATTATCAGGTGAGATTGTTCGCTCTTTTATACAACTTATTTGTGCCGGAGGCAACCGCTCTCCCGGTTAAATTTTGTTTTGCGACGCTGACAACTTGTCAGCGGAGACGAGCATGAATATTATAATGGATAAGAATAATTCCTAAATGGAGCTGATAATGAACTACTTCTTGATGACGAGCATACTGGCCCTGCTTCTGGCGATATCTTTTTCTGATGATGTACAGGCCGGTGATGGTGAGCAGACTGCCATTTTCGGCGGCGGCTGCTTCTGGTGCATGGAGCCGCCTTTTGAACAGCAGGCCGGGGTTATAGATGTGGTTGCCGGCTATAGCGGCGGTCTTGAGCGCGAAGCAACATATGACCAGGTGAGCAGCGGCAGGACGGATCATATCGAATCGGTCAGAGTTCGCTATGACCCGCAGCAGGTTTCCTATAGTGAGCTGCTCGATATCTTCTGGAGACAAATTGACCCTACTGATGACGGCGGCCAGTTTGCCGACCGGGGCAAACACTATAAGACAGCAATCTTCTATGCTTCGGAAGAACAGAGAGCAGCCGCGGAGCAGTCAAAGAAAGCGTTGCAGCAGTCGGGTATATTTGACCGGCCTATTGTAACCGCGGTCCTGCCGGCGCAGCCCTTTTATGATGCAGAAGAATATCACCAGGATTATTACCGGAAAAATGTGCAGCACTATAATCTCTATAAAAAAGGTTCAGGCAGGGAAGCGTTTATTACCACTGTGTGGGCCGGACAAGACATAAATAGCGAGGGCTTTGTGAAACCAGACGACGAGGAGCTGAAAAAGAAACTGAGCACCATGCAGTATGATGTGACCCAGAAAAATGGCACGGAACCACCATTCGAAAATGAATACTGGGACAACAAAAAAGAGGGGATTTATGTGGATATCGTCTCCGGTGAACCACTCTTTAGTTCCATGGATAAATTTGATTCAGGGACAGGCTGGCCGAGTTTCACTCAACCATTGGATCCTGAAAATATATCAGAGCATCGGGATGCATCGCTCTTTATGGTTCGAACCGAGGTACGGAGTACGGATGGTGACTCTCACCTTGGTCATCTTTTTGACGATGGGCCGGCGCCGACAAACCTGCGCTACTGTATTAACAGCGCAGCGCTGAGATTCATACCGTTAGACCAGCTGGAGTCGGAGGGGTACGGGCGTTACAGATCCCTGTTTGACAAGTAGGACAGGCAGAGCAGCGCTCAACGCTGGTTCAGACACACGTGCTCAACCTCGGGGCCTACCTTTTTCCAGTCAACGCAGGGGCGGGCAAAGCCTTTGGGTTTAATCAGCGGGCATCCGAAAGCGGCGTCATCGATATAGATTTCTCCATACGCCTTCGGGCTTGATGTCCAGGAGTCCTGGGTGGGATTCTTGTTGATGCCGAAAAGTTCAACTCCTTCAGACTGAAGGTAGTTTACCGCGTCGCTCAGCAGGTTGCCCATCATTTTGCCATCGGATCTCATGGTATAGAGAATGAGTTTTCCTCCTGCATTATGTATCCGCTTCAGCCACTTGATCGCCTCCGGCACCGGCTGACCGATTTCCGGGAAGCGGTGGTCAACAATCGTGCCGTCAAAATCTACACAGATATACATGGGTGGCAGCTTTTTTCCAGTACCGTAGCCCCCAAGACAGCTCATCAGCGGGGGCCTCACAGTTTTGAGAATTCATAAAAATTTCAGCAGAAGAAGCAGCCCGGCCAACAGCTGACCGGGCTGCTTTTTCTCTGCCTTCCGAGGTCTTTATATAATCGGTTTCATGGCGCTCATGTAGGATCTCAGTTCCTCGCCGATCACCTCCACTTCCGTATAGCGAATAGCCTCGTTGACATCAATGAGATCAAGGTTGTCCACTCCGCAGTCTTTCAGCTCGAGCCCTTTGCCGATAACGTCGACATCAATGGATTTCATGAAGTCTGCCAGTAGCGGCCCCGCTTCGTGGGCAAAAAGATAGCAGCCGTATTCAGCGGTATCAGATATGACAACGTTCATTTCATATAATTTCTTGCGGGCAATCAGGTTGGCGATAAGCGGCACTTCGTGAAGCGATTCATAGTAGGCGGACTCTTCCTTGATTCCGGCGGAGACCATCGTATCGAAGGCCAGCTCAACCCCTGCTTTGGCGAAGGCGATCATCAGGATACCGTGATCGAAGTATTCCTGCTCGGGAATGTCTCCACTCATCGATTCGGCCTTCTCAAAAGCTGTTTCTCCGGTCTCTTTACGCCACTTGAGAAGGTTGGCATCACCGTTGGCCCAATCCTGCATCATTGCAGCAGAGAAGGCTCCCGACATGATATCATCCATATGTTTTTCAAAAAGCGGGGTCATGATATTTTTCAGCTCTTCCGAGAGAATAAAGGCTTTTATTTTTGCCGGATTTGAAAGCCGGTCCATCATGTTGGTTATACCGCCGTGCTTCAGCGCTTCGGTGGTAACCTCCCAGCCATATTGAACAAGCCTTGAGGCATATCCGGACTCAATGCCATTCTCCAGCATCTTGTCGTAGCACAGCAGGCTTGCGGTCTGCAGCAGTCCGCAGAGTATTGTCTGCTCCCCCATCAGGTCCGACTTGACCTCGGCAATAAAGGATGACTGCAGGACACCGGCACGATCGCCTCCCGTTCCACAGGCATAGGCTTTGGCGATCTCCAGGCCGTTTTCATTCGGATCATTTTCACGATGAACGGCGATCAGCGTGGGGATGCCGAATCCTCTCACATACTCCTCGCGCAACTCTGTGCCAGGGCCTTTGGGTGCGACCATTATGACGGTGATGTCTTTTCGAATCTGCATGCCCTCTTCAACAATATTGAAGCCATGGGAGTATGACAGACAGGCCCCGTTCTTCATCAGCGGCATGAAAGAGGAGACCGCATCGGTGTGCTGTTTGTCGGGGGTAAGGTTCACCACCAGATCAGCATCCGGTATCAGCCCCTCGCAGGTGCCGACCGTAAAACCGTGCTGGCTGGCATTTTTCCAGGACTGCCTTTTACTGCTGATTGCCTCTTCGCGAAGTGCATATGAGACATCCAGGCCTGAATCGCGCAGGTTCAATCCCTGGTGCAACCCCTGGGCGCCGCAGCCGACGATGACGATCTTCTTGCCCCTCAGGGCCTCAACCCCGTCAAACTCCTCAGCTTCCATGAAACGACATTGCGCCAGCTCTTCGATCTGCAGACGCAGCGGCAGTGAATTGAAGTAATTTGTTGCCATCGGGTATCTCCTTTTTCGTATGATCTTCTGATTAAATAGTTCGCCATGCTGATGTACTGATCTCATATATGCAGTATTCATTATTGCGTCAAGTGATTTATATGTGATACTGTGTTGCAGATTTTGAAACGATTTGCCTGCTGCGAAACGAGTTCGTTTCCATCCGAAAAGTGTACTGAAGACAATGGACATCAGAGAACTCAATCTTTTCCTGCACCTGACAGGAACCCTTCATTATGGTCAGACGAGCAGGGCCTGCAATATAACGCGATCAGGCCTGACCCGGGCTATCCAGCGGCTTGAACAGGAGGTCGGCGAGCAGCTGTTCATCCGTGATAATCGTTCGGTCGCCCTGTCCCGGGCCGGTGATCTCTTCAAGGAATATGCCGTTGATGTCATTCGCCGCTATCGAACCCTTCAGGTTCAGATGGCCGCCGAACATACTCTCTGCGGAGAACTGTCACTCTATTGCTCAGTCACCGCTATCCTGTCAATTCTTCCCGGAATCATTATACAGTTTCGGCAAGCCTATCCGGATATCCAGCTCAATCTCCAGACAGGTGATGCCGCCATGGCCCTGCACAGTCTTGACAGCGGTGAGGCCGAGATTACCATTGCTGCGTTGCCTGAGAGACTCCCGAGACACATCGTTTTTCTGAAAATGCTGGAAACCCCTCTTATTTTTATTGGTCCCCGGAACCCCGCAGAACTGGGGCAGTCGTTTTCCCTGGCTCATTTAGACAAGGTTCCGGTTATCATGCCGAAACGGGGACTGAGTAAAAAACGGTGTGAACAGTGGTTTGCGCAGAAAAACCTGACACCTGCGGTTTATTCCTCCGTTGCCGGCAATGAAGCGATGATCGCAATGGTTGCCATGGGCTGCGGTATTGGTGTTGTTCCCCGGCTGGTACTTGAAAACAGTCCGCTTCGCGCCCGCGTCAGGGTGCTGGACCTGAGGCCTGCTCTTGAGCCGTTCTCGGTTGGCGCCTGCACCACCAGATCCTTAAAGCGCGGGCCGGTGGTTCAGGCGTTCTGGCACATTGCTGAACAGGAAATCATCAATCGTTATTCAACACGAGGAGCCAATGAAAACCATTCTGATAACAAATGACGACGGCATCGACAGTCCGGGGCTTTCAGCCCTGAAGGCAGCCCTGAAGCCTCTGGGCAGGGTGATAACCGTCGCCCCCGACCGGGACAATTCAGCCGTTTCCCATGCCCTGACCATGAACCGGCCCCTTTTTCTTGAGCAGCTTGAGAAGCATCGTTATTCCCTGAACGGAACACCAACAGACTGTGTTATCGTTGCCTTGAGCAAGGTGCTTGAGCGAAGACCTGATCTGCTGGTCTCAGGTATCAACGCCGGCCCGAATCTGGGCGATGACATATCCTATTCCGGCACCGTTTCGGCAGCCATAGAAGGAACCATGTACGCTGTTCCGTCCCTGGCGGTCTCTCTTGCCGGAAAACATCCGTTCTCCTATGGTGCGGCAGAGAAAATTGTCAGGTTCCTGGCGGCGAAAACTCTGAAGCATGGTTTGCCGGCAAATACTCTGATGAATATAAATATCCCCCATGCTGCGAAAATCAGAGGAATACGGGTTACCCGCCAGGGACGGCGTATATGGAAACAGGCGGTCCATGAAATAACGGATCCTTTCGGCCGCATGCATTATTGGATAGGCGGGGGCACACCCTTGCTTGATGTCGGTGCGGATACCGATGTTCATGCCATCGAAAGCAACTACATATCGGCGACGCCGATTCACCTCGACCTGACAAATCACGAGGGGCTCAGCTATTTTAAAGAGGACCTTCAGCTTGAAAAAGCAGCTGAGCCGGAACATTTCTATCTTCCCTGATTGGTATGCCGAACACACTGGCACATTTCGGAATACAGACAATTGCCAGCAAGGCCATTGACCGCACGGCAGAGGTTAAATGGATAGCCGTCGGCTGCATAATTCCCGATATCCCTTGGATTACTCAGCGTTTGTTCTCGGTTCTGGTGCCCGGGGTCGACTTGCTTTCCCTGCGTGTCTATTGCCTGATCCAGGCGTCATTTTTTTTCTGTCTGATCCTCAGCGGTGCGATCGCGCTTTTGAACCGAAACTCCCTGCGCATATTTCTTCTTCTTGGCGTCAACAGCCTGGCTCACCTGCTGCTTGATGCGGCACAGACAAAATGGGCTAACGGTGTCCACCTTTCAGCCCCTTTCAACTGGCAGCTGAGCCAGTTTCAACTGTTTTGGCCGGAAAGCACGGTAACGATTGTGCTGACCGCAGCCGGTCTGGTCTGCATTGCCTATTATGGCTGGCAAGAACGTTATCGCGGATTTGTCATAAAGCGTTCGTTTTCCCACAGCCTGGCATCAGCTGCTCTACTGGTCTTCTATCTCCTGCTGCCGTTCATGTTTTTCAGCGAGGTGTTTGAAGCTGACAATCACTATGTCCAGACCATTCGGGAGAAGTCACAGCGTCCAGGGAAAACAATTGGTTTTGACCGCTGCCGTTACGATAAATCGACAGCTGAGATCACTCTTTTCACCAACGAAAAATGTAAGCTCATCTGGGATCAGTCCCTCAGCGACGGGACGATTTCACTGCGCGGCAGGTTTGCAGACGAAAACACCATCGTTGCCTCCATGGTGCACCAGGGAGGCAATCGCGATGTCTTTTCCTATGCCGGTCTGTCACTCCTGTTATTTCTTTGGGCGGGAGTTTTTCTCAAAGATATGCTCAGAGACAAATGAGCCCAGTACTGCATGCACTTTTCATCGGTCCGCCTCTTGCCCTGGAGTTTGGTTTGGACAAGAATCTCGTTGATCATTGTGTCTTCTGCTATTATAGGTGATAAGGATGCCATCCGCCTTCTTTTCTTTTTACTGAAACCTTAAGGAGTAGACACATGCACGTAACCTGTCATGGTGCTGCCGGTACCGTCACCGGGTCATGCCATCTCGTGGAAACCGGTTCAAGCAGATTTCTTATTGATTGCGGTATGTTCCAGGGAAATAAAACGACGACCCGTCTCAATTACGAGCCTTTTCCATTTGATCCCCGGACAATAGATTTCGTCATCTCGACACACGCACATATTGATCACTGCGGACTGCTGCCGAAACTGAAAAAACATGGATTCACCGGTCCGGTTTACGCGAGCCCGGCAACTGCTGACCTGCTTCCCGTCATGCTTGCTGATGCCGCCTATATCCAGGAGAAGGACACGGAGCATGAAAACAGGAGAAGACAGCGGAAGGGACAGCCACCCCGTGAGCCGTTATACGACAGAGAAGATGCTGAGCAGTTAACCAGGCAGATTGAGGTCCTGAACTACAATACGTCGATAGAGGTAAGTGACGAGGTTACCTTCAGGTTTCGCGATGCCGGCCATGTCATCGGCTCAGCTATTGTTGAGCTCTATGTCAGGGAGGGAGAAGGTGAGATAAAAACGGTTTTCTCCGGTGACCTCGGTCAGTGGGATGTCCCGATAATTGAAGATCCGACCTACATATGGAATGCGGACTATGTCTTTGTGGAATCCACCTACGGCGACCGCAGCCATTTGCGGCTGGGTTCAAGAAAAGAGCAGCTCTACAGGCAGATCATCAACACCTACCGCAGGGGCGGGAAGCTGATGATCCCCTGTTTTGCGCTTGAGAGGACGCAGGAAATTCTCTACTGCCTCAGTGAGCTGAAAAATGAAATGGCAGATTTCCCGCCTATGGACGTCTACCTGGACAGTCCCCTGGCCATCAAAATAACCGAGATTTTCAAAAAACATCCTGATCTCTATGATGAAGAGGCCCGGGCGAGAACGGATAAACCCTTTGATTTCCC
>CBDUGK010000021.1:0-44119 GCA_965366875.1 uncultured Desulfobulbaceae bacterium | reverse complement strand
AAGGCAGCAGGGTACGGCTTATTTCCCCCTCCGGTCCGCTGACCCCAATGGGTGTCATTCCCAAGATCAAGACAGCTCAGGTTGTCGGCATTTTTGAATCGGGAATGTACGAATACGATTCATCACTTGCCTTCATGTCACTTCCAGCCGTACAGGAGTTCCTGGAGACCGGTGACATTGCCCACGGCATAGAGGTTACGGTTGAGAAAAAGGACCTCAACAAAGCCGACCAGGTCGCCCGGGCAATCACCGCAAAACTTGGTCCGGATATCATTACCAGGGACTGGATGGCCATGAACCGTAACCTGTTCGCAGCCTTCAAACTTGAAAAAATCGGTATGTTTATCTGTGTGGCTCTCATTATCCTGGTTGCCGCACTGAACATCATCAGCGCCCTGATCATGGTTGTCATGGAGAAAGGGAGGGATATTGCCATTCTGAAGTCCATGGGAGCAACCTCACGATCAATCATGAAGATATTTTTTCTGCAGGGTCTGGTCATCTCCCTTACCGGTACAATTCTTGGCGTGCTGGGAGGGCTGGGACTCTGTGAACTGCTCTCCCGCTACCAGTTTATCGAGCTGCCGTCTAACGTCTACCCGATGACAACCCTGCCCATCAAGGTATTGCCGCTTGACATCGCTATAATCGCCGCCTGCTCGATCATCATCAGCCTGTCGGCAACGCTCTATCCCTCCTGGAAAGCATCCAAGGTAAAACCGGCAGAGGTGCTGTCATGAGCGCGGCTCTGTTCGAGGCTGTCGGGATCTGCAAAACGTATCGCACCGGCCTCAGGGATCTCCAGGTTTTAAAGGATATAAACCTTTCCATAGAAGCCGGTGAGATGGCAGCGATTACCGGCGCATCCGGTTCCGGCAAGACAACCCTGCTGCAGATCCTTGGCACGCTTGCCTCGCCAACCAGCGGCGAATTGCTCTTCAAAAGTGATACGCTGCTGACCAGAAGCGAAAAGGAACTCGCCCGGTTCAGAAATGTTTCACTCGGGTTTATTTTTCAGTTTCATCATCTGCTTCCGGAATTCAGCGCTCTGGAAAATGTAATGATGCCCGCCCTGATCAGTGGTAAAACAAAACAGCAGACCCAACCGGCTGCCCGGGAGCTGCTGGCGGCGGTCGAACTTGATCAGCGTGAAGATCATCGCGTCAGCGAGCTCTCCGGTGGCGAGCAGCAGCGCACCGCCCTTGCCCGCGCACTGATCATGAAACCAGAGCTGCTGCTGGCCGATGAGCCGACAGGAAACCTCGACAGCCGTGCAGGCAGACTTGTTTTCGAGCTGCTGCAGAACCTCTGCCGGGAGCGGGCCCTTTCCATTCTGATGGTAACCCACAATATGGAACTTGCAGCAAAAATGGATCGCATACTGACCCTGCAGGACGGCCTCCTTCGAGAAAATAAAGGATAAATGGCTCAAGAGATCAACAGAACAGGAAGTCAGGCCGACAACTTTGAGCTGACCAGCCTGACGAATCGGCAGGTGAAACTGGATGATTTCAAGGGCACATGGGTCTGGATGGTTTTCCACCGTCACCTCGGCTGACTGCCCTGCCAGGATCACCTGTCACAGTTGTGGCAGCACCAGGGAACACTGGACCAGCTCAAGGTCACGGTTTTACCGATCAGTTTCCATCATCCACAGCCCCCTGCAATGCCTGCAGCGTCTGGTCCTCCGCCGGTTGACTATTTTCTTGACCTTGATAAAACGCTCTATCACCATT
Source organism: uncultured Desulfobulbaceae bacterium (assembly GCA_965366875.1). Taxonomy (GTDB): domain Bacteria; phylum Desulfobacterota; class Desulfobulbia; order Desulfobulbales; family Desulfocapsaceae; genus MADRE3. Next base: position 42,383 of record CBDUGK010000021.1, on the reverse strand, counting down.
ACGGGATGTTCTCAGCCGGCTTCTGGGACATATGGGGCCCGTCCACCTGGATCGCCTACCTCAAACTGTTGGCCAGAGGGCAGAAATTCCGCAGATCTGAGGGCGATCTGCTACAAAGAGGTGGTGACGTTCTGATCGACCCGGACGGAATCATCCGCTTCCATCATATCGGCAGCGGCCCCGGGGACAGACCAGGCGTGGAGCGTGTGCTGGCAATGATTAAAAACTATAACAACGGGTAGCATGTTCAGCGTTGCCATGCTGTGAATGAGACCCCGATTATCTGATATGGAAGAGCGACAGGTAACAGAACGAGAAGAAGAACAGGACATTCTCTTCGGGGTTATCAACCGTTTCATCGGCTACTTTACCCGCCAGGCGGTGCCCAAGACAAGCAATGATACCACCAGCGAGTATCCCTTTGTGGCGATGGATACCCGCCAGGCGTATGAACAGATACGAATGGCCCGTCAATACCTTCTGAAAATCGGGCTACACCATCCTCCACTGAGATTTCTCGATATCGGCTGCGGCATCGGTAATATTCTGCTTCTCGCCGAGTTGATGGATTTTGAGGTCTTCGGCATAGAAAAAGATACCGGCTCACTGTCGATAGCCTGCAATCTTGTTGGTAAAGAATTCGTCAGCCGTGAGGATATCTGGAACTACACAAAAATCGATGAATTTGATGTGGTCTATTATTTCAGACCCTTCTGTGAAAAAAAACGCCAGCTTGCCTTTGAACAGCGCATCGAAGACAGCCTGAAACCGGGAGCAATACTCATTGCAAACCGCAAGATGAACAGCAGCATCAATGAAGATCCGCGCTACCGGAGAGTGTCCGCGCAATGGCCTGTCTGGTACCGCAATCAGGAACCATGAGCCTTCAGCAGCAGCTCTGCAAACTCTACAAAACCGCCTGAGCAGCGCTTGGTGGTGATCCATCTGGGCGGTGAATCAAGCACGAAGTCAGCGACGTTGGCGACCCCGACCGAATTTTCAAAGCAGTCAAACATCGGCGAATCATTTGGGGAGTCACCGATATAGGCAATTTTTTCATTGTCCCTCTCAACATCGATACCAAAAAGATCATTCAAACAGAGTCGTGTCATCGACAACTTGTCATACATGCCGAACCACCCGTTCACATGAATTGAGCTGATTTTTGCCGTTGCCCCGTTGTCTTCAAATATCCGCACAATCCGTTCAATCTCTTTTTCTGGCAGAGGATCGACATCTTCACGAAAATCAATGGCCAGATCGGCAATTCGATAATCCTGGTCGGAAGCGACACCGGAACCCGGAATTTGCGTTAAAATCTGAGCCCTTAACAGCTCCAGCCGTTCTCTGTCTCTGATTCTTTCCTGCTCATTCCTGGCAAAGCACTGGCGCATTTTGCGCTTGAGGCGATCGTAGGAAAAATAAAAGGCGCCATTTTCACCGACAACCGCGTGCACCGGCCACATCCTGGCGATGTGGTCGCACCAGCCCGCCGGTCTGCCGGTAACCGGGACAACAACAATTCCGGCTTGCACAAGGTGCTCAATGGCAACAAGGCTTGCAGCCCGAAGCAAGCCGTCTTCCGTGAGTGTGTCATCGATATCTGTCAACAGGCAGGTTATGTCCTTCAGCCGGTCTGTGGACATGCGGGAGACGGGTTTCATAGGCTCAGTCGCTCAAGTGAATTGGTACAATAATTTGGGACAGAACAATGCTGCATAAAAATCGTATAAACGCTTACATAGTAGAACAGTTGAAATTATTTGCTATTAATAATGATTTGGATTAGCTAGTGGTTTTGTAAATTCCGCTCACCCATATTCAAAAAAGGCACGCCATGGCACACGTCTTCACCCTCGAACAGATCAAAGCCGCATGTGAAAAGTTACATTTCAACGATTCAATTGAAGCCGGTTTTGCTGCCTATTCACGGGGAGAGGTCATTGTACCGCCGGTCGGTGAACTCTCTTTTGCAACACCTCCCGGTGACACCCATATAAAGTACGGTTATATCAAAAAAAGTGAGATTTTTGTCGTTAAAATCGCTTCAGGATTTTATCACAATCCCAAACAGGGGCTCCCGTCCAATTCCGGTCTCATGCTTGTATTTTCGCAGAAAACCGGGATACTGCAGGCCATACTGCTTGACGATGGGTACCTCACCGATGTCCGGACAGCTGTGGCCGGATATATTGCCGCTAAATATCTTGCTCCTTCCAAAATCTCTGCAATTGGTGTTTTCGGAACCGGAATCCAGGCGAAGATGCAGGTGTCCTATCTGAAGGAAATGACCGACTGCCGCCAGGTGATGGCCTGGGGACGATCGAATGGCAGCCTGTCGGCTTATAAAAAAGCGATGGAAGCCGAGGGTTTTGAGGTTGAAACAACCACAGAGGCGCAAGCAGTTGCCCGTACCTGTAACCTTCTGATAACAGCAACGCCAGCGCAACAGCCCCTGCTCTTTGAAAGCATGATCCGGCCCGGCACCCACATCACCGCGATGGGGTCCGATACAGCTTTCAAGCAGGAACTGGACAGCGGGATTCTGCGCAGGGCTGATCTTGTGGTGGCTGACAGCATTGCTCAATGTCTTGAGCGCGGTGAAATAGCAAAGGCACTCAACAACAAGAGCATAACCAGAGACAACGTTGTCGAGCTTGGCGCGATCATTAATGGCGACGCCACCGGCAGGTCGTCCGATGAGCAGATAACCGTTGCAGACCTGACCGGCGTTGCCGTGCAGGATATCCAGATCGCCAAAGCGCTCTGCGACCAGCTCATGCCAGCCTGACACCAGTACTAAAGACAGAACGAAGGCAAGGAATAGACACGAGATGATTCGATATAAAAGTACCAGAGGCGGCACTTCTCCTGCTGGTTTTGATAGGGCGCTCCTCGATGGTTTTGCCCCTGACGGCGGATTGTTTGTGCCGGATGCGATTCCCGCATTCACGGGTGGTGATCTTGAAGAAATGGCAGCACTTGACTACGTGGGCTTGGCCGAGAGGATAACGGGCGTATTCATCGATCCTGAAATCATGCCAAGAGATGATCTCAGCCGCCTGCTCAGAGAAAGTTTTCAGCAGTTTGAAAGTATAGAAACTGCACCAGTTGTTCACCTGGAACATAATGATCTCTATATCCAGGAGCTTTTTCATGGTCCAACGCTGTCGTTTAAAGACATCGCCATGGGATTTCTGATCAACAGCATGGACTATTTTCTGCAGAAACGGGGAGAAAGACTCTCCCTTGTCCTGGCGACAACCGGTGATACCGGGCCGGCAGCCGCCTACGCCTCGGCAGGCAAGAAAACGCTGGAGTGCTGGCCGCTGTATCCACGTGAGATGATCTCCGAGGAACAGGAGCGGCAGATGACCACCCTGGGTGCTGAGAATGTTCACCCGGTTGGTGTTGAAAACTGCAGCAACGGTGGTGACGACCTCGATGTTGTTGTGGCCAGACTTTTTGCCGATGCCAAAAAAAAAGAGGCGCTCAGGCTGTCGAGTGTAAACTCGATAAACTGGTGCCGGATCATGGTCCAGACAATTCATTATTTCTTCGCCTATTTCAGGACGGCGGACAGGATTGGTGAAGAAATGATCTTTTCGGTGCCGACCGGTGCCTTCGGCAACCTCTGCGCAGGTTTTATCGCCCGCTCAATGGGGCTTCCGGTCAAACAGTTTATCTGCGCGACCAACGACAACGGCACCCTGCATCGCCTGTTCGGCAGCGGTATCCTGTCAAAGCAGGAATTGAAGCAGACGGTTTCCTCGGCCATTGACATTGTCGTTCCGTATAACTTCTGGCGTTTTCTCTATTTCAGCTGCGATCAGAAGCCCGAATCCGTGAACGCATACATGGCACAATTTGAAGAAGAGGGAATGATACAATTCCCGGCCGGGCTCTGGAACAGGCTTCGCCACGGCTTTTCTTCGTATTCCATTTCAGATGGCGAAACACTCAACACCATCGATGCCATCTACCGGGGAGCCGACCATTATCTGCTCGACCCCCACGGTGCGGTGGCTCTGGCTGCTGCCCAGGCCTACAGGCGGGAGACGTCATGCACCGAGAAAATTGTCTGCCTGGCGACGGCACATCCTGCCAAGTTTCCGCAGGTAATCGGCAGGGCTCTTAAAGAGCCCGATAAGCTCCCGGAAGCGGCTCGGCACCCGTCTCTTGAGTTGGCAAAAAAAGAGTTTCATCATCTGCGGATATGCACATATGCAATACTTGAGCAGGCGCTGTCAAAGGCAATCAAAAACCAGATGGTGAAATAACCGAGGACCCGGCGATGTACCCGGCACAAAAACATGGCACACTATACCCTGCTGGACCAGACCAGTCTTGAAGCAATTCTGCAGGCCTATCCGCTTGGCCCGCCCCGACACGTCACACCGCTTGACGGCGGCAAGGCAAATTCAAGCTCACTTTTTACCACCGACAGCGGCACCTATGTGGTCTCTGTCTGTGATGAAAAACGTCCTGATGAACTTGCGCTGCTGACCCGTACCCTTGAACACCTGGAAAAACATGATATTGCCACCACCCGCCTGATCAGGAGCAGAGACGGCGCGTCCTTTGTCGAACACGGCGGCAAGCCTTTGTATGTAAAGGTATTTATCGAAGGCACGGTACCGGACTCCCTGACGCCCGAAATGGTCAGCCAGCTTGGAGCCGCGCTCGCCCGCCTGCACGCCGTCCCTCCGCAGCCGTACCTCCCCGAGGTTTTTTCCTATGGAATCGAATCATTCTCCGAGCTAAGTGGTGAAACAGGAACATTTGCCCGCTGGCTGCAGGGCAAGACGCACCGTCTGGTAAAATGTATCAACGCGGATTTGCCGAAAGGGCTGATTCATGGTGACCTTTTCTCCGACAACAGCGTCTTCCGGGGAGAAAAACTTGCCGCAATTCTCGATTTTGAAGAGGTGTGCTATTATTTCCTGGTTTTTGACCTCGGCATGTGCGCAGCCGGCTGCTGCTGTCCGTCCGGAAAACTTTCTCTGCCGCTGACCGCAGCCCTTGTCGACGGTTACCAGTCGGTTCGCCCGTTTTCAGATCTTGAGAAAAAACTGTTTAAACTTCACCTTGAATACGCTGCGGTTGCCACCTCATTCTGGAGATACCGGCAATTTAACATCAGGTTTCCAGATCCTGAAAAAAATTCGCTCTACAGGGAAATGAGCGAGCTGGCAGACCAGCTCGCCGCGCTTTCCACTAAAGACTTCATCCGTGAGGTTTTTTGCCGGGATCAGAACGGTTGTTGACAGAAATAAAACCCTGCAGATCAAGGACATAATCACGAATCGTATGATTGTTCTTAAAAACCTGAAACCCATTGGCAGCGGTGATGACCGGGTCGTCTATCGACATCCGGCACTTCGGGACCGGTGCATCAAAATAGCGCGGATTGAGTTTCAAAACGACTTCAGGCCAGCCGGTTTCAACGAAACACTCTACTGGCTGTCACGGGCAGGGCAGACAAAATATTTTGACTTCAACTACGTTGATGTCGTCTATGCAGAAGCGCTTAAAAAAAGAGCTACCCCAGGAGCGTTTGCCCATATTCCCTATTGCTACGGATATGTCGACACTGACCTTGGCAGCGGTGTTGTCTGGGACTATATCTGCAACCATGACGGCTCACCCTGCAGGTCCCTGAAAGACTACAGCGATAATCCCCACCTGCTGGGGGACAGAGAAAAACAACTGATCTGGCAGGGACTTGAAGCCTTCTTTTCATGGCAGCTCAATCAGCTGATCATGCTCAGGGAGATGGCTTACTCCAACACCCTTGTGCAGGAGCAGCAGGACGGCAGTTTCAGGCTCTACCACATTGATGCGATCGGCTGTGCCGATCTCATTCCCCTGGCTGCTTACAGCAGAATCGTGGCAAAACTGCGGATTCAAAGCAAGGTGGGGCGATTCAGGAAACGGATGGTCATCTGGCTTGGAGACCCGGCAGGCAGTGCAGAAAAAATGAAGGATCATCCGGATTAAGCCTACTCACCTGCAACCGACAAGGCGAAGACCATTGCTGGAGGATACATCACGGAGGCCCGCCGTGACACCACATCAGGCCCGGAGGGTTGCGGACAGGAGGTCCGCAACTGACAGCAGGCCATGGACGGCCTGTCTGTCAGCCGTGGTGGAACGGCGACAAGGCCGAAGGGCAAGCATCCGGAAGCGATGTGCTTCGCCGGTTCTACGCCCTCAGAATCTGCAGAGTACGCTTAATCCGGATGATCCAAAAAGAACGGGTAGAACTATTTATCGCTCTCCTGCAGCTCCGCTTCACTTTCAACGGCCTGAGCACTGCTGTCATTCTCAGTAAAAGGACCCAGTTTATCGACCAGATGGAACGGCAGGTTCAAGGTTCTATACAACATGTCCATCGGCATCGTCACTATTTCCTTGAGGATGGAATTGCTCACCTCCGGGTCGTCAAGATCACCTGCTATCTTCAGGGTTACCGAGGTATCCTCACTTTTCCCGGCGACGACATAGCCGACAATCGGAATCTTCCTGAGGTTCATTCCCGCCTGGCTCGTTAACTGGATGTCCATGTCGATCGTGCGCTCAGACATATCTACCAGGCCCTTCCCCGCCGCCTGAACAACGGGTGAGTCAACCTCAATCGATGTAAAGGCTACTTTCTTGTCACTATACTTCATGCCGATAATGGCTGAATGTACCGGCAAACCTTTTATTTCATATTCGGGCATCGAAAAAGTAACAAGAGCCGGCAGCGTATTAAGCAGGGCCATCGAATTGTTCAGGGTCTTCAGATCTTTTAAAACCGTGTCCTGGATTTCAACAACCGCGGATATTTCATCATCACTGCCCATGCCGGCCAGCGCCAGTGATCCCCCCTCGACATAGGCTCCCTGAAGAAGAGCCTCCATGAATACATCGTTGAGGTTCTCACCGTTTACAAAATAAATCCCACCCAGCCGCTTGAGCTGGAGAAGGCCCTCACCATGCATCAACTCCATGGAAAGTTCACCCTCTGCATAGTCCAGATTGATGCTGTCGGCAACGACCCGTGACCTGGGGTTCAGGTAGAGATAGCTGTTTTCCGAATAAAGATTCAGTTTGAAACGGGGCTCTGATTCATCTTCTTCGTCTTCACTGGCATCAGAGAGGTCTGCCATGAGTTCTCTGACACCATCGATAGTGTAACCAACGTCTTTGGATCTTATATCCAGATTATCTTCGAAGTAATGTACCTGTACCTTTTCGTTGACCGTCGCCGACAAACCGCTGCCGCTCAGTTTTCCTCTGATGACCAGACGTTCACTGATCGTTTCGTCATCAATGAGAAGGGCGTACGGAGCAACAATATCAGCGGTAAATTCATAGGGCATATTGCCGTTGACTGATGATATGGAAACAGTGCCGGAACTGATGTTTAACCTTCTCAGCAATTCTGAACGGTGGTAGATCTTCGACAGATCACCGAATTCGGCCCACCAGTTGCGATCGGCATCACTGGTGATTTTCATATCGAACTCTTTGAAATCGATGACAAAGGTCCCCTCTTTCTCACCAACCTCAACAAGCGTGCGGTCTCCGACATCGATCTCTGTATCAAGCCTTTCGTGGGTGATATCTATTTTGGACAGATAGAGAGAACCCTCCCGGGTCAGCGTATTGAAATCTCCGGTAAAGCGGCTTTTGAAGAAATTCCCGTAACTGAAGCTGCCGGAGACAAAGGTCAGCAGGTTGTCGGCATAGATGATTTCTGAGGGGTAAAACGTTACCGGTACATTGCCAAGGCTCCATTGCGCCGTTTCTTTCGTCGTAATTATCAATCCATCAAGATAGCGGAGACGGAACGGTATCCTGGGCTGTTCAAGTTTCAGGTCTTTGACGTGATAGTTGAGCAGATCGCAGTTAAAATCCGCTGTTTCATTTTTAATCGAGAAAGATCCGGAAACCTCTGCAAAAATATCCGGCAGCATTGCCAGTGAAACAGCAGGGATCCGTGCAGAAAGGTCGTCAAGATTAACCAAAGCCCTGAATGGGCCGAGCCTGACAGCTGTCGAGTCAAGCTTCCAGGCAGATTCTCCCGCTTCAAGAAAATGCCCTTCAGGTGAAACATGATAGCCAAGCCTTGGTCTCAGGACTGAACTGTCCAGGGTGACCGTTGACTCTCCGAGGCTAAAGCTCAACTGATCAAGCGCTATTTCAAGGTCCCAGATGTCCCTGTCGGCGAGTACCTGACCGCTGACACTGGCTGCAAACAACCCCTCACGGCTGACCTCGATATGCTCGAGTGTCACCTCTGAATCTTTCAGGGAGAAACGGCTATTTCTGACATCAAACTCAGCACCTTCATAGGCAATAACCGCGTCGTCCAGATAAAAAGAGCCTTCCCCGCTGATTTCTTCAGTTGCAAGATTTATGGTCAGACGTAAATCGGCTCTGGTATCACCTTTGACCTGTAGAAACGGCAGGTCAATTTCGTAATAACGAAGGAGATCGATAATTTTACTGTCAGCTGCTGTTTCAGCGTCAATATAAATGCTCAGCAGAGGATTGTCGGCGTCATTGAAATTGATATCCAGCCGGCTGGCACCGGCGTCATGCCCATAGAATACGGGATTGCGGGGCCTGATATCAAGCACGCCATTTTTAAAGGAGGCTCTCGGATGATCATCATATACGGGTTCAAGATCCGGCTCGAAAATATAGGAGGCATCATCAACCATGATTTCTGCCTCAAGGCTCTGGAAAAGGCTTATCGGCTCTCCAAAAACATAGTTTCCCTTGAATGACAGCAGGTGATAACGGCTGGCTGACAGATAATCAGTGATCCATTTCTGAATAGTATCTTCCAGGCCGAAGAGATCTACAAATGGCTTTATATCGGTGATTATTCCCGCTTCCGCCCCGCTGAACGAAGCACTGCGTCCATCTGACAAGAAGCTCAGCCGGACGGGAAAGCTCTTTTCAATATCGGCAACTATCGCACCCGAGAGAGTCGCATCCGATGAGTCAAGTCGCAGCCTGCCAGACAGATCGAGATCGATTCGGGCATCACTGACAGATTCGATAGTGACCCTCACCTCTCGGGGATCCATTTCGATGATGGCAGCACATTTTGTCGTATCAGTAGCGAGATTCAACCGAAACGACCCTTCCTGCTGCTGAAACAGGTCAAGACTGAGCTGCTGGTCACCGATCCTTATTGACTGGATCGTGATTCTTGAGACCAGCCTGGAAAAAAAATCAGCGGTCCTGACGATTCCGGCGACGCGATCTTGCGAAAAGAGTAGCGTTGATCCGTCTTTATCCTCTTTAAAAAAGAGCGCACCCACCTGAAGCTCGAGCCTGTCATTCCAGACGAGAAGGCTGTCTGATACCGTTACCGGACCAATGTTCAGTCGTTCAACACCAATACCGCGCTTCAGAAGATAAAAACTCGACAGACTGGCGATGCCTGCAAGAATCAGAATCCCGGCAACACACCACACAAAGACCTTTTTTCTCTTGCGACCCGGTTTTCCGATCATCCTTTACTCATTCAAGACTGCTTTTTTCCAGAACATTAATCAGCATTCATATATACCAATAATGGTTTCCGATGAAAGATAATTCTTCCTTGAGGTGATGAGAACAGCACACCGGCTAAAGACCCGCTTCCATTGTTAGGTTTCATGCTTATTTTATTGATGCGGATTCTTAAAACGACGAAGGACATCGTGCCTGTTTTTCAGTGTGTGATGTCTGGACTCGTTTTAAAAAGAGCACAAGCATTTAAAACAAAAAGGAGGAGGTACCATAATTCGCCCATCGGGCTTCTCCCAATACCATCACCACAGTAATCACCAGACCGCCGGTTGCAACGTTTCGAATGAGAAGTTCTTGCATATGCCGGATGGACTGGAACACTTAAAAATCCAGAAAAGGAGGGAGTTATGGCTATCAAAGTACTGATTAGAAGGACGTTCAAAAAAGGCACCGTGAAAGATGCACAAAAAATGCTGATCAAGTCCCGTGCCAATGCCATTACGCAGCAGGGGTATATCGCCTCTGAAACACTGGTCGCGGTCGACAACCCCAATACCATCGTGGTAGTGTCCATGTGGCAGAAAAAAGGAGACTGGAATACCTATAAAAAGAGTGCTGCCCGCAAGGAAAACGAAAGAAAATACGCAAAAATAATGGATGGGGTCACCGAATACGAAGTTTTCAAACTCGGTTTCTAACCCGCACGTAAACATCTACTCCTCACCCGCCCTTTTGACGGTGACCGGTCGCACCTGCTCTACAAATGTGGCGCGGCTGGTCATCGCAGACTGATCAGACCCCGCCTCCTTCCTGGCGACGGTGGACAGAGAATCAAGACACCTTAATTTTTCAGCGATCATTTCCACAATATAGTGGCACAATCAGGAAAAATTATTACTAGTGTGAAATCACCATCATCTGGTTATTCCACGATCTTTATTGATAATTAATAACGGAACGCTACCAAAATCCATCCCCTGACAGGAGGACGCAATAATGACAGGTCTTGATTCCACCCCCGAATTTGTCTCGAATGTATACAAAACCATGAACAGGAACCTGCAGGTCGTGCGCAGGCGGCTTGGCCGTCCACTGACGCTTGCTGACAAAGTACTCCTTTCCCATCTGGATAATCCTGAAGAACAGGAAATGATCGCAGGCAAGAGTTACCTCAATGTGCGGCCGGATCGGGTTGTTCTCCAGGATGTGCTCGGGCAGTCTGCAATGCTCCAGTTCATGCAGACCGGCCGCAAAAAGGTTGCCGTTCCGACAACCATCCACTGCGATCACCTGATCGAGGCTCGCGTCGCAGGAAATCTTGACCTGCCGGCTTCGCTTGCAGAAAATAATGAAGTGTATGATTTCCTGAAAAGTGCCGCTGCTAAATACGGGGCAGGTTTCTGGGCGCCGGGGGCCGGAATCATTCACCAGGTAAACCTTGAGAATTATGCATTCCCGGGGGCGGTAATACTGGGCACCGACTCTCACACCCCAAATGCCGGGGGAATCGGCGCCTGTGCCTGCGGCGTCGGCGGCGCAGACGCCATCGATGCGATGGCCGGTTTGCCCTGGGAGGTTCTTTACCCGAAGCACATTGGTGTCGTACTGACCGGCAAACTGAGCGGCTGGAGCGCTCCCAAGGATATCGTCCTTTACCTCGCCGGAGAGCTGACCGTCTCCGGGGGTACCAATTCAATCGTCGAATACTTTGGACCCGGCGCTGCAACCATCAGCTGCACCGGCAAGGCAACCATCACCAATATGGGAGCTGAGCTGGGCGCCACCACCTCCATGTTCGAATTTGATGAAAATATAGCCAGCTACCTGAAAGCAACCGGACGAGGTGAACTGGCCAATCTGGCAAGGCAGAATGTTGAGCTGCTCTGCCTCGATGAAGCGGTTAGAAAAAATCCTGAAAAATACTATGACCGTGTCGTCGAGATAGACCTCTCGAACCTGGAACCGTATGTCGTTGGACCGCACTCACCGGACCGGGCCCGTCCGCTTTCAAAGCTTGCCCAGGAGGTTCGTGACGGGAAGGAATTCCCTGATGATATCTCGACCTGTCTCATCGGCAGCTGCACAAATTCCTCCTACGAAGATATGAGCAGGGCGGCAGACGTCGCCGAACAGGCAAAGGCCCATGGCATTACCTGCGCTGTTCCTCTGCTGGTAACCCCGGGCTCGGAGCAGATTCGTGCAACCATCGAGCGGGATGGGCAGATGGCATCACTGAAAGACATCGGCGGAACCGTGCTTGCCAATGCCTGCGGCCCCTGCATCGGACAGTGGAAAAGAGATACTGCCGTTTCCGGAAAGCCAAATACCATTGTCACCTCATATAATCGTAACTTCCCGCGTCGCAACGACGGCCAGCCGACAACGATGAACTTCATTACAAGTCCTGAAATTACCGTTGCCCTGTCACTTGGAGGACGGTTGTCCTTTAATCCGCTCACCGACAGCCTGAAAGATTCGTCCGGCAACGATTTCACACTGGAACCACCGAAAACGGCACCCGCCTTCCCGGAAAAAGGGTTTGACAAGGGGGATTCCCATTTCTTTGAACCACCCGAAGACGGAAGCGATATTGAACTCAAAGTCGCCCCGGACAGCCAGCGGCTTCAGCTCCTGAAACCGTGGCCAAAATGGGACGGCGAGGATATCGTCAATGCCCCTGTCCTGCTGAAAGCCCAGGGGAAATGCACCACCGACGCCATTTCTCCGGCAGGACCATGGCTCAGGCTCAGAGGCCACCTGGACAAATTCAGCGACAACATGTTCATGGGTGCAATCAACGCCTATACCGGCGAAGCCGGCAGGGGTTTAAATGTACTCACGAACGAAAAAGATATCGGATTTTCAGATATTGCCCGTGACTATAAAGCCAAAGGGGTTAAATGGGTCGTTGTCGGAGACTCCAACTACGGCGAAGGCAGCAGCCGTGAACACGCCGCCCTTTCCCCGCGGCTCCTCGGGGCAGCTGCTGTGATTGTACGCAGTTTTGCCAGGATTCATGAATCAAACCTGAAGAAGCAGGGATTGCTTGCCTTCACGTTCGACAACCCCGATGATTACGATTTGATTCGAGAGGATGATCGGATCGACATTCCCAATCTTGCCGGACTGGCTCCCGGCAAACCGATGAGCTGTATCGTTTCCCATGCTGACGGCAGCAAGGATACGCTGGTGCTCAATCACACCTATAATGCGGCCCAGGTGGAGTGGTTCAAGGCAGGATCTGCCCTTAACCTGATTGCTTAGACGAAAAAAAACGTCTGTTCCGGTGTCATACTATCCGGAACAGACGTCGTCTGGTTTATTCAGGAGACGCCTGGCCTTCCAGCTCAGGACATGTCCTGCAGGGTATCACCAAGCTTTTCCAACAGCTCCTTTGTACTCGCCTGGCTGGCAGGCAAAATAGGCTGCCGCACATTCCGCCAGCGCGGTTCTTTTCTCGTTTCAGCGAGCATCCCTTTCATCGCAGGGATGGGTCCGTAGGGTTCTACTGTTTTTCGAAATGTTACCATCTCACTGTTGAGCTTTTCAAGATCGCCCTCTTTCGCCCCGACACCCACATCATAGACCTGCCTGATAGCAGCAGGATTGACATTGCAGGTCGCAGAGATACAGCCCATTCCACCGCACTCCAGACCTGCCTTGAGGAAATGCTCCGAACCTGGAAAAACGGCAATATCCGGTGCCGCCTCGATGACCGCTTTGGTATTTGCAAAATCCCCGGAACTGTCCTTGTAGGCGACAAAAACATCAGGGAAATCTCTGGCCAGACGCCCGGCAAGTGACGGCGTAAAGCCGATACCTGCCATCGGTGGAATATGATACATGCAGATTTTGAATCCAGGAAGGTTAACCGTCTCTATCAGCCTGGCGAAATAACCATACAGTCCGTCATCGCTGGCATTTTTATAGAAAAACGGCGGCAGCGTCATGACAGCGCTGCAGCCGAGTTTTATGGCGTGGCGGCAGAGCGTTACCGTATCTGGGAGATTGCAGAGTCCGGTACCAGGCATCATGACGGCCGGGTCGATCCCGTTTTCGGCAAGCAGATCAACAGCCTCAATCCGCTCATCGACGGTCATACTGAGTGCTTCTCCTGTTGTGCCAAACGGTGAAATATAATGAATTCCATTCTCCAGCAGCCATTTTGCATGACTGACATACAGGTCGGGAGCGAAACTCAGATCATCATTAAAAGGTGTCAGTATCGGCGTCATCACGCCCGTCATCTTATTGGTATCCATGGTGTTCTTATCCTTGTTTGGGGTTTTTACTGATAACGATAACTCAGCGTGTTATGTAGTAAAAATTCAGGAGATTAGAAAGCAAAATCAACAATACGTCACTGCAGAAGGTTTTTAATTCGAATAGATCGCGGAAACCCTGATAACACGCTGCAGGTCATGACAATTCAGGCACTGATTTTTTCATCCATGACATCAAGTATTTCATTCAGAGACATTGACATGGATCCGGAAAAATATTCCTTTAATTTCAGAGCACTGCACCACCTCAATTTTTCGCAGGCAGCTGAAGACATGTCCGATGGCAGTTCCATTTCCGCATAGGTCTCGACAACGGCTTCCATTTCATGAGACATCCTCTCTGCATTATTGACCCCTTTGGCCACCTGCAGGCGTACTGTCTCGAGAAATGAATTTTTTTCCATTGTCTTGGCAATTGAATCCAGGACAAGCGAGTCCACCCCGTATCGATGCGTGCCGCTCAGCATTTCGAGCAGCAAGGCAAGAAACCCTTTCATGAAAACAGAGCGAAACATCTTGATAGCCGATGCCTGCCCCGGGATATCACCGACACAGGTAATATCCATACCGTATGGCTGCATTGCGCTTTTAAACCGCTCAGCGCCATTTCCCGAGGCCAGACAGGGTACACGATGAAGAAATGCCGGAATCGCGCCGAGCATGGCCACATCGGCAAAAAGGGCGCCGCTTTTGCCGATAACATCGCCAACCGCTTCCATGGTTTTTGGAGAGGCGGTATTGACATCCACATACAGGTGGTGCGGCTCCAGGTAAAGCGCCGCCTGCTCGGCAGCCGGCAGGGCAACTGAGCCGGTAACGCAGGAGATGATGATTTCCGAATCCCTGACCAGTTTTTCCACACGTTCCATGAAAACTGCGCCGCTTTCGGCAGCATGTTCAAAAATCACACTGCTCTTTGACGGTATTTCACAGAGTGCATCAAAAAAACAAACCTTCTGCAGGCCCGCCTCTTTCAGCCCTTTCGTCAGGCCATAAGCCGCACCGCCGAAGCCGATGAATCCGACTTTCATAGACAATTCCTTTTTAAAACGACGGGTGACATCCTCTCGCGCCTATGCATCTTTTTCTTTTGACCGGGCTGTCTGGTCCTTGATGATATTTGCGCACCTGACATGATTGAAGATACCGCAATAACAAAACTCGGCCAGCTTTTTCGCTCCTTCTTCGGGTGTCAGTTTTTCTTTTTTCACCTGCTTCATTACATGATCGACAAATTTTGGAGGAATCATGTGATGGCCGCACATCGTCGTAATTGACAGGGTCGTTTCACCCGGAAGATTGTCCTTTTTGCCCCATACTCCAAGAGAATAGTTGATCGAGTGCGGCGTGACGCCGGCCTCTTTGCAGGCCGGTATTACTTCGGACAAAACGCCGGTAATGATTACAGACATGCCCAGATCTTTTTCCTTGATCTGTTTCAAAAACTGGACAACCTGTTCCTTCTTTGTGAAGATCCCGCGAATGCGGGATTTATCGGAGATGTTATCTTTGATCTCTTCAATCGGGTATCTGAGCTTCGGACCGGTTTTCACATCCCCCCAGTTTTCCGAACCTACAGCTTCAGCAACGGCTATAAATTCAAGTGCCTTTGGTTTTATATCGACATCATTGATACCTTTTGTCTGATACATGAACCAGACATAATCTGTCTTCTGGGATTCTATATCACCCGAACGATGTAGTGAATGCGTCATTCTGTATCTCCTGAAATTAATCTGTTGATAAAGGTTTCCCCAGGCCCGGATTGACTTTGCCACGGTGGGGGCGGGGAATCCCAAGTTCATCCAAATATTCGAGAGCCTCGCACTGCCCGTTCTCGTCTACCCGGCTGATTAAGCCAACAGAGAACACGGTATCAATCTCGTTCTCCACTTTCATGAGCGCCTTTAAGACATCCTTGGCTTTGGCGAGTTCACAACGGCCCTCGATAATAACGGAGAGCAGTCGATAATCAAGACACTCGTCCACCAGTTTTCCCGTTCCGATATCAGGCATCAATGCAGCCAGCGGAGATTCTTCCTGGGGTGCCAGTTTAAAGCCGGCAGAGGCGCAGGCCATGGCTACTTTTTCAGCATCCCGCAGGTAAACGCCCATACCGGGACGCCCCATGTCGATGGAAAATCCGACAAACCCTTTTTTTACCCGGCCCGAGACATCGTTAGTCTTCACTTCTTCGGTTCCTCTGCCGGTTACTCCGGTTACTCCGTGATTTTCCACCGGGTCACTGATGACATGCTGGAACTGCTTGTAAAAACCAACCAGATCCTCGGCGTAAATAGCATCTTCGGGGCAGACTTTCATCCGCAGGCAGACATAGCATTCAGTGCACAGTTCCGGAACGATAGTACATTTCTTGTTCTCAAAGAAAATTGCATCTACCGTGCAATACGTCTGGCAGGTCCTGCAGCCGGTACATATTTCCTTGTCAATAGCTGGCATCTTTTTACCTTCGTTTGTTGATTATCAAGTGTGAGCTGAACAGGATTGTGCTCAGCCATATTCCTCCATCCACCCCTGTTACCAGCGCGTGACCGTGTAAAGGGGTGACAGTTTTCTGAGCAGCTCCTGGGAGCGATGAGGGTTATAAATCCCGCAGGCACATGGTTTGGCAAGAACCCAGCTGCCTTCCCAGGTATCGATCTTTCCGGTCTTGACCTTGCGGACAACATCCTCGACCAGTTTTGGAGAGACCATGGCATGACCGCACATGGTCGTAAACTCCCGTATCTCCGGCGGCGGCAGGAGCGCTGTTGCCCCATGAATCCCAAGTGACAGATTGATGGTATGGGGATTCAAGCCAACCTCGGCGGCAATTTCCCGTACCCGGTCAATCAACCCGCTTACCACAATGGAGATTCCTTCGTCTGCCTCCTTGAACTTCGTCAGCAATGCTTTTATCTTTTCACGGCTGTTAAAAACGGTAAATACCCGGCATCCTTCCTGGATACTGTCCAGAACCTCTTCGGGCGTAACACCGCTGTACATATTTTTCCTCAGCGTGGTGGCAATCATGTTGGCGGGTCCAACCTGATAGACAATCTCGACAAGGCGGCGAACCTTCGGTGCGCTCCCTTTATAATTGTACCCCCGCGCCGGATAGATAAAGACGGCGTAATCCTTTTCCAGCGATTCAACCGCTCCTTCCCTATGTAAACTGTGTGTCATAGTCTTCCTCTACTCAGTAATTCTGCCGAGGCCCATGTTGATTTTTGCATTTGGCCGCCAGCCAAAGCCTTCTGCTTCGATGGCTGCCAGTATGCCATGTGGGATTTTCAAACCCGGCTCAAGCAGGGTTGCTACATCCAGCGTAAAAACAGAGTCCAGTTCTGGAATTACCCCTTTGATCACGCGTAATATTTCCGGCAGCCGTTCTGTCTTGACCTTCATTTCAATGATGGCACTGAGAACCCGCTCATCAAGCAGCTCCGGTTTCAGATCACCCGTTTGGGGGTCCAGGATCATGGAGTTGATGGGGTTGTTGGGCTCGATCTCATTCACTCCATTACGGGCCAGTGCGCGGGTAATTTTCTGGATGTCCCGCAGTCCCATGCCGAGGGTTGGCCGACCTATTTCAATGGCAACGCCGACTTCTCCGGGACCGCTGCGCATGGTCACATCGTTGGTTTTGGATTCTTCGGTACCTCGACCCTGGATACCTGTTACCGCGTGGGTCGAGGTCGGGTCGCTGAAATACTTGCGAAGCGCCCGGGGATATTCATAGACGTGAGGAGGTTCGCGGATCGCATCCACCGGGCAGATTTCACTGCGCAGACAGGTTCCGCATTCATAGCAGACATCCTGGTCGACGATACTTTTACAATCCTCGTAAAAAATGGCCCCCGCAGGACAATAGGGCTGACAGCGCCCACAACCGACACAGGCCTCTTTGAAAACAATCATCTGTTATACTCCCTGAGGCGACAAAATAGCCGCCCGCCGGCTATATTTGACACAACTTGGAGATGTTTTGGAAAACGTCTCCAGTTGGGGTTTAAGCAACTCGTCGAATCCAGTTTCAACGCTTTTACCAATGTTCATCATCGTGTGCAGCTTTCCTGCATTTGAGATATCACCGATCAACGCTCCGCCAACAATTGTGCCATCTACCAGGAAAAGTTCCCGGTAGACGCTTTTTTCAGGCCTTGAATAGACTACCCGTTGCGCCCCTTCCACCGGTATGCCGATAACCGACAGAGAGAGTCCATTGAGGTTCATGCAGTTGACGCGCGACAGGCACTTCAGGGCAGAACTGTCAGGCGCATAGAGGTTGGCCGCCGCGATTTTGCCCTGAACAACCGCCTGGGGCCATGTCCATGGGGTAAATAAACCGTTATTGGCAATGGTCACCGCATCACCTGCTGCAAAGATGTTTTTGTCCGCGGTCTGCAGGGACGTCGTCACTTCGAGTCGACCGTCCTGAAGCAGACCTGAATCCTGCAGATATTCGACCTCGGGAACCGAACCGGCGGCAATAAGCATTGTCTGGCAGGATAGCCATGTGCCGTTTGCCCGGACCGCTCTGATTGCGCCCCGGTCAGAGGAAATGTCTTCAACCGTGCTGCCCAGCAGCAGCTCAACCTTTTTTGCCCGCAAATGATTTTCTACAAACCGTGATGCTTCCTGAGTCAGCGCCTGGGGAAGAAGCCGGTTCTCCTTTTCAATCAGCGTTACGGAGAAGTCAAAACCAGCGAGATGGGCTGCCGTCTTGACACCAACCAGTCCGCCGCCGACGATCACAACCCGGGGGTGGTCGGTTAGCCAGTCCCGGGTCCTTCTTGCCACAGCCAGGCTTCGGACCGGAAATATACCGTTGCCGTTGCCTGTAAGGCAGATACCCGGAACAATCGGACGTCCGCCTGAGGCTATCAGCAATTTCTGGTAGTGGACATTCTCCTTATTGCTCAGTAAAAGTATTCTATTGTCCCGATCAATTGCTTCCACCGCTAATCCTGAACGGATCTGCAGTTGCGGATCATCTTCCCGCCGCCAGAAAAACAGCTTGTTCTCCGGCATGGATCTATTCATGAACTGGGGCAACAGTGTACGGTAGTAGCCAATCTCCTTTTCAGTGTCGACAAGGGTAATGGTTTTATCCGGCCACTGCAGGCGAAGCGTCATGGCAGCCTGCATTCCGGCTGCTCCGCCGCCAATAATTACGCAGTCCACGCCCTACCCCCGTCAATGGCAGTCATGTATATCACCACTAAGCGGCTGTAAACCATTCTAACAGTTCTCCGGGTTGTGCCGGGTGATCGAAATGGAGCAACTGGCCACCATTTTCTCCCAGCATTTCCGCCAGTGTTGCCATTGCTGTCCGGCTCCCCTGGATAGGAATTGGTGTCGCCAGGCTGACTCGGCATCCCAGGTACGCCAGTCCGAGAGCTGCTGCAAGTTCCTGGCAGCTGTTCATACCGGTGAAACAGATCCCCCGGAGACGGTCCAATCGCCCCTCAGACGCTAATCCTTTGACTGCATGCAACGGGCCCTGACGATTTTCAAGGGTCATAAAGGAATTGGACTGTCCCTGCAGGTCGGATCCTGCCTTCAGCAGCCACAGGGCAGCATCTCCCCAACCGGCAATCTGAAACCCACTATTCTGAAGTCCTGCAGCCAGTTCTACAGGGAGACTGCCAAGCGTCACCTGGGGATTATCAGAGCCGCCGATAATGGCAATGTCCGCATCCTTTTTCAGGCCGTCGCGCTGTCTGAAATCTTCCTCGGACATCAAAACACGGCCATCCTGGGCACCGGGGACGGCAGAAAACAGATCGACCTGAGACCGGGAATTACACGATCTGCGGGCACGCTCCCAGATATCTCCGGCATCACCCCTGCTGTCCTCTCTGACAACCGGTATGTTCATGCTTCCACAAAGCTCCAGCAAACCGGGGTCGGTGCCTGGACCGGCGACCAGCAGGTGAATCGCACCACTGCTGAGCAGCAGTTCTGCTTCGCCTGAACTGCAGCCAATGGGCAAGAACCTGTCTCCAGATAAAATCCAGTCGCCAAGTGAGACAAGACGTTCCGGCGTCGAGGCGTCTTGATTCCGGGCTTTTTCAAGTCCTTCAAGGAGCGAGGAAGCCGGCCGGCCGCAGAGGCCGATAAGGACGGACGCGCCTGAAACCGTGCCATAACCGACGGTGCAGGGAACTGATTCCGCCGCCACCCTGCCGCCCTGCTCCTGCAAACCCAGGGTGAGAAGACAGAGGCGAAGCGCCTGGGACAGGAGTGTTCCGCAGGAGGAAGACGGGCGGTGCAGCAGGTTACTGCTGGTTACAATTTCATGAACCGACAGCGCGCCCCGATCATTTTTCGACAGGGCCTGCTTTATCATTTTAGCAAGGGTTGAAGACAACCGCAGCTCAGCAAAGTCATTCCCTGGCGGCACGCCGGCCAGGGCTTCCATCGTTCCCTGCAGACAGAGCCGGAGCAGCAGAGCCGCTGCCATTTCATCTTTTCCGAGGCCGCAGACACCTTTTCCGGGACCCCGGCCAAGCGGATCAATACGGCAGGGACCCTGCATACACCCAAAAGGACAACTCAGTCCTAAGCGCAGAAAGCCATCCTGGGGCTGGAGTTTCTCAAAACGATCCCAGGACAGTTCAATCCCTTGCTGTGAGGCGGAACGAAGCAGTTCCTGGCTGAGAGGATCAACCGTTTTCAGGTGAATAGTTTGCATGATTATAGAGCTCCTTTATACTGCATCAAAAAGTCAGGGATTACACCAGGTCAAGCAGCAAGGTACTGCCACGCCGGTTTTCAATGGGCAGGGCGTCCGCGGTTTCAGCCCTTTTCTTCCGCAATACTTCCTCATAGTTGTCAATATCGATGAGTTCCAGCGCCTTAGTCGGACAAACATCGATGCAGACGGGAACTTCCATATAGAGGCAGCGGTCACACTTCAAGGCAATTTTGCGCTCCGGCCAGGGATAGATGACGCCATAGGGACAGAACAGGGTGCATGTCCAGCAACCGATGCACTTGTTTTCCTGGATAATAACCATACCGGATTCGGCATCACGCCCCAGCGCACCGGTCAGGCAGGAGTCAATACAGGGAGCCTGGAGACAGTGACGGCACTGCAGGGCGATGGGTACTTCATTGCTTCCTTCAACCCGGACCCTTGCCTGGGGGAGCGGATTTTCCTGGACCGCCTGGAGCAGTGTTTTCGAGTTGCTCCCCCGTTCCGTTGCGCAATACAATTCACAGGTTTTGCAACCGGTACAGCGATCAAGATGAACTGCGATGACGTTCACAAACGACTCCTTTGCTGAAGATTGTGGAAAATAATAAAATTGTGCGTTTACAGAAATAACTAGTCCAGGCCGTCCTCGCAGGTAGCACCGCTGTCATCACAGATTTTGTCATCCCTTCTTTTTTT
Source organism: uncultured Desulfobulbaceae bacterium (assembly GCA_965366875.1). Classification (GTDB taxonomy): domain Bacteria; phylum Desulfobacterota; class Desulfobulbia; order Desulfobulbales; family Desulfocapsaceae; genus MADRE3. The sequence goes on along the minus strand of CBDUGK010000021.1, from coordinate 21,182 downwards.
AGCCCCGCGATTTTCAAACCAGGACCTGATAGCCGGCGAGCAGAGACCAAGAACTGTTAAAACGATAAAGGCTAGCGACCACGGTCGGGTAAAAAAGATAAATGGGTTATTCTCAAAAACGATCAGAGAGCGTCGCAATGATATTTCGATCAGCTCACCAAGAACCAGTCCGAGTACGATCGGAGCTGCCGCGAAACCGTACGATTTCATTTTATAACCGATGAGGCCGCAGAGAAGCATGATCCAGACATCGGCCATATTATTGTGCAGGGCATACGTACCGACCACGCAAAGCACGAGTATGATCGGGCTGAGTATATAATTGGGTACACGAAGAATTTGTGAAAATATCTTGGCGCCGCCAAGACCGAGTCCCAGAAACATCAGGTTGGCAAGGAACATGCCGATAAAAACGGCATAGACCACATCAACATGCTGGATAAAAAGCAGCGGGCCAGGGCGCATTCCATGGATCAGCAGAGCGCCGAGGATAACAGCTGTTGTCCCGCTGCCGGGAATTCCCAGGGCCATGGTCGGGATCATCGCGCCACCGGTCGCGGCATTGTTGGCGCATTCCGGCGCCGCTACGCCTTCAAGGCATCCGGTGCCGAATTTTTCAGGAGTCTTGGAAAACCGTTTTGCCTCGTTGTAACCAATGAAAGAAGCCACAGTGCCGCCCTCTGCCGGGAGTATCCCGATAAAGGTGCCGATCAGCGATGAACGAATCAAGGAGGTCTTGACTGACTTGATCTCTTTCCAGGTCGGCAGCAGTCCGGAGATCTTGCGGTCGATTACGACTTTGCGAATTCCGCCCTCCGCCTGGCGGAATATTTCCGTCGCGGCAAAAAGCCCGATCATCACCGGAATAAAACTGATGCCGTCCATCAGGTGGGTGGAGCCGAAATCATAGCGGCTGAACCCGGATATCGCATCCATGCCGACGCAGGAAATAAACACGCCGATGGTGCCGCCCAACAGATTTTTGACAACCGATTTGGAGCCGAGGCTGCTGATCATGCTCAGACCGAAAACTGCCAGCGCAAAATACTCTGGCGGCCCGAACTTGATGGCAATTTCAGCCAGCACGGGGGCGAGCAGGATCAGCACGAAAACGCTGAACAGGCCACCGATGGATGAACTGATGCAGGCCATACCAAGAGCCTTTCCTGCCTGACCTTTCTGGGCCAGAGGGTAACCGTCGAAGGTCGTGGCCGCCGCCGCCGGTGTTCCCGGTGCATGAACAAGGATGGCGGCAATCGAGCCGCCAAAGGTCGCCCCGCAGTAAAGACTGACCAGCATGGTAATGGCAGGAACCGGCTGCATGCTGTAGGTAAAGGGAATCAGAAGCGCTACTCCCATCGGCGCGGTCAGACCGGGCATAGCCCCGATGATCATACCGCCCAGAACACCAACAAAGACAGCCATGAAATTCATGGGTTCCATGATGGTCATGAATCCAATTAAAAGTTGGTCCATCGTGCTGCTCCTTTATAGCAAAATCCCGGATGGCAGTTGCACCAGGAGTATTCTGTTGAATATGAGATAAACCAGGACCGGGGTCAGCAGTGCGGTAAAAAAAATGGCCCGTTTGCTTTTGACACCCCAGGACAGCATGATAGCAACGATAAACAGGGCAATAGACACAAGCGTGCCAAGATATGCGGTACCGATACCGAACCCTATTGCACACACCATCGACAACCCGACCCTGAGAAATGCCGCCCGTTCCATTTTCTCAACAGCCTTGTCAGGTCCCTTGCGGATGCTCTGAATAATCATGATCATGGTAAGGAACATGGCAACGACCAGCACCACGCGCGGGAAAAATGCCGCAGTGGTGTGGGTGAGCATGACACCTGAACTCTGGAAACTGAAACTTATCCCGAAGAGTACAATGAAAATTACCATCATCACGATGGCCATACGCAAATCTTTGTTATTCAAAACGTATCCTCTTTCTGCGTCGACCAGCCGAAGTGGCCGCAGACAATTAAAGATCTGGATGATAACATCATGCCAGGAACCGACAGCAGGCCGGCCCTGGCATTGATTTTTTACTGCTTATTTGGCATAGCCAAGCTCTTTCATTGCCGCTTGCCAAATCGGCCATTTTTGATCAAGAAACGCATCCCAATCCGCACCGATCAGCACACTTTCCGGTCCCATGGAATTGTCTGCAAGATAACTCTGGTAGATCTTGTGCTCCATGCTCTTGGCAAAAGCATCGCGCAGAGTTTGAACGATCTCGTCAGGAGTTCCTTTTTTGGCCGCTACGCCGCGCCAGGTTGCCGCCTCGACGTCATAACCGAGCTCTTTTGCCGTCGGGGTGTCAGGAAAATCTTTTAAACGCTCCTGCACCAGGAATACGGCGGGTTTCAGGTTTCCGGCCTCATACTGGCCAATGAATTCGCTGGGATTCAGGACACCCATATCGACGACATTGCCCAGCAGCGCAACGATTATTTCCCCGCCGCCGTCAAAGGGTACAAATTCAAATTTCACTCCGGCAGCCTTGCCCAGTTCATGGGCAGCGACATGATCGATGCTCGCCATATGGGCAACCCCAACCTTGATTTTTCCCGGATTTTCCTTGGCCTTGGCAAGTACTTCCTCGATACCTGTATAGACGCCGCCATCTTTTGTTGAAATAACCAGGGCCTGGGGATCGTAGCATCCCCTGGCAATACCGACCAAATCTTCCCTCGTCGCCGTGGTCATCTCTCTGGCCATGGTGGCAAGATTTGAATTCGTCAGGCTCACGATAGTGTAACCGTCTGCAGGCTGCTCCATCAGGTGATTGAGCATCCTGGCACCGGAACCGCCGCTCATGGTGCTGATGACAATGGGGACTTTCAATTCCCGGCGAAGCCGCAGGGCTGCCGTGCGGGAGAAGATATCGGTTCCTCCCCCTGCCGATGAATGGATATACCAGTTGATCTGTTTACTTGGATACTTGTCCTCGGCAGCAACATCTGTTGCCGACTGCCAGACAAAAAACATTGACAAAGCTACCACTGACATACTGAACATTAACTTTTTCATACGTTCCTCCTCCTGTGGTTTAAAATACTGATCTCACGGTGACAAGGCTGCCACTGCCGGGTTAAAGCGAAATGCTGAACAGAACGCTTTTGACATCTTCCTCCTGCTGCTTCTTATTCATCAATGCTGCTCATATTGTAGAGCTGCTCGATTACGGCATCAAAATCCTCATCGAGAGCGAGGATCGCTTCGCGTAAATTGCGTTTCTGGACTGCATTCACAATTCTGTCATGTATATCAAGCATCTGGTCGATCCGGGCCGGGTCTTTTTCGTAATATAATCTCCGCATGCTCTGCCAGAGCGGCTGGCCGGTAATATTGAGCAGCCTGTCCACGATGGAGATGATAATGCGGTTCTGGGTAGCCTGGGCAATGGCGAGGTGCAGCTTTTTGCCCAGTTGAGTATAGGCTCGGTAATCCCCCGCTTTGCCGATCTTGTATTTTTCTTCCCAGACCGTCTTGATGATGCCGATGTCCTGGTCCGTTGCCTCTTTTATAGCCAGCCGGATACTGCCGATTTCCACAACTTTGCGGGCCTGCAGGATCTCATAGGGGCTGTCACTCTCCTCAAGGATGTTAGTCGCCTTGAAGGACAGAGCATCAACGGCCAGATCGTCCGCGACATAGCTTCCATCACCCGGATGCCGCTCAATGATTCCGACAATATGAAGAGCACTGATCGCCTCTCTGACCGATGGACGACTGACGCCGATCTGCTCGGCAATGAGGCGTTCGGCAGGCAGCTTGCTCCCGGACGGGTATTCACCGGACTTGATTTTCTGCAATATCTGCTCGGCAATAATTGCCCCCTTGCTCTTGAACTTCACCTGGTGCATTTTTTCAAATGAAGACATCATCTGTTTCCAGCCACGCCCCCTCGGGTAGTATTCCCCGAAACTGCCATTATGGCTTCAACGCGTTTTCCAGAACTCCCAGCTCAGCAAGGATCGGTTCCAATCGTTTTTTACTCAGCAACCGATCGTCATTGCTGCGCGGCAGTTCAATATTGAGCGTTCCAGTAAAGTCGATATCAATGAGTTTCTTGAAAGCCGACTTGAAATCAATTTTTCCTTCTCCTACCGGCAAATGGTGGTCAAGTATCAAATCGTTATCGCTGACGTGCGTACTGACGATTCTATCGGGAAATCTTTCTATAAACGGATCTACTCCGCCCGGAAGCAGACTGGCATGGGCGATGTCCAGCGTTACGCCGAAATAGTTCGAGGGGATGGCATCCAGGACCCGGGACAGCTCATCAGGCGTTACGCCCAGGTAGGCAACCTCACAGTCCTCGTGCATCTTGTTCATGTTTTCTATACCGATCGGCAGCTGATATTTTTCAGCCAGCTCAACCACCGGTTTGTAGGTGTCAATCAGGCAGCGGAAAACCTCATCCATGAAGAGGCTGAAATGATAGCCGAAGTGAAGGACGACATATTCAGCACCAAGTGCATGTGCCAGCTTCACATATTCGAGCAGATGCTGCTGCGCCGCTACTTTTACGGTCGGTTCGATCTCCGCGGCATTGACAAAGGACGCGGAATGAAGGCCATAGCGTAAACCGTACTTGTCCCTGAGCCGTTTGATATTGTCAATTCGCCCGGGATTCCAGGTATTTAAAAAATTGTTGGGATTATTGCAACTCAACTCCATCCACGGAAATCCGTTCTCGTGGGCGAAGGCGAAATATTCCTCCATCGGTTCCGGGCCGGCGTTAAAGCAAAGTTTCATGGTACCCTCCATTAAGATGATAAAAATTGGTAAGACCAGTTTGACCTGTCTGTCCTTATTTATTCCGACCAGGATGTCCTGTCAATAAAAAAGGGCGTATCAGGCTCATTTTATTGATCAGGGTTCTGGATCTCCAAAGCATCGCCTCCCCGGCACCATTGACAGGTGCGGATTGCTGATTAATCCTTTTACACTATAATCGACCATTTCCGGTTCTCAGGCACAATTGAGCGGCTCGTGAACAGCTGAGGACCGCAACTGAGAGAGGAACAGTCATGACCCATTCTTCACCAAAACACTTTACGCCCGCCATTGAAGATGGCTATGGCGACGGCCTGACGCATGAAGTAGCAACATTTGTTCTCGCCACCGCTGCCGACAAAATCCCCCAGGAAGTTTTCAACCTTGGGAAAAAATCAATCCTGGACGGGTTTGGACTTGCTTTGTCCGGCTCGGTCGCTGCATCGGGAAAAATTGTCCAGAGGTACCTGGAGAAAGCCGGTGGAAAAGGTGCGGCCAGTGTCATCGGGACAGCTATAAAAACATCCGGGCGATTCGCCGCTTTCGCCAATGGCATCGGTATACACGCTGACGACTTTGATGACACGCAGCTTGCCGTTGCCGAGGATCGTGTTTACGGCCTGCTCACCCATCCAACCGCTCCCTGCCTGCCGGCAGCGTTGAGTGAAGCGGAGGCCCGCAAAATGGGGGGGCTGGATTTTTTGACAGCCTATCTCATTGGTGTTGAGGTCGAGTGCAAGATTGCCGAAGCGATCTCTCCGCGCCACTATCAGCATGGTTTTCACGCAACGGCTACCTGCGGCCCTTTTGCCTCCGCCAGCGCTGTCGGCCGGCTTCGTGCCTTCGATGAGAACACCATGATTCGAGCGCTCGGCATTGCCGGCAGCCAGAGCGGCGGTCTTCGCGAAAACTTTGGCACCATGACCAAACCGTTTCATGCAGGCCGGGCAGCCGAGGCGGGAATCATCGCCTGCGATTTTGCGGAAATGGGCTGGACGGCAGCCGGGAAGATTCTTGAGGCGCCGCGCGGCTTTTTTCAGGCCCATGGCGGCGGCTACGATCTTGAGGCAATTCGGGGCAGGCTCGGCCAGCCCTGGACCTTTGCTGAACCTGGTATTTCCATCAAGCCGCACCCTTCCGGCTCACTCACCCATCCGGGCATGACCAAAATGCTCGAGCTGATTGGCGCCCATGACATCAAAGCAGATGATGTTTCAGCGGTTGATATTGGAACAAACCACAACATGCTCAATGCCCTGATTCACCACAGACCGAAAGATGAACTCCAGGCCAAGTTTTCCATGGAATTCTGCATGGCTGTCCTGTTGCTGGAAGGAAAGGCCCATCTCGCGGAATTCACCGATGCGACCGTGTTGCGGGACGACATCCAGGAAATGATCAAACGGATCCATTTCAATGTTCACCCCGAGGCGGAGGCTGCCGGTTATGCAAAGATGACGACCATTATCGACATCCATCTCCGTGACGGCCGGAAAATCTCAGGCAGGGCCGACTTCGGCAAAGGATCTCCGGAAAATCCCTTTTCCTATGACGAGGTCGCCGAAAAATTCAGGAGGTGCGCTGAGTTCGCAGGGTGGCCGAAAGGCAGGACAGAAAAGATCATCGCTCTCGTGGACCGACTCGAATCGCTTGAACACCTCAGCGAACTGACTGCTGCGCTGGTAAGATAATATACCTTTGAAATAATTGTTGGTTTTCTGGTCTGGCTCCAGCTGGCGAGCCATACCGACACTCCCGTTTCATTTCAGTGTCATCGCCTTTTCAGGGCATATTTCCTGGCAGCAAAAACAGGTAATACAGAGTTCCGCGTCAACCTGGGGAACAGCCTCGTCCATACTAAGAGCCGAGACTGGGCAGTGATCGATACAGGCTTCGCATGCTGTGCACAGTTCCGGGTCGGCCTGAGGTCTGAGCAGGGTCCGTGATGTCAGGAATTCCTGGTTTGCCGGGTTACCGGAAATCGAGTTGCCGGCCAGGGGCGGCGGAAGTTTAAAATCCGGCACTATTTTCAGTTCTCCTTCAATTGCAATGGCCCGGGAATCAAAGTCTCCAAGTCCCAGGGCACGTGCCTTTTGCAGGAAACCAAGCTCGGCGGGGTCTGCCCCCATCATCCGGGCAACAACGCTGTCCATTGCCACACCATTATCGGCAGCAAGAACGAGCCCGATTTCCCTGAGTTCCGGTGAAGCCGGGCCATTTCCTTCCATGCCAACCACACCATCCATGATGAACAGGTCGGGAACCCGCAGGCGGAAAACCTCAACGACGACATCATGAAAACGCTGCGGAGAACCGGCAAGCTGATGCAGCCGCGCCTTCTGAGCACCCGGCAGAATACCGTAGCTGTTCTTGATGGCCCCGGTCATGACAGTGAGTCCATGGGTTTTAAACTTGGGAAGGCTGATAACAATATCTGCAGCCATGATTTCTTCGGAAACCCCGACCGTTTCCAGGTACTCAGGATTAAAGGCAGTCTTTCTGGTCGCATTCCCGAGGTTTTGGTAATACCCTTTTGCCGCAGCCATCAGGCCCGATTTCTCAAAGCTCTTCTCATTATCGCCATAGCTGAAGATGCCGGGGTTGTCGCCAACCACAATGCTGGACGGAGAGAGTTCCTCAACCTTTTCGACAACGGCACGCAGCAGAGCAGGATGCGTTACAATATGCTCGTCCGCCAGGGAGGCCCGCAGCACATTGGGTTTGATCAAAACTTTTTTGCCGGTTATCTCCATTGGAAAGAATTCAAAGGCCCTGTTGACCGCATCCCGGCAATTGTCATAGGATGCCGGATGAATCATGACTCGATGCATATGTTCTCCTCCGCTGTTGCCGGGCCTGAAAGACAATGTCTTCTCAGCCCTTTTTAATGTGTTGCCCCGAAACAATAAAACAAAATCAGTCGAGTTACCTCTTCGCCGCTTACGCGGTTTTCAGGATAGCTGATAAGGTTGCCGTCGGCGAGACTGCTCCACAGACCAGCCCGCAGCTCTTTTGCCTTCAATCACACCTTGATTCTGTTATTGAAAACTTCTTCGGTATTCATCATGATGGGGTACTCCCTCGGCTCAGCGAACCATGCAGGGCCGCTTGTTGTCAAACTTCCACCTGGGGATGAGGTAGTTCATCGCCAGCGAATCGTCCCGCGCCCCCAGCCCCACTGAGTTATAAAGTTTATTAGCTTCATTTACACGTTCCAGGTCTAACTCGATTCCAAGTCCCGGCCGGTCCGGTACCGTGAGCTTTCCATTTTTTATTGTATATGGATCCCGGGTAAGAAACTGCCCGTCCTGCCATATCCAGTGCGTATCGATAGCAGTGATAGCTCCGGGGGCAGCAGCGGCAACCTGGGTATACATGGCAAGTGAAATGTCGAAATGATTATTGGAATGAGAGCCCCAGGTCAAGCCCCACTCCCTGCAAAGCATTGCAACCCTGACTGAACCCTGCATGGTCCAGAAATGCGGGTCGGCGAGCGGTATGTCAACCGCCTGGAGCTGAACGGCATGGCCAAGCTGCCGCCAGTCGGTTGCAATCATGTTGGTTGCCGTCGGCAGCCCAGTCGCTCTTCTGAACTCAGCCATAATTTCCCTGCTGGAATAACCGTTTTCCGCTCCGCATGGATCCTCTGCGTAGGCAAGCACATGGTTCTGCCCCTTGCAGAGCTTTATCGCCTCATCAAGCGACCAGGCACCGTTGGGGTCAAGCGTTATCCGTGCATCTGGAAAACGGGCGGCAAGGGCGGTCACCGCCACCATTTCCTCTTCACCCGAAAAGACGCCGCCTTTTAATTTAAAGTCATTGAAACCATAGTGCTCGAAGGACGCCTCGGCCTGTCGCACAATGGCCTCAGCACTCATGGCCTCCTCATGCCGCAGCCTGAACCAGTCGCTTTCACCCTGCCGGCCTGAAAGATACGGCAGGTCTGTCTTCTTCCGGTCTGCAACATAAAAAAGATACCCAAGCACCTCTACCTCAAGCCGCTGCTGACCTTCTCCCAGCAGCTCGGCAACCGGAACATGGAGAAATTTCCCGACCAGATCAAGGCATGCGGCCTCGAGCGCGGTGACCACGTGGATCATCACCCGCTGGTCGAATGTCTGAAGTCCGCGCCCTCCTCTGTCTTCTTCGCCAAAGCTTTCTCTTACTCTGTTGAGAACATTATTATAGCGGCCGATCTGCTGCCCGACAACAAGAGATGAGCTGAGATCGAGTATCTGCCTGATTCTCTCTCCTCCCGGGACTTCCCCGACACCAGCATTTCCGGAACTATCCGTCAGGATGACAACATTTCTTGTAAAAAAGGGTGAATGGGCTCCGCTCAGGTTGAGGAGCATGCTGTCATGTCCGGCAACAGGTATTACCTGCATCCCGGTAATAACAGGAGAGTCGGAACAGCCATTCTGCATCGGTTTCATTATACTTTCCTCCAGGGGTAGATCTTCAAATTGTCATATAATCCAAATATGTTAGCGCTGTCATAAGGGGTTGTCAATAATTTATATCGCCGGGGAGCACATTCACTTGCGGCCCACATTTATGCTTAATTATTAGGTAATTGGATATTTTTGTAGTATATTTGAGCGTACACGAGAATTCCGATAGCGAAAAACCGGCCCAATGTTGGCGATGAACTATCAATCTGAAAAGTTTACAATATTCGGATATTAGCAATGTCTTCCTCCGGCAAAGAAAATAAAGCGATTCCCTGCACTCGCCCAAGCCGGGTGAAAGGTGATGTCACCCTTGACATTGTCGCTGAAATCGCCGGGGTATCTGCCATTACCGTCTCACGGGCTATCAACAAACCGGAGAAGGTTGCGCCAAAGACTCGCGAGAGGGTCGAGCAGGCCATTGCCAAAACCGGCTATGTCCCCAATCTGCTCGCCGGCGGGCTTGCTTCAAGGAGCAGTAAACTGATTGCCGCCATCATTCCCTCCATTGCAAATCTTGTCTATGCCGAAACCATAAGCCTTTTCAGCAATCGTTTCCGAGAGGCCGGCTATCAGGTAATACTCGGAGACTCAGGGTATCCCGAGGTTCTTGAAGAAGAACTTGTCCGGGCCATCCTGACACGGAGGCCGGACGGCATACTGCTTACCGGGGTAGACCATTCTCCTGTCTGCAGGAACCTGCTGCTCTCTGCCCGCATTCCTGTCATTGAGACCTGGGATCTGACACCGTCCCCTCTTGACATTGTTGTCGGTTTCAATCATATCAAGATTGGCCAGGAAGTGGCCGAATTCATAATAGAAAAAGGTTACAGAAAAGCTGGCTTCGTCTGCGCTGACGACGCACGGGCGCTGACCAGGCAGCGGTCCACCCAGGAGACCCTGATCAAACATGGCGTCACAAATATCGTAACGGCCTCCGTACCGGTACCCTCGAGCATGGAACTCGGCAGGCTTGGCACCCGGCAGCTCCTTGACAAAGGGTTCACCGGCGGCGCGATATTCTGCAGTTCCGACACGCTTGCCCAGGGCGTGCTCGCTGAACTTCAGTCAAGAAACATTGGAGTGCCGGAAAAAGTTGGCATTATCGGCTTTGGTGATCAAGTTTTTGCCGCGTTTACCCATCCTCCGCTCACGACCGTCAGAATAGACAGAAAACGTATCGGACAGGAGGCTGTGGATGCCCTGCTCGCCCGAATAACTGGTCAGCCGATAAACAACAACATCATCGACGTCGGCTTTAAAATCATCAGCCGGCAGACCATGTAGGCTCACCGTGGCGGGATTGAAAACGGCAAGGTCACTGGCCACAGAACCAGCAGTAACAGGCCGGCTCAAAGACTTAATGAATCTCCGGTTCCGGAACCTCATCATCAGTGTATTCCAGAAAATCAAAATCACAGCCGTCATTAGCCTGGGTGACATGATCCATATAGAGCCTGGTGTAGCTGCGCGGATACTTATCGACCGGCGGTTTCCATTGTTTCCGGCGCGATACCATTTCATCCTCTGAAATTTTAAGTTCAATGGTTCGTGCCGCCACATCAACTGAAATAATGTCACCGCTGCGCACGAGGGCAAGCGGGCCGCCAATGTAGCTCTCCGGAGAAATATGGAGGACGCAGGCGCCATAGCTGGTGCCGCTCATGCGTGCATCCGTTACCCGGAGCATGTCGCGCACCCCATCTTTCAGAAGCTTCTGGGGGATCGGCAGCATGCCCCACTCAGGCATGCCCGGACCACCCTTGGGGCCGGCATTTCGGAGAACGAGTACATGATCGGGGGTTACGTCAAGATCGTCTCGGTCGATCTCCGCTGTCATTGCATCGTAGCTGTCAAAAACCAGGGCCGGTCCCTGATGCTTGAGAAACCTCGGATCACAGGCGGCCACCTTCATAACCGCACCATCGGGTGCCAGGTTTCCATAGAGTACCGCGGTTCCTCCTTCCGGATATATCGGATTGTCGAGGGTACGGATGACATCATCATTGACAATGACGGCATCCCTGATGTTTTCTCCGAGCGTCCTGCCATTAACGGTAATGCAGTCCAGGTGAAGACTGTCGCTGATAACCTTAAGAGCGGCGCGGCAGCCGCCGGCATAGTACCAGTCCTCGGCCAGGTACGTGCCCGAGGGACGGAGATTGAGGATAACCGGAACGTTCTGTGCAACACTATCGTAGATATCCTGTTTCAGCGGGATGCCCGATCGCCTCGCCATGGCGATCAGGTGGACAAAGGCATTTGTCGAGCCGCCGAAGGCCATCAGGGCCGTGCAGGCATTTTTATAGGCTTGTTCAGTGCAGATGTCATTGAGCTTGAGATCCTCCCAGACCATGTCGACAATACGGCGTCCGGAAGCACTGGCCATACGGTTGTGATTTGAATCGACGGCGGGAATCGTCGACGCCCCGGGAAGTGTCAGTCCCAGGGCTTCGGTCAGCGAGGTCATGGTCATACCGGTGCCCATTGTCATGCACAGGCCGGGAGAGCGGGCGATACCTTCTTCAATCTCCCGCCACTGGCACTCGGTGATTGTGCCGGCTCTTAGTTCCGACCAGTACTTCCAGGCGTCGGACCCGCTGCCCAGCGTTTCTCCACGCCAGTTGCCATTAAGCATGGGACCGGCGGGAACAAAGATCGTGGGAATATTCATGCTCGCAGCCCCCATGACCAGGGCCGGGGTCGTTTTATCGCAGCCGCCCATGATCACGGCACCGTCAAAGGGATGATGGCGCAGAATCTGTTCCACTTCCATGGACAGGAGGTTGCGATGCAGCATGGGGGTCGGCCGCTCGAAGGCTTCCGCAAGGGTCATTGCCGGCATTTCAATCGGAATGCCTCCCGCCTGCCAGACACCCCGTTTTATTTCTTCCGCCCGCTCTTTGAAATGGGTGTGGCAGCAGTTGATGCCGCTCCAGGTGTTGATTATCGCAATCATCGGCTTGCCCACAAACTCCTCACGGGCATAGCCCATTTGCAGCATGCGGGAACGATGACCAAACGATCTCAGATCAGAGACTCCAAACCAGCGATGACTGCGCAGCTCTTCGGGGCGTTTACGGGTCATTTTTCTCTTCCTTTCCTGTTAGATGATCAGCGAACCATCAGGGTTAAACCGGATTGGTTGCGGTGTCCCGGTTACTTGAAGATCGGGGTTCTGTTCAAAGGTTTCCTGATAAGCCTCAGACATCCAGATGTTTTCAAGGTGTTTGGTGTTGACGATACGCACAATTTTGGGAGATTTGGGTACACCTCCGCGCACGATGCGTAACGCCGTGGATAACGCCTCCCGGTCGTTTTCACAAACCACCGGGATCTTTGGAGACAACAGGGAATGGGCGGTCAGTGCATTTGTATAGGTAACCGCCAGATCGATCTGTTCCGCACAAGCACGCGTGGTCAGATCAGCCAGTCCGATACCGATAGCATTGCCATGAGTTACCTCTGATAATCCCCTCACGATAATCCGCTGAATCGGCGGGGCGACAAAACCGGGCAGTCCCAGCGGAGAGCGCCCGGTCACATTGGCATCCATGCCGCCTCCGCTGATATCCTTGCCTATTTCATCAATAATCAGGACATCAATTTCAGACATCAGCAACCGTCCCATCATGCGCTTTGCCTCAAGAAGCAGTTCCGGCTCCCTTGCCAGTATTGCCTCCGGCGGCAGGACCTCGATTGCACCAATCTTTCCGTAGCCGTTTTCAACAATTCCTATACCGCACAATATGGGAGCACGCCCCATCATCAACGCTGCCGCTCTTGGGATGATTTCACCGAAACGGTCAAAACCGTGATGGTGGGCTGCCACAGCCCCTTTGTGCTTGCCGAGGCCGATCACCATCATTTTCGCAAGCCCGCTCTCATAGGTTGCCTTGAATGCGTTATGGACTTTTATCCGGTTGCAGACAACGATACCGTCGGCTTCATAGGCATGCCTGTCACAGAAGACATCAAGTCCGTGCTCGGTCGTTCCCAGAGGGACCACGTCCATGGATGATTTTACCGGAGCACCAACCGATTCCCTGGTTATACCCAGGTTTTCAAGAACGGATACCTGCCCCGCTGCCGTCGCACCGCCATGACTGCCCATTGCCGGCACAATAAAAGGTTCGGCACCGGAAGATACAAGGAACCCGACAGCGGTGCGAAGAACTTCCACCATTCCGGTGATCCCGCGACTGCCGGCGGTCAGTGCAATCTTTTTCCCCTTCAGGGAAGAGGTACCAAGCGCTGCCATCCCGCCGGCGACTGCTCTTGTCGGGTCAGGAACCACATCGGCGATAAAACGCTGCCTGACCGGAACCATGGCCGGAAAGGTGATGGCCAGGTCACTGTCCAGTGTAGGTTTTACTGATGAAAAAGAGATGGACATTACCCCTCCGCTCTTTGTTTGCGTTCCTCATGCCACGTCTGATACAGCGGCAGTATGGTAAAGATCAAGGCACAGGCGAGGAAGGCCAGGCTGATCGGCCGAGTAAAGAAAATCGTCCAGTCACCTTGGAACATGATCATCCCCTTACGAAATTCGGACTCAGCAACATTGCCGAGAATCATCCCCAGAACCACCGGAGCCGTGCCATAGCCGAAACGGTTGAGGAAATAGCCAAGCACGCCGAAAATCAGCAGCAGGTAAACATCGAAAAGATTGCCCGACACGCCGAACGATCCGATGACACAAAACAGCAGGATAATTGGGATCAGATAACTTCGGGGAATCGAAAGAACTTTTACAAAAATCCGGATGCCAAAAAACTGAAAGAGCATCATGAAAATATTGGCAATGAACAAGGCGATAAATATGCCGTAGACGATATCGGCCTGGTCGGTAAACAACATCGGACCCGGACGCAGCCCCTGAATCATTAATCCTCCCATGAGCACGGCGGCGGCGGCCTCGCCCGGCACACCGAGGGTGATCATCGGAATAATCGCCCCGCCGGTCATGGCGTTATTGGACGTTTCCGAGGCTATAATGCCCTCATCATGGCCGGTACCGAATTTTTCCGGTGTTTTTGAAATCCGCCGGGCCTGGTCATAGGCGACAAAGGAAGCAACGCTGCCTCCCGCTCCAGGTATTGCACCGACTGTCGTTCCAATCAGGCAGCTCAGGAGCACAGTTTTCCAGCGCTTGAGAACCGTAGAAAAACGCAGATGGACACTGCTGAACTGTTTCTGAATTTCCGCAGATTTGGTTTTCAGTGTTTCCTCAGCATCCGTCAAAGCCTGCCCGACGGCAAACAGGCCGATCAGGGCCGGGAGAAAAGCAACACCTGAGAGAAGCGACATTTCACCAAAGGTAAACCGAGCCGATCCGGTGGTCGGGTCAAGGCCGACAAGCGACACGAAAATACCGATGAGCCCGGCGACACAGCCCTTGGCCATTGATTTGCCTGAAACCGAGGCGATAATGGTCAGACCGAAAACGGCCAGTGAAAAATATTCGGCCGCACCAAAATTAAGTGCAAACTCGGCAATAGGAGGCGCTGCAAGGCTGAGCACGACAGAGCTGAAAATACCCCCGATAAATGAGGCGACAATGGCGATGCCAAGTGCCCTGCCGGCCTCACCTTTCATGGCCATGGGATAGGCATCCAGTGTGGTTGCAACGGATGACGGTGTTCCCGGAATATTCAGCAGTGTCGCCGAGATAGAACCGCCGGACACGGCCCCGCAATAAGTACCGAGAAGCATGCCAAACCCCATCACTGGCGGCATGTCATAGGTGAGCGGCAGAAGCACGGCAATTCCCATTGCTGCGGTTAACCCTGGAAGTGCTCCAAAGATAATACCCAGAATGGTTCCGGCGGCAATTGCGCCGATCACCTTGAATTGAAAGACTAAACCGAGCGCATCGGCATAATTACTAAAATCAATCATGAAGAGGGCCTCGGCGATAGAAATTAAGGAAGAGCCAACCTGAAGACTGTATTGAACATGAAGTACAAGGCAGTAGCGGCGATTGAGAAGAAGAGTGCGGAAACTGCTATTCCTTTCATTGTCGAGGGTCGGCCGGTCTCGAAATACACGAGGAGTTGATGTACCAGTACTAAAAACAGGATACTGGAAGCGATAAAACCGGCAGCGTCCATGATGAAAATATAGAGGAATAACAGCATGAGGATGCCGGCAAACAGGGTAAACCGTTTTTTCAGACTGATACCGTCAGCGCTCTTACTCTCCTTGCCTGTCATGGATTGAAAAAAAATAAAGACAGTCAATATCTGGATGAACACGCAAACCCAGAACGGAAAGAATGCGGCCCCGACATCTGAAGGACCTCCGCTTGGATTTTTCATGACCGTGCTCTGGTAGGTACCAAATGAAAAAATCGCAAACAGTGCCAAAGCAAACAGGGAATCGCCTTTTAAACGCATCACCTGCCTCCCCTTGAATAGATGCCTTCCAGATTCACTAAACCCGGAAGGCATCTTTGAACATGATTATTTTATTGGTTCGCCTTCAGGCGTTGCGCGGTGGTAATGAACAGATCAGCCATTTCCTTGATAAAGGCATCAAGTTCTGCCCCAAAAGCAGGAGAAACCGTGCCGCCCATTCTCTCGACGATAAATTTTTTAAATTCGGGATCGGCAGCAACCATGGCAAGAGCATCTTCCCACTTCGTTACCACATCCGCAGGAACATCCTTCGGCATGGATATGCCGCGCCATTGAGAGACAACCCAGTCATGCCCGAGTTCTTTCATGGTCGGCACGTCCGGGAACAGACTGGAACGCTCAGGCCCCATGGTCGCCAGGACTCGCAGTTTACCAGCATCGACACCCGCCTTGGTTTCAGCCGGGTGATGGGTGTTGGCATCGATATGACCGCCCATCGTTGCAGCAACTGTTTTGGAACCACCCTGATAGGGCACGAAAGAGAACTCCAAACCGAATCTTTCCGCAAATGCCGCAGCAACAATGTGAGTCGATGAACCGAAACCTGAAAAACCCATCTTGATCGTTCCAGGGTTTGCTTTTGCGTACGCGATGAACTCATCCAGCGTCTTCCATTCCGAATCGGCACGGACGGTGATTGAATAGTCCTCGGTGATAATGCGTGCTATCGTGTCGAAATCCTCATGCTTCCAGGGTACATTCCCAAGTCCTTCAAGGCCAAAAACTGCGTTGCTGGGCAGGGTGACGGTATAACCGTCAGCTTTGGAAGAAAAGAGCGCCTGCGACATGCCAACCGCACCGCCGCCGCCGGTTACGTTCTTCGGGACAATCGTCGCGCCCAGAGCTTTCTCAAGGAAAGGCTGCATGCCGCGAACAAGGGTGTCGGAACTGCCACCGGCAGAATAGGGAACAATAAAGGTAATTGGTTTTTCCGGGTAATCGCCGGCTGATGCGGATATTGCAAGGCCCACTAAAGCGATTGTGGTTACAAACGAAGCAACAAATCTTTTCATGGTTTCTCCTCCTGATTGTCTAGACTGCAGTGAAAGGGTAGGATCACGGTTCTGAATTCATCAATCAATGATAAATCTTCTCCCATATATTGATGAGATAAATATATGACAGCGCTATCACTTCCGTGCAATGTAGGCTTTTGCCTTGGTGCTTGTCAAGGAAAAAATCTCTGCGCCATGAATCTGCCAGGCAACCCTATCCGGCCTCACGGGCCAAACCATTTCGAATGGCAAAATTATCCATTATCGGACAGCACTGGCGACGATTTAAAACAGTGCCTGCTCCAGGTCCGAGAGAAGCGAAAGGCAAACATCCCTGTTGCTTCGACAGCATAAAAATGATAGATTCTGCCCTGAATGTGGAAAGCTCTGTTTTTCTCGCTCACCTTTCCATGAAATTTTAATCGATACCGACAACGCGCTCTTCGCCGGGCCTGATACTATTATCGGCAAACAGGTTTTGCGAAACCGCGACAGCACATTCGGAATTCCCCAGCTATTCTCACATCAAAAAAATCACAAGAGGTTACCATGATAGATCTTATGTCCATCGCCCGGACCGAACATGACGGTGGAGACCTGTTCGGTCAGCTGTCCAAACTTTTCGAGCCGGCCGACGTCAAACCGGAAGGTTATCCGGATGCGGTTATCTGGAAAGGTGGCAGCCATGACGGCAGCGTCAATCCGATCGCCCATTCCTTGACCGATGCGTTCGCACTCATCGGCACACTGGCAGCAATCGACGTTCTCGGACTGCCGTTCTATGCGGTGCCGATGTGGTCGCAGTACAGGCATGACACGAAGCTTGCTTCGCTCGCCTGGTTCGGCAACATGGACTGCACTTCGATCAAGTGGTCTACTGCCGGCGATGCCTATGTCAATGACGGCAAAGGCGGCAAGGTAGTCGTCATGGGAAAATCCGCAAACGCACCGTTGCGGACCCAGGCAGGCGTGTTCTGCAACGTCCGCCCATACGGGCCGATCACCGTTGTCCGCTGCATGCCCTGCCTGCCCTACTCGCAGGACCGGGCAGTGTTCAACGTCAGCGAAAAAACAGGCATCATCCACTCAGAAATGAACACTCCGGGAATTCAAATGGCTTATGCCAACCGGCTGTTTCTCAAAATGGTCCACGAGACCGGGAAAATCGGTCGCGTATCGATGAAACCGACCCAGGCCATGGAGGACGGCATCAATGCCGGACTGCACTCATGGCTGCTCAAGGGCACAAAGTTTGAAGTCGGCCGTAGATATGCGGTTGACGGCTATGTCGAACAAAAGGAAGCTGTTGACAGGATCATCGCCCTGCTGCCCAAAGATTTCAAAGCCGGCATGGAGAACTGGGGCGGCCGGATAGAACAGCACATCGCCGATACCAATTACGGCCTGCTGCTCTGGGACCTGATTGAAAAACGTGATTGCATCATCCTGGCCACCGACCTCGACGGTGATCGCCTCACCGACCTGCTTGCCGATGTTTCCGATCCACTGCGCGCCTTCAGTTCTCTTGTCGCCAGAAAGCTGGGACAGGAAATCGATACCGCGAAACTCTGGAGCGATATGGGCTATACCACCGGTAATGGCCGCGACATGACCTCCGTCATGCACCGGATGTCAGGGCCCCCGATCCACGAGCAGACCCTCGGCTCGGCCGACGCGATGCTGCTGCGTCTGCTGGACGGTGACGAGTCCATGGGGGGCACCAAACAGCCATACGATCCACGCATCCATTTCGTGCTGATCCGCACCGCCTACCTTGATGCCAATCCCGGCAACGACAAACTGCGCACCTGGCTGGACGAAACACTCGCCACCTTTGACCGCATCTACAGCGACAAGCGCCCCGGTTTTATGGAGGGGTACAAGGCTTTGAAAGAGGCGATTAAGCCCTGGGGTCAATAGTCAGGGGCATACGCGAAAAAAGGCGCATTCCAGCAGAATCGTGCTGGTATGCGCCTTTGCTTGGAGCCTCTCCCCGTCCTGTCACAGAAGATTTTTCAAGTTACCTTCTGGTCAACGATCGCCCTGAATTCTTCAGGCGTCAGCAATGCCCGTTTCTCTGTGCCTTTATTTTTCACTTCGGCAAGAATCGCGGCAACCGTATCATCGCCGACGTTTTCAATTCCAAGTTTTTCCAGTGCCCAGGTGATGGAAGCTTTTCCACTTTTCTTGCCCAGCACAACCTCGCCTTCACGTCCGAAAAACTGCGGTGCGGTCGCAAACATCGATAACGGCTTTTTCATCACCATATCTACGCCGATACCGGATTCCCTTGTATAATTGCCCGTACCGATAATGGGTTTGTTAGTCGCCGGTCTGACGCCGGAGAGCTCTTCCGCCAGTTTGCAGAGCGGCAGGAGTTGGTCAAACTTATAGTTTGTCTCGTAGCCGAGCAGAACATGGAGGCCGACCATCAGTTCTTCAAGAGCGGCATTCCCCGTCCTTTCACCAAGCCCGTTAATGCATGAATGAACGACGCTTGCGCCTGCCGTGACTGCGGCAAGTTCCGTCGCCACCCCCATGCCGAAATCGTTATGGGTGTGGATCTCCACCGGCAGCCCGGTAAGTGCTTTCACCTTGCGAACCATGTATTTGATCGCCTCGGGCAGCGCACAGCCCATGGTGTCCACAACACCGATGGAATCGGGCGGTGATTCCTTCATGATGCCGGTGAGCAGATTGGTCAGGTCTTCGTCTCTGGCACGGGTTGTGTCATAGGGGAAATAGACAGCGTAAAGGCCTTTTTCGCGCGCATAATTGATGCAGTCGATACTCTTGCGAAAGACATCTTCCCAGGTCCAGCCAAACTGATATTTCAGCTTGGGATAGCCGATGGGGATTTCAATGATCACGCCATCAGCCCCGCAGTCTATCGCCTTGTCAATATCGACGGGAAGCGCCCGTGCAAAGGTAAAGATTTTTGCCTTCAAGCCAAGCTTGCTGATGGCCTTAATTGCATCGAAATCTTCCTGAGAGACAGCCGGCATTCCCGCCTCAATCCGCTCGATGCCAACTTCGTCGAGTTTCTGGGCGATCCGGACTTTATCGTCTTTTCTTAAAACAACACCAGGAGTCTGCTCCCCATCCCGCAAAGTGGCATCGTGTATCTCAACCTTCTCGGGCAGATCAAACTCGCGGGTTACCTCATCGATAAAGTTATAGGGGCTGACCCACCATTGATCTTCCCGAAAATATCTGTTTTCCATAAAACCAATCTCCTGTCTTTTTATCGCTGATCATCATCGAGAAGCGGCATAGTACTCGAATCTTCTCTCGAGTATTCCGAGCCCTTCTGCAATAAGAAAAGCAAAGAAGAAAAGGACAAACAATAGAGCCCACATGTGTTCCATCAAAAAGTTGGAGGAATAGAGCTCGAACAAACGCCCGAAACCGACCACAGATACCAGCAGCTGGCCGATGATCACTCCCTTGACGGAGCGGATACAGCCAAGACGGATACCCGCCAGAATTTCAGGCAGCGCCGCCCAGACATAGACCATGGTAAATGCCTGCCAGAAGTTGGCCTGGAAGGATTTCGTCATCTCCACCAGCGAGGGCGTGATGTTTTTCACACCGGCCCGGGCATCGAGAACAATAATCCATACCGCAAAGAGTACCGTGGTAAGAATAATCGTTTTCGTACCAAAGCCGAACAGGGTCATCAATACCGGAACGAGGGCTGTCAGGGGTGCACTCAGAAACATGTTCACCCAGGGAAGCAGCATGCGGTCGATAACGATCGATCGTCCCATCAGCACGCCAACGGGTATGCCGATAATTATGGCGATACCGGTGCCGATCAGAAAACATTTTGCCGTTATCCAGAAGGCATTGAAGAAGGTCGCCGTCGGGACGATTTCAAAAAGCCTGATAATGATGTGGCTGAAAGGCGGTAACAGTATCGAAAGCTCAAGCTGGCCGACAATTTCCCAGGCAACCGCCCAAAGGATCAGCGAGGCCATCATCGGTATTTTTATTCCAAATATCTTCATTTTTCCCCTCCCCCTATTCTACATAGGTCCGCAGACCCTGCCAGATACGCTCGACAATATCGAGGTAGACCGGATCACGCCGGATTGCATCCGGGGAGATGTCGCGCCGGATATCAGGCCTGATAATTTCAGAAACACGGCTTGGCCGCGGCAGCAGCAGGGCAATACTCTGGGAGACATAAACCGCCTCTTCAATCGAGTGCGTGACGAAAATAAAGGTCTTCTGCTCATCCGCCACGACCTGCAGCAGGTCTTCCTGGAATTTCCTGCGGGTCTGCTCGTCGACGGCAGAAAAAGGCTCATCCATCAGCAGAACTTCGGCATTTACCGCAAGGGCTCGTGCCAGTCCGACGCGCTGGCGCATACCGCCGGAAAGTTCATGGGGATAGAGATTTTCATAGCCTTTGAGACCGACCGCATCGATATATTTTTCGGCAATCGCATGGCGCTCAGATTTAGCCACACCCTGCAGCTCAAGGCCGAAAGCGGCGTTGCGCAGAACTGAGGCCCAGG
>CBDUGK010000020.1:0-46687 GCA_965366875.1 uncultured Desulfobulbaceae bacterium | reverse complement strand
GATGATATCTCAGGATGAACCAATTTTCACCATCGGCATGGCCGCCAAAATTCTGGAGGTCCACCAGCGTACCCTCAGGAATTACGAGGAAAGCGGTCTGGTAAAACCTGCGCGAAGAGGCAAGTGGCGGTATTATTCAATGCGCGATATCAAGTGGATTGAATGTTTGCGCGAAATGATCCATGAACACGGTATCAGTATCAATGCCGTCAAAAAACTTTTAGCCTACACGCCATGCTGGAACATTATTGATTGTCCGTTCGAGAAGCGTCAGCGTTGCAGTGCTTTTTTCTCCAATACCCTTGTGCCCAGTAAAGTAGTGCGGCTCAAGCCCGTTCGGCCGAGAAAGAAAAAGAGTGTTGTGAACGTTTAGCCCATTGCCCGCATAACGGGCCGTACCCTCCTCTTTGAAGCCTTTTATCGATCCTAATCGATAAAAGGCTTTTTTTATCGACTTCTTTTCAACGTGTTCCATCTGGTTAATCTGGTAAGCGTTCCTGAAATCGGAATGCGCCTATTGGATGTCCCCCCGTCTGGTGCCGCCGTGCAGCGGAGCTGGTGTCGGAATCAGGCGCCAAAGCAGTCTGAGCGTCAGCGAGCAAGGGGCATCTGCTGGACAACTCATTGATGATTAGAGCAAACAGGTCCTTCTTTACCGGAAGAGCCTTCCAGTTCTTTCTACCCCCTCCTCACTATTTTCTTTCGACCAGTTCTCAATTGAGTTATAGTAGGGCGCAATTTACGCCCTAAATTATCAGAACGACGAGGAGGGCTCAAAATTTGCCCAAACATTATCTGTTCTGATTTTTTATAACAATTTGATATTAAACAATAATATCGTTTTTTTTATTTTTTCAACTGCTTTTATCAAGATATCAATGTATAAATAACTTGACAATAGATGTTGATAACTATATGTTCTGGTCAGTTTCGTTTTAATCGTAAATAACTATTTCAAGTAAACTGTTTCAAAGAGGTGCGTATGGACGGCATATTGTTTTTATGTTTCTGGCTGGGTGGAGCGCTGCTTCATACTTTTTATGATCTCAAGATTAAACATCTGTTCAAACCTGATGAACGCGTTAAACAGTCAAGTTAGCCATTCGGCATTGGAAAAACGCAGAAGCCATAACAAAGAGAAAGGAGCAAGGAGATGAACAATTTATTAGCAGGGGTATTGCCTCAGGAGGGCGGGCTTGATTCGATAAGTTCGTGGAAATATTCTGCAGCAGTGTATCTGTGCGGTCTGTTAACCCTGGCAGGGGTCGCTTTCGGTGTCCACTCAATTGTGGTGGGACACGAACACACGTTTGGCGTTTCCCGCGATGTGCCCTGGGGAATACTGATTGCCGGCTATGTATTTTTTGTTGTTACCTCCACGGGGCTCTGCATCGTCTCATCGATTGGCCATGTGTTCGGCTTCAAAAATTTCAATCCGATTGCCAAGCGGGCGGTATTCCTTTCGATCGCGACAATTGTCGCCGGTTTTCTGGTCATCGCCTTTGAAATCGAAAACTCCTGGCGTATGCCGGTCGGTAATGTTATCGGCGCAAACCCGACATCCAATATCTGGTGGATGGGTACGCTTTATGGAGCGTACCTGTTTTTCATGATGATCGAATTTGTCATGCTCCAGAAGGACCAGCACCGATCCGCAACAATGTTCGGGCTTGCCGGCCTGTTGACCGGTATCGTGGCACACTCCAATCTCGGAGCGGTATTTGGACTGCTCAATGGCCGTGAATTCTGGCATGGGCCGTATATGCCTATCTATTTCATCACCTCTGCAGCGATGTCCGGCTGTGTGGCGATCATCTTCTTCACCTATCTTGCCTACCGGGCAAACAACTGGAAGATGAGTGATGATATGAAACATTCCCTGGAAAGTGTTGCCAAGCTCGGCGCCCTGATGATGGCAATCATCCTGTTTTTTACGAGCTGGAAGATGATAACAGGCGTTACCGGCAACCCTCCAGGCAAATACACCGCGATGATGGCACTGATAAACGGGCCCTACTCGGTGAATTTCTGGATCGGGGAAATCGCTCTTGGTATGGTTATTCCATTTGCGCTGATCCTTGCGGTGCGGGGACGCAACATGCCTGTTCTGTTTATTGCCTCACTGGCCGGCATGATCGGAATCTTTTTTATGCGCTACGACCTGGTGATTATCGGTCAGCTGGTTCCGCATTATCATGGCATGGGGCTGGTCGATTATCCTGAATTGTTCACCTACGTACCGACGCTCCATGAGTGGATGGTTACCCTCGGCGGTATCGGCTTCTGCGGTTTTCTCTTTCTTGCCGGTGAGAGGCTGTTCCGTGGCCATCTTAGTGAAGAGCACTAAGCGATTCATCAGAACCAAAACTGGCTCCGGTCTTCCCTGTAACGGGGGGGACCGGAGCCGAAATTACCTCTCTGGCAACCTGAGGACGAAACAGGTTGATTCCAGACAAGGGCGATAAATATGGCCAGAAAAAAATTGGAAATTCAACCAATTACAGCGGAGACGCCCGTGTATTCGATTGGTGTTGCAGCGCAGCTGGTGAACGTTCATCCCAGGACCTTGCGCATTTACGAGGATGAGGGGCTTGTTAAACCGGCCCGAAATGGAAACAGGCGTATTTTCTCTCAGAACGATATCATCTGGATAGGCTGTGTCCGGAAGATGATTCACGATGAAGGCATTTCCATACCGGGTATCAAAAAGCTGCTTCGCTATGCCCCGTGCTGGGAAATAACTGACTGTCCCCGGGATGTCTGTGAATCATGTACTGCCCAGATTGACGTCGCTGTGCCAAAAGCCTTGAGAATTGCCGGCGATAAAGAAGCCGAGCGGCTGGCAAAAGAAAAAGAGGTTGCCATGCGCCGGAAAAGCACCCAGCAAAAATCCGATAAAAAAACCTCATCCAGCTGACCCCATCCTCTCAGAACCGTCCGGATCCATCTTGCCTGACGGGGTAACCACTTTTTTTACGGTTCTCATATGTTCTCCGGAACCGTTGTTTTTCACCAGAAGAATCTCACTCATGATGCTCAGGGCAATTTCTGTTGGCTCAATTGAGGCGATATTGAGACCCATCGGGGCATATACTGAAGCAAGCCGCTGCTCTTTTATTCCCTTTGCGAGCAATTGCTGAAAAATACGGGCTATCTTGTTCTTGCTGCCGATCATGCCGATGTATGAGACATCTGCCGTTATTACTGCCTCCAAAATGTGCCGGTCAGTATCGTGTGAGCTGGTGGCAATGGCAATAAAGCAATTATTCCTGAAAGAATAGTTCTTAACAGCAGCCGGCAAGTCTTCAGCCAGAATCACTTCGGCACCGGGAAATTTTTCTTTATCGGCGCATTCGGCCCTGTTGTCAAAAATGATGACCTGGTATCCCTGGTGGATGCCCAGCTTATAGAGTTCTGTGCCGATGTGTCCTGCTCCGATTATAACAAGACAGGGGTGCGGCTTAAATATCCGTATAAAAAGCCTGACTTCAGTGGTGTAGTGGGCTCCGGCTGGATTTTTTTCCGTGAGATTGTAAACCATTTCTTTGTTCTTTCCTGATCTCAGGCAGCTTTCTGTTTCCGCAAGCACCTGATGCTCCAGGCTGCCTCCGCCAACCGTGCCGGCTACTCTGCCGCCTTCAGCAACAACCATTATTGCTCCGGATTTTGCGGGTGTAGAGCCGGTCGCCTCTATTACGGTGACCAGTGCGGTCGACTCGTTTCCACGTACTCTGGCCGCTAGTATTTCGATTATTTCTGTTTCCATAACCTCTTGAACTCCTGTAATGTCCCTTTTTTTATAGCAGTGATAAAAATTTATTGTGAATAATTTCCGCTCTTCGAGCAATGTTTTTCAACAACTGCAACGAAAATAAGGATAGAGACTCCACGCACCGTTTAGGGAAGCTTACGCAAGAAGCTGCAAATTTGTCTGTTCCGCCTGTAAGGCGTGAAAACCCCTTGCAGGGCAGAAATGATCGATACCGGTTGGCTGATACCGGCTAAAATCTGCTTTTATCATCTATCTTTTCTTATTATATCTGTAAGATTAGTGTAATATATCGGCTCTATTTGTATGCGGATGTACCTCGTTACTGCTATCTGAGGAGTTGCTTGGAGACATATTGTACATTACCATAATCCAGTTCATGAGGAGATTTTCATGGAAGAGCAATCATATGTCATCACCATGCTGGTGGCAAATAAGCCGGGTGTAACTTCCAGGGTTACCGGTCTTTTCTCCGGAAGAGGATATAATCTGGAGAGTATTTGCGGTGCGCCGACGCATGACCCGGAAATTTCCAGGATAACAATAAAAACAAAGGCGACCCCGGACCAGTTTGAAGAAATCCAGAAACAGCTCAACCGCCTTATCGATGTAATCAAGTTGCGTGATATGACCATTGAGGACAAGGCGGTGAAGCGGGAGATGGCCCTGGCCAGCGTCGTTGTTACCCCGCAGAACAGAACTGAACTGATTCAACTGGTGGACATCTTCAATGCCAAAATCGTTAATGCCGGGGCTGATTCCTATATTATTGAGATCACCGGAACAGAAGATAAAATTGACGCGATGGTCAACCTGCTCCGGCCGCTGGGTATAAAAAAACTGACCAGATCAGGTATCCTGGCTCTGTACCGTGAACTTGACGAGACACATCGAGCAGCCTCGTTCTCGCCGTAAAATAACCAAAATGTCAGTCCTTATGAATCAGAAGAAGTGTGCCGCCCGGATGGATAAGATTGTGCCGTTTTATGTCATGGATCTGCTGGCAAGGGCAAAAGACCTCGAAGCACGTGGGAGATCGGTAATTCACATGGAGGTCGGTGAACCCGATTTCACGACGGCGGAACCGGTGGTTGACGCTGGAAAACGCGCACTGGATGCAGGTCATACCGGTTACACTCCCGCCACCGGTATCCCCCAGCTGAAAGAGGCGATAGCCGGGCATTACCTGGATTGGTTCGGAATGGATATCGATCCACGGCGTATTATCGTAACCCCGGGCTCTTCAGGTGCACTTCAGCTGATTTTGGGGGTGGTTCTTGATCCGGGCAGGGAGGTGATGATGACCGATCCGGGCTATCCCTGCAACAAGAATTTTGTGGAATTTTTCTCAGGTGTGCCGAAACCGCTTCCCGTTGGTCCGGAAAATGGTTATCAGCTGAGTGGTAAGCAGATAGCCGATGAGTGGGGTGAGTTGAGCAGTGCCGTGATGGTGGCGACGCCTTCGAATCCGACCGGAACATTGCTGCCCCGGCAGGAACTGGCACGGATTCATGATGTTGTCCGCTCGAAAAATGGGACGCTGATCGTTGATGAAATCTACCAGGGGCTGGTGTATGACGCTGACAGCTATACGGCCCTGGGCCTTGGTGATGATCTTTTCGTGGTAAACAGTTTTTCGAAATATTTCGGCATGACCGGCTGGCGGCTCGGCTGGCTTGTTGCCCCGGATGCCTATATTGATCATCTCGACTGTCTGGCCCAGAATATTTTCCTGTCCTGCTCGGCACCAGCCCAGTATGCGGCACTTGCTGCATTCAGCCCTGAGTGTTATGACATTTTCACCAGGCGGCGCAATGAGTTTAAAAAAAGAAGAGATTTCCTGCTGCCGGCTCTGCAATCAATTGGTTTCGATATACCGGTAAGTCCGGAAGGAGCATTTTACCTCTACGCAAATTGTTCCAGACTCACCGATGACAGTTTCAGTTTTTGCTATGAGCTGCTGGAAGCAGAAGGCGTAGCAACGACTCCTGGCAGAGATTTTGGCTGCAACAGGCCCGAGGAGCACATTCGTTTCGCCTATACCACCAGCATCGAGCGGATGGAGGAGGCGGTACAGAGAATCAAGCGTTTCCTCGGCTGATTTGTCATTATCTGCGGAACAGCAGAGGTACCGGTGGCGAAGCGCAAGCCTGCGAGTCTTGAATAACCGCTGAGGAGTACTACGGTTTTACGGGCATGCACAATGCTGCTTTTGGCGGTTTCAACACGCTGTGCTGCTTATTGAGGCTATTACATTACTGAATTCAAAGGAGAAGGATTATGAACAATGCCCAGATTCTGGCAAAAAGTTTCGCTGACCTGGGTGTCAAGCGGGTTTTTGGTTTTTCCGGTGCGACAATACTGCCGGTATTTCACGCGATTGAAGAATACGGAATCGATATCGTTGTCGATGCCAATGAGCAGTCCTGTGCTTTTGCTGCAGGCGGCTACTCCCGGGCGAGTGACGACGTGGGGATCGCTGTAGTTACCTCCGGACCGGCAATAACCAATACACTTACCGCGGTAGCCGATGCAAATGCCGATTCGATTCCGCTGCTGGTTTTTGCCGGTCAGGTTGCCCAGACCAAGATGGGCACCGACGAGTTCCAGACGATCAATGTTGCAAGTATTTTTGCCGATGCTGCCAAAAAAGTTATCCTGGTCACCGAACTGCAGAATGTCGAGGAGATTGTCAAGGATGCCTATTTCCTGGCAAAATCAGGTAAACCCGGACCGGTTGTCATTGATTTTCCCTTTGACATCCAGAAAGCAGAAGGTGAGTACAGAGGAATTGAGCCGAAACGGTTTCGCCATAAATATGACGAAGAGCGACACCTGGGAGAAAACCAGTGCCGCCAGTTTTTTGATCTTTTGCAGAAAGCCAAGCGCCCGCTCCTCTATATCGGCGGCGGGCTGAACTCCACAGCGGGCAGTGAGCGGATTCGTGC
Source organism: uncultured Desulfobulbaceae bacterium (assembly GCA_965366875.1). Taxonomy (GTDB): domain Bacteria; phylum Desulfobacterota; class Desulfobulbia; order Desulfobulbales; family Desulfocapsaceae; genus MADRE3. Next base: position 39,970 of record CBDUGK010000020.1, on the reverse strand, counting down.
ATTTAACCGCCGTTACAGAGTTCCATCTATCTGGAGCCTGATGGGAAAGGGTATTTTGAATGAAGAAGGCGACTGGGCTCTTGGCATGCTAGGCATGTTTGGCGTTCCGGCTGCCAATATGGCTATCCAGGAAACAGACCTGTTTGTGGCTTTTGGGATCCGCTGGGACGATCGGGTTTCCCAGAAGGTGGGCGAGTCAGGGCTGGCCGCTGATATCGCCTATTTTGATATAAATCCCGAGAAAGTGCAGGAGGTCCGTTTCTCCCGAAATCCGAAATTTTCATTCATCGGCAAAGCAGAAACGGCACTGGACGATCTCTTGAGATATGCAGAAGAGCATGATATCAGGCTCGATATCGGTGATTGGCAGGAATATACAAGCAGGTTGAAAAAAGATAACCCGCTTAATTTCGACAGGGCGGCGAAAGACATTCAGCAGGCTGAGGTCATGGAGCTGCTGTCAGGGCACATCACCAGGGAAACCAAGATTACCACCGGGGTCGGAAATCACCAGATGTTGGCCGCTCAATACCTGTTGACCTTGACGCCGAAATCATTTATCACCTCAGGCGGCTACGGAACCATGGGTTTTTCGCTGCCGACCGCGATCGGCGCCCAGTTGGCCAACCCGGATGCAACGATTATCTCGATTGATGGTGACGGGAGTATGCTGATGAATCTGGGTGAGCTGTTTACCATTGGGAAATATGAACTTCCGGTGAAAGTCCTGCTGCTGAACAATCATGGCGACTGTATGGTGCGAAACATCCAGGATCTCGCGTACGGTGGGAGTTATGTCGGTACAAAGAAAATAACCTCCGTCAGTTTCGCCAACGTTGCCGGGGAACTGGGGTTTCGATTTGCCCGGCGGGTGGAAGAGAGACAGGACCTGGAGGCGAGTCTGAAAGCGTTTATTGCAGCGGATGGCCCGTCATTTCTCGAGGTGGTCACCGATGTCGACGAGATGCTCTATCCCCGAATTCCCGCAGGTCTCGGGTACAAAGATATGATTCTCGGACCGCATATGGAGAAGAAATAGCAGAACGATTTGAACCAGTAACAGGTAATTATCCGGGCTCAATTGCAGATGCTGCAGATCATTTGCGCTTGAGCCCTTTTTGTTGCGCTGTTCCTGTTTGGCCTTCCGCAATCTGAAAAGGGTTGATCCAGAAGGTTAGTCTGCTTGGGGAATCCACAGGAATTTCTCCAGATCGATGCTGCCGGCCTCAAGAGACACCGCTTCCCGTTCAAGAAGCTCCCTCTGGGTGATATGGCCCATTGATCTTCTTGGAGAAATTTTTCCTTTCACATTTACCACCCGATGCCAGGGCAGCTTGTGTTTATCCGAGCTCGAGTGAAGGATCCGTGCGACCTGGCGGGCACCGCAATGATTTCCGGCTGCGGCGGCAACGAGCCCATAGGTTGTTACCCTGCCGCGGGGAATCCGCATTATAACTGAAATTACCTGTTCTGTGAAATGCTGCATAGGCAGTAACCCCGGGGTGCGGACGGATACTGGAGCCGGCGGGCTTCAGGCTTCCCGGTTTAAAAGATCATTGCGGGTCGAGCGAGTTTTCAAGGTTGTATCGTTCTATCTTCCTGCGCAAGGTATCCTTTGAAATGCCGAGCTCCTTGCAGGTCATCATTTTTTTCCATTTATTGCGTTCAAGAGAATGGCTTATCGCCTGCTGTTCGATCTGTTCGAGGGTACGTCCTGTTTCAAAATCGATACCGTTGTTGTGTTCTTTTTGAGAATCGGGCAGGAAAGACTCGGGGAGGTGCTCCTCCTGGATGAATCCGCCAGTGCAGAGAATAAATCCGTATTCTATGATGTTCTCAAGTTCTCTGATGTTGCCGGGAAACGAATGAAGCATCAGCTTTTTCAGCACTGCGTCGCTGACGCCGACAATATCCTTCTGTTTTTCAGCCCTGAATTTATCGACGAAATGATCGATCAGCAATGGAATGTCTTCCTTGCGGTCGCGCAGTGGAGGCAAGGTTATATCGACGACCTTGAGGCGGTAATAGAGATCGTCCCTGAACAGGCCGTCGTCGACGAGCTTTTTCAGGTCCCGGTTGGTTGCGGCAATGACCCTGACGTCCACTTTTATCGACTCGTTTGAGCCCAGCGGTTCATAGACCCGTTCCTCCAATACCCGGAGGAGTTTGACCTGGAGGGAGTGGGGTATATCACCGATCTCGTCGAGAAACAGTGTCCCGCCCTCGGCTGCTGCAAAGCGGCCTTCGCGATCTTTTCTGGCATCGGTGAAAGCACCCGAGCGGTAGCCGAAAAGCTCGGATTCCAGCAGCGTTTCCGGAATTGCTCCGCAATTCACAGATAAAAAGGGTCGATCTTTGCGAGCCGAGGCGTTGACGATGGCATCGGCCATAATTCCTTTCCCGGTGCCGCTCTCCCCGAGGATCAGGACCGTGCTGTCACTGGTGGCAATATCGGGGAGTATCTGGAATAATCGCTGCATAAGTGCACTTTTACTGATGATTTCATCAAAGGTGTAGCGCTGCATCAGTTGTTTGCGCAGTGATTCCACGGCGGTCAGGTCTCTGAACGTTTCGACGCCGCCTACCACGTTGCCGACCACATCGACGAGCGGGGATGCACTGATGCTGATCGGTTTGGTTTTTCCGTTGCTATCCTCAATCATGATCGAGCGGTTGGAGACCGGTCTGCCGGAGTAGAGACTCTCTGCGATTGCACAGTTTTTACCGCAGATTGAGGAGTGGAACACATCACTGCAGAAACTGCCGATCGCATCTTCCCGCTCCCACCCGGTGATAACTTCAGCAGCCATGTTGAATGAGGTGATCCGCCAGTCGCGGTTCACCGTGAAAACGCCGTCGGCGATGGAATCCAGGATCAGTTTGTTCTGCAGTGCTGTAGTGTTGTCCCTGAAGGTCTGCACGCAGCCGATCGGGCGCTTTTTGTCACCCAGCATCGGCGTGATGGATACGACGATCGGGATGTTGAAGCCGTCCTTATCCGTTACAAAACCTTCCTGGTCTATTATATTGCAGGGGGCCTCGGAATTTGAGGCGGTAATGGGGCAGGCGGATATGCCATCCGCTGCAAAAAACAGCTCATCGCATAAACGGCCGACAACATCATCCTCCAGCCAGCCGGTAATCCTTTCAGCGCCGGCATTAAAAGAGGTGATGATGCCTTTGTCGCTGAACGTGACGACGCCGTCGGCTACCGCATTGATGATGATGTCGCTCTTGATTGATTCGCTGATATCACGAAAGGTTTCGACACCGCCGATGACACGGTTGTCGCTGTCAATGAGCGGTGCGGCACTGACGCTGACCGGAAAGGGTGTCCCGTCCTTTCGGTAGATGTAAACATCACGGTCTTGAACAATATTGGTGTTATTCATAATGCACGAAGAGATTGCGCATGATGAGAGGCAGATGCTTGACTGAAAAATGGTTTTACAGGGGTGGCCGAGGACTTCATGCTGCGTCCAGCCGGTCATTTTCTCGGCGGCGGCGTTAAACGAGGTGATTTTCATATCGCCGTCGACGGTAAAGACGCCTTCGGCGATGGAGTCCAGGGCGAGCAAACGGGGTGTTACGACCTCCGAACGGTCAATCAGGCCGATATAAAGCCCGAGCACCGCATTTTCAGCATCCGGCAGAACGACAATGCGGACCGTCAGGCCGTCCAGCGGCTGCTGGGGCGAGCCGGAAAGGAAAAACTGTTCATTTTTTATCGCCTTAAATGGTTTGTTCAGCCTATCACTCAACGGGGCGAAGCGCTTGTCAGCCTCCAGCAGTGAGGGCAGATGCTTGCCAAGGAGTTGTTCCCTGGTAGAGCCGATAGTTCGAGCCGCCTTGTCGTTGCAGGAATTAATCATACCTGAGCGATCGATGGTGATATAGCCGTTATCCGGCTCGCGCAAGCGTTTGTCTGAAACCGCCATAGCTGAACTCCGCGTGGTGATGATATGTTTGTTTTTCCGAGTTATTTCACTATAAGCTTAAATGAAAACTCTGCAATAGTTATACGCGGTTCAGGTGATGCTCGAACCGTGAGAATGTACTGAAATCAAAAAAAAGTCAACGGTATCGGAAGATAAATGAAGTGAAACAGTTTTGAATAAATGCTAGACTGAGGTCACTGCCCAGTGACAGGTGCGGTTGAATGTGTGGTATCGTCAGCGTTATTATCAGGGGCATCTGAGAAATGAGCTCAAATGAGAACAACCACCAGCCAAATGATACCCTGACAACGAATGGACACTCGGTTCAATCCGTTGCTGGAATTGAGCTCTTTCAATCCATACAGGATCCGGTTTTTATCGTTACGCCGCAGGGTATCATTATCGATGCCAACAAGGCAGCGCTTCTGGCAGCGGAGAAATCCCGGGACGGGGTCGTTGGCAGGGGAATCTGTGAAATTATCCACGGGGGCCGCTGGCCTCATATCAAGTGTCCGCTTGAAGAATTCCTTCTTACCTGCAGAGGAAGAAATGAGGACACCCGGCTTCCGGGGCTTGGGGGCGAGTATCATCTGGCGATCAACCCGCTTATTGATCCGGACGGGTCTATTCGCTCGATTCTGCTCCAGGCGCGAAGCCTGACAACTGAGGAATCGCGAAAAGTAGAGACGATTCGAACCGCTCAACTGGCGGCTATTGGCGAGCTTGCTGCGGGCGTTGCCCACGAGGTGAACAATCCCATCAATGGTATCATTAACTATGCCCAGTTGCTGCTTGACGATGCTGAGAAGGATTCACCGCAGGCTGAATTGCTCGGCCGGATTGTCAAGGAAGGGGAGCGGATCGCAACAATCATCTACAGCCTGCTTTCCTTTGCCCGCGAAAATGAAAATGAACTCAAGCAGATTGACTTCAGAGAGGTGATTCATTCCTGTGTCGCTCTTGTCGATCACCAGCTGAAACGTGAAGGAATCCAGCTTGAGCTGGAACTGGCTGAGAGCGGCTGTCTTATTGTCGGCAACTATATGCAACTCCAGCAGGTAATCCTCAACACCGTCAACAACAGCAGATATGCGCTCAATGAGCGCTACCCTGAAAACGCTGCAGACAAGCGGCTCCAGATACGCTGCGGACCCCTGGAAACTGAGGACGGAAAGATGATCAGGGTGATTGTCAGGGATTTCGGGACCGGAATCCCCCAGGGCATTCTAGACAAGCTTTTTGAACCATTTTTCACCAGCAAACCGGCCGGAAAGGGTACCGGTCTTGGCTTGAGCATAAGTTACGGAATCGTCAAGAACCATGGCGGAACCCTTTCTGTTGACTCGATTCTCAATAAATTCACCGATATGATTATTACCATACCGGAGGCTTAAGGAAAGCCGGCAGCATGTTTGATCGGAATATCCTGATCGTCGATGATGAAGAGAGCCTGAGGCTCACTTTTGAGATGTTTCTCAAACGCGAGGGATACCATCATGTGCAGACAGCAGCAACCTTTGACGAGGCCCGCACGGCTATCGGCAAGGGATCTTTTGACCTGATCATCAGCGATATCGTCCTGGGCGGAGAAAAAGGTACCGAGCTCCTGCGCTTCATACGGGACAGTGGCATCTCCTGTCCGGTGGTCATGATTACCGGTTTCCCGAATCTGGAAAGTGCTTCAGAGGCCGTTCGTCTTGGTGCTTTTGATTATCTTTCAAAACCGGTCAACAAGGAGAAGCTTCTCAAGCTCGTCCGGCAGGCCCTCGCTTTCTGGGAGCTTGAATGCGAGAAGCAGTCCCTGATTCTGCAGAATGAAAAATATCAGCATTACCTGGAAGCAATTTTCAGCTCCGTTGAAGATGCAATAATTGCTGTTGATAATGAATGCATCATCCTGAAGTTGAATCGAACCGCGGAAACACTGCTTGATGAGTTTCGGGATTATCGTGACAGCGATGATAAAAGACTACCCGGGGAAATCGGCATTGCCTGCTTGAAAGACGCGCGGCAGGTGATTGAACAGGGAAGTATTGTCAGGGAGCATGTGATCGAATGCGTCACTGTTGACGGGACATCAAAAATGTTTTCGATCAATGCGGCACCGCTTGATATTGATGACCACGTTGCAAACGGTGCGGTGATCGTAGTTCGAGATATAACGAGGGCTGATGAGAAGAATGTCATATCATCAAGAAAAGCATTTCATGGTTTTGTCGGCACCAGCAGGGCCATGCAGTCTATCTACCGGCTTATTGAAAATGTCGGCAAGGTTGAGACAGCGGTTTTAATAAGCGGGGAATCCGGTACCGGTAAAGAATTGGCGGCCGAAGCGCTGCACGCCGAGAGTCCGCGCAGAACGATGCCCCTTATCAAGGTTGACTGCGCTGCGCTGCCCGAGGAATTGCTTGAGAGTGAGCTTTTCGGCCATCGCAAGGGGGCGTTTACCGGGGCCGACCGCGACAGGCCCGGCAGATTGCTGCAGGCCGACAAGGGAACCCTGTTTCTCGATGAGATCGGTGACATAACGCCGCGTCTTCAGCTGCGGCTCCTGCGCTTCCTTCAGGAAATGACATTTACCCCGGTCGGCATGGATCTGCCGGTCAGCGTCGATGTCCGGGTTATCGCAGCAACGAATGTTAACTTGAGAGAGAAGGTCCGCACGGGCACGTTCCGGGAAGACCTCTATTATCGTCTGAAGGTTGTCGAGATAGTCTTGCCGCCGCTTCGTGAAAGAAAAAGGTGTCTGCCGCTGCTGATAGAACATTTTCTCACCCTCTTTTCCCAGAAACATGCGCGGCATGTTCATCTGGTTTCCGATCGCGCCATGGATGCACTGCTGTCCTATTCATGGCCTGGCAATGTCAGGGAGCTCAGGCACATACTTGAGCGGGGAGTCGTGCTCTGTACAGGCAATAATCTGCTGCTTGAACATCTCCCGGAGGAAATACTCGAATACAGAAGGCCTCCTCAGCCCGGAGAAAAGGCTCCCCGGGAGGCTATGCTTCCGCATCACCTCAGCGAGGAAGAACTGTTCTCGGAACAGCAGAATGAATTGGTCGAGGCGCTCAGGCGGTCTGGCGGCAATAAATCCAAAGCAGCCCAGCTTCTCAATATCGACCGGTCGACCTTGTACCGGAGGCTGCGCCGTTTCAAAGTCACCACCTTCCCGTAGTGTCGCATTAATGTCGCGTTTATGTTTCAACAAGTGTTGCGTCGCAACACTTGTGCGACACACCCTTCTTGCTGTCATTCCTCCTGGTCGTGCTTTTCTTCCCCCCGCATAGCGTATTTTTCCTGTGTTTTGTTGTTTTATATCTATCTGTTTCAGTATGTTAATTGAACTTCATCTGTTCAGGATAATGTTGCACGACAATGTGGCACAGGTGATGCAATGAGTGGGCAGAAGAAACAATTGCAACACACTCCACCAATTCAGACCGAGGGCGATCATGAAAACAGCTATCCTGAAAAAGACAAGAACTGAGACAAAAACGGTTGGCAGGGTTGACGAGCAGGTTTACAAGGTCGGTATTGCCGTCGTGGGGGCATGTTCCCTGGCCATCGGGATATGGGCAACGGTAGCCCTGGTCAGCGGCATGGTGGCAAGCGGAGGCCCGGGAGCACTTGTCAGTAACTGGTTCAGGGCGATTATCGGCTCCTGATAGACTTCATCACCACAAGAGAGGGCACTGCCATGATAGAAAGAACACGAGTTCAGGAGCAGGTAAAAACAACAGTATCAACCAACACTGATACCGCAACAGAGGTCTCGAAGGTAGGAATAATAACGATCGCCGCCTTCGGTGCACTTGTCGGTCTCTGGTCGGTTGCCTGTATCATCGGCGGCATGGCCGCAAGCGGTGGGCCGCTTGCCTTTGTCGGTGCCTGGTTCAAAGCGGTAACGGTAATGTAGCGTTCAGTTACATTTTATCTCTTTTAAAAAAAGGGCCACGGAGCGAAATAAGCTCGTGGCCCTTTTTTTTGTAATTATCCCTGAATAACCCTTTACTTTAAAATTTGCTTAAACAGGTGTATAACGTATGTTGTTGTGTGTGACAAAGCATTAACCCATTCCAGCTTCTTGGGGTAGCTATGGCAATTTTGGTCAGAAATCTACTGATCTATTTTATCATCTGTTTTGCTCTTTTTATTTCAGGCCTGATCTATCATCTCGAAACTCGACTGGTACAAAAGGATTATTCCGATCTGCTGAAGGATATCGATAACAGCATCGTCAGTGAAATTGCCATTCAGCATGATATTGTCGAGGTCACGACACAATCCGGAGTCAGGTACACGACTGTTGTTCAGGAACCAGCCTACCTCGCCTCCAGCTGGCATGCAGGCAATATTCGCATTTCCTATAGAAAGGATTACAGCTCATTCGTGTTCCTGGGAACAGGTCTTGTCTTTATCACTTCTCTTTTTCTTGTTTGCTGGCTCTCCCTGAAAGTTGGCGACAACGATTCAAAGCGTTCGGTTTTTGCCAACGAAAAGCTCATTTTACCGGGATCTGAGCTGAAAAAAATTACCTTCAATGATGTCGCAGGTATTCCTGAAGCCAAAGAGGAACTGCGTGAAATTGTCGGTTTCCTGAAAAATCCCGAGCAGTACCGGGAGATCGGGGCCACGACCCCCAAAGGGGTGTTGCTGCAGGGTCCGCCGGGAACGGGGAAAACCCTGCTTGCCAGGGCAATTGCCGGAGAAGCGGATGTTCCCTTTTATTCGTTCAGTGGTTCTGATTTTGTCGAAATGTTTGTCGGTGTTGGAGCCTCCCGGGTACGGGACCTTTTCAGCGAGGCGAAAAAGCATGCACCATGCATTGTTTTTATTGATGAGATTGATGCGGTGGGTGCCAGCAGAAGGAGTGGTGCTGGCGATGGCAATGACGAGCGGGGACAGACCCTGAACGCATTGCTGGTGGAAATGGATGGCTTCAGCCCGTCTGATAATATTGTTGTTCTTGCCGCAACCAACAGACCCGATATTCTCGACCCGGCCCTGAAGCGCTCGGGCCGGTTTGACCGGCAGATAACCATTGTGCCGCCTGATGTGAAAGGAAGAAAGCAGATACTCGATGTTCACTGCCGGGCCATCAAGATGAACCCGAGTGTCAATCTTGAAGAAATTGCCACCATGACCTCTGGATTTACCGGCGCCGAGCTTGCAAGTCTTGTAAACGAGGCCGCGCTGCTTGCCGCCCGTCAAAAGAAAAGCAGTGTGGAACAGGAGGATTTTGATCTCGCCCATGACCGAATTCTTTTGGGTGTTGAGCGTAAGGGGATGGTTATCCTTGAAAAGGATAAGCGGGTGCTTGCCTTTCACGAGGCGGGGCATGCGATTGTTGCAAAATTATTGGCCGATTCCGATCCGGTTCACAAGATAACAATCATCCCGCGGGGCCGCGCCCTTGGACAGACCCAGCAGCTGCCTATCAATGATCGTCAGGCTTACAGCAGGGTGTATCTCAAAAACAGGATCACTATTCTGATGGGCGGGCGTGCTGCGGAGCAGCTTGTTTTTGGGTTGCAGACAACCGGTGGGCAGTCCGATATCCAGCAGGCGACAGCGATAGCTACGAACATGGTATGCAAGTGGGGCATGAGTGAGGTACTCGGACCGCAGGTTTATATTGTCGATGACGGTGATTTCCTCGGACCCTCAAGTACCAGGCTGGCAATGGGCGCACGGACAGAGGCACAGATAGACAGGGAAGTAAAAAAACTTCTCGATGAATGCTACCGGGAAGCGGTTGTCATCCTCGGCAACGAGCGGCTGTTTTTGTCGGTTCTCGCCGATATTTTAATGCAGGTGGAGACCATAGACAGCGAAGAGTTTGACATTATTCACTCCTGTTCACTGAAGAAAAAATATGAGTTTGAAATGGATGAACCGCCTGACACCTGCACGATCTCCTGATTCTTTTTTCGCTTACTATGCTGAAATCCACTAAATCCATTATCTACACAAGCTTTATCATTGTCGGGGTCTCACTGTCGGTTGTCATTTTCCTGGGGATCAGACAGGTGCAGTTGAACAGGGGATACTCGGAGATCAGCGCGCTGAGCGAAAAGACGCTTTTTGCCTTTTCAACGGTGCGGGAGCAGGTGACGGAGGCGCTCATCAGCCGCAATAACCAGCTGCTCAAGGGTGTCATTCCCGAAATTGAAGCGTTGAACAACAGTATCAGCAGATATTTTGACAGCGATATTATTCCAGGTCAGTATAAACTTGCCTTGACAGACAGGGTCGATCTGGCCGGGCTTGTCATTGCTATTCGAAAAGTCGGTTCAGACTCCGAGGATCCGGATACCGGACTCAGGCTTCAGCAGGACATGCGGTTAATTGGTGATAACCTGATGAAAATCGACAGAGTGATTACCGGTCAGATCAGAGATGGTGTCGTTGGCCTTCAGCTCTCTATTATCGGTGTCATGGGACTGCTTATCAGCAGTCTCTGTTTTATTCTCATTTTGTTGTATCGCAGAACAATCAGCCCACTGTTTGAGCTGGCACAGCAGGTTGGAGACGCTCAGACGGAACCTGGCCGGCTTGGCTGCAGTGCTGAGGCGGCAACCGAAATTGCTGAGATTACGGATTCGGTGAACCGGATGACGCTGGAGCACCGACCTGCTGATGCGGACCTGCCGCAACCTCGCGAAGACCTGGAAACGCTGGAAAGAACGATAAACGAAACAGCGAACGGGCTTAACGGTATGATAAATTACGCCCAGTTACTGCTGGAGTCAGAGGAGCAACCCTCCGAAAAACAGAAACGGATGCTCGAAGAGATCATCGGCAGTGGCGAGCGGATTGCTGATCAGTGGCAGAAGCTGAGCCGGCGCTTGGGCGCCTGACGCAGCAGGTGCCGGCAGTTCTCTTTTCAATGCCCAGTATCAGCCAAAACGGCCGGTAATAGAGTCCTCAGTGAGCCGATGCCTGGGGTTGGAGAAGATCTGGTCTGTGTCCCCGAGCTCTCTCAGATCACCACGGTGGAAATAGGCGGTACGTTGGAAAATCCTGGCTGCCTGCTGCATGGCATGGGGGACGATAACGATAGAATACTGCAGGCGCAGCTCATTGATCAGTTCTTCTCTCTTTGCCGTGGCGATCAGCCGTGAATCTTGGAACCATAAGCAACCTAGCCGTAGATGGATTTTGGGAACGGGCTTGGTTTCTGAAAAACCATTCCGACCCTTGTCCGGAGCGGCACGGCATCAACACTCGGGTGATAGATATCTCCCCCCGTCCAGACAGATTTACCCTTCGATCCGACAGCTGGCAACGGTATCATTCATGCGCTTAAGGCAGCTCAGGCATTGCTTTTGATGGCTGACTCTGAAAAGGTGGAGAACAGGTTTAAACCCCTCTGCTCGTAGCCGCGGACAAATTCGATCACGTCTTTTTTAATGCTGTCCCGCATGTCCCTTATTGCCTGGAGCCGCTGGAGCCGCCCACCGGCTATCCGGGCGGGGTTTTCGTACGGCCAGTTCAGCCGTATGCAGTGACCGGGAAAGACAGGAAAGCGTTTGTCGGCCTCTTTTGAGCAGACGGAAATGACGATATCGTAGTTCCGGTTCAATTGTATCAGATCATAAACGGAGTGGGCATTGTTCATGCCCTCTATTGTATAGCCCTCCTCCCTCATGGCCAGAACAACCAGTGGATTGATTGGTTTGGGATCCAATCCCCCGCACTCTGTTGTAAAGTAGTTGCTGCCATATTGGTTGAGATAGGTACAGGCTATCTGGCTTCTACCTGAATTGTATTCACAGGCGATGAGAACGTTGAGCATCATAATCTCCTTCTTGCATGAGTGTATTCAAGAATTACTCATGCAGTAAATAGTGATGCCAGGATGGGGCAATCCCAAAAGTGAGTGCGCTGAGAAGCTCGGTTTCAACTCACGGAACCCGTTTCGTAACCCGGAATATCGGGACTTGCCTGAAACCGTTGTCCACATACAACCCATTACTGACATCTTACAATAATCTTACTACCACAATGTGGCACATGTCAAGCAATGGTATCGAACATTTTAAAATTGATTGTTTCAAGGAAACAATCAGCCGGGCAGATGATTTCAGCGCTTGCGTAACGGTTGGATTTAGTTATAAAGAGACCTTGTTTAAAAAGGAACTGAATAGATGATTTACAGCCTTGCACCAATGTGGGATTATTGCCAATGGTATCCAACAGTTCATATAGGAAAGAGGCCCGGCTTGTCGCTCTTGACTGGACCGGGACGACGGTTGACTTAGGCTGCCAGGCGCCGATGCGCGCCTTAATTCAAGGGGTGTGCACTCGACAAATGAATTTTGATTGCCATTGTTAAAGCGGATGGAAATAGCTTGAACTGGGCAGCAGCAATTCTCGTCGCAGAGCGATGAGAGCAGTGTCTATTTTGAATGACCTCAGTTTTTTTATCATGACAGGAACGTGCCAATGAATGAAAGGATCATAAAAGAGCTTGCCGGAATTGTCGGGGAAGACAATATAACAACGGATCATATTGACAAAATCACCTATTCCTATGACGCCACTCAGAAAAAATACCTTCCCGAGGCGGTTGTCTATGCCGTAAGCACCGACGAAATCAGCAGGATAGTCAAGGTAGCCAATCGAGAGAAAATCCCGATAATTCCGCGGGGCGCAGGGTCGGGGTTCAGCGGCGGAAGTCTGCCGGTGCGGGGGGGAATTGTTCTGGTGTTGACCAGGATGGATAAAATCCTTGAAATTGATTCTGAAAACCTGATTGCCCATGTTGAACCAGGTGTTATCACTGCGGAACTGCAGCGCCAGGTTGAAAAGATCGGACTGTTTTACCCGCCCGATCCTGCTTCCAAGGAATTCAGCACACTTGGGGGGAATGTCGCCGAGTGCGCCGGCGGACCTCGTTGTGTCAAGTATGGCGTTACAAAGGATTACGTCCTTGGACTCGAAATTGTAACCCCCACCGGTGATATCATCAAAACCGGCGGGGAGACCTTGAAAAATGTTGTCGGCTATGACCTTACCAAGCTGTTTGTCGGCTCGGAGGGAACACTTGGCATCATTACCAGAATAACGTTGAGGCTGTTGCCGAAACCCGCTGCCAAAAAAACCATGCTGATACAGTTTGATTCAATTGACGGGGCGGCGAAATCGGTTTCAGCCATCATCAATGAAAAGATCATACCAACAACCCTTGAGTTTATGGACAGGGCGACAATTAACTGCATCCGCGGAAAGAGTGATATTCCGATCCCCGAAAATTGTCATGCGATACTCATCGTTGAGGTGGATGGCGACCGTGAGGTGCTGGTAAAGCAGGCAGAGAAAATTCTTTCTATCATTGATCAATTCGGTATTATTGACACCCGGATTGCCGAGACACCCGAAGAGTCGGAAAAGATATGGCAGGTGAGACGGATCGTCAGCCCAAGCCTGCGCAAGATAAATCCCGACAAGTTTAATGAGGACATTGTTGTGCCACGCTCAAAAGTGCCCGATATGATCAGGGCTCTTGAGAAGATCTCAGAACAGTATGATGTTCCGATCGTCAATTTCGGCCATGCCGGAGACGGAAACATCCATGTCAACATCATGGTTGATTTGAAGCAGGACGGGATGGCTCAGACAATCACAGAGGTGGTTGACGAGGTTTTCGCAGCAGCTATCAGGCTGCGCGGTTCGATTTCCGGAGAACACGGCATCGGACTGTCCAAAGCAAAATATATGGAAATGGAGCTGAATGCGGCAACGATCAGTTGTATGAAGACCATAAAACGTGCATTGGATCCCGGTGATATACTCAATCCGGGGAAAATGTTTTACCAGGCTGATGCGCACATGTAGCTCTCTGAATCACAGTTATCATGGACAAAAACAAGCGATTAAAAGATTTTGAGGGGCTTATCCGGGAGTGCGTCAAGTGCGGCGTCTGCCAGGCCCATTGCCCGGCATATCTGGCGGAAAGAAAAGAGGGCAGTGTCGCCCGCGGGAAGATTGCCCTGGCGGCGGCCCTTCTTGACCAGGAAGCAGGACTTGAGGAACGTTTACAGGAAGATATCAGCATGTGCCTGATGTGCGGCTCCTGTGTCGACAAGTGCCCGAACAAGGTCCCGACGAATGAAATTGTCGGCGCCATCCGGAGGGAGATAACCGAGAGTCAGGGGCTGTCTCTTATCGGCAAAGGCGTATCGAGCCTTCTTTCCCAAAAGATCCTGATGAAGGCGCTCGGTAAAGGGGGAGCGCTTTTATCCCCGTTGCTGCTGAAAAAAGTTCCCGAGTCCAGCGGATTGCGGCTGCGATTTCCTTCACCGGTAATGAAAAACAGAACGGTTCCAAAGATCCCTTTTAAAAACCTCTTCGAGAGCGTACCCGAATTCACCCCTGCTGAGCAGGAGAAGGGGGTTGTCGGTTTTTTTGCCGGCTGCGCCCTGACCTACATTTATCCTGAAATCGGTCGGATCATGGTTGATATTCTGCAGCGCATGGGATATTCGGTACACGTTCCAAGGGCCCAGGGCTGCTGCGGAATTCCCGCTCTTTCATCGGGAGACGGCAGGTTGGTAACAGATCTTGCCGAAAAGAATATCGCCGCTTTTGAAAACAGGAATGTCGAGTACATAGTCACCGCCTGTGCATCCTGCAATGGCGGTATAGGCGAGCACTATAAAACGATGAACGGTGATTTCGATGAATTTACCGGCAAGGTTGTTGATTTCAGTGTGTTTCTCAAGCAGAACGGACTTTTTGAAGAACTTGCGGCAATGGATAAACGGCAGAACAGATTACGGGTTACCTACCATGACCCCTGTCACCTGAAGACTCAGGGCATTGTTGATGAGCCACGGGAACTGCTGAAAAATTTACCCAATGTCGATTTTGTCGAGATGGAGAAGGCCTCCTCATGCTGCGGCCTTGGAGGGACTTTTTCCGTTTACCACTATGACACCAGCAAACAGATCGGGGCCGCCAAGCTTGCCGGAATCAGGGAGAGCAAGGCGGATCTTGTCGCAACAGGATGCCCCGGATGCATCATGCAGCTGCAGGACATTATCAACCATGGCGGCCTGAAGGTGAAAGCCGTCCATATTCTCTCATTGCTCGCCCAGGCGCTGGAATAGCGCCTCAGACCCGGATCGGGCTCCGCCTCCTTTTTATCCCGTCTGCCAGGCACTGATCCGCTCATACAGCCGCCTATTGACAAATATTATAATATATGGCGATATGGTGGTGCATTATGCCGGTGAGTCTGCTAGTATAGGTAAGTGAGAAATTTTTAAATTCGTCATTTATTTTCTGAAATAATAAATAAATTCAATAGAGTAGCGAATGACAAAGATATTTGCAGCTGCCAAAAAAGAAGAAAAAGTAACCGATTATATCATTTCCCAGGTCAAGGGCGCCATCATGTCGGGCAAGCTGCAGCCGGGCAACCGCCTGGCTTCAGAGAAAGAGTTGACCGAAGAATTTCAGGTGAGCAAGGCAACGCTGCGCGAAGCGCTGCGCAGCCTCGAAACCATGGGACTGGTGGAGATTCGGCAGGGAGCGACGGGGGGCATTTTTTTAACCGAGGTCAATTCCCAGACACTGATGCACAGCATGATGAACTTTATGCACTTCCAGTCAGTTTCTGTGCGTGAAATCACCATGCTGAGATACATGCTCGAGCCACATATCGCCCGCATTGCCGCCCTCAAGATCAGTGATGAGGAAATCGCGCAGCTGACGTCCTATGTGAAAAACGGCGAGTCGGAAGCTGGCTCACCCCGGGAGAAAAACACCCGTTTTCATCACTACCTGTCGAGGATAACAAAAAATTCCCTGCTGATTCTCATCGTTGATTTTATTGATCATCTGCTTGATGAGATGAAGCAATCACTTGATCTGGGTCAGGTGTTTCACGACAAGGTCCGGAATTCACATAAAAAAATCCTTGACTGCCTGGTGAAAAAAGATGCAGATGGCGCCGGCAGGGCGATGGCTGAAGACGTCGTGATGGTAGGAGCGTTCATGTCCGAGAAAATGGGTGAGGAATCGTTTGACCCTGCAAGATTTGCCCCTCCAGGTGATGCACTCCTGAGGACGATCTCTGCCGACGGCGGCGCCAGAATCCTCAAGGATCTGGGAAGTGCCGACCTCTACCTGGTCGTGCCGCACACCAAGGATGACGATGGCGGTCGCTGAGGCGCTTCCGGCTGCTTGAGTGATGCGTCATATATTATAATATATGTTGACACGCCAGGGGCTATACCCTACTATTGCATTTCGGAATGGTTTTCGGCGGCTGGTTATTAACCAAGAAAGATTAACAGTATTAATGGGAGTCACTCATGGAAAAAGAGATTGGATTTGAAATGGCAGCATCCAACATCAGGTTCGGCAGGGGAATAACTGCAGAAATTGGGATGGATCTCAAGGATCTCGGGGTGAAGAAGGTGATGGTTCTGACCGATCCGAATATCGCCAAACTGCCGATGGTCAACACGGTCATACAGTCTCTCGAGAAGGAGGGGGTTGATTATCTTCTCTACAAAGATGTCCGTGTTGAACCGACCGATGGTTCGTTCAAGGATGCAATCGCTTTTGCGGTAAATAACAAGATTGATTCCTTTGTCGCCCTTGGTGGTGGCTCGGTAATTGACACGGCCAAGGCCGCCAACCTTTACGCCACCTATCCGACGGACGATTTTCTTCTCTATGTCAACGCCCCGATCGGCAAAGGAAAGCCGGTTCCCGGCCCGTTAAAACCGCTGTTTGCCATCCCGACCACAGCAGGAACCGGAAGTGAGACCACCGGTGTGGCAATATTTGATCTTGAAGAGATGCATGCCAAAACGGGTATTGCCTCACGCGCGCTGAAACCGACGCTGGGAATTGTCGATCCGTTGAATATGATGACGATGCCGCCGATGATTACCACCTCGACCGCTCTTGATATTCTCACCCATGCGGTGGAGTCCTATACGGCGATAGAATATACCAACCGGCCGAGGCCTGAACGGCCGGTCCTTCGGCCGGCATACCAGGGAGCAAATCCAATCAGCGATATGTGGGCCATAAAAGCGATGGAGATCATGGCGCAGAACTTTGCAACGGCCGTGGAGGATCCCGAGAATGAAGAGGCACGGGGCATGATGGCACTGGCCGCCACGTTTGCAGGCGTCGGCTTCGGCAATGCCGGAGTAACCCTGCCGCATGGCATGTCATATCCGGTATCCGGCATGGTCCGGGAGTATATCGCCCCTGATTATATTTCAGATCATCCGATCATTCCTCACGGTATTTCCGTTGCAATCAACGCGCCATCAGTCTTCAGGTTTACCGGTCCATCCAATCCAAAGCGGCATATTGAGGCTGCCAGGGCGCTTGGTCTGGACACTGAAGGAATAAAGGATGAGGATGCCGGAGAAATTCTGGCCCAGGCGATGATCGCCTATTTCAAGCGTTTTAATGTACCCAATGGCTTGAAGGCCGTCGGTTTTTCCGAAGCCGATATCCCCAAGCTGGTGGAGGGGACATTGCCCCAGCACCGGGTAACCAAACTTTCTCCAAGACCGGCAGGACCTGATGAACTGGCAGAGCTGTTCAGAGGAGCAATGCAGTATTGGTAGAAGCTATTTTTTTTTGCAGGGACAACCACTAGATATCAATTAAACAAAGAGGAACAAGATGTCAGACAAAAGTGTAAACCGGTATTTCTCCGAGGAGAGCGGAAGCGGCCTCAAGAAATTAAAATTCTGTGTTAACGGCGAGTGGAAAGAATCGAAAACAGAGAAATACATGGATTGCTATAATCCCTCGACTGGCGAGGTTATCGCCAAAGCTCCCTGCTGCACCAGGGAAGAGGTCGAATCAGCCATAGAGGCGGCAAGCGCGGCTTTTCCCGAGTGGTCGAACACGCCGGTCTCCAAGCGGGTGCAGGTACTCTTCAAGATGAAACGCCTTGTTGATGAAAACCTGGAGGAACTGACCCGGCTGCTTGCCACTGAGATGGGGAAAGACTGGCTCGGGGCGATGGGCGATATCCTGAAAGTCAACGAAGTCGTGGAGTTTGCCTGTGGTGCTCCGCATCTGATGAAAGGAGAGTCGCTGATGAACTGCTCCACCGGCTACGATACGGTGTTGTACCACCACCCGGTCGGCGTATTTGCCGGAATCGCACCATGGAATTTCCCGGCGATGATCCCACATGGCTGGATGACCCCGATCTGTATCGCCTCAGGCAACTGCATGGTCCTGAAGGCGGCAAGCCATGTGCCTCAATCATCCATGCGCTTGATGGAATTGTGGAAAGAGGCGGGACTTCCCGATGGTGTTCTCAATGTGGTGACGACCAGCCGGGTTGAGGCGGAAATTCTGCTTGAGCATCCCGATATCAAAGGTGTTTCCTTTGTCGGTTCAACAAAGGTTGGAAAACACATTTATAAGACAGCCGCTGCCAATGGAAAACGTGTTCAGGCACTGACGGAGGCGAAAAACCATGCACTGGTGTTAAAAGACTGCAAAGTCGAGCGAACCGCCCGCGGCATTATGAATGCGTTTTGCGGCTGCGCCGGTCAGCGCTGCATGGCGCTTCCCGTCATCGTTGTCGAGAACGCGATCGCCGATGAACTGATCGCCCACCTGGTCAAGTTCTCCTCGGAATTGCCGGTTGGCCCGGCTTACGAGAAATCCTCGCTGATGGGACCTGTTGTTACCGCAGGACATCGTAAATTTGTTCTCGACTGGATTGAAACCGGTATCAAGGAAGGCGCCGAACTGATCCTTGATGGTCGTGATATCAAGATACCCGGCCATGAGAACGGCTTTTACATCGGACCTACCATTTTCGACAAGGTGACGGAAGATATGTCTGTCGGCCGGGAAGAGATCTTTGGGCCGGTACTCTGCATCAAGCGGGTGAACAATTTCGAAGAGGGCTTGAAGATCATGAATTCCAGCCGTTTTGCAAACGGTTCGGTAATTTACACGCAGAATGGATATTATGCCAGGACCTTTGCCAAGGAAACCGATGGCGGTATGGTCGGAATCAATGTCGGCATCCCGGTGCCGCTCGGCATTTTTGGGTTTACCGGACACAAGCAGTCATTCTTCGGTGATCTTCACGTGATGGGACAGGACGGCTTCAAGTTCTTTACCGAATCAAAAGTCGTCACCAAGACCTGGTTTTCCGAGGAAGGTGAGGTAGATAGCAAGGTTGATACCTGGGATGGTACAATCACCTCAATGCCGGTTGACGACAAGTAACTGAAGGAGGCTCGACCACCTTCATAGAATGGATCAACTGACTCCACAAGTTCAAGTAGGCTGTGGGTCAGTTGATCCGTCCGCTTCTTTCGTCCGTCAGCGTTCTCTTTCTCTTTTCATTCTTTGTTTCTGAATATCGGTCTCTATGGAAACCGGGGCCAGCCATGCAGCATTCTCTCTCCCGTTCCCTGCGCTTCCGGGTCATTCTGCTGCGATCGTCCCGGTAAAAAAAACATTTAACCGATCTGACTGGAATTTTTATGCAGCGATCCTATAGTTTCCAGTTGGGAGTCTGTTTTGTTGCAACGTTTCGCCTGATCAAATCCTGTTGTACCCTTAAGGTGGCAGTTCGAAACCGATGATATCCCCACAGGAAGCAAAAACCATGAACAAAGACGGATTCTTGGGAGAATTTTTTTTTCAGAGCCAGGGATACAAGTCTGTTCTGAGACAGTTCTGCTGGTATATGATCTGGCCGTTGATTACCGTGCTGCTGGTTGTTGGCATCGTTTATCTTGACCGGATTTATACCTTCAAGGCGCAGACGGTTCGTCAGGAAGACATACGCTTGGAATCGCTACAGCTCCTCTTACAGGACCGCAATCAAACCATTGCTGCCGACTTGCAGTTTCTTGGTAATCACCAGGCATTGAAAACATATCTGGGTGAAGCTTCAGCGCTCTCCTGGACTGATGCTACAGAGCTGTTCGAGCGCTTTTTGTCCGGAAAAAAGCGATACACCCGAATCCGCTTACTGAATCGAAGCGGGAAAGAGTTGCTGGCCGGATCAAATAACAGTAACCATTTAGAAACTGCCACCAGCTATCTCAGTTCATTTGAAACCCCCTCTTTTTTTGAGATCCTGCTGCAGCAGCAGAGAGGAACAATCTATCTGCTGGCAATCTCACCGGAAAATACTGAAAACAACTCTCAAGCACTCCAGCCAGGCTCCGTTCAGCGTTTGTATTATGTCATCGGCGACAACCAAAACGATCCGGCAGGTATTGTTACGCTCGACTATGACAGCCTGGATATCTTCAAGCCCCTTTACCACACTGGCCAGGAGCGAATCGGCCGCGTTCTTCTCCTGGACAGGGACGCTGCGCGGGTGATAACCGGCGAGATGATTGGGACCGAAACAGCTGGTGTCAGCAAAGAAGAAACGTTATTTTCTTCTGAAAAGCAGAACCTCTATGCGGATCTGAAGGATGAGCTCTCAGCCAGGACCGCCTTGCAGCCTTCAGGACATTTCTCTATAGCCAATACGTTGTATGTGTACAGGTCCCTTTATCCATTCCCCCCCGAAGTTATGGATGTGCATACCGGCCGCCCCGAAAATGTTCATCTGCATGCAGATGATGACCCGGATCACTGGTTCCTGGTCACAGAGGTGGCAAACAGCTATTTTGCCGCCCAGAAGAGATATTATCTGAAGTTTCTGGCACTGCTTGGCGTCATACTGCTGGTTCCCTCCTTTGTTGTCTGTATGTTTCTTGCCAAGTCCAGGGCCCGCGTAAAACTGGAGGCGGCACTGCGCTATCGTGAGCATATCGACCATTTTGAGCAATTGGAGGAAAAAGTTCGACAACGAACGAAAGATCTGGATCAAAGTAACCTGCAGCTCAGTGCGGAGATTGTTGAACGCCTTGGTGCTGAAAGACAGCTGATACTCAATAACGAGCTGTTGTCAGGAATGATCGGCAGCATCGACGGGATCATTTATGTCGCCGATTTTGACAGCCACGAAATTCTTTTTGCCAATGAGTATCTGAAAAAACTCTTTGGTTTTGATCCGGTGGGCAGGCTCTGCTGGCAATTTCTCCATGCAAACCAGCACGGCCCCTGTTCATTCTGCACGAATTCCAGACTCATTGACGAGTCAGGCCGTCCTGCACCTCCGCTCCAGTGGGAATATGAAAACCCCTATAACAAGCGGTGGTATGCTGCCAAAGACCAGGCGATTCGCTGGTCCAACGGTAAATACGTCCGCCTGGAGATCGCCACTGATATCACCGAGCAGAAGCGGCTTCAACATTTCCTTCAGGAAGCCCGGAGACAGGCCGAACTGGCCAGAGGCATCCACAGCAGATTTGTCGCTCTTGTTGCCCATGACCTGAAATCGCCATTTTTCTCTATTACCCAGATGCTGCAGAGAATTCTGGACAGGGAAACGTTCACCTATCGGATACATCGGCAGTTCCTGGAGAATATTGTTGAAAACGGTCACCGGATGCTGCAGATGATTGACAACCTGTTATCAATTGACCGGTTTGAAACCGGCGAAATAAAGCTCGACAGAAAATTTTTTGATGTGTCACAGATGGCCGATGAGGTGCTGCAGAATTTCAAGCTTGCCGCAGCGGAGAAAAATCTTGCGCTGATCAGTGAAATTCCTGGCGAGACGTTCATTTACGCTGACAGATATCTTTATTATATCGTTCTTAACAACCTGGTATCAAATGCGATAAAATTCAGCGAACGTTATGGCCGTATCACCCTCGCTGCTGCCGACAGTGAACGCTCAGTAACCATCGTGGTGAAAGATAATGGCAAGGGCATGAGCCAGGAATATATTCAGAATCTTTTCAGGACTGACGTCAAGACCAGCCGCCAGGGAACCTCAGGAGAACAGGGAAGCGGGCTTGGGCTTATTTTCTGTCAGGACATAGTGAAAGCCCATCTCGGGAACTTGCGGGTAGAGTCGGAACAGGGGCTTGGAACCAGTTTTTATGTGGAATTGCCTCAATGCTCAAGCATTGAAGCTCATCAGCAGAAAAAATCGAAAACAGCGTGAACGCCGCTTTTGTGGAACATTGCCAAAATCAGCGAGGGAAAAACAGGTAAATGCAAGAGAGAATTAGGAAAGCAGTTTTTATCTTGTTCATGGTTGCGGCAGCTTGTCTGCTGACAGGTGCTGCCGGCTATACCGCCGAAAACGGGACGTTCAGCATTGAGAGGATGATCGCTGAGCTCAACGACAAACTTGCATTGTCCAAAGAGCAATGGGAAAAGGTGAAGCCGGTGCTCGGGGAAAAGAGTGAGGAGCTGAAAAAAAGTATCAGCGAATATGTCGATAAAGGCTACCTCCAGATGGAAGAGATGTCTCGGAAGTTACAGGGGGTCAGTGAGGAAACAGAGCAAAAATTAAAGACCTTTCTCAACAGTGAGGAAATGGAGAAACTTAAAAGCTACCTCGACAGAATCGATGAAGATGCCATACGGGAGGCAAGAGATAAAATGGTTGCCGAATTAGCCGATGCCCTTGCGCTCACCGAGGAACAGCTTGACAAACTCAAACCCGTCCTTGAAGACAGTATGAGCCGGATGAGTGATATGCTGGACGGGCTGGCCGATAGAGGCAAAAGCGGCTGGGAAGATTTCAAGAACGATTACAAAGCACTGACTGACGATCTGAAAAAGAAATTGGATGAGATTCTTGACGACGGGCAAATGGAGCGGTTTGAGGAATATGAACAGCATAAGCAGGACAAGATTGAGAGGGCGTTTGCCTGATTACCATTGGCCTGGCGTCCTCGGCGCATAGTCTGGAGAAAGCAGTAAATTTTTAATAAACAGCGGATGACAGGAAGGACAATGAAACTGAGCAAAGTCTGGACAATCTTTTTTTCGCCCACCGGAACATCTAAAAAAATAGTCACTGAGATTGCTTCCTCCTTTTCAGGGCTCGACAGCTCTTCAATTGACCTGACATATCCAGGAACCGCCGTCCAGAAATCATTCAAAGCGGATGAACTTGCCGTGATCGGGGTGCCGGTCTACGCGGGCAGGGTGGCACCGCTTGCCGCCCGTCGTCTCCGGGGAATAGAGGGTAACGGTACGCCTGCTGTCCTTGTTGTTCTCTATGGCAACAGAGAATACGAGGACGCACTGGTCGAACTGCGAGATATCGCCGCCGCAGCTTCTTTTATTCCTTTTGCCGCTTCAGCGTTTATCGGTGAACATTCATTCTCCGACCACCACATGCCGATAGCCCAGGGCAGGCCGGACCAGACCGATCTGGCTTCAGCGGCCTCATTCGGCAGCCGTATTTTTCAACAGATTAGTCACCTGCAGGATTTACATCCGCGCCCCCTGCTGCAGGTACCCGGTAATACGCCATATAAAACAGGTATGGAATCACCACCGGTGACTCCAAAAGTGGACACGGCAACCTGCACACTTTGCGGGCTCTGCATCACCACCTGTCCGGGCGGCGCCATCACCATAGAAGATGGTCTGAGCATGGATGTCGAGCGCTGTATCTTCTGCTGTTCCTGTATCAGGACCTGCCCGGAAGAAGCGGTTTCAATCGGTGCACCGCCTCTTCTCGAGAGACAGCAGTGGCTGAATAAAAGCTGTGCACAGCGGAAAGAACCGGAACTCTATTTCTGATCCGACAGGACGGTCCCGGGCTACGCGCTCAGGGGGACCCCTTCCGGATCCCAGCCTCGCAGACGGTAATAGTCCTGGAGCATCTGCTCCATATCACGTTCACTCAGCGACCCGCCTTTCGGGAGGGCTTCTTTGTGGAGTCGCTTCGGCAGCCGGTCATCTTCTCTTTTCAGCCCTTCCCGTAAATTGAACTGTCGGGTCATCGTGGATATGTGCGCAGCCAAGCTCCGCAGTTCCTCTTTTGACCTTTTATCGCCGGTTACCATTTCCAGAGTTTTTTCCAGCTCCTCCCAGGAGTAAAGATCCCGGTAGAAACGGCACAGGGTCAAGGTATCAAAAATGTTCAGGCGGTCTTCGTAATCAACAAGCATGTCTGCTTTTTTTTCGATCTGGTCGGGGGGAATAAGACCTGCCAACTCCGGTTTATAGAAGGTGGTGCGCAGATGACAGGCGCCGCGGGGGGATGTACCGAAGGCGAGCCCCATGCCTTTGAGAACACGCGGGTCATAGCCGGCTGGCTCAAGTCCCTTGACGTGAATGGCAAGGTCTTCGATACCCCATTTTTTTGAGGCAGGTATAATGCCGTCTGCCAGGATATCGCCTATTCCGGTTCTCGAGCCGATTTTCTCGACCAGTGATATGGTCTGGTCAGCGTTGCCGTAGCTGATGTCGCAGTCAATACGCCCTTGCTCGCGGGCTTCCATCAGCAGTCCGCAGAGGTTCCCGGTGGTGATCGTGTCTATGCCGAGTCTGTCGCAGAGATCGTTGAGGTAGGCTATTTCTTCCATTTCCTTAATCATGCAGAGGCTGCCGAAGGAATAGATCGTCTCATATTCAGGGCCTTCTATTTTCAACCCCTCATGCCGGCCCCCGCTGATTGTGGTGAGACGGCCGCAGGCCATAAAACATTTTGCACAGGCATGGGGGTGAACATCGTGCTGCTGATGATAGCGTTCCCCACTGATTTCTTCGGCATGGTCGCAGGTCCCCTGCCTCCAGTACCTGGTGGGAAGGGCACCGGCGTTATTCATCAGCGTCACCATCATTGTTGTTCCCATCTTACGGTAGGCTTTGACGCCGGGGTTTTCAAAATTTTCCTTGGAAAAGGTTTTGGCATAGTCGGCAATGGATTCCGGATTATGATAGACGCGGCTGCGATCACCCTGAAAGACGAGCGCCTTGACCAGCTTGGAACCAAGAACGGCACCGATACCTGTTCTTCCGGCACAGCGCCATTTATCATTGGCGATGATGGCAAATTTAACCATTTTCTCCCCGGCCGGTCCGATAACCACGGCACCGGGTTTCCCGAAGCCCTCCCTGGTCGAGGCAAAGCGTTTGAGCGCTTCTTCCTCAGCTAAGAAGGTTTCCATGCCCCACAAATCGCCCGCTTCGTGAAATTGGGCGCCGTCCGGAAGGATGGAAAGTACCGTGGGCTGATCAGCTTTGCCATTCAGGATGACGGCGTCAAATCCGGCTGAGTCGATGGCCTCGGGAACTTTACCTCCGGAGTATGATTCCGCATAATATCCGGTCAGCGGAGATTTTGTGTACGCGCCGTAACGGCTGCCACCCCAGAGTCGCCCGCCGCAGAAGGGACCGGTGGCAATGATGACGTTGTTTTCAGGAGCGAGCGGATCGACTCCTGCCGGATTTCGCTCCAGCAGGAGATGAGTCGCCAAACCCTTGCCGCCATTGCATTCGCGCAGGAGTTCATCTGATATCTCCTCAATGATGAAGCTCTTGCTGTGTAAATCGACAGTAAGAATACGGTTGTAATAGCCGTACATGTCTATATCCTCCCGTAGGTAAAAAATCTCTGTTCCGGTTATTTGCCCAGCGCAGCCAATCCTCCCTCAACGATTTCGAGGCCTTTTCCAAGCTGTTCATCGGTTATGACAAGGGGCATGAGAAAGCGGATGACATTGCCGTAGGTCCCGCAGCTGAGAATGATGACACCTCTTTCATAGCAGTAGGAGACGAGCGCTTTGGTCTCTTCCGGGGCGGGTTCCTTGGTACGCCTGTCCCTGACAAGTTCCATCGCGATCATTGGTCCAAGCCCGCGAACATCGCCGATGATGTCATATTTCTGCTGGAATTCAAGGAATGTCTTCCTCAGGGTCTCACCCAGCTTTTTTGCTTTGTCAAGCAGGTTTTCAGACTCAATAATATCGAAAACGGCAAGTGCCGCTTCACAGGCAACCGGATTGCCGCCGTAGGTACCGCCGATCCCTCCCGGATGTACCGAGTCCATTATCTCCTTTTTGCCGACGACGGCGCTGAGCGGCATCCCGGCAGCGAGGCTTTTTGCAACGGTGGTAATATCGGCTTCCACCCCGTAGTGCTCCATTGCAAACATGTGACCGGTCCGGCCGATGCCGGTTTGAATCTCATCGGAGATCAGCAGAATATTGTACTTGTCGCAAATTTCTTTGAGTCTCTGGAAGTAGTCCTGCGGCGGAGCAATAAAACCGCCTTCACCCTGAACCGGCTCGACAATAATTGCCGCAGTCTGTTCGGCGGCCACATGGTTGATGAAAAAATATTCAAGATGCTCCGCGCACTCCAGGCCGCAGCCGGGATATTCTCTGTTGAACGGGCAGCGGTAGCAGTTTGCAAACGGTGCCCGATAGACCTCGGGTGCGAAGGGTCCCATGCCTAATTTGTACGGTTTTAATTTCGAGGTGAGCGTCATTCCCATTAATGTCCGGCCATGGAACCCATTGTCAAAGGCGATAATACCCTGCCTCCCGGTGTAATACCGGGCAATTTTTACCGCGTTCTCAACAGCTTCTGCACCGCTGTTGGCAAACATCACCGCTTTGGGTGAGGGGCCCGGGACTGCGGCGCATAACGTTTCGGCAAGGGCGACCGAGGATTTGTAAGGGGAAACCATGAAACAGGTATGGGTGAATTTCTCTGCCTGATCCGTGATTGCTTTGACAACTTTCGGGTGCGAATGACCGACATTCATCACTGCAATGCCGCCGCCAAAATCAATGTATTCCCTGCCTTCCACATCGAAAAGCAGAGCGCCGCGGCCATGGGAGATATAGCAGGGGGTGGCGCTGCCGATCCCTTTGGCGATATATTGTTTCCGGGTTTGCTGCAGGGCGGCATTAGATTGAGAAGTTTCCATGATTGTACCTTTTGATGGAGTCATTAATGAATGATGAACCGGTGTCGGATCACCTGATACTACTCTGTTGTCGTTTGAGTTTCACCAAAAACAATACGGTTTTAATACACGACACCCTGAACCGCTAACAAGAATTATTTTGGCTCCGGTTCGTTACCTTTAGGCATATAAAGAAGGTTTTGGAAGGTTTTCAGGTATCGTTTTTAGCGGCTCCGGTTTCGCCCGTTATTCTGTCTTTGTCGGTGCTTGATTGGGTTGCCGCCTGCACCGCCTCAGCACTGACCCTGCCTCCAAAACTGTCAGGTGTCATCGTTCCCAGAACGGCTTCAATAATCTTTTTGGCAGCGATTGATTCCGTCGGCATCGACGGCATCAATTTGTTTGATTCTCTGGAATGATGAATCAATCCGGCTGACACCAGGGTATCGCTGGCTTCTTCAAGCTGTTTAATGGTATAGGCAGGTAACTGCCGGCTCGCGGTGTCCAGATCGACACCAGTAGTATCCTGAAAATGTTTTCCAACCACAGAGCACAGATCAAGAGCCGCACTGAGCTTGATGGACGGTGCGTCAGGTGTCACAACCAGCTGATAGCGGTCATTCTTTTCTATTGCATAGGCGACCTGAGCGCCGAGCAATACAAAGAACCAGCCGAAATAGATCCAGACAAGAAACAGTGGCACCGTGGCAAATGAGCCGTAGATGGCGTTGTATTTTGCCACCCCGATCTGCAGGCTGATGTAGATATTCTGGGTAATGAACCAGAGGGTGCCGGCAAGTACTGCCCCGATAAGCGTCGGTATCGTTTTCGGCTTGGTGTTTGGGAAAAAGAGATAAACAATATAAAGCGTTATGCTGAGAAAGAAGACAGGGACGCCCTTGAGAAGAACCAGCTGTATCCAGTCTGTCGGGATGAATGTGTCAAGGTGGATACCCAGGGACTGACTTTCCATGATGGTGCCCGCAGCCAGGGCCACATTTATTGAAATCGGCATCAACACCATCAGGGTCAGGTAATCGGTCACTTTCCTTATCAGGGAACGGCCGGCTTCCACCTGCCATATGGCATTCATTGCCGCCTCGATGTTGTTCAACACCAGAATCACGGTGAGAAAAATACCAAGCATGCCAAAGGTTCCAAGGGTAGCAAAACTGGTACGGTCGACATAATCAAAAAGCTGGTCAGCGGCCGACCGCAGATGGCTTGTCAGTCCTGCAGGTTCGGCTTCGACTGGCAAAGCGGGTGGCTCGGCGTTTTTATCGTCTGGCACAGGAACCGTCAGCTCAATCGGCGAACTCTGTTCCAGCGTATCAATATACCTGTAAACGACCTCCCTGAGCTGATCGCCACCGCCAAGTCCTTTTACGACCGCTGTACTCATGGCCAGCATTGGCACCATTGATAATAGAATCGTATACGTTAGGGCACCGGAACGCAGGGAGAGATTGTTTAATTGAAATTCCCGCACGGTAATCAGTAGGATACGGCTTAATTTGTGTCCCCAGGCAACAGGCGGAAATCCTGTCGGCGGGGGGGAGTCCACCCAGCTGGTCAGCGACTCCAGGGTTATCCTCTTCTTTGTTTGCTGCAGTATGCCCATACGTTTCTTAAGCTGCCTTGTCAGGTGTGCTGTCCTCGATATTGCTTTGCCTTTACTACGTCATTGCCGAACCAATTCCCTGTTGACTACAGAACAGCTCAGGATTGTGGTTCTCCAGGCCATTCCCGCTTGCTGACAGCCTCTGCCTTGATCCGATCGAGAAGTTCAGCCAAAACGGGTTTTACGTTCTCCCTGAGGTCGCCGGCGACAACGATAAAAAGAAGATCGTCGCCAGGTGTGAGCATTCCCTCATTCGTCTCGATAATTATTTCATAAATCCCTTCGCACTGTAAATATTCATCGCGCAGGGCATTGATCATGCGTCGGTCAGGAACGACCTCTATGCTTTGTACCGTTGAATGGTCTTTTCTTGACCATGAACGGACGGTGCCGTTGTGGATGAGAAGCATGCCGACATGATCTGAAAAATCCGGCCGTGCTTTTAACTCTGAAATCGTTTTACTGATATCCATGCGTGTTTCCTTCCTGCCCGGACAGGTGAAAGCTGCTTTCACCTGTCCGGGGTTCTTCAGATTTTCTTGAGCACCGGGATCTGCAGACTGGTTGATGAGGCGAGCCGGTTGTAGTTAAGTTTTTCATTATATTTTTTCAGCAGCCAGAGCGGCACATCAAATCTCTTGTGACAAATATCCCAGATAGTATCCCCATTCAAGACCTGGTATGTGGCAACATCCACGACGTTGTAGGAATTGAAGAAATCCTCCTGGATTTCCTGGTGAAAATCAAACCGGAGCAGTTCAAAATCATCAGCCGCGACATTCAGAAATTCCAGGACAATGGTTTGACCGGGGTGGATGTCCTGACCAGGGGGAATGTTATTGCTCAGCCGAATTGCCTCCGGGGTGATTTTTAACCAGTCGGCAAAGATGCCGATCGACTCGTCGGGCTGGACCTCGACGATGCCGCTGCTGAGATCGTCTTTTTTCTGGTATTTGAGTACTTTCAGGTTTCCCGAAACAGCGAGGTCCACTTCGATGGTGCGAAGCCCTGATTCAGGCGAGCTTTTCTTGGATTCCCTGAGTACAATCTCCTCAGTCTGCTGCGCTTGCACCAGCGGAGCAGCCGGCAGATTATCATGAGAATCCGGTATCCTGAGATTTTGGCCGACGCGGATCAGACCCTGTTGATTGAGCTTATTGGCGGCGATGAGACTGGCAAGTGGAATACGGTGCGCTGCGGCTATGACGCCTGCAGTATCTCCGGGACGGACCTGGTAAAATTTGCTTCGTTTCTGGTGCGTACTGAAAATTGATGCGGGCGCTTGGCTGAGAAGATCACGCTTGTCGAGGCGGTGCGGCAGTTTCAGTACAAAATCTTTGGGAATGTATTTGGTTCCGTCAAAGACCGGCTTTCTCAGGGACGGATTGTAGCGCTTCAACTGATCGGAACTGATATCGAGATAGGAACAGAGTTTTAATGCGTCAGCGTATGCAGGCATGGCAACGGATACGGCAGTAAGCGGCTTGTCGAGGCGGATAGTTCCGGCTTGTTCCTGTGTTTTGGCCACATTAACCGCGGCGAGGAATTCCGAATAAAAATTTCTTGAGGCAAATTTGAAATAACCTTTTCTGTAATTTTTAAAAATATTCTCATAGCCGCCTTCCTGGTTCAAAGCCCGTCTCATCCCAGATGCCCCGTAATTATAGGCAGTAAGAGCAAGCGGCCAGGAGCCGAGGAGACCATGATTCTTTTTTAGAAGCCTGGCGGCAGCATCTGCGGCAAGAATAGGGTCTCTGCGTTCATCGATGATATAATCGATACGAAGAAATTCTTTACCGGTGGACATGGTGAACTGCCACATTCCTGATGCCCCGAACTTGCTGAGCGCGTTGGGATCAAAGGATGACTCAACATGAGGAAGATAGGCAAGGTCTTCAGGGAGACCGTGGCTTCTGAATATCTGCTTTATTTTTTCCATATACGCTCCGGAACGGGCGACACCCTCGGAAAACCGCTCTTTCAATCCTGTCTGTGCCCTGATATTTTCAGCGGCTTCTCTGAATTCTGCCTGGGTCCGCCTGCTGCCGAAAAGTGCAGCAACCCTGGTTTCCTCAGGCGTTGAGGGTTTTGTTTTTTCTGCCAGTTTGAGAAGCAGGCCGGCGTAGTGATCTTTTGCCTGTTTTGTCCGCCGGCTGTTTTCTTTCTGCGCTCCCGGAACAGCATTGTCTTCGAGGGGGATGGTTGCGTAGATAATATTCAGGTCGTTCTGGTCATGAATAGTTGCGGTATTAACTGAATAGCTTGAGTATACTTTTTCCCAGAAAGCAACATTTGGTTCAATTATCTGATAGTGAGGAAAGTACTTGGGGTCGGCTTTCGCATGAGTGAGACGGGGCATGAAGCAGGATAGTATCAGGACGAGAGTGAAAAGATATATACCTGAAAGATGATGAGATAGAGACATGATGGCAGAAAGATTAATTAAGCAAAGGGGTGTCTTTGGTCGTCATAACGAGCATGTTATATTACATTCGTTACCATTGCAGATGCTCGACATAATTTACTGCATAATAGTGAAATAACAAGGAGTGAGTGTGTACACACCGATATTGGCAACACTTGGCTATATTTTATCCCCTGACCGGAAGAAAACATTGCTTGTCCATCGGAATAAACGACCACAGGACCAGCACCTGGGCAAATATAACGGGCTTGGCGGTAAAATGAAAGCGGCAGAAGATATCCAGCACTGTCTTTATCGTGAAATCAGAGAGGAAGCTGGAATTATTTGTGAAAAACTAGTATTGAGAGGGACGATAAACTGGACCGGTTTTGGTCCCAATGGCGAGGATTGGTTCGGTTTTATCTATCGTGTTGATCAGTTTCGGGGAACCCCGCGCAGCAGCAATGAGGAAGGAGAGCTGATCTGGGTCCCGGTCAAAGATATTTTGAGCCTGCCGATGTGGGAGGGGGATAAATATTTTCTGCCCCTTGTCTTTGACGATGATTCTCGAATCTTTCACGGTTACATGCCCTATGACGGTGACAGGCCTGTGGACTGGAAATATACCCGCTGTTAACGAAAAAACCGGTATGCCCATGGAGGCAGTCTAATGATGTTGCGTGGTTTTACTGCCATGGTATAGTTAGTTATTAAAATTTTTTAACCCAGAGGAATACAAATGGAACAGGAGAGTGAAATCAAGCGCCTCGAGGAGTTTGTGGAGCGCTTGCTTGCAGGGTATACAGGACTAAAAGCCGAGATCAAGCAACTGAAACAGACCCTTGAGTCTCAGAAATATGAGAATGAAACGCTGATACAGAAGGTTGAAGAGATGGCCTCGGAGCGGGGTGATCTCGGCAGCCGTGTCAGCGCCCTGATTGATCGGATCGAGGTCTGGGAATCTGAGCTTGAAACGGCCGATTTTGATGAAGATCAGCCAGAAGACCTGACTGAGGAGTCTGATCAAAAGCCGAAGAAATCTGATAAGCATGCAGGTGAGCAGTCGAGCAGTGACTCGAGCGGTGGAGTCCAGGGCAGCCTGTTTACCGCAAATTCAACCACGCGGTAATGTCTGGGCTTGCGGCGATAGCTCAGCATGGAAACTAAGCGGAGGGAAGCCTATTCATGCCCGATTCTGAACAATTGGTTAAGTTCAACCTTCTAGGACAGGAATTTGCTTTTTATACCGGCGCATCAGACGAAGAAATGGAGGCAATTCTCGATCTCGTCCGCCGGCAGGTCGAGGAGAGCAGCCATGAATCGGGAAAAGCAATACCGGTTGCAAAGGTAGCTGTCATGGCCTGTCTCAACCTTGCTTCACAGTATGTCAGGTTACAGCAGGATTTTGATGATTATCGGGTGGGAAGTGAAGCCCGGCTCGGTGTTTTGTGTGAGAAAATAGAGCATCATTTTCTCCTGGAAAAATAGTTTGACCAAGAGTTTTTAGCTGCTGTTTTTGGCAGATTTTGATAGTATGAGTCTAGAGAACTGTTTTTTGCTGTATTTTTTTCGTTACAGAATGAGAATAGTAACCGTATCGCCTCGCCAGGGTCTGGCTGGCGGTTATGTGGCGAGGCAGCAGGTTTTTCCCTGCGCTGTTGGTGATTTGTAGTGTTGTTGAGCCAACTCTCTTAAAAAGGGCGCTACCACTGTCTTCAAATGGAAAATGTAATAATTTCCCAGATGCTGATATGCGGCACCCACCTATTACAATAGGTTTAACTTGTCCTACAGACACGGCAGGGTGGGGAAAATTGATTGAACACGATGTCCGGATGACGGCTGGGCATTGTTTGATATATAGGCAGCTAAAACGCACATTTCGGTGTTTGCTGCTTTGTGCTACAAAACCAAGAAAAATTGCAAGAGTGGGAAGAACCCTTAATAGACGGTAAAGAAACCTGACAGGTTGCTAACCAGTCTTAATTGGGCGGTGCATCTTCAGAATGTATTTGTACTGCCGAACCGGCGACTGGATAAAGATAAATGGTGGTGTGGAACTCCGATGGATATGTTTTCGGCGTATTCTCGCTATACAGAAAATAATGCAGACAGCTGTTTTTTCTGCGGCTATAAAAAAAATACCTGGAAAGATGGTTTATCCGGGTAAAATCTTACCTCCCTGTCAATTTCCCTGCCCTATACCTGATCAGGTGCCGCGTTTCTGAACACCGTCTTTCCCTGTTGTAATCTTTCAAGACTAAAAGGATCTCGGCAGTTATGGATTTACTCTATCACCCATCAATATTTGTTTTCCTGGGACTCCTGCTGGGAGTTGTCCTCGGGGCCTACCTCAGGAAGCGCATTGTTGAGGGACACCGGCAGAATATAAAAGATCAGGCAAAACAACTGATCGAAAATGCCATTGTTGAAGCTGAACAGTTGAAGAAAGAAGCGCAACTTCAGAGCAAGGAGGAAGCCTACCAGGTCAAGCAGGCTGCCGAAGATGAGCTGAAAGCTGACCGGCGGGAACTTAAGGATGAGCGCAGCCAGCTCAACAAGAAGCGCGAACTGCTGAAGAAGGAGTGGGAGAGTTTTGATCGGAAACACTCGGAGCAGCAGAGCATGGAGGAGCAGCTGAGAAAAAAAGAGCACCAGATAGAGGAGAAGCACAAGGAAGCCGACAACCTGATCGGTAAACAGCGTTATGAATTGTCGCGGATTTCCGGCATCAGCCAGGAAGAGGCCAAAAAGCTGCTGATGGACTCACTGGAGAGCCAGGCTCGGATGGATGCGGCAAAGCGGCTCGTCAAGATTGAAAATGAAATGAAGATGGAAGCCGACCGCAAGGCAAAAAATGTCATAGCGCTTGCTGTTTCACGCTATGCTGGCGATTATGTTGCCGATAAAACGGTCTCTGTGGTACCGCTGCCAAATGATGAGATGAAGGGTCGGATTATCGGTCGAGAAGGGCGAAACATCAGGGCTATTGAAGCGGCGACCGGAATTGATATCATCATAGATGACACTCCCGAGGCGGTAATCCTGTCCGGGTTCAACCCGGTGAGAAGAGAGGTCGCCAGGCTTGCCCTGCACCAGCTGATTTCAGATGGCCGTATTCACCCAGGCCGCATTGAAGAAGTGGTCGCCAAGGTAACCAAAGAACTTGAAATCAACATGCGTGAAGCCGGCGAACAGGCCACCTTTGACGTCGGTGCACATGGCGTTCATGTCGAGTTGATCAACATTCTCGGTCGTCTCAAATACCGCACCAGTTATGGGCAGAACGTCCTGCAGCATTCTCTTGAAGTTGCCTTTTTGTGCGGAATCATGGCGGCTGAGCTTGGGCTCGATGTCAAGCTGGCAAAACGTGCAGGCCTGCTTCATGATATCGGAAAGGCGGTTGATCACGAGGTCGAAGGGTCGCACGCGATCATCGGCCGCGATCTTGCAAAAAAATATGGAGAGCAGGAGGAGATTGCCTATGCGATCGGTGCCCACCACGAGGATTTGCCTCCGCAATCGGTTCTTGATATTCTGGTCCAGTCGGCTGATGCGCTGTCAGGTGCCCGTCCGGGGGCCAGAAAAGAAATGCTCCAGACCTATGTGAAGCGGCTGGAAGATCTGGAAGGGATTGCAAATTCTTTCAACGGTGTGGAAAAATCGTATGCGATTCAAGCCGGCAGAGAGCTGCGAATAATTGTTGACTCCGGAAAAATAGGAGACGGTGACGCCCTGCTGATGAGTCAGGACATCGCCAAGGCCATTGAAGAAAAACTTACCTACCCGGGCCAGATACGCGTTACCGTCATACGTGAAACCAGAGCTGTTGAATTTGCCAAATAAGGTTTACACTCTATTTAAAAGACCGTGTTTAAAGGACAGTGGCAAGGATATGATTGGAGTTGACGAACAGATAGAACTGATAGAGCGTGGGGTGGTTGATTGCATATCCCGTGCAGAGTTAATCAAGAAAATTGAACGCTCCCTGCGGACTGGAATTCCGTTGAAGGTGAAGGCAGGGTTTGATCCGACAGCTCCTGATCTTCATCTCGGGCACACGGTCCTGCTCCAGAAACTCAAACATTTTCAGGATCTCGGGCATGATGTTTATTTTCTTATCGGCGACTTCACCGGCCTCATCGGCGATCCCACCGGCAAATCCGAGACCCGAAAAGCGCTTACCCGCGAAGATATTTCCAGAAACGCGGAAACCTATAAAGAACAGGTCTTTAAAATCCTCGATCCCTACAAGACAAAAATTGCTTTCAACAGTAAGTGGCTCGGTAAACTTGACTCGTTTGAAATGATCAGGCTGGCATCCGAGCTTACCGTTGCCCGGATGCTTGAACGGGAAGATTTTAAAAACCGTTTTGAAAACGGAAAACCAATCTCCATCCACGAATTTCTCTATCCGCTTATCCAGGGGTATGACTCCGTTGCCATGGAGGCCGATGTGGAACTTGGCGGAACGGACCAGCTGTTTAATCTGCTGATGGGTAGAGACATGCAGCGTTCGAGGAACCAGGAGCCGCAGATTGTACTGACCCTGCCGCTGCTCGAAGGGCTTGATGGCGTCAACAAGATGAGTAAATCACTGGGAAATTATATTGGAATTACCGATGGTGCCAATGATATATACGGCAAGGTCATGTCGATCACAGACAGTCTGATGTACCGCTATTATGAACTTCTCAGTGATTTCTCCAGTACAGAAATAGCGTCGCTGAAAAAAGATGTCGAGGCTGGGAAGCTTCACCCCAAAGCGGTAAAGCAGCAGCTCGCAAGGGAGCTGACTGCCCGTTTTCATTCAGATGAGGCAGCGCTTCAGGCCGAGCAGAATTTTGAAAACGTGTTTGCCAGAAATGACCTGCCGGATGATCTCAGCGAGTATGTTCTGCACAGCGATGAGGACGTCTGGCTGCCGAAGCTGCTCGCTGAAGCTGAATTGGTAAGCTCAACCTCCGACGGCAGACGGATGATCAAGCAGAGCGCGGTAAGCGTCGACGGGCAGAAAATTACCGACGTGGATTACAGGGTTAAGCCGCAAGGACAGATGATTCTAAAAGTTGGCAAGCGTCGCTTCTGTAAAGTTATTTTCGATTGAACTTGAGCTGTTTTTCGACTCGAAACGACACGGGGCGTTATCCGTTTTCAGGATAACGCCCCGTGTCGTTTCAGCTTTATAAAGGGAGTGCGTTTCAGTTTGTCGTTGCAGGACTCCCTGTAGAACTGCACTGCTCACAGGTCCCCAAAAATTCAATATGGTGGCTCAGTATCTCGTAACTGGTGTTTCGTGCGGCGATTTCGTTTATCTCCTGCTGCACGGGTAATTCAATGTCATCCACCCTTCCGCAGGCAATGCAGCGAATATGGTAATGGAGGTCAGTGGTTGCATCGAATCGTTTTTGGGTTCCCCCAACCTCGAGTTTCAGGATTATACCGTTTTCCGCCATTAACTCAAGATTTCGATATACCGTTCCCAGGCCAATACGCGGCAAGCGTTTGCGAACCATGTCATATACCTCGTTGGCCGTCGGGTGAAATTTGACCTTGCTCAACTCTTCCAGGATGATCTGGCGTTGGGTGGTGAGTCTCATATTTGCGCGTTCAACGGTCTGCTTCATAAGCCGTTCCTGTGTAATGAGGATAAATGATAAACCTTCTCATCTGCTATCTTATTAAACTGTCGGGAAATTACAATTAAAAAATAAAAATCACCAGAAGATCTGGAAACGCAAGCGTGAAGATGATTGAACAGGCAAGGAGTTCATAAGCGCTCAGAATGAAACAGGAAAGTCGGGCAAAAAGGGGTTGTAGTAGCCAAACTTCAATCCTGGGAAGACTTTTTTGATATGGAGCAGCCATGCCCTTATTCCATAACGCTGGAGTCTTTCAGGAATTTCAAGCATTTTTCTGTACCAGTCCGGGTCAATATTGAGGTTGCGCAGCTGTATGAGATCAGGGGAGGTATCTTCAATGAGGCTGCAGAGCGCTTCGGTTTCCTCAAGGGAATCGCTGAAACCGGGAAGGATGAAATAGTTGAGCGAGACAAATTTCCCGGCCGTTTTCATCGTTTTTATTGAAGCCAGGACGTCCTCAAATGCATAATTAGCCGGCCGGTAATAACGGTTGTAATACAATTGCTGTGCTGAATTGATGCTTACCCTGATGCTGTCCAGTCCAGCTCTTGCGAGACGGCCGACCGACTCCGGCAGGCTGGCGTTTGAGTTCAAGTTGACGGTTCCTGCAGATGTTTTTTTACGTATCTGCCTGATGGCCTGTTCAATCAGGGGTGCCTGCAGCAATGGCTCGCCTTCGCATCCCTGACCGAAGCTGACAATTGCTCTGTCGGCATGTTTCAGGTGAGGTATGCCAATCTCCGCGATTTCCTGAGCCGAGGGAACAAAAGGTATTCGCTCCTGTGTCGAGGCACAGCAGCCGGACGGCTGGAGTGAGATACAACCCAGGCAGCGGGCATTACATGACGGAGATGTCGGCAGCGGAGCCTCCCAGCGTCCCAGGAAGTAATTTCTGGCTGCCGGGCAGTGGTAGGTAAGACAACATTTTCCAAGATGCTGAATGAGCCGGTTGTCTTGATGTCTGGACAGTTTTCTGCGGGTTTTTTTGTTGATAACGGATTGTTTGAACTGCTGATAATCCTGCCGTCGGTCATCGTCGCTGCGAAATCCAGCGACCCAGAAACGTCCGTCATACCAGCCGACGGCCGTGTAGGCGAACAGCGGCAGCAGGACCGGGTTTGTTTGTGCCTGGTAGGAAGCAGAGAGAACAGCGGTATGGGCGGGCGCCATGAATGCCGCAACAGCTCTTATATCCTTTCCTTCAGGACTCTTTTCAAGAAGCAGCGGTTCTCCGCTTCCAGGGTCGGTTCCTACTGGTTTTCGGTCCGGCAGCGTGAATAGTTCACTGCCCTCCGGAAGCGGTATCAGGTCATTGAGCTCCGGCTGGCAGTGCAAGCCGTTGGCGCTCCCGGCCATCGCAAGTTCCGGGAAATCACAAATGCTTCCCCTTTCGTCGGCATAGACGAGCGAGGGCACTCTGTCAGGGTGATTCACTCCGGCCTGAGGACTTTGGTAATCGAGTCAACCGCCCGGTAAATATCGAGATCCTCACCGTAAATATCCTGAATATCCAGATGATTGACAAGTTCTTCGACAATATACTGGGTCAGGCAGAGGGAGACAATATTTGGATCCTGGACCAGTGTCCGCAACGGTGCAAGCTTGATCTGAAGGTCGAATTCATCCAACATTGCCAATGATTTCAGCTGCTTTTCAAAAGCAGACTGCATCGAGTCGATAGATGTTGTTTCTATGATCTTCTTGTCTATGAGCCGCTGTACCAGTTTGATTGCCAGCATTTCAGCATGGTCCCTGGCATGTATGAACATCTTTTTACGTTCCTGCTCTCTTTTCCTGTCTATTGCCCGTACGGCCTTATCTGTGGCGCGATTTGGATTGACATGCATTTTGGCCATATAGTTCTCCCGGTTATTACCTCACAGACAGCTACGGCTGTTTTCATGGATACGGTAATCTTTTTCTTGGGAATTGTCAGCTGCTCGTGCATCGCTATTTTTCCCGTACAGCAATGCCCGGGTCTTCAGTATAACAGGAGCCTCGCTTAGGAGCTTTCTGAAACTACTCTGCTCTATACTTAAAACATTAATTATCTCCGGGGTAAATGTTTTTTGTCGGCTGGATTATGGAAAACAGTGTCTATGCGCGAGCAAATTTTCTCACGCCAGCAGCCGCAGCGGAAGGTTTTGTGCTCATGAATGTGATGTTTAAATAAAAGTTTCAGTTAGTTGTTGAAATCGTCGTGAATATTTAAAATATTTCTTGTATTTTCTGGTATTTCTTCTATATTTATAGTGTTTATAAAAAAGCGCTCTGGACGATCTCGGATCCGGAGATTTTACAGCATTTATGTTTCCCAATTTCTTGTCGATAACGACATGTATTTCAAACGGAGGTTTTAACTATGTTTAGTAGAATTCAGGCCCTGTTGCCTGCGTTGTTGATCTTGAGTTTTTTAATGTTTTCTGGCTGTGCGAAGAAAGCGGTTGATGAAGAAGTGATGAAGCCGAGTACCGACGCTGGAGCAATGGGTAAGGAGGAGCCTCTGGAGTCCAAGCCAATTGGAATTTCCGAAGGCCGCACATCTGATGGAATGCTGCCGGTTTATTTTGATTTTGATAACGACAATATCCGTACTGACCAGGTATCCCGTATTGAAGTGAACGCAGATTTCCTGAAAAAGAATTCCGGGTACGATATTCGAATTGAAGGTAACTGTGACCCGCGCGGTACCAATGAATACAATATGGCGCTGGGTGAAAGGCGCGCTTTGAGCGCCAAAAAATATCTTGAAAATCTTGGTATCAGTGAGACAAGGCTGACGACTGTCAGCTATGGGGAAGAGCGTTTGCTGCTCCATGGGCAGGACGAACTTTCCTGGGCTCAGAACAGACGCGATGATTTCGTAATTGTGGAATAAAGCATAACATTCACAATCAGTGTCTGGAAGCAGATTTACGATGCGGGCCTTTTTCGGGCCCGCATCATTTTTTTTGAGGGGTACCCATGTTTAGATCAGGTAGTTTTTTAATCTTTTTTTTCTTGTTCTGTTTCAGTGTTTCTATCGCTGCGGTGGGTTCAAGCGGTGCAGCGGAGATGAAAATTGGAGTGATGAATGTTCAACAGGTTTTGACTTCATCTGTTGCAGGAAAGGCTGCAAAAGAGAAGTTTGACGCAAAAATGAAAGAACTTCAGGACAAGTTTAAACTGGAAGAAGAAGAACTTCTGGCCATGCAGAAAGATATCGAGAAAAAGAGCAGCGCATGGAGTGAAGAGACCAAACAGGAAAAAGTGCTTGAGTTTCAGAAGCGGCGGCGGGAATTGCAGAACAAAGCAGATGATGGCCGTACTGAGTTGAAGGTCCTTCAGGACAAAGAGCTCGCTCCAATTCTCAAAGCCCTGGAAAAAGTTGTCGACACCTATGGCTCGGCTAACGGTTTCACCGTAATCCTTGATGCAAAAAATCATGTGATTTATTTTGATGAGAGTATCGATGTCAGCGAAAAACTGATCCTTGAGTTAAATGCTGCTATGAAAAAATAGCAGCAAATCTTCTGCTCATCAGGTGATGCACGGTTTTATTGAACGATGCATGGGCGTTTGGCTCCTGTGCATCGTTTTTTTTTCATCTGTTGAGCCTCTTGCAAAATGATGATT
>CBDUGK010000019.1:0-47730 GCA_965366875.1 uncultured Desulfobulbaceae bacterium | reverse complement strand
GAAAATTCTCCTCGACCATTTTACCAAGCACGATCCCGAGGACAATCGGGGCAACCGGAAAGCCGTAGCGCTTAAAAAGCCAGCCGATCATGCCGAATCCGATACAGGCGCCGACATCGAACATTGATCCGTTGACGGCGAAACTGCCGATAATCGCGATCACCAGAATAAGCGGGAACATGATTGCCTCGGGTACAGTGACAACCTTGATGAACAGGCGGTTGCCGTACAGGCCGATGATCAGCATGACGATGTTGGCAACAATCAGGGCGGAAAAGATGCCATAGACAATCTCGGGATTGTTCTGAAAGAGCATGGGGCCCGGCACCAGGTCATGAAGCATGAAGGCTCCCAGTAAAACAGCATCCGTGGCGCTTCCCGGAATGCCAAGCGCCAGCAGCGGAACGAGAGCGCCGCCAACAGAGCTCGAGTTGGCACTTTCTGCGGCAGCAACCCCCTCAAGCGACCCGTGACCGAATTTTTCAGGCTCGCTGCTGGCCCGTTTTGACATGTCGTAACTGATAAATGCGGCAATTGTTGCGCCGGCACCCGGGAAAATTCCGATAATCGTACCAATTATTGATGAGCGCAGGATGGTATATTTAATCTTCATAAACTCCGCCAGACTTGGAAGCTTATTGTCGATCTTCTCCAGTACCCGTCCGACGCCGGTCCATGATTCAAATTTTTGAAAGACAACACTGACGGCAAAAAGACCAATGAGTGCGGGGATGAGCGTAAACCCATCGTAGAGCAGATCATTGTCGAAGGTAAACCGCGACACCCCGGAAATAGGATCTATGCCGATCGTCTTAATGATGAGCCCAAAGAGAATGGCAATCATTGACTTCAAGACGTTCCCGCGACTCATGGAAGCAACGGTCGCCAGTCCAAACAGGGCCAGAGCGAAATAATCTGCCGGACTGAATTTAAGTGCAATCCTGGCCAGGGGTACAGCAAAAAGAATCAGGATAGCAACACCAATCGCTCCACCGATAGTGGAAGCTACCAGGGCAGTCCCAAGTCCTTTTCCGGCCTTGCCCTGCTGGGTGAGCGGGTAGCCGTCAAAAGCAGTGACCGCAGCTGAAGGCGTCCCCGGAGTATTGATCAGAACCGCCGTGATCGATCCCCCGTAATTTGAAGCGATATAAATAGAGGTCAGCAGGATGAGCGCAAGCGCCGGGCTCATCGTATAACTGAACGGAACAAGCAGGGCAACAGCCGTTGACGGAGAAAGGCCGGGCATGGCTCCTGCCAGGATTCCGATAATTACTCCGACAATTATTATTAAAATTGGCTTCCAGCCGAGTATGACTGAAAAACCAAGGGCAAAACTCTCTGCAAGATCCATGAAATCACCGTTTGAAAATCATCGCAAGAAGACGTCACAATTAAATAAAATTTTCGATAAACCCGAGCGGCAGTTGTATGTAAAGCAGTTTGTAAAAGATAATGTAAGAAAACAGGACCCAGCCGGTACAGACAAGAAAGACGACAAGCGGCTTACGAAATGAAAGCAGGTACATCAATAGTGCCAAAAACAAGAAAGAGCTGATGAAATAACCGAGAATCTCTATGGCGAAAAAATAAACTATCGTAAGAATGACCCCGGTCAACAGAAAACCAAGCCTGCCCTTCCTGGGATCCTTATCTGTTTTCCCAGTAAAACAAAAAACCAGCAAGATGCCGGCAAGCAGCACCGACCAGAATATCCATAATCGTGGAACAACTGCAGGACCGGCCTCCTCACTCGGGAAACTGAAGGTTATCGCCCAGAACAGTAATGACAAGGCGATCATCATCAACGGGACGATTGCCTGGCCGGCATAGTCCTTTTTTTCAGAAAACCTGACGGCCAGAAAAGTACCGCAACCGCCAAGAAACAAGAGGAAAAACCAGAGAACAAGGCCGTTGCCAGCACTGAAATATTCCATATCATATCTCCGGGTTAGCCCTGCCGCACAGGATCGATCAATATGCGACAGGGATAGCGTTGAATCTCGGTCAGATTACTTTATCGCACCGATTTGTTTCAAAGCTTCAGCAAACTCCAGCTGGTCTGATTGGATTATCTTGAAGAACTCAGCCTCTTTCAGGAACAGAGGCACCGCTCCGCCGCGCTGGACGTATTCCTGCCATTCCGGATCATCATTGACCTTGGTAAACAGATCGTCGTAAAACGCCTGAGCCTCTGCCGGGATTCCTTTTTTCGTCATGAACCCACGCCAGAGGATTTCGCTATCAAGACCCTGCAAGCCAAGCTCGGAAAATGTCGGCGCATAATCAAATTCACCCTTGAGTCGTTCTGTGCTGGAGATGGCGGCAACTTTGAGATCCGGCCGACCAATGACATCCTGCGGATTACCGACATAGACAACACCATGCCCACCAAGAAGAGCGGCCATCGCCTTTCCGCCACTTTCATAAGGAATCCACTTTGCTTCAATGCCTGCTGCCTTCCAGGTTTTCATTGCCATGATATGATCGTTCCCCCCTGCGGCAGGCCCGACCCAAAGCTGCTTTCCACCCTTCTCCTTGGCATCGGCGACAATCTGTTCCCAGGTGTTAACCTCCTGGTTGCGGCTGGTGATAATAGCTTCTGGATCGGATACAAACAATGCCATCCAGTTCAAATCCTCGACCTTGATCTTGTTGCCGCCTGAAACGATTTTCCCTATGTTCGAACGGGTGACGGCGGCAAACTGATAGCCGTCGGCTTTTTCAGCCAGGATGTACTTGATGGCAACCGTGCCGCCGGCACCGCTCTTGTTGACGACAACAAAAGTCGCATCGGTGTGTTTTGCGGCAATTGCCGTGAATTTGCGGGCAAACACATCAATTGCCCCGCCCGGTTTGGTGTAAACAATAAGTTTTATTGGTTTTACCGGAAACTCAGCAAGTGCAGCAGTAAACGAACCTGCAACGAGTGATAACGCAACCAGCAGCACAACGAGTCCTTTTTTCATGGTATCCTCCTTTGTGATTCCCTGTTCCAGGGATAGTTTTTCATACACGTTTTAAAACGCTGTCTTCTGCACAGCAAACCTCTGTCTACATGCCCACGATTTCTTTTGCCGCCTTGAGGTAGTTGGTATTCTCAAAAGCGGCTATTTCCAGCTTTTCTATGACCGCCTTCATGGCGGTGTAATCCTCACTTTCGGCGCAGGCTGTCTCTATCAGGGCACCGTTAAAAAGTATTTCCCCATACTCGCAGATCACTCCGTCAACTGAAAATCCATAACGTTCCTTGTCAACGGCTACAGCACTCAGATCAGGGCTATCTGAAACCAGGTCAAGAAACTCATCAAGCGTGCAGGTTGGTTGCTCCACGTTAACGGGAGCTCGAAGATTTTCAAAAATAGTTTTAAGTTCTCTCTTTTTAACAGGAAATGTGAACTTGCCTTTCGGCTGAAAAATCTCGTATCCCTCCTCCGTTTCACCAACCTTGGTTTTAATATCGAGCAGACCGTCGCGTATCTTGACATTTGCCTCGTTTGTGTGGCGTGAGAGAATATAGGTCTCACTGCTTTGCCGAATCTTGAACAATTTTGCCTGGGCATTCCACATGGAAATACCGACAATATCAATAATTCCCTGACCAAACACCCTGAATTCGGCGCGGGGAATTATCTGTTCAGCCTTTTCCTTTGAGGTAGCCGTGTTTGGGTCAAAGACACTCATATCAACGCTCCAGTAACTGGTTCAGTTTATAAAACAATAATCCCTTATTCCCATCGACAGTAAGGGTGTTTGATCAAATTTGAGTTGAAATATCTGGCATCGCCGGTTACTTCCTCACCGACCCATTCCGGTTTGTCAAAGAGTTGATCTTCACTTTCAAGTTCGATTTCGGCGACCACGAGACCATCGTTTTCACCAAAAAACTCATCAACTTCCCAGACAAACCCACTATAATCAATTTTGTAGCGATTCTTCTCGATAATCGGCTTTTCGCACAATTCATCGAGTAGAGCATTGGCATCCTCAACGGGAATCTCGTACTCGTATTCACGTCGTACGGCTCCGACACTGATTCCCTTTATGGTCAGGAATCCTTTATCGGCAATAGTCCGGACTCTCACGGT
The DNA here is from genome assembly GCA_965366875.1 of uncultured Desulfobulbaceae bacterium. Lineage (GTDB taxonomy): Bacteria > Desulfobacterota > Desulfobulbia > Desulfobulbales > Desulfocapsaceae > MADRE3. The sequence continues at coordinate 43,645 of CBDUGK010000019.1, read as the reverse complement.
CCGCTCCTTGACGGAACTGAGATACCCCTGCCGATAAGGCGTACCAGCTGCAAGCTCTTTCCATCCTGTGCCTGTCAGCAAAAACTTTTTTTCGATTTCTATTCCCATTGTACGTCTCCCGTGCAGGTGCTGATTGTATATTCTGTCATTTTAAAATACAGGCTCTTCGGGTAACCGAGTACCTGTTTGATATAATCATTGGCGGCAACATTATCTTTCAGCGATTATACCTTGATCAATAAAAAGTATTTATAGTAAATAGAGAAAGCAGACCACGTTCGACAACCGTTTCTAAAGAGTTAACTGTTCCCATTCAGGTCAATAAAAGCAAATAATATGTCGTTCTGGATGTTATAAGAAATTCTAATGAAACTTGACCAGCTTCGGACATTCCAACAGGTCGTGCTCACCGGCAGCTTCACCAAAGCCGCCAGAGAGCTCTTTCTTACCCAGCCTGCCGTCAGTCAGCAGATCAAAGCCCTGGAAAACAGTTACCGTGTCAAACTCTTTGATCGGAGTGGAAAAAAAATCCAGCTTACCAATGAAGGAGAGGCCCTTTATTCCAAAATTAATGTCCTGCTCAATGAATTAAAAGATATAGAAAAACTTTTTGAAGATCTTTCAGGACTCGATATTGGCAGGATCGACATTGCCTCCACGGCCATTTTCAGTACCTACTTTCTGCCGCAGACAATGGGGAGTTTTATCAAAAAATATCCCGGCGTGGAGCTTGAACTCCATACCGGCAACTCGCACAAGGTAATTACCAAACTTTTGGAAGGCAGTGCTGACTTTGGATTTGGTGGTGTGGTCAAACCGGAGCCTGATATCCAATACACGATGATACACCAGGAACCTTTTATCTTTGTTGCCGGAGCCGATCACCCACTCGCCGGCAAACCCCTGATTAACGTCGAGGATTTGAAATTGTTTCCGTTTATATGGCGCGAGCATGGCACACTGATTCGCAGGAAGATGGAAGAAATGCTTGGCGGCGGGCGGCCAGGAATGATCTTCAAAAACGTTATCGAAATCCAGAATGTCGAGACGGTTAAAAGGCTCGTGGAAGAAGGTTACGGTGTAACCATTATTCCTGAAATCGCGGTCAGGCGTGAGATTGCTGCGGGCTGGCTGAAACAGGTGCACTTCAGCGGACTCGACCTCAAAGCATCGTACTATCTGCTGCACCCAAGAAAGCGTCCCCTCTCCAGACATGCCCGGGCATTTCTGCACCTTCTGCAGGAAACCGTCCACCTTGCCTACGGCTCCGGTTTCCTGCCCTGACAGCCCATATCAACAATGCATCTCGCCCCGGTGAAGCTGCTACGTTTCATTTCCGCAACAACTGGTGCCTTTATTTGGATCATCCGGGTCAAGCCTACTCACCTGCAACCAAGAAGGCGAAGACCATTGCTGGAGGATGCATCACGCAGGCCCGCCGTGGCAACACATCAGGCCCGAAGGGTTGCGGACAGGAGGTCCGCAACTGGCAGCAGGCCATGGACGGCCTGTCTGTCAGCCGTGGTGGAACGGCGATTAGGCCGAAGGGCAGCATCTGGAAGCGATGGCCTTCGCCGGTTCTACCCCCTCAAAATCTGCAGAGTACGCTTTATCCAGATGATCCCTTTATTTCTTGTCTCTTCGTACCTGGTAGCCTTCGTACTGCAGTTCCTTTGCATACTGCTTCTTTTTCTCGGCAACAGCAGCGGGTGCTCCGGCAAAGGTGGAGTGAACGTTTTTCCTCAGTGTTTTGAGGTCCTGGGTAAGATTCTGGCTGACTTTATCAGAATCAACACTGCTGTTTATCGCCGCAGTTCGCCCCTCATACTCCTCAATCACCTGAAGCGCCTCGTCTTTTTTTCCGCCCCTCAGAGCTGCTGCGACAGTTTCCTTTAATCTGCTGAAGTCTTCCTTTAATACCTGTTCAACCCAGACATCCTTGTTTATTCCGGCAACCACTTCCTTCTCGTCCTGCACACAGGCAATGCGCAGCTCTTGGGCAGCGGTGACGAGCCCTGAGGCGCCCTCGCGCTGGTAGCTCACTTCGATCGTGCCGAGAGAAAGCGTTCGCTCCTGCTCGGTTGGAACCTGGTAGGAAAGAAAAATCCGTCGTGTCTTGCCGGCCATGATAGTACCGGGATAGATCACCGCTCCGTTGTTATCCAGCTTGATCGGAAAACCACCGGCATCGACGAGCTTCAGCCCGTCCCTGAGCGGGATTCGTATTTCCATTCCCCCTGCCGCGACAGTCCGCGCCGTCTCGAATTCCTTTTCAAATACCGAGGCAATGTCCTGCGGGCGCTCCAGATAGTAGTAATTTCCCGCTCCATGGTCGGCGATAGCTGTCATCACTACTTCATTGAAATCATAGCCAACCCCTACAGTGCTGATCGCCAGGTTATACTCTGAGGCCTCTGCTGCCATTGCGCCGAGCTCTGTCGGGCTGGTGATCCCATGATTGGCCAGTCCATCCGATATCAGGATTACTTTTCGCTGGCGTCCGTGTCCGTCAGCCTGCATCAGGGCAGCGATACCGTTGTTTAAACCGCTGCTCAGATTGGTTCCACCGCCCGCGTAAATGGTTCTGACCAGGGCTTTCAGACGTTCTTTCGAAGCACCATTTACCTGCACGAGCGGAAAAAGGATTTCAACGTTATTGGAGTACGTCACAACAGACAGGCGGTCCTGTGCGCTCAATCTCTCCAGTAAATGCTGCACCGCTGTCCGGGCATCATGCAGCTTCTGGCCATTCATTGAGCCGCTGCGATCAAGCACGACAACCAGATCAACCGGCTGCATCTCTTCCTGTGTCACCGGCAGCACGTTCTCCGCGCTGATTGTCAGTTCAACCGAGACATTGCCTGCCCCCCCCTGCAATACTTTATTCTGGCTCAGGGCCGCGTTGATGGTGATAGTGTCATCTCCGCCACTGACGCTGGCCGGTACCAGGGATGGTGACGCCGATGACTCGTTGGCAGCTATATAGGCAAGGACAACGGTGGTGCTGCAGATCAGGAAAAGCATTGCCAGGAAAACGTTTTTGTAGTTGTTCATCGCTCTACTCCTTTTCATTGGTTTATGGTTTTTGCCTCTTCCTGTCTTTGATGATACGCCATCTGGAAACAAAGACAATTCAAACAAATGCAAAAGGTTAGCGGCAATTATTTACATAAGTTTTACTTTCCATGCGGATGCGGCTGTTGTAAGCTTTAAGAGGCAGCCGTGATCTTGAGACCAAGAGCGCCCGTTACCCCTGCACAAAGGAGTCGACCGCATGAAACGCCCGAAGGCACGTATCCTTATCGTCGAGGATGACCCGGCAATACTGAACGGATTAAGCGACGTACTTGTTTATAACGGCTATGACGTCCAGGCTGTAGAAGATGGGGGTGAAGGTTTCAATGCTATCGTCAACAATCAATTTGACCTGGCCCTGCTCGATGTCATGCTGCCGACGCTGGACGGATTTACCCTATGCAGGCGGATTCGCGAGATCAGGCCGTCCCAGTCAATTATCATGCTCACCGCCAAAGGCTCAGAAGACGATATCGTTGCCGGCTTCAAGGCCGGTGCGGATGATTATATTACCAAACCTTTTTCAATACGGGAATTGATCGTCAGGGTTGAAGCGCTCCTGCGCCGCGGCGGCAAGAACCTTGGAGACGAGCGAATCGAGTGCCATACGATTGTTTTTGACGGTAAAAACCTGCGGGCCGAGTGTGACGGCCGCTTCATTGACCTGACCCGCCGGGAAATGGATATCATTGTCTACCTCCATCGGCACCAGGACCGCATCGTCTCGAAAAAAGAGCTGCTCACGGAGGTCTGGCATTATGCCGATGCGACTATCGAAACACGCACAATCGATATCCATATGCTGAAACTCAGAAAGAAAATATCGCTGCTTGACAAGCAGGCGGAATTTATTGAAACCGTTCGCGGCGAGGGCTACCGGCTGGATTATGAAAAGGCTTAAGATCCTGATACTGCTGTTCTTTCTCGCCATTTCGATTCCCCTGGCTTTTGTTCTCTGGCAAACGTATGCGGGGCTTGAACAGGAGGAGAGCGGCCAGCTCGCATTTTTTTCAGAAACCCTGTTTGACCAGATCGAACGGGAACTCTCCGCCCTTGTCGAGGAAGAAGAGAACAGGGCTGTGGATGAATACCAGTATTTTCTGGCTCAGCCCCCCGAATATCAGCAGGCGCCGCAGCAGTTGTCCCCTCTCTCCGCAATGGTTTATCAGGACTACATCCTTGGCTATCTGCAGAACAATCCGGACGGCTCCTTTCAAACTCCGATAATTGCAGATAGAGCGCTTATCCCCGAAGACCGGAAAGCCCTGGTCCAGCAGTTGACAGAGGCCAACAGGATTTTTAACAGCAAAAAGTACAACCTGCCCAGGCTGAGCTCACCCGAGACATCAACAGGAGAGGCGGTACCTGCAGAAGCAAAGAAAGAAGGTACCGTCAGTACCAGTTTCGCCGAGCGCTACCTCAGCCGTTCGAAGACGGCGGCCGACAAAACCTACCTGGGAAGTAAACAGCAGCGTGTTGAGGAAATTACTCCCGAACAGGTACTCAACATCGCCCGGGAAAACGAATCGTTCAGCCGCCTGGACAATACGGCAGGAAGCGCTGCTCGACGATTGCCGGCCCCGAAGCCGTCTGCTCCGGGATCAGGGAAGGACCTTACAGCCAGTCTGGCCGAAGCGACTTCCACTGATGCAGAGGAAAAAGAGCAGGATGGTGTGCAGGTCAGCTCCATGGCTGCTTCGCGGCCATTACCATTCCAGGTTGAACTGGCGCCATTTCAATCGGTGGCCATCCGGGATGATCAGATTTACATATTCAGACGGATTGCCATTAACAACCAGATATATCGCCAGGGGTTCATCCTGCTCGCAAGACCGTTTTCCGAGTATCTTCTGAACACTCATTTCAGCAAACAGCCGCTGGCGGAATTTACCACGATCAAACTGCAGCGACGGGATAAAGAGCTCAGCACGATTGCAGAGGCAGGCGTTTCCGGTACCAATGCAAGTTTCGTTGCCGAACGGGTCTTTCCCTCTCCGTTTGATTTTCTCAGCGTCACCCTGAGTGCCACGCAGATTCCGCCCTCACCGGCTCGCAGCTCCCTCCATGTTGCAGTGGCTGTCCTGGGAGTCTTCATGTTTCTTGGCCTGCTGGCTATCTACCAGAGTACCAGAACGATTGTGGCAATGTCTGAAAGACGCTCACAGTTTGTTTCATCGGTAACCCATGAGCTCAAGACTCCGTTGACCAATATCCGGATGTATATTGAAATGCTCGAGCAGGGTATTGCCCCAACCCCCGAACGGCAGCAGGAATACCTCGCCATTGTCAATGCTGAAAGCGCCCGCTTGTCCGGTTTGATCAACAATGTCCTGGAACTCGCCAGGCTTGAAAAAAAACAACACCATGTCCACATGCAGCCAGGCCGGCTGGCAGACCTTCTGGCTGAAGTGAAAACAATCATGGGCCAGAAGCTGAAACAGGAAGGATTCACGCTGGAAATCCAGACACCCGATATCACCCTGCCCTATGACAGAGAAGTACTCATCCAGATCCTGATCAATCTTATTGAAAACAGCATCAAATTCGGCAGGCATTCGACCACCAAGCACATCAGGTTCCTGGTCAGCGTTGACGGAAAGAACGCCCGGATCGCGGTCTCAGACAGTGGTCCCGGTATCCCCCAACGCTCCATTGCAAAAGTATTCGACGATTTCTACCGGGTGGACAATGATCTTACCAGGCGAACGGGGGGGACGGGAATCGGTCTCGCCCTGGTCAAGAAATGTATCACTGCGATGGGGGGGCGTGTTCAGGCCGCCAATAATGACGGCCCGGGATGCACCTTTACGCTGTTTCTTCCGTTGTAAAAGGAAAAGCGCAATGGTATCAAACAGATACAACTGCGCTTTTCTATCCGCTAAAAGCTACCGAGGACAAATCGGCTTGATCTGTCCCTGCCGTCCGTCATCACCCGGTTGTGATCTCAACCATCCGCGGCTTTGCAGCCTCAGACTTGGGCAGGTGCAGGGCGAGCATGCCGTCTTTGAGTTCAGCTTTTACTTTTTCGATATCAATCGTCGGCGGGACTGAAAAACCGCGCTGATACTCGACATCGCCGAATTCTTCCCACTCTGCAGCGCCTTTCCTGCTCAGTGTTCTTGTACCGGAAAGGGTCAACGTACCATTATCGATATTTACCATGATATCGTCTTTTCTGACCCCGGGCATTTCCGCATGGAGCAGGATTTCTTCATCGTTCTCATATATATCGACCAATGGTGACGCTTTTACTCTATTTCTGGTTGCTTCAACATTTGCCGCATCTTTCTTCATTATATTCTTACCGTCCATAACGACCTCCATCAAGGTAGTAGATGACTATTAACCTATTGAAATCTGTCGAGGTTTTGCAGCCTCTGATTTCGGCATGGCCAACACAAGCAGGCCGTCTTTGAGGCTTGCAGACACTTTTGCTGAATCGACATCGGCCGGCAGCGTAAGGCTCCTGGTAAAGGTCGAATCGCCCCGTTCCATACGATGAGTTGAATAGCCTTCAGGTACATGCACTTTTCTCGTACCACTGATTTCCAGATAGTTGCCCTGAATTTTGACATTTATATCCTCTTTGGAAATGCCGGGCACCTCAGCGACCAGCTCAAACTGATCTCCCCTGTCATAAAGATTGGTCTTGGGAAAATTCCCCGCAGCGCTCCAGTTATAGGCGGAACCAATAGACCGGTCAAAGTCTTCGAAAACATTGCCGAGTCGGTCCCTGAGCATTCCCATTGTCCCAAACATCCTGTCAATATCTCCTATTCTTACAAACATGGCTTACCTCCGTTCTGTGTTGTGCAGACCACGAATCCCAAGTCCAGGCAGAGCTCTTGAGGTCCGCTTTCATTGTCGACTTACCTGAATCAAAAATTAATTACTGAAAAGCCCATGTCAACAATAAACATAAAATATATTTTTTATATTTTATTACTTATAATTATTATATGGCAAAAGTAACACACCTGATTTATAATAGTGATCAGGAGGGTCGCAATGAAAAAAAAAGATACTGATGAAGCCGCTGATATTTTAAAACTCAACGCCCGGCGACTCCGCGGAAAGCAATCGGTCCGGGCGACATTCAGCCTGCCTGAGCAGATAATCGGCCTGCTCAAAGTTGCCTCAGCCCACCTGAGAGTGCAGCAGAAATCGCTCATCGATCAACTTGTTGAGGACCGCATGTTACTTGAACAGGTGGCAGCCACTGCACAGGCGGAGAAGAAAAAAAATATCAAGCGACGACAGAAAACCTTTGTATTGAGCAGGAATTCACTGGAATTGCTTGACGAGATATCAAAGCAATATGGTACATCCCGCGATTATCTGATCGAACTGTCGATCAGCAGGCTGATGCCGTTTCTTGATGCGGAGCAGGAAAAGCACAAACGCAGACGAATACTGCTGATGGAAGTCGAGCGTCACCTCATCCGGAGCCGGTCATTGCTTGATAAAGCCAACAAAATGCTCGGTACCGACGATAACGTCAAAATGAAGCTTGAAAAAATTGTCAGGTACACCGAGCGAACCGTTGAAGATATGAAAAAATCCATCAAAGAAAAAGAGACCCTGGTCTATTAAACAAAACCACGGATAGAAAAAACTGTGTATAGTGTCTGATAAAAGTCATTACCAGCCTGGATAGATACCGTCATGGATTATATTGATTATTATAAAATACTTGGTGTTTCCAAAGATGCCTCGAAAGACGAAATTCAGCGGGCCTACCGGAAACTGGCGCGCAAATTTCATCCCGACGTCAATAAGGACAAGGATGCCGAGGAACAATTCAAAAAGATCAATGAAGCCAATGAGGTACTGAAAGATCCGGAGAAGCGTAAACGCTATGACACCTATGGCCAAAACTGGCAGCAGGGAGGGTTTCAGCAGCCTCCGGACTGGAACCAGGATGGGAGCTACAAACGCGGTGGTGATGGTTTTTCGGGAGGTTCGTTCAAGTTTAGCAGGGACGGCGGATTCAGTGATGCCGAGGGTTTCAGTGATTTTTTCAACAATCTCTTCGGTGGCGGATTTGATAATCGGCGGAGTGGTTATGGCGGCTTCGACATGCCAGGCAGATCACATGAGGCGGAAATTACCGTTTCGCTGGCCGACATCTATCACGGGGCAACAAAAGCTCTCTCCCTGCAGTCCTACGAATCTGGGCCGGACGGGCAAATTCGCCCCGTCACCAAGACGCTGCAGGTTAAAATTCCCAAGGGAGTAACCGACGGTTCGGTTATTCGTCTTGCCGGCCAGGGAGAAAAGGGCTCCGGAGGCGGCGCCACCGGTGATCTGCTGCTCAAAATCAACCTGGCGCCGGATTTTCGTTTCCGGGTGGACGGGCACAATCTGTACACCGCTGTTGCAGTAACTCCGTGGGAGGCCGCGCTCGGTACAAAAGTGCCTATTCAGACGATTGAGGGCAGCGTCACGCTGACCGTTCCCAAAGGTTCGCAAAACGGCAGGAAACTGCGGTTGCGCGGCAAGGGCATACCAAAACGCAGCGGCGCGCAGGGAGACATCATTGTCGAACTGGAAATCAGGATACCCGATAAACTGACCGGGGACGAGGAGACATTACTGAAGGAACTGTCGCAAAAGTCCAAATTCAATCCTCGTGAAAAACGACACCAGAGGGCAGGAAGCCATGGTAAAGCATGAAATACTGATTTACGAGCAGCGATGCGACAATACGCTGTTAAGCATACATGAAATCAGCAGGCTGGCAGGACTTCACCCGGACATGATTCAAAGACTCTACCTTCTCGGGCTCATTGATCCACAGGTGGAACGACCGCAATTACTGTTCGATGAATGTGTCCTGTCGAGGATAGCCGTGATTATGCGCCTCAGGGATGATCTGAAAATAAGTGTCTCAAGCTGTGGCCTCGTCCTTGACTTGCTCGAACGAATTTCAGAGCTGGAAAGACGACTGCATCATTATGAACGCAAATACAACAGATAACATATCACTCCGCTGCCCTCTGAAATCAGACTGCGGGGCTGCTCTGTACGTTGGCCTTGCCCATTTTCTCGAGGTCTGAAAGATATTCTTCAGACCTGTCGAGATAAAACGATAACGCCCTGGCAAAATTCTTGCCGACCAGTCCATCCACAAAAACCTGGCTGATCTCCCTCTGGCGTTTCAGGACCAGCTGGGAACGGTAAAAGATTAGCCACTCCTCCTCGGACATCTGCCGGGAAATCATCAGAAGCGCCTTTCGCGCCCGAGGCTGATACATCCAGAAATACATCAGATCAAGCGCGTTTACAATGATGAGCTTTTCCTGGTCTCTGGCTTCATAATTCAGGGTCTCCATGAACATTTTCGGGGACTGGAGCATCTCCAGCACATCCTCTTCGGGAAATTGCAGATCAAGGCGGGAGAACACCGTAAACAACTGTGATATCTTGGTCCGATAGCCGCCAAGGCGGGCAAGAATGTTGGTCTGCCTGTCAGCAAGCCCTTCAATGACGGCCGCGACACAGTCAGAGGCAAATTTTGAGATGATCGCCGCCCATTTCTGCAGGATTCCAGAGGAATCGGGAACACCCGCCGACATGAGCAATGCTCCGATAAAACCATTAAGCAGGATGGCAACGGGAATGGCGATGATGGAACGAAAGAAATTGCCGATCGTGGCCGATTTCGGCAATCCCCGGACAGCGTTATGGGTGGAAATATATATCCCGTTGGCAAGGCCCATGACGGCGTAGAGCATCACCGGGTTGGTAGTCGTGGTTATCCCCATCCCCTTGTCGAGAAGAAGCGTCTTGACGAGGTAATCGAGGAGCGGAACCGAAAAGCCCGTGTAAAGCAGGGAATCGGCTATCCGGCTCCAGCTGACCAGGGAGTTCCAGGGGAGCAATGGGGAACGGCGCAGCCCTCCGCCGCCAAGAACAGACTGAATGATATTTCGAAAACCGGTAATGCCAAACCAGATAAACGCCCCGAAATACGCGAGCAGCCACCAGTCCTTGGTGAGGGAGAAGGTCAAAAAAGCGGGTATGAAACCGACCAGCACCTTCAATGTGTTTTTCAGGTTGGTGTTGAGATATTTCCACGGGTGATCCAACCGCTCTTTTGCAACGGAATTCTGACGTTCAATTATGTTTTCACCATTTCTTCCAAGCCCCCCGAGGGTGACAATGTTGCCGGCCTTTTTGGCGTGAACCTCAAAGCCGTCCAGGCTCCAGTCTGACCACTGCTGACGATTGTTGTTGAAAAACGGCACCATACTCAGCAGACGCAGCCGCCATGAACCCGGACGAGAGCGATTGGCCCTGCTGTGCGTGTTGCGAGTCAGGTAGGCGCTGACCGGGATGCGCAGCCTGTCGGTATCAACCCCGGATTCCCGCACGGCTCTTCTCGCCCGGGCGGGCAGCGTGTCGACCACCACCAGTCCCATGCCGTAATGGTGTTCCGCCTGCCCGGTCGAACCGGAGCCAATGCGGGAGCGCAATGTCCTTTTTTTATAGTAGGTATGAAATTTTTCCAGGTTGTAGAGGATATCAACAAGCGTTTGTTTTCTCTGCACCATCTTCTCGAGTTCACCTTCGAGCTTTTCCTTCTTTTCTCTTTCATCACCTAGAACCCTGATATACCCGCTGAGCTGCAGCAGCTGCTCCTCAAAATCCCAGAGTATGGCACGTACCGCCCGTTTGAGGATAATAACATTATCGTCACTGAGGGCGCGCTGCAGCTCACCGACAAGATTGTAATAGTAGCTCGGACTTTTCAGGTCAACGGTCTCTCCATGAATCTCCCCATACCCCGCAAGTATTCCTGACGTGATTCCGTAGTTTGCGTTTTTCAGGTTATAGGATTCGATGTGAGTAAACATTCCCTCCCCGGCATAGAGCAGCTCCAGCGTGTCCTGGAGTGACAGGTTGCTGAGGTTCAGGGTAAATTTCGAACTGGAATGAAGCGACTGCAGCCTGCTCAGCAAGGCCTGGGGACTTAACTTCAAACGCTCTGGAAGTACGGCGGACTCCTGCGGCTGTGACGGATCATTAAGCTCAGGATTGCGTGCCGGGAGCAGATACCTGTCGATGATGGTCTCGACGTGCATGGTACGGAATTTCTCCAGCTGCCGCTTCAGTTCCGCAGCTCTTTTGTCGTCAATGTCAGCCGACTCAAGCTCGCCCCTAAGTGATTGATATTTAGGCCTTATTTGCGTAACCAAGCCATTGTGAATGAACCGTGCCAGGTGCAGCAGGGACGGTTGCCCGGCCCCTACAAAAGATATGAATTCAGAATGCTTACAGGCATCAAGCGCTACTCCCAGCTCGCTGTTGAGGTTTTGCCGATGGCGGGCGTTGAACGCATCGAGAACCTCAAAGACATATTTCTGTTGATAGCGTGAAACATCCTGGCCTTCTTTCATCAAGGCTTTGACCGCGTCGTCCTGCAGGAAGGTGAGCAGTGCGCTGTTATCCAGAAACCCGTGAGGCTCCCAGACAAAGCGGATATATTTTTCACGGAAGCGTGCGGACATCTCGATGCCGACCTGGACCTTGACATCAAGTATCGCACTGGCCTCGATCAATTCCTCAACCACCTCCGGGGTAACGTAATTGTAATAGACAACGGTCAGGTACCTGATCCCTTTTATCCAGGCGTCCATGACAAGGTGGGTCGGCGATTTTCTGCCTTTGGTGTTGGCATCATGAACGTGGTCATCAAACGCATACTGATTCCATTCTTCAGGCATCTCCAGGAGATGATATCTGGCGAGCTCCGCCCGCACCTTTCTCGGATTGCCGGCCAGGACCATCCGAAACTCGTGGGCCAGTTTCAGGCAGCGGAGTTCGTTGTCCCTGCTGCGCAGCAACTCCTTCATAATCTGCAGTATGACCCGTGCGGTATTTTTCTGGTAGAAGGTCGATGAGGACAGCAGCACCTCATCGTGAAGCGAGCGTAAAGCTATGATGCGGTCCTTTGCCTTCCCGGATTCAAGAGAGTCAAGCAGTCCGGCAACGGCGTAGGCAATCCGCAGCCCCCGGGCGGCCGCCATTTCTTTTATTCCCTGGGGATGAAGATATTCGACAAGCAGGGAACGAAATGCATGCGACTGCGCTCCCCGCTCACGGATGTCGTTGACTATATCAAGCAGTTGATAGTCATTTTTATCAAAAAAAATAGCGGCCGGTTTATCTTTCATTGTTCCTGTTGTGGTACCTGCAACTCCTTCTTTTAACAGTCTTTTTGCTTTGATAAACAACCGCTCCGATTTTCAATCAGGAGAGCTGTTCCTTGAAAAATGCCATGCTGCGCTCCCAGGCAAGCTTTGCCTGTGGTTCATTATAACGCGGTGTAGAGTTGTTGTGAAAGCCATGGCGGGTACTTTCATAGGTATGCATGATGAATTCCTTACCATTTTTTTCCAGAGCTTCCCGGTACCCTTCCTGCGAGGCGTTTACCCGCGGGTCATCCTCGGCATACTGAATCATCAGCGGGGCCTGGATGTCGGCAACTCCTTCAAGCGGCGGAGCGATTCCATAGAAGGGAACACCAGCGCTTAAATCCGCCCCCAGGCTCACGGCAAGGCGGTTGACAACGCCGCCCCCGTAACAGAAACCGGTTGCACCGAGCTTTCCGCTGGAGAGTTCATGACTTTTCAGGAACGCCGCACTGTTGAGCAGGTCGGTGTAGAGTTTTTCAGGATCCAGAGACTGCTGCATCGCCTTGCCGTCATCATCGTTTCCGGGGTATCCCCCGATCGGTGCCAGCCCATCCGGCGCCAGAGCCAGGAAGCCGTCAACCGCCGCACGACGGGCGACATCTTCGATGTAGGGATTCAGCCCCCTGTTCTCGTGAACAACGAGGACAGCAGGGAAAGGACCGTCTCCGGCCGGCTTCACCAGGTAGCCGCGCATCTTCCCGGACGAGCCGCCGGGAGAATCATAATCAACATAGCGGGGGGTGATCCGTTCATCGGTAAAGGAAACCATCTGGGCCTCGGCATACCGGGGCAGCAGTGCCTCGGCCATGGCAAGCGCCGAGCCGCCGACAACCACCAACGCTGAAGCCCTGCCGAGAAAGTCCCGCCGACTCATCTGCGTGTGGCAGTATTCATCATATAAATCGTATACCTTGGGATCAATCGTGTTTTTTGTCATAATTTCCTCCAGTGTGTCTATTATTTTCCAACCGCGATCACCCTCACCTGCCCGCAACACCATTTTTCACCAGTAAAACCCCGGCAACTAAATCACAATCCAGGGTCAACGGCAAAAAACAAGCGGGAGGCCGCGCAGTCATCCCATGAGAATTCCCAGACATCCTTCGCCCGGACAGATGTCGGCTTACCAGGGCCTGTCATTTTTGATAAAAAAACAAATACAGAACAAATAATTATTTTATTTTACTGAAAAACACAATTCAATTCGCAGAAACGCAGATTGGTGCGTTATCCAGGCAGCTTGGTCTGCCAGGCAGCCGGCAGGAGATGTCTCAGCGATGATCGGCCCTGAAAGGCGTGCCCATACTGCAGGGCAACCCGAACAGAAGGGTATCTGCCGCAGCTATACTTTGTTCAATCGCTCAATCGCACTTTTCACGCCTGAGAGCGGACTCGTCAGCACCTCGATCGGCAGAGGTTCGAGCTCGGACAAAATGGCAATCATGCTGCCCTGGGCACAGACGATAACATCAACCTCTCTGCTGAACTCGCGGATCGCATCAAGAACCATCCTGTTGTGTCCCGGCCGGTCCCCGCCGGTCAGAAGCTCAAAGGCGCCGGCCACCAGCTTCGGGACAACCTCAACCTCCTTGTTCAGGCGCACGGCAGAGGATTCAACCAGGCGGCAGGTGGGCCCGAGCGTTGTCTCCAGCGTGGCGACAACGCCAATTCTGCCGCCGATTTCACATGCTGTTTCAGCCATGCAGGTATCAACCTTGACCACGGGGACAGAGACAATCTGGGAGGCCAGATCGGCTGCTTCGCCTACCGAAGAGCATTGATTGAAGATAAGATCGGCACCGGCTTCTTCGGCTGCCTTGTAGTATTTACACATGCGGCTGCGCACCCGGCTTGTGACCCCGCCGTTTTCCAGGACCTCTGCAAGCAGGCTGTCATCAATGATATGATGAAGCTTCACCCCCGGCGCATATTCCTGAAACAAACTGGTCAGATCATTAACCGATACTGCACTGGTATGGATGAGAAACACTTTTTTCATAGTACGATTCCTTTTACAGTAGTGGGTTGCCTGGTGAAACAACTTCAGGGAAAAAAGGAGACCGCGGAGAACAACAATACGCCACGGTCACATGGTCAAAACAGGATCACGAACCCATTCGTGCCGGATCGGATCAAAGAGCAGATGAGGCTGAGGGTCGTAATGCCAGCCCGCATCCCCGTTGTCAGTTTCCAAGCCACAGGGCAACGTCCGGGTACAGCAGTACGAGCCCGAGCGCAATTAACTGCATGCCGATAAACGGCCAGACCGATTTATAGATGTCGACAAGGGTTATATTCGGTGGAGCAACACTTTTCAGGTAAAATGCAGCCGGTCCGAAAGGCGGCGACAGGAACGAAACCTGCATGTTGAGACAGAACACAACACCAAACCAGATCGGATCATAGCCGAGTGCCAGAATGATCGGCACAAAAATCGGCATTGTCAGCATGACGATTCCGATCCAGTCGAGAAACATGCCAAGCATCAACAGGATGGCCATCATCAGCAGGATAATGACAATGGGGGCAACGTCGAGCCCGAGAATGGCTGCTTCGACAAAACGCTTTCCCCCCATCAGGTTGTAGATCCCGACAACCGCACTGGCCCCGATGCCTATCCAGATAATCATGCCGCAGGTCCGCATGGTCTGTTGAAGCGCCGAACGGACAATACTGTAGGTCAGTTCACCCCGGATGATGGCCGAGACAAAAACGCCGATAACCCCCATGCAGGCAGCTTCAGTCACCGAGGCGATACCGCCGTAGATGCTGCCGAGCACCCAGATAACGATTGTCATCGGCAGCAGTATGTGGCCAAGCGAGCGCAATTTGTCCCTGGTGCTCATCGCCTGTTCAGCGGGCGGTGCCGGCGGCCCCATCTTTGGATTGATATAGCAGCGGCTCAGGATATAGATGATATACATGGTGACCAGGATCAGGCCGGGAACAACGGCGGCGGTGAACAGGTCGCCAATGGAAACGTTTGAGGTCATACCGTACATGATCAGTACGATGCTTGGCGGAATCATGGTCCCAAGCGATCCGCCGGCAACCACGGTGCCGATTGCCAGGTTTTTATCATAGCCGAGTCTCAGCATCTGCGGCAGGGCAAGCATGCCGAGCAGAACCGTTTCACCGCCGATAATTCCCGACATCGCTGCCAGCAGGGCTGCGACGATAACGGTCTGGACCCCGACACCGCCCTTGAGGCGCCCGGCAACAAGCCGCATGGCGTTGTAGAGATCCCGCGCAACACCCGTCTTGTCAAGCATGCTTGCCATCAGGACAAACATCGGTATGGCAACGAGTGAATATTCGGTAACAAAAGAGAAGACCCGGGTACCGAGCATGCCAATCGCGTTGGGGCCAAACCAGCCAAAGGTAAAGAACAACGCCACCAGGCCGGTCAGGAAGCCAAGCGGCATCCCGATCAGCAGCAGGATCATCATCATTATGAAAATAAGGAACGTAGCAAAACCGATTCCAAGCGCACTTAAACCTAACATATAAGCTACTCCCCTTTACGAAATTCGATGATTTTTTTAACAAGATGCAGCGTCGCCTGAATAACAAGAGAAATGAATACCAGCAGGATGAATATCTTGGTTATGGTCGGCCAGACACTGTTCATGGCAGACCCCGAGCGCTGCATATAAAATTCGCCTGCGGGGTTAATAACCGCCCGTGATGTCATGTAATACATGGCATAGCCGCCGCCCACCGAGAACACCACCACCAGAAAATCAACGATCAGACCAATAATTTTCTGTACCCGCTCAGGAAAGAGGTCAACGACCAGATTCACCCTGATATGACTGTCCGTGGAATAGCAGTAAATGCCGCCATAGGCCATACTCATGCCGACAATGGCTATCGTTGTCTCGTGGACCCATACCGTCGGCGCGTCGAAAAAGTACCGCATGATTACTTCATAGAAACTGATCAGCACCGCGATAACGTAAAGCCACATGACCGCATCGCCAACCTTTATTACCCATCGGTCGAATGCATTCTCACCGACGCCTATCACGGCCTCTTCGGGTTCCGCAATCACAGCCCTCTTTAGTTCACTCATGATTCATCCTGCGTTCTGGTAATACTGTGATGATTCGTTAGACAACGCCCCGGAACATGCTTCGCGCCGGGACGTTGTCGCTTTTGAGGAAGCCTCGGAGAGAGGCTTCAGAATTCAGGCAAGAAAACCTTATGACTTGGACTTCCAGTATGCTGCAACGGCCTCTGCCCACTCCTTGGCTACCGGAGAGTTGGACCATTTCGGCCATTGTGATTTGGCTGTTTCACGAAATTTGGCGATTTCTTCATCCGGCCAGGAAACAACCTCGATACCTTTTGCTTTTGCTTCTTCAACGGCTTTTTTATCCAGCATCTCATGCTGTTCAACCATATAGGTCGCAAACCGGTCGGCATTTTTCTTCATCATCGCCTTCAGGTCATCCGGCAGAGAATTCCAGACATCAAGATTCATGGTGATCTGCATGGTCGGCATGGAATGGAAACCCGGGTAAATCGGGAACCTGGCGATATCATTCATGCCCTGAGCCTGGTTGGTGGCAAAGACGGTATAGTCTGAAGCATCGATAACGCCTTTCTCAAGAGAGGTGTAAACCTCAGAGCCAGGCAGGTTTACAGGGGTTGCGCCGATCGCGGTGAATACGTTGTTTACCATGCCCTGCGGGGCACGAAGCTTGACTCCCTTGAAATCCTCAACCTTGCGGATCGGAACCTTTGATACAAACGCTTCAACACCGGTACTTGCAACGCCGAGCAGCTTGACGTTGTAGGTATTCAGGAGTTTATCGAAGATTGCTGCACCGCCGCCGTTTTCCATCATGTCAAAAAGCTGACTGGGGTGAGACCAGGCTCCGACCATGTTGCCGATCAGCGAGAATGCGGGATCCTTGCCGGCAAAGTATGACGGGTCGGTAAAATCGCCCTGGATGATGTTCGCGCCGACAGCGTCAAGTGTTTCGGTATACTTGACAACTGCGTCAGCGGGAAGGACCTGGATCTCGATACGATCATTGGAATCCTCCTTTACCCATCCTGCCCATTCCTGCAGAAAACGATAGACATCGTCGCCGGCAGCACCGGACGTCTGGAAGGTCCAGGTATATTCTGCTGCAACGGATGTTCCAGCAAACATAGCCACCATAGCCATTGTTGTTAAAAACTTCTGCCACCTTTTCATAATACCTCCGTTTCGGTTGTTGCTCCCTTATTGGAGCGGTAGATACTTTACAACAAATTTTTCGCATTACCGGTTAGACGCGCCGGCTGCGCCCTTGACTCCTGAAATGCTAAGTTCAGAACTGTTTTACTATTCCTCCGACTTATCTCAATTTTTCAGGAAAAAACACTCCGTTTATCATACAGGCTGGGCTCGAAAATACGAGCAATAACCCGATCTCCGTCGTTCTTTACCATGGATGCTACGGTGTTAGAATCACCTTCATCAATCCCTTCTCCTGGCTGTAGAGGCGCTGAAACCAGCCGGCGCCCTCGGCAAGCGGTGCGACGCTGCTGATCATCTCGTCAACCTTGATCACCCCGCGGGCAATCAGATCAAGACAGGCGGGGTATTCACCGCATGAGGAACAGGACCCGTGTACGCTGATCTGCCTGGTGACCACCTCCTGCAGCGGGAACTCCACTGTTGGCGCAAGATTGCCGACAATAGTAAGGGCCCCGCCCTTGCGCAGCGAGGAAATTGCCGTATTGACCGCAGCGGTATTGCCGACCACCTCAACCGCCAGCGTCGCGCCGCGGCCATCGGTCAGTCCCCTGACCGCTTCCGGGACATCAACCTGCCCTGCCAGCAAACCATGGTCGGCGCCCAGTTTCAGGGCCATGTCAAGCTTGCCCTGTTCAAGATCAACGGCAATAATCGTGCCGCAGCCTGCGGCTCTCAGCGCCTGCACCACAAACAGCCCTACCATCCCGGCACCGATCACCACGACGCTGTCATTGAGGGAAATCGGGGTCAGGTTGATTGCGTGAAAGGCGATTGACACCGGTTCGACCATCGCCGCCTGCTCAAAGGACAGGCCGTCCGGCAACCGGTAGAGGATATGTTCCGGCACCGCCACATACTGGGCGAATGCCCCGTGCTGGCGATATTCCTTTGGAGAAACACCAAGCACCCTGCGGTTGTCGCAGAGGTTGATCAACCCCTTCCGGCAGTAAAAACACGTTCCACAATAGATGGTGGAATCGAAAGTGACCCGGTCGCCTGCAGAAAAAGAGCTCACCTCTGTGCCTTTCTCTACAATGATGCCCGAAGCTTCATGTCCCATGATCAGCGGGGTATGCCTCCTGCCGCTGCTGCCGTCCATGCCGTGCACGTCACTGCCGCAGATACCGCAGGCCTTCACCTCGACCAGCACCTCCGTGTCGCTGATCCCGGGAACCGGCATATCCTTGTAGACGAGTTTGTTATACTCCTCCAGAACCAACGCTTTCATGTTTGCGGTCATCTCCTGCCCTCCAGTACCTGAATGAAATAATCGACAGCCCCGATCTGCCCGCCCTTTGAGGCGACCTGCAGATTGTCAAAAGCCGGGTTATCGGAAAAAGCCAGACACAACGGCGCTGCAGGGGCAATCGGCATAAGCAGTTCCAGCGAATGTATATCGAGCTGCCGCAGCGAATAACTGCAGGTGTCCCCGCCGGCAACGCAGACTCTGCCAAGCCCCGTTTTTGTCAACAGTTCACGGAGTATCAGCCCCTGTTGCCTGGCGATAATTTTACCGGTTTCACTGGCGTCGATACCCAGTTCCCTGACCCTGTCTCTTGTTTTTCTGATAATCGGGTCATCCGGACCTATGGTCGCCGAAATCAGTATGCTCTTTGAATTTGCCAGATGCTCAAGGGCTCTGCTGATCACGCGATTTCTCTCGTCCGCTGCCGCCTGATCATCGACCAGGAGATCGGTATGCAACTCAATGCCTGCAAATCCATGGGCGGTTGCATACCTGATCTGCTCGGCAGTATTCTCAGCGGCGCTGCCGGAAATGACGATTATTTGATCAACCGGGCCGATTGGCGGAAACTCCCGTGGTTTTTCAATGATCCCCTTTTCCCGCCAGTATGACGCCATGGCATATTCGAAGCCCGAGGAACCGATGGCAAAAATGCTGCCGCCGGCTGATTTATCATGAAGCAGCCGGCCGATCTTCAGGAGATGACTGTCATCAAGGGTATCAAAGAGAATAATGTCATTATCCTCTGCATATCGATCAAAACGTTCGGACAGTGCGTTGTAGGACTCGCCAAGATGAAGCAGATCGATAAGCTTTACCGTCTTCTTCGACATCGTGGCAAAATGCAGCCGGAGATCCCCCTCGCTCATCGGGGTGATCGGGTGTTTGCTCATTACGGGATGACGGTCAAGCCGGTATCTCTCGTCACCATATACCGTAAAGTGATTACCGAAAACGATATAACGGCCAAGCAGGGGCACCCCCTGGACAATGACCCCGTAGTCGGGATTTATCACCTTGAAGGCAATGTCGGCGGCATGCCCGAGGGAGCCGATCGGTGCTGAGGAATCAAAGGTGGCGCAGACCTTGTAATGAATCAGCCGCGGGTTGAGGCTGTTGAGCAGCGCCAGCTGATCCGGCAGCTCATCATCCATCTGCTCGGGTGTCATTGTCCTGCTGACCCCCGAAATGCCGACAGCCTGAAGGTTTGACAGGCTCTTGTTCAGCCTCTCCTGCGTCGGGTGGCCGAGAAACAGGGCCGTCCTGACGCCGTTTATGGTCAGTGCCTCCATGGCATCGGCGGATCCGGTAAAGTCGTCTCCATAAAAAGCCAGCAATAATGGATTCATAGTATGCCCTAAATCTGAGGATTATTTCCAGGATCTGCCCATCGCCTTGTCGATAGCCGCCCGCTCTGATTCCTTGAGGTACTCTCCGGTCTTGCCGACCGCGACGGCCACCTGGCAGCACTGTTCTATCTCTTCAACGATGCCAAGCGCATCGGCCATGTCTTTTCCAGTGACAAGCAGGCCGTGCTGACGCAGCAGCAGTGCATGGTATTTCGGGGCAAGCGCTTCAACCGCCTCGTGCAGGCTGTGCGCCCCGGATGCGTGGTACGATATCATCGGAACACGCCCTGCACGCACGTAAAAAGCGGCAGTATAGGGCGGGACACTATCTTCCGTCTCTTCTGTTAGCAGTGTCGAAAGGGCAACGGAAAAAGTGGGATGGGCATGAATTGCGGCGCGCGCGTCCTTGCGGGCCCGATACATCGCCAGGTGCATTCCCATTTCTTTTGAGGGGCGGCTGCCACCGATTACCGTGCCCTGCAGGTCAACTTTTACAACCTCGCTCTCCTTCAGTTCGCCGAGCTTGGCGCCGGTCTGGCTTATCCAGACAACGTCGCCGTCGCGGACGCTGGTATTGCCGCCAGTGGCGTGAATCAGTTTTCGTTCATAGAGGGTTTTACTATAGGTGATCAACTCTTCTATCATTTTGGCTTCGTTCATTTTTGTTCTCTTTCTTATCTTATGGTTATCTGTTTACCATGACCGCCTTGCGGTCACAGCTTGCTTTTCAGTTTCGCCCGCTCGATACTCTCTATGGTATTCTGAATATGCTCCCTTACCAGTTCTGTCGTTTTCTGCTGGTCGCCCTCGCCTATGGCTTCAAATATCTGTCGGTGATATTTCCTGCCGGTCTGGTTGCCAAGAGCAACAACCACGTCTTCCATCGATTTTCTGAAGAGATTTCCAAGAATCCGGTTTACCTTGATGATCAGAGAGTTGCCTGAAATCCTGCAGAGCATCCGGTGAAATTCAAGGTCCAGTTCGGTAATTGTCTCTATCTCTCCCTCCGGTGTCTGCTCGAGTTCAACAAGGTTGCATTCGAGCTCCCTGAGGTTTTTCTCGGTGAGATTCTCGAAAATGAGTGGGACAATGCCCACTTCAAGGATTTTACGATACTGCAGGACTTCGAGAATACTTCGTTTGTCCAGACCGATGATCGGCACCAGCAGATCCATGTTCATGTCGACAGAAACATCGACCACAAAGGTCCCGTCCCCCTGTCGTGACACCAGAAAACCCTGGGCGATGAGGGATTTAAGCGCCGTCCTGACCGATACCCGGCTGACACCGGTCATACGGCAGAGCTCCGCCTCGGAAGGTATCTTTTCGCCGACTTTCCAGTGACCGTCCAGTAAAAGCGCTTTTAACTGCTCATACACCTGAGCATGAATCTTCTCGCTTTTTATGTTTTTTATCGGCGAAGAAGTCAACCGTTCATCTCCCTGTAACCCCAGTGCTTGAAAAGACTGGATGCACCACCATCTTCCAGACTGTCTCCTGCACGATCAATACGCCGTAACGCCGCCGTCCACCGGCAGGGCAACACCATTGATGAAGCTCCCCTCTTCTGAAGCAAGATAAACGGCCGCTGCAGCAATGTCATGCAGGCCTGCCATCCGGCCGAGCGGTACTTCTCCCAGGCGCTCTTTCCTCCAGGTGGGGTCCTTCAGCATCTCCTGCACCAGAGGGGTGTCGGCAGTGCTTGGATTAATCGAGTTGCAGCGCACATTGAACTTGCCGTAGCGGGAGGCAACCGCTTTCGTCAGGGTGGTCAATGCTCCTTTGGCTGTCGTATAGGCTTCGGGCGTATAGAGATGACCGATAAGCCCGCAGACTGAAGACATATTGATGACAGAGCCTCCGCCGATTGCCTTCATGATCGGCAGCACATGCTTGATGCCGAGAAACGGCCCCTTGATATTAACCGCATACATCCGGTCAAGCTCTTCCCCGCTCATCTCCTCAATCGTTTTACGGATATTGATGCCGGCATTGTTTACCAGAATATCAATTCCGCCCGCCTCATCCTCAATCTCCCGGCACACCTGCCTCCAGTTCTCATCATCACTGACATCGAGATACACAAAAGCAGCTGCGCTGCCGTTTTCCTGCAGCGCTGAAGCAGCTGCCTCGCCTGCTTCCCTGTTCATATCAGCCAGCCAGACCACAGCTCCCTCACTGCAGAATCTCTGTGCAATCGCCAGGCCGATTCCCTGCGCGCCGCCGGTAATTAAAGCCCGTTTCGTTTTCAGTCTCATATGGTACTATCCCTGATAATTGAAATTGGTGTTGACATTAAACATGAGTTGTAATACGTCTTACCTGTGACGTATATATGTCTGATGCACCCCATGCTGTCAAGTGTTTTTATTCATTCTTTCGCACGAAAAATAGAACAATATGTATAGAGAAAACTCAGCAATCTTTTTTGATTTCGACGGTGTTCTCGTTGACTCGACCGCAACCAAAACCAACGCCTACCGGGAAATTTTCAAACCCTACGGTCCCGAGATCGTCTCAAAGATTGTCGCCCACCACCAGCGTCACGGCGGCATCAGTCGGGTTGAAAAAATCAAATACGCCCACAACAGCATTATCGAAGACTCATCGTCAGAAGCTGAAATTGAAAAACATGTTCAGAAATATTCAGACCTGGTTTTTGAAAAGGTGGTCAGGGTCAGATGGATTCCGGGAGCCGAAGAGTTTGTCAAACAGCATTTTCAGCACATCCCCCTCTTCATCATTTCAGGCACCCCCGAAGTTGAGCTGGTCGAAGTCGTCAAACGCAGGGACATGGCACATTATTTCAGGGAAGTACTGGGTGCACCCATCAAGAAACCTGAACATATCCGATCACTTGTTGATCGATACCAGCTGGAAATCGGCAATTGCTTTTTTATCGGGGACGCCCTGACCGATTATCATGCGGCCAGGGAGACCGGAATGCCTTTTATCGGCATCCAGAGCGAGGTTGAATTCCCTGAAGGCACGACCGTACTGTCTGATTGTACAAACCTTGCGGAGACGATGGCGCAATTCCGCACAGCACGATAATTTAAAGAGGAAAGAGATGAAAACAGAAGAATGCGCAGTTGCAGTAATTGGCCTGGGCTCTATGGGCATGGGCGCCGCACGATCATGTATCAGGGCAGGCCTGCACACCTACGGGATCGATATTAATAATGAAGCCCTCAAGGCACTCAAGGAATTCGGGGCGAAAGGCGTTTCGCAGGATTGCAGGGATTTTGTCGGCGAGCTCGACTGCATCCTGCTGCTTGTTGTCAATAGTGCGCAGGTGAAAAAGATACTGTTTGAAAACAAGCTTGCCGATCAATTGCGGCCGGGTACGGCAGTCATGGTCTCTGCAACCATCTCGGCTGGCGATGCACGTGAGATTGAGGTGCAGTTGAAGAAGAGAGGTCTGCTGATGCTTGACGCGCCGGTATCAGGCGGCGCCGCTAAAGCTGAAAAAGGAGAGATGACCATCATGGCTTCCGGCCCTGACTCCGCCTTTGACAAGCTCCAGCCGGTCCTGGAGGCAACAGGAGACAAGGTCTATCGGATCGGTGCGGAAATCGGTATGGGGGCAACCGTTAAGATTATCCACCAGTTACTGGCCGGAATCCACATCGCGGCCGGAGCAGAGGCAATGGCAATGGCGGCAAAAGCAAATATCCCGCTGGAGCTGATGTACGAGGTGGTGACCAATGCGGCCGGCAACTCCTGGATGTTTGAGAACAGGATGAAGCATGTTGTAGACGGGGACTATACCCCTCAATCAATGGTCGATATATTTGTCAAAGACCTGGGACTGGTTACCGACACCGCCAAAGCAATCAAGTTTCCGCTCCATCTCGGCAGTACCGCTTTCCAAATGTTTACCTCGGCGAGCAATAGTGGACACGGCCTTGAAGATGACAGCGCCGTAATTAAAATATTTTCTGGCATTGATCTGCCTGAGAAAGATGATTGACGGGTTCCTATGATAACCGTTTTCAGCGCTTTTAATTCTCGACCTTCTTTTTTAAGACCCAAAACGTAAATTGTGATTTCAATAGAACCTTTAAATATGCTAGTATTGAAAGACTGACAACATGATGAGCTGATACCAGGTGTCGATAGTATCAGCACGATTAAGCCCGGTAATCCGGTACCTTTCACGGTTAATACGGACGGTATGAAAAACAAAGAAGAAAGACGTTCTTCTACAAGAATGCTTTTTACTCCGAGAGCCTATGGCGAGCTCAAAAAAAGCGGCAGGGAGTTCTGCGGGACGATACGCGACATCAGCATGCGCAGCCTGTACATAAAAATGGACAACAACATAGACGTGTCCGGCAACTGCGATATTCAGATCGTCATTGAAGGTAATCACAGTGAACTTGAGATTAACAATCTCAGCGGGAAAATCGTTCGCGCCGATACTGATGGTGTGGCTATACAGCTCGA
Organism: uncultured Desulfobulbaceae bacterium; assembly: GCA_965366875.1. Taxonomy (GTDB): domain Bacteria; phylum Desulfobacterota; class Desulfobulbia; order Desulfobulbales; family Desulfocapsaceae; genus MADRE3. The sequence continues at coordinate 19,072 of CBDUGK010000019.1, read as the reverse complement.
TAAGCGGCTGGAATGGTTTGCTATTGTTCCTCTTTATTTCAGAAAAACAGCAAAGTAAGACGCTGCCCCGGAGCCGAGCCCGCAGGTAATTGAGACACGCACCATAACGGAATGCCCACCAGAGTTTTCTTATTTAGCGCTGACGCTCTGACGAATGATATCGGCTGCTTCCTCGGCAGTCTCAACAAAGGTGAAAATCTTTAAGTCGTCCGCAGAGATGACCCCTTCAGAGACCAGAAAATCAAAGTCCAGCAGTTTTGTCCAGAATTCCCTGCCGAAAAGCAACACCGGCAGAGGAACTATCTTCTTTGTCTGTATCAGCGTGAGCGTCTCAAACAGCTCATCCATGGTTCCGAAACCGCCTGGAAAAACAACAAGCGCCTGAGCCCGCATCAGGAGCTGCATTTTCCTGATGGAGAAATAGTGGAACTGGAAACAGAGTTCCGGGCTGATATACTCATTGGGCGCCTGTTCATGCGGCAGGACTATATTGAAGCCAATGCTTTTCGCGCCGATGTCATGGGCACCTCGATTGGCTGCTTCCATGATGCCAGGGCCGCCGCCGGTCACAACAACCAGCCGGCTGCCTGTGCTGCCAAGGCAGGTATTGGACAGGAGGGCACTGAGTTTTCTGGCCTCATCATAATAACCGCATTTTTTAAGGATATTTCCGGCGATGACGACCCGCTTCTTAAGGGTTTCATTATCCGGATCCTCGGCTGCCTGCTGCTCTGCCTTCGCCAGTTTGTCCCCGGCTTCTTTTTTATCTGGAATTCGACTGCTTCCAAACATTACAATAGTCGCCTCTATGCCATGCTCAATTTGAAGGAGTTCCGGTTTCAGCAGTTCAAGCTGAAGCCGGACCGGGCGAAGCTCTTCCCTGGTAAGAAAATCAATATCGGTATAGGAAAGCTTGTAGCTCGGTGATTCGGTTTGTACCGTTCTTACTTCTTTTTCAACAACTGCATCCTCTTTCGATGATCGAAACGTGGACAGAGGGTTTCTCGGGGTCATGGTATTTCCTTTAATTCTGGACGTATATCCTTTATAAATGCGACAACGGAGCTGCAAGGTACCTCAATCGACGGAATTTGTCCACAACTCAGGCCGGAACCGGTCAGCTTGAGAACCACAGCCACCAGATGTAGAGCCCGTAGCTCAGCAGAAAAAACAGACCTTCTTTACGATCAATGGCTCTGTCCGTCAAGGCAAGGGGAAGCAGCAGCATGGCAAAAAGGACCATCACGCTCCAGTCGATACGGCCCACACCCGGTGCTGAGAGAGGGGTAATAAGAGATGACAGGCCAAGTACTCCGAGCATATTAAAGATATTGGAGCCGACAACGTTGCCGATGGCCATATCCGGCTGCTTTCTGATTGCTGCGACAATAGATGTTACAAGCTCTGGAAAACTCGTTCCCATGCCGACAATAGTCAAGCCGATTACCGCATGACTTACGCCCATTGCCAGAGCAATATTCGTTGCTGTGGCAACCACCAGCCTGCCACCCAGGACCAGTATCAGCACTCCGCCAATAATAAACAGAATATCGGCAAATAGAGGAAAGCCTGCTTTTTTCGGTGCGTTCTTTTCTTCAGCGGCTCTTTTCGGCGGACCTGCTTTTCCGATGAAATAGAATGTTGACGCAAAGTAAATCAGCAGAGAGGTAACGAGGATAATGCCGCTGCCTCTTCCGAGGTCACCCCGGTAGAACAAGAATGCAGCCAGAATGGAGACCGCGATCATTATCGGGATATCAAATTTTATAGTGGAGAGAGAAACCTTTATCGGCATAACGAGGGCCGTGACTCCGAGGATCGCGGCAATATTGAAGATATTGGAACCGACTACGTTGCCGACGCTGACATCTCCTTTATTCTGCAGGGCGGAGCCGATACTCACTACCAGTTCCGGCGTGCTTGTACCTATGGCAACAATGGTCAAGCCCACAAAAAGAGGGGAAAGTCCGAGCCGGATAGCCAGGGAACTGCTCCCCCTTACCAACCCTTGTGCACCGACAATGAGAAGCGCAAAACCTGCGGCCATCAGGACTGATTGTATGAATAATGAAGTCATGGAGACAATGTTTCAGACCGCGAATAAAGAGAAATGCCTTCAACCCTGAACTATATGCTCTGGCGGGATACTTCCAGCACTGCCCCGCACCAGTGTCATTACCATACCTTACTGAAATGGATTTTTAATATTTCCCGTTGAATCAATCTCCATCTCCTTCCAGTCAGTCAACATCATCAATTCACTATTCGAGGCGATTTCTTCGGCATACCCGCGGGAAACTGAAATCCTCCCGACATCCATGGTGTTGCGGATGTGGACAACACGGGCCTGGGTGGAAGGCGTATCTCCGATTGTCTCGAAACAGGCCGCCAGGACCTCCTCATCGGTATCGAAGTGAATGGGAACGGCACCCTTTTCCGGGCTGATCCCGGTAATTGCATTCATCCAGGTTTTCTGTCGATCTATCTTATCGACCAGGCGGGTGGTGGTAAAATCAGCTAATCCGATCCCGATGGCGTTGCCCTCACTTTTTTCAGTCAAATCACGGACGAACACACGTTTTACACGCGGCCTGGTGGTGAAATCACCCAACAGATCATAATTTCTGCCGGTAACGTTCGTATCCATGCCGGTCCCCGAGATATCTTTGCCGATCTGGTCGACAATCAGCACATCAATCTCATCAAATGGCAGTTGCGCCATGCGCTGTTTGGCAATTTTAAGCAATACCATTTCACCTTCCAAAAGGTTCTCAGGTCTAAAAGCCTGTATCGCGCAGGTCTCGTGGAAAGCGTTTTCAACCAGGGCCAGGCCGAAAAGAATGGGACAGCGTTTCATGACTTCAACACCCACGCTCTCGACAATCTTCTGGAAGGTCAATCTGACAGCCGCCTTGTGATAATAGGAGGCCCCTTTCTGCTTGCCCATCCCGATAGCCATCATCTTCATCAACCCGCTTTCGACCGGACCTTTGAATTTGGTATGCGCCTTGATCCGGTTAACCACGACGATATGGTCAGCAGCCATGGCATTCCGATCAACGTAAATCGGGTAATCGGCAGCCGCCATTCCCAGATAGTCGGGCTCCATATCACTCTTGATGGGGCAGCCGATAAATTCTTCGGTAATGCCGAGGTTGGCAAGAACCTTCACCTGCCCCTCGGCAGTAGCTCCGCCGTGGCTGCCCATGGCAGGAAAGACAAATGGCCGGGCGCCAAGCTTTTTCAACTGGTGGATAACGGTCCTGGTGATGATATCGATATTTGCGATACCCCGGCTTCCCGCGGTTACAGCCACCGAATCGCCGTCCTTCACCCGGGCACCAAGATCCAGATCAGATATCTGCTGGACGGCAGCCGCTTCTACATCATCGATTCTTTGAGGATCAAAATCCTGTTCAATTAACACCATTTCAGGAAGTTTCATGGTATACCCTTTGACTCCTATCATGAGTTCACGTTACTTTTACACCCGATAAACCTATGGACTATTGCATCCGGGAACCGCCGGCGACAGGGCAACCTTGAACTGCCACAGCTGCTGGATGACCCATCTCCCGGTTAAGACGGTAACTCCGGTTCTTCTGGATGAGGGGGTACCGAGGTGTTTGCAACTGGAAAATTCCGCTCCATATTTTTGCATCGTTTCCCACTTTCTCCCGGCGAGACGTGTGACACGATTAAGCGCCGTCACAAATGGTTGATGCAGACAGTGCAATGTATACTCATTAACGCAATTCAACAAGTATTGTCGTCAATAATCACGTCCGGCAGATATCCGCAGGCCTTCTTTCCGATCCTGCAAAAACGCACTTAAATCCCAATATAGAATGAGCCTTTTGCAAAACGCCCTTTTCGCTCAATCTCCGCGTTATGCTAAAAAATTTTGTCCTCGGAATATCAATTATATGCCTGCGGTAAAATTTTTCGCATGCCTTGAACTTGAACGAAAATCATCATTTTGCAAGAGGCTCAGAATGATTATTATATCCCCTGAGACCTGCTCAGACCGCATTCCACTCAACTCATACCAGGAGGAACCCCTATGGCACAGAAAAAAATTCTTATGCTCGTTGGTGATTATGTAGAGGATTACGAGGCAATGGTCCCGTTTCAGATGCTGCTGATGGTCGGTCATGCAGTTGACACGGTCTGCCCTGGCAAGAAAGGGGGTGACACGGTTAAAACGGCAATTCATGACTTTGAGGGAGACCAGACTTACTCCGAGAAAGTCGGACACAATTTCATGATCACAGCCGATTTTGACTCCGTCTCCGCCGCTGACTACGACGCGCTCGTTATTCCCGGCGGCCGTGCCCCGGAATACCTGAGGCTCAATGCCAAGGTCCTCGAGCTGGTTCGTGAGTTTGACCAGTCCGGCAAACCGATTGCCGCGGTCTGCCACGGGCCGCAGATTCTTGTCACCGCAGGCGTTCTCAATGGCAGGGAATGCGCCGCCTACCCGGCATGCAGCCCCGATGTGGAGGGAGCGGGTGGGAAATGGATTGCAAACAATGAGACATTCTCAAATGCCCATGTTCACAACAATCTGGTCACCGCGCCTGCATGGCCGGCACATCCCGAGTGGATACGGAAATTCCTCGGTGTCCTCGGTACCGAGATAAAGTTGTAGAAACAAACAGGAAGAAAAACTCCGGAGTCTGGCGATCGGAATGGAAATGGGGGCTTTTATAACCCCCATTTCCTAATGAAGGGATTACATCAGGGTTCGTCGATTCTTCTCTGTAACTTTTCCAGCGACTGCTGCAGTTCTCTGACCTGGTCTTCCAGTGCCTCCCTCCGGCCATCCGGTTGCCCGGCGGAAACCGGCCCAGCATCCATTCCGGTGCCCCGGCCAAATCCTCCGCCGCGCCTGCCCCCGAAACCTCGCCTGCAGCCCAGGCCTCTCCTGTAAAAACCACTTTCACTGTCTGCTGTCATTTGCTGACGATCGGCAGAACCGCAGAGCCCCCGGGCCCCTCCGGTCATCGGTCCATTTCCTGCTGGTCCTGATCTGTCAAATCCTGGCATGTTCTTTCCTCCTCAATGTCTGTTTCCTCTCGAAAATGGTCGATTCAACGCCCGCTGTTTCCTCTGCCGCGTTGCTTTCCACCACCTGCTGTACCAGTACAGATTCGGCCTTTGTTTCGTCCTTGCCCTTGCCCCTGTCCTTCCGGCAAGGTGCTTCCCTGGCCTCCTCTTCTCCCGCCCCCCGACTGTTGAGCGTTTTGCCGTTTTCCCTGACCTCTCACCATATGATTCACCTCCTTGAAATATGCTGTTTTAACCGATTCAATCTACCTGCGGCCGTGACCGCCGCCCCGACGGCGGTGTCTCTGCCCGCTGCCTCTGAACTGGTATTCGCCACCTTCTATTTTCAACACCTTACCGGTAACGAGCGCATCTGCGACTACCGAACGCCCCGTCGCAAGAAGACGTCCGAACGTATGTCGGGAGACGCCCATCATGCCGGCAGCTGTTTCCTGATCAAGGTGCTCAAAATCGCTTAAGCGTATGGCCTCGAACTCCTCCACCGTCATCTCGACCTCCCCGCTGACATTCTTGCCGTGCGGGACAAACGCCGTTATGACGGGATAGGCTGACACAAATCTTGTCTTCTTTGGCCGTGGCATGAACCCTCCGTTATGCTCGTATGAGCATAATGTAAATACAATGAAATCTGGTGTCAATGACAATTATGCTCATATGAGCAATTAAATGATCAGAAACCGGCCGACACGTCCGAATCTGGGCTCAAATCCGAATGGGAGCTTCATGTTTGTAGAGTATTCAGACGGTCTGAAAGGAGTACGAATCAATCGTGAGCCACGTAGATCAGCTCAGCGGTTGAATATCCAAGAATTTCAGCTTCCTTCAAAAAACGCTCGAGGACTTCTTCACCTGGTTTCGGGGATCGCGACAACAGCCAGAGATACGATCTGCTCGGGCCCGTCACAAAGGCATGCTGATAACCCGCCTTGTCCAGATCAAAAATGACGTATGAACTATAGAAAGGACCGAAGAAAGAAACCTTGAGATAGCCCTCATCAGGCTCACGGGCAAAATACGCCCTGCCCCTGGCCTCTTTCCATGACTGATCTGCGAGAGAAAATCCTCGATTTTTGACCAGTACGCTTCCATCTTCACGAAGCGAATAGTCGGCGGTAATCTTTTCCAGTCCCCGTTCAAAAGAATGATCAAGGCGGGCAATTTCATACCATTTGCCCAGGTACCGGTCGATCTCAAAGTTTTTTACCGGGGTGATATTTTTCGGATACCCCGTGCACCCCGAAATAATTACCGACAGTAAACCAAGAATAATTTTTTTCATCTCTGCTCTTTTCCCATTGGCTGAAACAGCGGTTTTCCATGCCGCTCAAGCACGTATCAACAGATGCCACACCTGCGACCTCCGCTGGCATGACATCTATTAACGTATTATTGAGCAATTGCTGCCAATGCCGCAGGATAATCGGGTTCCTGAGACAGTTCAGGCACAAGTTCGGTATAGGTGACTGTTCCTTCTTCATCCACCGCGACAATCGCCCGAGCCAGCAATCCTTTAAGCCCGGTAGTTACCAGCGTCACCCCATACGCATCTCCAAAATCAGGAGAGCGAAAGGTTGAGAGAGCGATTACATTGGAGATTCCTTCAACCTCGCAAAATCGTGAATGGGCAAAGGGCAGATCCGGCGATATGCAAAGGACAACCGTTTTGTTAAGCCCTGCAGCCTCCTCGTTGAACCTGCGCACCGATGCGGCGCAGGTGGGCGTGTCGATACTTGGAAAAATATTGAGTATGACACGCTTTCCTGCAAGAGAATGCAATCCGATCTCTGAGAGATCGGTTTTAACCAGCGAAAAATCAGGTGCTTTCGCTCCAATTGCGGGTAAAACTCCAATTGTCTCAATTTTTTCGCCTCTCCGGGTAATTGTCGCCATCGTCATCTCCTTTTACGGTGATTCAGCCTGTCCGTCCATATCGATATGGAGGAAATCCGACTGATTTTGAAATACAGAAATTATTCAAACGTTCTTCCCACTGCACTGCACAGTATTATCTAAGAAGAGAACACCTGCTCGTCAAGTAGACGAGCAGATATACGGCTTTGTTTGACTATCACGGGTGACTGCTGTAAACAACTGACATGGAAATCAGAACAATGCCAGGATACGAGCCGTGAGCATTTTTTTAACCCCACTATTTCAGGACAGACAGCGCCGCCTGAGAAAAACATGAACACCTTTTCATTTCACGCATCCGGCCTGAACAGCGCTGAATTCCTGGCATTGTCCTTTATCATCCTGGTTGCCTCCGTTATCCGCGGCTACGCCGGTTTTGGTTTCTCGGCAATTGTTGTTGCCGGCTCCTCGCTTTTTCTGCCAACACGCGAAGTGGTGCCGCTGGTGCTGCTTCTCGAGGTGGCGGCCAGTCTGCAGATGGCAAAACAGGTCTGGTGCGATGTGAACTGGAAAATGGTCGTTTATATCCTTGCCGGATCATTTCTGTTTATTCCGCTTGGCCAGTACCTGCTGCTCCTGTTACCGATTGAACCGATGAGAGCTCTTGCCGCGATCCTCCTGATGGCAGCGGTAATCCTGAATGCTGCAGGCAAAACCTTTGGCAGCGTTAATCATCGGGGCTACTGGTTCCTGATCGGAACCGTGTCGGGTTTCATGAATGGCCTGCTGGCGATGGGAGGGTTGTGGGCAGTCATTTTCCTGCTCGGTTCCGGAATCAGGGTTATGACCCTACGTGCCTCTCTCGTTGCCCTTTTTTTTGCCACCGACAGTTACGCGGTGCTGACAGGGGCAGGCCAGGGGCTGATCAATCGTGACATCCTGATCCGTTTCATCTGGGCGTTTCCCGCCTTGATTGCAGGAATATGGGCAGGATCCCGCAAATTTGAAACGGGCAGTTCAGAGCTCTATAAAAAAGTCGTTCTCGCGGTACTGGCGTTTCTCGCCCTGCTGCTGCTGCTCAGGGCACTCTTTGGCGTGTTGTGGAAATAATTTCAACTGTTTTCGGATTTTCTGTTCTGCGCAGAAACATCGACCGTGACGGAGAGACGATGCACCCCTCCCCCCATGACAACTCCCTTGACCGGCGCGACATCTCCATAATCGCGGCCCCAGGCGAGGGTAATGTAGCGTTCACCTGCAAGCTGGTTGTTGGTGGGATCAAAATCCACCCAGCCGATATCCGGAACGAAAATTGAAACCCAGGCGTGAGAGGCATCAGCTCCAACCAGTTTCGTTTTTCCAGGTGCAGGAATCGTCTCCAGATACCCACTCACGTATCGCGCGGCCAGCCCAAGCGATCTCAGGCAACTGATCGCCAGATGGGCAAAATCCTGGCAGACTCCTCTTCGACTGGACAGTATCAGCTCAACGGTGGTATCGACGTTGCTTGCATTCTTGTCATAGAGATATTCTGAATATATCCTGCGCATTAAGTCTGCTGCACCTGCCAGTACCGGCATCCCCGGTGGGAAAGAAGGTCTGGCATAAGACAATGCTCCGGGACTGAGGCTGACCATCGGGCTGGCAAAGACGAATTGACAGGCTTCAAGCTCGGTCGCTCGGCTCCGTTCATGCAACTGTCTGACAACCGCTTCCCACGGTGGGCTGCTGTCTGCATCAGCGAAAACTGGAACGCTTGTTTCGACAACACTGGTTGCCGTTACCCTGAGTTCATTATGCGGATGCTGGACCATAAAGACCTCGACCGTGTTGCCAAAATAGTCGGAGCGGCTATGCCGATACTGGGGTTCAGGTATAATTGAAACAATGCTTTCAACAACGCCCTGATAAGATGTTGCCCGCGGCCGCAAAAATAATTCATTCTGCGATAGTGAGGCGGGTACGGAATACTTGTAGCCGGTTTTGTGGATGATGCGGTATCTCATTGCGGTTGATCACCAGAGATCATGGCAAAATGAGGGGTTGCCGGAATTCTTGCCAGGTAGTGGCCGGTTACCTCCTGTGAGAAATTTTTAAGATGCTCGAGCATCTGCCCGAGAAAGGCTTTCAGCATTTCATTCTGGGTAGTATCATCACCACACCCTAATGAGCTCAGGTCAAGCAGGCGGACCGCGGTAAGCATCTTGAGTGCAATTCGTTCTTCCGGATACGCATAGCTGAGCTCGCCCTGGCGCGGGAGATTCTCGACATGAACGGCAATTCGGCTGAATTGAAAAGCAAGTGATTTCGGATTATTCTCATCGGCAAGCAACAGGTCAAGGACAGCCGCCAGCTGAAACGAGGAGCGATAGCGCTGACGATAGGTCATCACGCTATCGGAAACCTCGAGCAGTGCTTCCAGGGTGTCAGGAGCATTAGTGCAGATATGAGGAAGAGCGCTGTTGATCAGTTTAGCCTGGTTTATGGAACGCTCCACGCGGCGTCCCATATCCATGAAACGCCATCCCAGACTCCGGGTCATACTCTCCATCGCCAGGCCGCTGAAAGCACTCAGGGAAAAAAGCGTCTCATCAAGAAATTCCAGCGGATAATTCGGCGGACTGTCGGCAAGGTCTTCAAGATGGTTGATAATGCGTGATGAATCGGTCGACAGCCGATCTCTTACTTTACGGGCCGCTTTCCTGACCTGATCCAGGATCGAGACAACACTGTCAACCCGGTCCCTTCCATACAGCGCACTGTTCAGATGGGAAAGCAGTTCCTGGCGGAGCAAAATCTCCGGAGGATCATTCTGCTTGCGGCTGATGATATTCTGCTCCTCGAGAATGTTGAGCAGAAACATGAGCTCGGGTATATCTTCAGGTCGATCCTCCCCGGAGATGCGGCGAAAAATTGACCTCATCAGTGCGACAAGCCTCTCAGCCCGCTCCAGATACCTGCCGAGCCACAGCAGATGGTCTGCTACCCTGCTCGGCAAGTCGCTGCTGCGCTTGAACGGACCAGTTGACCGATACGCCTCCATCAGGCTGAACGCTTCAACCGGCCGGTCTGAAATAACCCAGATATCCTTGCTCTGCTGCTCTTCGGAAGAAGCGTTGACGAGTGTATCACGGTCTGCCGAGCTGATGGCCAGCCCCCCGGGCATTACCGAAAAACCCTTTGGGGTGGCACAGACAAATATTCTCATCATGCTGTAACTGCTGTAGACTCCGTCATTTCCCCAGGCGGGAGCCGTTGCCGGCTGCAGCGGTGCCGAGAGCATGTAGTGCGCAGGAGAAGCATTTATCAGGGCCAGGGAATCCTCGGTCCGGTCAATATCAAACTGGCGGCTCAGCGCAGAATCGAGCCTCAACGGACTGATGTCGGGACCGGCAGCCGTCAGCTGCTGCTGATCGCCACACCACCAGGCCGGGTGATTCTGCAGCCGGAGCTCTTCGCCAAGCAATTTTTTGCTCAGTGATGGCAGAAATGCCGGAAGCACCGGAGTATCGACAAAGCCGCTGCCTACCGGGTTGACGATCTCGATATTTTTTTCGCGGCAGACCTGGATAAGCCCGGCGACCCCGATCTCGGTTTCACGTCTCAAGGCAAACGGATCACTGTGCCGGTCGGGCAGGTGGCGCACGATGGCCTCCACTGGTTCAAGACCGACAAGTTTTTTCAAAAAGACCTTGCCATTTCGGACAGTCAAGTCCTGAGATTCGACCAGAGGATACCCCAGATATCGGGACAGGAGTGCGTGCTCAAAATAGATATGGCTGTCTGGACCCGTTGAGAGCAGGACAATACCGGGTTCCTCGCTGCCAAGCGAGGCGCGTGCTGAAATTGCACGCTTAAAATACTGGAAAAACGGAGCCAGCCGGAGAATCTGGGTTTCATGATACAGTGCAGAAAAGATTCGCGACATCACGATCCTGTTCTCAAGGGCATAACCCAGTCCGGCAGGACTTGATGCATAATCACGAAAGACCCGGAAAGAGCCGTCCTCGGCCCGGTAGAGATCTGCAGCATAGAAACTCAGGAAGCGCCCCCCCCGAGGCTGTATACCATGACAGCTGTGGAGAAAGTTCGGGTTTGCATAGACCAGCTCGGCCGGAAGCAGGCCATCTTTGAGTAACTGCTGGGGGCCGTAGGTATCGGCAACGATTTTTTCGAGCAGGTGAGCCCTCTGGATCAAACCGGATTCGATGATACTCCATTCAGCCGCCGAGATCGGCAGTGGAATGATGTCGAGGTCCCACGAGGTGCTGCGGTGGCCGGGATCATCAAACAAATTGATCGTGGCACCGTCTTCATGCCGCATCCGTCTGGCGCGCTCATTATCTCTGTGCAGCACCTCCAGGCCTCTGCCGTCAAGCGCTGAGAGCAGGCGCCGCCAGTGATGCCGAGGCTCGGATGGCGAAGAAAAAGCTTCGCTGTAGGCCGGTCCGGAAAACCCTATATTCTTAAACAAAGATCCCACCAACTCCTGGGCCTGGGTATTGCTGTCAGTTTCAATCATTCAATAAGCACCCGTATAAATCCAAAATCAAGGCGTGTATAACCATTTCAGCGCCGCAAATCAAGCGTATATGGAAAAGAGCGATTGGTCACCGGCGCATTAATTTCCATGGTGTCACCGGGTGTGTGTCCGTGCGGCTGAAACCGTGAATTTCTGCGGCCCTCAGCCTCATACGAGTTAACCGGAAACTGATCATAATTGCGGCCTCCCGGATGCGCGACGTGATAGGTGCAGCCGCTGACGGCCCGGCCCGACCAGGTGTCGAAGAGATCAATGGTCAGCGGGACATGGACCCCGATCGTCGGGTGAAGGCAGGCGGGCGGCTGCCAGGCGCGGTATCTTACTCCTCCGGCGAAAACCCCTTCTACCCCTGTCGGCTGCATCGGCACCGCCCGCCCATTGCAGGTGACGATGTAGCGCTCTGACGTCATACCTGAAACCTTGACCTGCAGGCGCTCGAGTGAGGAATCGACATACCGGGCCGTTCCCCTGCCGCTCTGTTCCTCTCCGAGAACATGCCACGGCTCGAGGGCCTGGCGCAACTCTACTTCCATCCCCTGATAGTTGAGCCTGCCGTAAATTGGAAAGCGGAATTCAAAATGGGGATGGAAAAAATCGATGCTGACCGGATAACCCGCCTGGTTCAAATGAGCCAGGACATCCTTGAAATCGTCATGGATGAATTGAGGAAGCATAAACCGGTCATGCAGGCGGGTACCCCAGTGAACCAGTTCCTGTCGATATGGGGCCTGCCAGAACCATGAGATAAAAATCCGCAGCAGCAGCTGCTGCGCCAGGCTCATGCGGGCATGCGGCGGCATCTCGAAGGCTCGAAACTCGAGTAGTCCCAGGCGCCCCGATGAACTCTCGGGAGAATAGAGTTTGTCGATACAGAATTCCGCCCGGTGCGTATTGCCGGCGACGTCAACGAGCAGGTTTCGATAGAGCCTGTCGACGAGCCATGGCGGGCATGGATGATCGGCTCCCGTCTGCCGGTCCTGTTCGGCAAAGGCAACCTCGAGCTCATAGAGGCTGTCATGGCGCGCCTCGTCGATCCTCGGCTGCTGGCTGGTCGGGCCGATGAAAAGACCGGAGAACAGAAACGACAGGGACGGGTGGTTGTTCCAGTAGGTGAGAAAGCTGCGAAGCAGGTCAGGTCGCCGCAGGAACGGGCTGTCTGCAGGTGTCGCTCCGCCGACAACGATATGATTGCCGCCGCCGGTTCCCGTGTGCCGGCCGTCCACCATGAATTTTTCTGTCCCAAGGCGGCATTCACGGGCAATCTCGTAGAGTCTTGTCGTGTGATCCACCATCTCGGACCAGCTGTGCAGAGGCTGGATGTTTACTTCAATTACCCCGGGATCCGGAGTGACTTTCAGACATTCCAGACGCTGATCTGAAGGAGGCGTGTAGCCTTCAAGAACAACGGGTGTTCCGGTGGTTTCTGCGGTTTTTTCAATTGCGGCAACAAGCTCAAGGTATCCCTCGAGGGAGGTGATGGGCGGCATGAACACATACAGACGGCCATCGCGCGGCTGGACGCAAAGTGCCGTCCGCACAACCCAGGCTGCCGACTGGCCGGCAACCGGCGCCGGGTCGGCAAACGGGCCGGGCTGACTGAGTATCCCGTCGCTCGTTACCTCTGCCGGTATCCCGGTGAGCGCCTGCTGATTTTCATGCAGGTCGGGCAGCGGCTCTGCAGCGGCCATCGGATCAAGAGAAAACTGCTCCGGGATATCTTCTGGAGCAACCCAGGGCAGTGAATCGAGAGGCAAACGCAGTCCGGCCGGGGAATCCCCCGGCAGCAGGAACATACGATCACCCCTGAAGGGCCACGGGCCGCTCTTCCAGGAGCCATGCTGCAGCGGCAGCACATAGCTGACGACCGAGCCCAGTCCGCGCCTGAAAGCCTGCACCAGACGAGCCCGCTCCTCGGGGTCATTTAATTTGGGATCGAGCGGATCAACATTTACCGGCAGCTGCTGTTCCTTGATGAGATAGTGAACAGTATCCTCAAAGCCCTCGCGAATATAGCTGCGGCTCACCTCGAGGATGTCAGCCAGTGTTTCAATGAACTGTTTTGCTTCCTCAATCCCGGTATTGTAATTCCTGGATACATCAGCAAGCAATCGGCTGTTTTTCCACAGCGGTTTTCCATCTTTGCGCCAGTAACAGCCAAGCGCCCACCGAGGGAGCGATTCACCCGGGTACCATTTCCCCTGACCGTAGTGCAGCAGTCCGCCGGGTGCCCATTCCTGCTTCAAACTTTTCAGGAGATTTTCTGCAAGCTCCTGCTTCTCCCGGCCGAGCGCTTCCGTATTCCACTGGGCGCCTTCCATGTCATCAATGGAGACAAATGTCGGCTCGCCGCCCATGCTGAGACGGACATCCTGCCGGACCAGCTCCTCGTCGACCCGTTCGCCCAGTTCAACGATGGACTGCCAGGTCTCCTCTGAATAGGGCCTGGTGGAGCGGGGAGCCTCGAAGATACGCTTGACCGACATGGTATGATGAAAATCCACTTCACACTCATCGAGCGCACCGGTGATTGGGGCGGCGCTCTGCGGCTCGGGTGAGCAGGCGAGCGGAATATGACCTTCGCCGGCAAAAAGACCCGAGGTCGGGTCCATGCCGATCCACCCGGCTCCGGGAACGTAGACCTCGGTCCAGGCATGAAGATCGGTAAAATCCTCTTCTGCTCCGGACGGGCCGTCAAGGGATTTGACATCCTGCTTCAACTGGATCAGGTAACCGGAAACAAAGCGGGCAGCAAGCCCGAAAAGCCTGAGGATATTTACCAGCAGCCAGGCCGAATCACGGCACGAGCCGCTGCCCAGGCTCAGCGTCTGATCAGGACTCTGGACGTTTGGTTCCAGGCGGATAAGATAGCTTATATCCCGGCTCAGCTTCATGTTTAGATCGACGAGAAAATCTATGGTCCGCCGGGGGCTGCGATCTATTTCCAGGACGTAACTCCGTAATTTGTCACCGACTGCACTCCTTGCCAGGTAGGGGCCCAAATCATCCTTCAGGGATTTCTCATAGGAAAACGGAAAGGTTTCGGCATCAGGCTCCAGGAAGTAGTCAAAGGGATTGATAATGATCATATCCGCGACCATATCGACCTCCACCTCAAACAGGGAGGTCTTTTCGTTGAAAACCAGCCGGCCCAGATAGTTGCTGAACGGGTCCTGCTGCCAGTTGATAAAGTGGTCGGCCGGCTCCACCTTCATGGAATAGCTCAGGATCGGTGTCCGGCAATGGGGAGCCGGGCGCAGACGAACAATCTGCGGCGCCAGGTTTATGCGTCGATCATACCGATACGAAGTTTTGTGGTTGAGCGAGATATGAATTCCCAAAATGTCACCGTCCTGATCTGGTCCTTGACCCTGATCGCTTGTATTGTTGTGGATGCTGCTGCCGGGCCTACTGTTTGCTGCCCGTTTCTTCAGCCGGATGAGCTCTGTTGAAAAAGGTTGTGACCTTTGCTGCGCTGTGCGCTGGTTGTCGCGGAATCCAAACAGAGAGGAGCTATGTTGAAAAAGGTCACGGCAATGGCCGCTCCCGCCTCATTGAACCTGGCCTGGAGGTTATCGAGGTATTCGTGCAGACCGACCTCAATTACTTCCTCAATGTCCGTGTATTCGATATCTGCCTGGATACGGCCGAGCGCTTTTTCCGCCTGGTTCATGGCTGCTCCGGGAGGGGTTCCGCTGATGCGGTGCAGACACTCCTTTGCCTTGTTGATGCAGTATCGGATGGAACGCGGGAACTGGTTGTCGAAAATAAGGAACTCAGCAACCCTTTGCGGGGTGATGTTGTGATGCACTTTGCGAAACATCTCAAAGGCGCTGGCTGACTTCAATACAGCCATCCACTGGACATGGTCTATGGGGGCATTCACCAGGCTGGCCTGGGGAAGCAGCATGAAATACTTGACGTCAAGAATCCTGGAGGTCTTGTCCGCCCGCTCCATGACCATGCCGGTGCGGGCGAAATTCCATGCCTCACCATGGCTCATGGTACAATCCATCAGGCCGGTGAACAGGTGGCTGCGCATCTGAATGATCTTGAAGAAGCGATGGGGGTCCTCCAGGGCCATGGTCACCATCTGTTCGGTTGCCAGTTCGAGATAAAAGTTATTCAGGTGTTCCCACATTTCCGAAGAGATGATCTCCCTGATCGATCTGCCATTCTCCCGTGCCGCAGCAAGGCAGCGCAGGATGGAATTCGGGTAATTCCGGTCGAAGGTGAGAAAACGGATAACCGCCTCCTGGCTGTAGTCCGGGTTGTTCTTTTCAAATATGTCCTGGTCTCCCGTGGTCATCACCAGCGGTTTCCAGTGTTTGCCCTCTTCTGAAGGCATGTCGAGGAGCAGGTTGAGGTTTACGCTGATGAAACGGGCCACATTTTCAGCGCGTTCAATATATCGACACATCCAGTAGATTGAGTTTGCTACCCGGCTGAGCATTAAAATCCCTCCAAGAATTGGTTCGTCTAGACTACCCAGGTATCCTTGCTGCCGCCGCCCTGGGATGAGTTGACAACAAGTGATCCTTTCGTCAGCGCCACACGGGTCAGGCCTCCCGGCTGCACATAGATATCTTCTCCATAGAGTATATATGGCCTGAGGTCCACGTGCCGCCCTTCAATGCGGTCGCCGACGATTGTCGGCACCCTGGAGAGCGCTATCGTCGGCTGAGCCATGTAGTTGCGGGGCTCCGCCTTGATCTTTTCAGCAAACGCGGCCCGCTCCTTGTCCGTTGCGTGGGGACCGATCAGCATGCCGTATCCACCCGACTCATTGGCGGCCTTGACCACCAGTTCATCAAGATGAGCGAGCACATACTCCCGATCACGGTCGTTCCGGCAGATATAGGTCGGCACATTCGGCAGAATGGGCTCCTCTCCCATGTAGTATTTTATGATTTCAGGCACATAGGCGTATATAACCTTATCATCGGCTATTCCTGTCCCGGGAGCATTTGCCATCGCGATCCTGCCGGCCTTGTAAACCTCGATGATTCCCCTGACACCGAGCATGGAATCGGGGCGGAAGACTGCCGGATCGATAAAATCGTCGTCTATGCGCCGATACAGGACATCAACTCTTTTCAGCCCTTTTGTGGTCAGCATATGGACGAAGCCGTCGGCAACCACCAAATCCTGACCCTCGACCAGCTCAACACCCATCTGCTGGGAAAGAAACGAGTGTTCGAAGTAGGCACTGTTGTAGATGCCGGGCGTCAGCACCCCTATGGTGGGGGACTGTACATGGTCAGGCGCCAGAAACTCGAGTAATTGAAGCAGCTTTCCGGGGTACTCGTCCACCGCCCGTACCTTGGAGGCCTGGAAGACCTGCGGAAATGTCCGCTTCAGGACCTGGCGGTTCTCCAGGACATACGAGACCCCCGAAGGACAGCGCAGATTGTCCTCCAGCACGAAAAACGAACCGTTCTGGTCACGTATCAGATCGGTGCCGGTCACATGACACCATATTCCCCGGGGAGGCGTAAAACCTTCACATTCCTTTCTATAGGTCTTACTGGAAAGCACAAGATCCTGGGGCACGACTTTGTCCTTGAGGATTTTCTTGTCGTTATAGATATCCTGCAGGAACAGGTTAAGTGCATAAATACGCTGTTTCAGACCTGTTTCGATCTGCTTCCAGTCATCACTCGAGACGATCCTTGGAATCAGGTCGAACGGAAAGATTTTTTCTGTGCCCTCATCCCGCCCATAGACATTAAACGTTATTCCCATCTTGAGAAGCAATGCCTCCGCTTCTCTCTGCCGCAGCGCCAGATCGCCCTCGGGAAGCGACTCGATTTTCTCAACAAGAAGCCGGGCACCGGGCCGGGGACTGCCGTCGGAATCGATCAACTCATCATAGAAATTCTCGGGATCATAGGTTTTAAACGTCTCCATTACATGCTCCTCTGTAAAAAGTGTATCATACGGCGTCTAAAGGAAATTTTTGATGAAAAAAATCAAACAGGGAATCTGATCTTGTCAAGAAAACCATACCCCAACCAATCAAATGTCTTGGGTAAATCAAAAGCTGGGCCGGGGAAACTGATTTTCTGCGGTGAGAGGTCGATATATAGATGATGCTGGTCCACAGAGCCCGATATTGCCGGTTAGTTACTGAATTATCATGCTTTATTTATGTAATATACAATATTTGTCACGCATTTGCCACTAATTATTATTGTCGGCTGGCCAGCAAAGCCACTCCACAGGGCCATCGGAGATAACAACACATATACCGGCAGAATGGCTTTCCAGACGCTCTGTGACCATATTATCCGTATTGCAGTTTATACTCCTCAGGGGAAAAGCTGACCGGGACTCCTTCAAACGGGGTCATTCGCGTCTTCCTTCTGGTCTGGGCCTCTTTCATATTTTTCAGGACGTCAATGCTCGTCAGTAAGCCTTTTGAATACCTGGCAAGCCGTATTGCCATCCCGGCAATCTGGGCAAGTGCGTAGACAAAATTGACATCATGCAGGGTGAAATCCCACGGCTCAGACGTATAGACCCGCAGCGCTCCCATAGTCTTCTGGTTTACCTGTATCGGAACCGAGAGAATCGAGGCAATGCCTTCTTTTTCTGCCGCAGCAGGGTATTGCAGCCTGGGGTCGTTTGTCGCATCATGGATTGCCACCGGCCCATCCTTGAGGGACTGGGCGATGGAATGCAGCGCACTGAGCGGACCCTTGTTCAGATATTCATCACTCAATCCGTATGAAGCTGCAACTTTCAGCTCATCGGTAGCCGCGTTGTGAAGGAACAACGCACAGCCCTTTATATCGAGGGCGGATTTGATGCCCTCCACGGTCATCAGCGCTACTTCTTCAGGCTCTTTGGAGTGAGAGATGGTGTTGGCTACTTTCAGAAACATGTCATAGTTCAGTTGCTCTTTCATCGCGGCCTCCTCTGGGTTTTCATGCAATAGTGGCTTTTCCGGATTTCATCTTTGCCGGCTGCGCAAATAGAAAAAGCCGAACTGCTCAGTTATGAGGCAGCTCGGCTTTCCCTTCAGACCCGTGGCTTTCCGTCCCCGCCTTTCGGCGGGTTTGGCGCTTGCTCAATGATGGATGACTGATAGTGTAAATTATGGAATGATTCAGGGAGGTGTCAATGTAACAGCGTGGCCCTCCCCGATCTTTTACAGATTCGTCAGATCAACCCCACCCGAACGAATTGAGGCTGATGGCCGGCGGGCAGATCCAGTCATTTGCACCGCCGGTTCTGCGGATGAATCTGCCGGGAAGCTGGAATGAGGACTGGTTCGCCTCACCGGCCGGATACATCCCCTGGGTGACGGGCCGGGGGAATCTCTCTCGAGACGGATAGCCTGACAGGTAAGCGACCGGGAAAGGCTCAGATTTCATGGCGAAGTGAAATGCGGCAATGCAGACGGGGTGACGAAGACCATTCGAATCTCTGTCACCCCGTGAAATACATCGATAATCAGTCTGTCTCCCCTGCGCATCATTTCAGGGATTATTTGTTCTTTCCGTTCCCCCCTTTATTGCCGTTATTTCCCTTATCGCTGTCATTGCCACCCTTATTGCTATTACTGTTGCCGTTGTTGCCGTTGTTGCCGTTGTTGCCATTGTTGCC
>CBDUGK010000018.1:0-50814 GCA_965366875.1 uncultured Desulfobulbaceae bacterium | reverse complement strand
TAAACGGCACCGGCAAGTCGACACTGATGAAAATCATGGCAGGTGAAACCGCCAGCGACGACGGAGTGGTCAATCGATCCAGATTTTTTTCGGTGGCCTACCTGCCGCAGGAATCCGGTGCGCTGCTCTCGGAACGGTCGCTTTACCAGGAAGCCGAGCGTTCGTTTTCAGAGATTCTGGCCCTGCAGAAGGAGTCTGATGCGCTGAACCAGCAGATCAGCACGACTCCTGCAGAAAGCGATGAATTCAAGGATATGCTGGAGCGCCAGGGGGAGATCCAGCATATCCTTGACAACAGTGATGTCTATACGATCAGGAGCAGAGTTGAAACAGTCCTCCACGGGCTGGGATTTAAGACAGAAGATTTTCAGGCCCCGGTTTCAAGTTTTTCCGGGGGCTGGGTGATGCGCCTGCTGCTTGCCAAAATGCTGCTCGCAGCACCATCCCTCCTGCTGCTCGATGAGCCGACCAACCATCTGGACCTGGAATCCCTGACCTGGGTCGAGTCATTTCTCCAGTCGCACGACGGTGCGCTGGTTATCATCTCTCATGATCGAACCTTTCTTGATCGCACCACGAACCAGACCTGGGAGCTGAGCCTGGGGAATCTGACCAGCTATAAAGGGAACTATTCGAGATATCTCGTTGAAAAAGAAGAACGGCGCCATATCGAAAAGGCGGCTTATCAGAACCAGCAGGCCCAGATCCGCCAGACGATGCGTTTTGTCGAGCGCTTCAAGGCAAAAGCCACCAAGGCAAGGCAGGCCCAGAGCAAGCTGAAGCAGCTCGATAAAATCGAACGAATTGAGCTTGCAGAAGATGAACGCCAGATCAGATTCACCTTTCCGCCGGCACCTCAATCAGGCCGCGACGTGCTGACGGTTGAAGGGCTGTGCAAATCGTATGGCGGCAAACAGGTGTTCAGCCAGGCGGAGTTTCATTTTGAGCGAGGTGATAAAGTTGCGGTTGTTGGTGTTAATGGTGCAGGAAAATCAACCTTAATGAGGATACTTGCCGGACAGATCGAGCCGGACAGCGGAGTGCTTCGTTTTGGCACCGGGGTGAAGCCCACCTATTTTGGCCAGCACCAGGCCCAGGAGCTGCCGCTCGACTATAACGTCCTTGAAACCCTCTCCCATGCCGCCGAGGATATGACCATTACCAGGATGCGCTCGCTGCTCGGCGCCTTCCTGTTTCGCGGTGATGATGTCGAGAAAAAGGTGTCGGTACTGTCCGGCGGTGAAAAGAGCCGGCTCGCTCTTGCCCGCATGATAGCCACCCCGGCTAACTGCATGCTGCTTGATGAACCGACCAATCACCTGGACATGAGTTCTCAGGAGGTATTGCAAGAGGCGATGCGGCAGTATGACGGAACGATTATCGTGGTCTCCCATAATCGCTATTTTCTCGACTGTTTTGTCAATAAGGTTATCGAAGTCAAAGGGGGTGTTGTCACGGTATTTGAGGGCAATGTCGCTGAATATCTCTACAAGCAGGAACAGATTGCCCGGCGTGAAGGGGAGCAGAATGCAGCGGCTGCCGCAGCGGCGGAACCTGTTGACGAATCCCCACGGGACACCAAGAAGGAGAAAAGGCGCCAGGAAGCACAGCGCAGGCAGGAGCGACAGCGCCTGGCCGGCTCCTGGCTGAAAAAGCTCCAGGAGGCTGAAGAGAAGGTGGAGGTGTTCGAAGAAAAGAAGGATGAACTGGAGGCACTCATGGCGGACCCAGAGCTTTACCAGGATCAGCAGTCCTGGAACAAGGTCAGTTCAGACTATGACGACTGCACAAGGCACCTGCAGCGCTGGCTTGAGTGCTGGGAAGAGGCCCAGGCGAAAATTGATGAGATAGATGCGGGCCTGAACAGCAGTTGAGTTGTTGCGAAAGCATGATGGTATCGGATATAGTGTACCAATTATCAACCCGATGTGGAAAAAAGGAGATCCGGTATGAAGAAATGGGAGTGCACGGTATGCGGGTATATTCATGAAGGGGATGAGCCACCGGATATTTGTCCGATCTGTGGAGCGGGAAAGGAGTATTTCAAGGAACTGACCGACGGGCAGGCAGATAGTGAACAGGATGCAGCCGCAGCATCCTCTGGTTCAGCCGCTGCCTCTGCTGAGGAATCGCCCTCGACTGTTGCCGCGCTGGTATTGAAGTTTCATCTTCATCCGATCATGGCCCACACCCCGAACGGGGTATTGCCGATGGCGCTCATTTTTCTGCTGCTCGGTTCTGTTTTCGGAATTGCTGGATTTGAAACGGCTTCATTTTTCAGTTTTGTCTTCGTCCTGCTGGCGCTGCCCGTGGTGATCGTGACCGGTTACCTGGAGTGGCAGAACCGTTACAAGGGAATCAAAACGAAAATTTTTGGTATCAAGATCGCTGCCTCGATCGTCGTTCTGGCGACGCTTACCGCACTGGTTGTCTGGCGGATCGCAGATCCCGGAGTCGCAGCATCCGCAAGCCGCTGGATCTATATTCTGGTGGGGCTGATAATGGTCGGCGCTGTCGGGCTTGCCGGTCATATTGGCGGTACCCTCGTACATGGCAGCCGCGAATGAGACGTGACTGGGATCAGGGGGCTGAAAATGCAGCTGTTCAGCCCCTGATCACCTTTTATCCTCTATTTTAAAGCCTCTGCAATCGAATCGCAGACGTAATCAATATTGTTCGTCGTTAGTCCTGCCACATTGATCCTGCCGCCACCCACGACGTAAACAGCTTTGTTTTCGCGCAGCCAGTCAACCGTCTTGTCATCAAGTCCGCTGAACGAGAACATGCCGTTTTGCGCCTTGATGTAGGAGAAGTCCCGGGCAATGCCGCGCCGGGCAAGGCCTTCGACCAGGGCTGAGCGCATGGTTTTGATCCGCTCACACATTCCCGCAAGTTCTGAAAGCCAACCCGTCTCAAGGCTTGGCTCCGAGAGAATGGTCTTGACGATAAGGCCGCCATGCGCCGGAGGGTTGGAATAACAGACCCGTACCGTTTTTTTCAGATGGGACAACGCCACGATGGATTCCTCTTTTGCCGGGCTGACAATGGTAATTGCCCCGGTCCGTTCGTTGTAGAGACCAAAGTTTTTGGAAAAAGAGCTGGCCACGAAAAAGTCGATTCCGGCTGCCGCGAATTTCTCCACCGCACCCCGGTCCCTTTCTACACTTGTTCCAAAACCCTGATAGGCAAAGTCAAGGAACGGCAGCCAGCCTCTATCTTCGGCGACGGCGGCAACCTCCTTCCACTGGGACTGATTGAGATCAACACCACTCGGGTTGTGACAGCAGGCATGGAGCAGGACAACATCGGTTGCGGGTACCTGACTGAGGGTATCAATCATCTCCCCAAATTTGAGTCCCTTGGTTTCTGCATCATAGTACGGATAGCTTTTGAGCGTAAAGCCTGCAGCTTCAAATATACCATTGTGGTTTGCCCAGGTCGGCGAACTGATCCAGACTGTCGGCTTCGGCCTGAACGCATTAATGAGTTCGGCGCCGATTCTGAGTGCCCCGGTCCCGCCCGGAGCATGGGCGGTTGCTGCCCGCCCGGAGGCGATTACTTCACTGCCCTGGCCAAAAAGCAGTCTCTGCACGCAGGACGCATAGACAGGGTCACCGGTTATGGGCAGGTAGTTTTTACTCTGTTCCGATCCCAGTAAAATCCGTTCTGCGTCCTTGACGCAGTCCAGGATCGGGGTCGTTCCTTCATTGTTCATATAAACGCCGACGCCGAGGTTAACCTTGGTGGGGCGGGGGTCATTTCTGAACGTTTCGGTCAAGCCGAGAATAGAATCTGGCGGAGCAGCTGCAACGGATTTCCACATGATATTCCTCTTGAATGGAAGACGATAACAAAAAATTGAGCTGCAAAGGTAATTGGTTTGATAAAAAGATGTCAATAGTAATAAATTTTCAGAGCCAAATAGTCTGCGCACGGTAAAACAATCGATAGACCATAGTATAGACCTGCCAGGATAGTCAGAACCAGCCAGAGTTCACTGATCTGAGGTATCTCCTGGTGGTGGTGCCTTATATAACAGACCATCACCGTATCCAGGCGACTCCAGACAAGACCGCTCACATTGGGAAAAAATTGCTGTAGTTCAACAGCCTCCTGGACCGTTCCATTTTAATGAATGGCGGCAGCCCGGTCAGGCTGAATCGGGGAGATACGGCCCCAGGTCTTTGACATAGCGGGTGAGCACTTTGAAATTGTTTTTGTTGAGGGCGACAACCGCTTTCGGGCCGTCCTCTCCAGACAGTCTCATGACCAGCTGATGGATCCCCGGATGTCTTCGGACCGGCCAGGCAAAAAGACTCTGGATGTTGATGTTGTGATCTTTCAGAAGGGCGGTAACTTCAGCCAGTTTGCCGATACGGTCATTTACCAGGACACTGATCCGCACCGACTCATCGCTCATGCCGATCGCCTCCAGCAGGACACCCATCACGTCCGTGCTGGTGATGATGCCGACCAGCTCACCCTGTTCCATGACCGGCAGCGAACTGATATTGTGGGTCTGCATGATATGGGCCGCCCGTTCTATGGTGGTGTCGGGCGTTACGGTAACGACGGTTTTGACCATGATCATTTTTACCAGGATTTTTTCAAGCAGATAGCCCAGCTCATTTTTGCTCAGGGATGTTGCCGGCGATGCCCAGTATTGTTTCAGGTCACGGTCTGATACGATCCCGACGAGTTTTCCCTTCTCGTTTACCACCAGCAGATGATCTATCTTTTTCCGTTCGATGAGTTTTTTTGCATCCACAAGGCTTGCCTCGGGTGCGATGGTGACAAGGTTGGTGTGCATGATTCTACCGATATACATACTGTTCCTCCTTTGATGTGGAATCATTATCCGTGGCTGCCATCACTATACGGCAAGTTATCGTCGATTGAAACTCAATTATCAGGCGAGAGAATCCAATCCGTTGAAAAATGGCTGGATCACGGGAGCTTTATACCGGCAGCCCGGCAGTACACGCGGCCGGAAAAAAAACTTGCCGGGGACGCTCATTTAGGAGTATTGTCTGCTGTTATCTTCAAAGGAGCCGTATCACGGCTGAATCGTGCAAACCGCGGGTCTTCCGCTCAAAGAAATGACAGCAGGAATTATGACAGCTAAATTAAACGAGAACACCTTCTGGATGTCCGGCAACGAAGCGATTGCCCTGGGCGCCTACGAAGCCGGCGTCGCAGTTGCTTCAGGTTATCCCGGTACTCCGTCAACGGAAATAATGGAGAACCTGGCGACATACGATGGGGTATACACCGAGTGGGCCCCGAATGAAAAAGTGGGGCTCGAGGTGGCCATCGGCGCATCGTTTGCCGGTGCACGGGCGCTGGCAACGATGAAGCATGTCGGTTTGAATGTCGCCGCCGATCCGCTCTTTACCGCTTCCTATACGGGCGGCAGGGGCGGTCTCGTCATCCTGACAGCGGATGATCCGGATATGCATTCTTCCCAGAATGAGCAGGATAACAGGAATTATGCGCTGGCAGCAAAAATACCGATGCTGGAACCGTCTGATCCGGCCGAGGCAAAAGCATTCCTTAAAATTGCCTTCGAACTCAGCGAAAGGTTCGATACGCCTGTATTGGTGAGAATCACCACCAGGATTGCCCACGTCAAAGGCGTTGTCGAACGGGGGGAGCGTGTTGCCCGGGCGGCAGCTCCTGAGATTGAAAAGCACCCGGAAAAGTTTGTCATGCTGCCGGCGATGGCGCGCAGGCGGCGAGTCTTTGTTGAAGAGCGGATGCAGCGCTGCGCAGAACTGGCTGAAACAACTGACCTCAACGTGGTGGAGAGCGGTGATAAAAAGCGTGGGTTCATCACTTCCGGGGTCTCCTACCTGTATGTAAAAGAGGCGTTTCCCGAAGCTGCTGTGCTCAAGCTCGGCATGTGCTGGCCGCTTCCTGAAAAGAAGATCAGGGACTTTGCCGCATCAGTTGAGTTGCTGTATGTGGTGGAGGAGCTCGATCCCTTCCTGGAAACAAGGCTGAAAGCCTGGGGCATCCAATGCCATGGGAAAGATTTCATCCCCTCCATCGGTGAGCTGAATACCGCTATCGTTCGCAACAGTATTGACCCGGAGCGCAGCAAAAAAGATCTTTTTGCCCCGGTCGAGCTGCCGATGCGACCGCCGAACATGTGTGCCGGCTGTCCCCATCGCGGTATCTTTTTTAACCTTTCCAGGATGAAACTTTTTGTTTCTGGGGATATCGGCTGTTATACGCTGGGTTTCCTGCCGCCGCTGAATGCAATGGACTCAACGGTTTGCATGGGCGCGTCGATTCCCATGGCCCACGGGATGGTCAAGGCGCTTGGCGAAGGGTCACACGACAAGGTTGTTTCGGTAATTGGTGATTCGACCTTTGTCCACTCCGGCATAACCGGCCTGATCAACTCGGTTTACAATAAATCTGCGGCAACCCTGATCATCCTTGATAACCGGATAACGGCAATGACCGGACAGCAGCCCAATCCTGCTTCAGGAAGTGATATACATGGAGACGCTGCCCAGTCACTTGATCTGGAAGCCCTGTGCCGCGCTGTCGGCGTGAAACATGTCCGGGTTGTCAATCCGCATGAGGTGCCGGAATGCCGAAAGGTAATCAAGGAGGAGGTTGAACGGGACGAGATGTCGGTCATCATTTCCGTGGCTCCCTGTGTGCTGCTGCCTGAGATGAAGCTGCGAAAGCCGGTATCATACTTTACCAACATCGACAATTGTGTCGGCTGCACATCCTGTATCAGGCTCGGATGCCCGGCCATCAGCTGGACGCCCTTTGCAGAAGGCGAAGCCGAGGCGCGAGGGTATAAAAAAAGCCAGAAAGGATATTCCAGAATAGATGAGGTGCTGTGCAATGACTGCGGACAGTGTGCCTCTCTGTGTAAGTTCAATGCCATTACCAGGGGGGAAGGGAAGTCATGAGTGATATAAAAAATATCTTGTTTTCTGGTGTTGGCGGCCAGGGCATCCTGCTGGCCAGTGAACTGACGGCGGCCAGTCTGCTCTTTGCCGGATATGATGTAAAAAAAAGTGAAGTTCACGGCATGGCCCAGCGGGGCGGTTCCGTCACCGCTCAGCTCCGTTACGGCACAAAGGTTTACTCGCCGTTGATTGATCCGGGCTGTGCCGATATCCAGATGGCTTTTGAGGAGATGGAGGCGGTCAGGTACCTCCCATACCTGCACCAGGGCAGTATTGTCATTGTCAACACCCAGCACATCCTGCCCCCGTCGGTTGCGACAGGGCAGGCGACATATCCGGAAAATGTACTGGATGAACTGGTAAAACGAAATATCCAGGTTATTGGTGTTGACGCCTTTACCATCGCCAGGGAAGCCGGTGAGGTTCGGACCGCAAATGTCGCCCTGGTGGGAGCGTTGTCGGTACATCTGCCTGTCGATGAGGCTGTCTTCGAAAACATTATAGAAGCGCGGGTCCCTGAACGCTTCCGGGCAGAGAATATGAAGGCCTTTGCGGCCGGAAGAGAGGCCGGCAGTCAATAGCATGAGCCGAGGAGAGGAGAGGATGAGTACAATCTACTGGGAAGAAGAAATAGAAACGATGCCCCGTGTCGGCCTCGAGGCTGTCCAGTTGAAGCGTCTGCAGAAGCTCGTTGCACGGGTTTATGACAGAGTCGAGCCATATCGGCGGAAGATGGAGGCAGTCGGACTCAGGCCCGGGGATATTGCAAGTCTCAGTGATCTTCGCAAACTGCCGTTCACGGTAAAAGACGATCTCAGGGATAATTATCCGTTTGGCATGTTTACCGTTCCCCTTGAGGATGTGGTGCGGGTTCATGCTTCCTCCGGCACAACCGGCAAACCGACTGTGGTCGGGTATACCCGGAAGGATATCGAGACCTGGGCGGGACTCATGGCCCGGGCGCTGTCATGCGGCGGAGCAACGTGCGGGGATATGGTGCACAACGCCTACGGCTACGGTCTGTTCACCGGTGGACTCGGTGCTCACTATGGTGCGGAGAAACTTGGTGCAACCGTCATTCCGGTGTCAGGAGGAAACACCAAACGCCAGATAACCATCATGCAGGATTTTGGCTCCACGGTGCTGCTGTCGACCCCCTCCTATGCACTTAATCTTGCAGAGACCATGGAAACGTTAGGCGTGGCTCCTCAGAGCCTGTCCCTGCGTGTGGGAATATTCGGGGCCGAACCCTGGAGTGAAAACATGCGCGAGGAGGTCGAGCGCAAGCTCAACCTGAAGGCAGTTGACATTTATGGCCTTTCGGAGGTTATTGGCCCGGGAGTTGCCATGGAGTGTCTGACAAGTTCCGGTGGAATGCATATTTTCGAGGACCATTTCCTGCCCGAGGTTATTGATCCTGACAGCGGTGAAGCGCTGCCTCCCGGGGAAAAGGGAGAACTGGTTTTCACTACGCTGACCAAAGAGGCGTTTCCGGTTATCCGTTATCGCACCAAGGATATTTCCAGCCTCCATTATGAAACCTGTGCCTGCGGCAGGACGATGGTGCGCATGGGTAAAGTGACCGGCCGTACTGACGACATGCTGATCATCAGGGGGGTGAATGTCTTCCCGTCCCAGATCGAACATGTGCTGATGGGTGTTGAAGGCGTCGAACCCCATTACCAGATCATTGTCGAGCGCCAGGGCTCGCTGGATGTGATGTCGGTTGAGGTAGAGGTGAGCGATTCGATTTTTTCCGACGAGATCAAGCAGCTGGAGAAGCTGACCGCACGGCTTACCCGGGATATCAAGGATATACTCGGCGTCACCTGCAAAGTTAAGCTGGTTAACCCCCGCTCGATTCAGAGAAGTGAAGGTAAGGCCCAGCGGGTTATCGATAAGCGTAAACTTTAGGTTCGGGAGGAGAACATGCGCGTAGAACAAATCGCAGTATTTCTGGAGAACAAGTCCGGACGGTTGGCCGAGATAACCGCAATTCTTGCCGACAACAATATCAATATCCGGGCTCTGTCGGTTGCCGACACCGCTGATTTCGGCATTCTCCGCCTGATCGTCGACCAGGTGGCTGAAGCGGAAAAAGTCCTGAGGGCGGGCGGCTTTACCGTGGGCAAGACAACCGTGATCGCCGTTGAGGTCCCGGACCGGACCGGCGGTCTGGCGACGGTTCTGAAGTGCATTGAAAAAGAGGAACTGAACGTTGAGTACATGTATGCCTTTGTCAACAAGACCGGAGAAAATGCGGTTCTCATCTTTCGTTTCGATGAAATGGACAGGGCCATAGAGGCACTGCAGAAGGCCGGTTTTACGATCCTGGAGAGCAAGCAGATATACAGTCTGTGAGGCGACTCAGGTTCTTTAGCTGTCTTTAGTGGCATCATGGGAGAAGGGGGAAAATGGTCTGGGATATAAACGAAACAATGGACAGGGCAGACCTGGAACAATTGCAGCTGGAACGGCTCAGGTCCACCCTGTGCCGGGTTATGAAGCAGGTACCGTTCTATCGGAACAAATTCTCGGAGATGAAGATTGATGCAGAATCGTTCACGTCGTTCGGTGATCTCTGCAGGCTGCCGTTTACTACCAAGCAGGATCTGCGCAATAATTACCCCTATGGAATGTTCGCCGTTCCGCTCAGAGACGTTGTCAGGATTCATTCCTCTTCCGGGACGACCGGGATGGCAACCGTTGTCGGTTATACAAAAAAGGATATAGATACCTGGTCCGACCTGGTAGCCCGTATTCTCACCGCAGCAGGAGTCGGCAAGGAGGATGTCATCCAGATAGCCTTCGGTTACGGTCTTTTTACCGGTGGATTCGGGCTGCATTACGGCGCTGAAAAACTCGGGGCTTCGGTCATACCGATTTCATCCGGAAATACCCGGCGGCAGATCCAGATCATGCAGGATTTCAAGACCACTGCGCTTGTCTGTACGCCCTCCTATGCCCTGAAAATGGCCGATGTGATGATGGACATGGGCATAAACCCCAATGGGCTTTCCCTGAGATATGGCCTTTTCGGGGCCGAGCCCTGGTCGGAGAAGATGAGGGAGGAGATAAGCGCGCGTCTCGGCATCCTGGCAACAGACAACTATGGCCTGTCTGAAGTGATGGGCCCTGGTGTCGCGGGAGAGTGCCGGGAGTGCAAGGGCCTTCATGTGAATGAGGATCATTTCCTGGTGGAGATACTCGATCCTGAATCACTTGAGCCGGTTGAACCGGGCAGCGTGGGGGAGCTGGTCATCACCACGTTGACGAAAGAGGCTTTTCCGGTAGTACGCTATAGAACAAGGGATCTGACCCGGATGATAACCGAAGCATGCCCCTGCGGCAGGACGTTTCATCGTATCCAGAGGATCATGGGACGAACCGACGATATGCTGATCATCAAGGGGGTCAATGTCTTTCCGACCCAGATCGAGTCGGTACTGTTTGATATAGAGGGAACGCAGCCCCACTATAACCTGGTTGTCGAGCGGGAAAACAACGAGGACCGGGTTACCGTGATGGTGGAAGTAGTCGAGTCGATCTTTTTCGACCAGATGAAGAAACAGCGGACCATGGTGGAAACCATCAAGAAACGGCTTGCTGCTGAGCTTGGCGTCGGCGTCAACGTCAAGCTGGTAGAAGAACGGAGCCTCGAGCGCTACAACGGCAAGAGCAGCCGGGTGATCGATAAACGGCAATTGTAGTTGAACATGGGTGGAGATCATGCGCGGTGAAAACAGATCGTTCGACAGCTTGAGACCATTTTCCATCAGGCGGGATATCCAGCCGCAGGCCGGAGCATCGCTGCTGATCGCTACGGGTAATACCGAGGTGATCTGCGGGGTGAGTATAGAAGCGGGTGTGCCTCCTTTTCTGGAAGGAAAAAACAGTGGCTGGATAACTGCTGAGTACGGAATGCTGCCCTGCGCAACATCTTCAAGATATCGCCGGGAAACCACGGGCAGGGCCGCACGGAGCCTGGAAATACAGCGGCTGATTGGCCGCAGTCTGAGAATGATGGTTGATCTGAAAGGGTTGGGCCCGTATACGCTGCGTGTTGATTGTGACGTATTGAATGCCGATGGCGGTACGAGGACGGCGGCGATAACAGGAGGCGCACTCGCACTCAGAGACGCTGTCTGCAAAATGGAAAAAACCGGTATGATCGGGACGATACCTGCTATTGTCCCGCTGGCGGCGGTCTCTGTCGGTATTGTTGATGGCCAGGTGCTCCTGGACCTTGATTACCCTGAAGACTCACGTGCTGATGCAGACAGTAATTTCGTTATGGACAATCAGGGAAGGTGGATAGAAATCCAGGCCACGGCCGAGAACGCGCCGCTGGAAGACCTCCAGTTTGAGCAGATGAAAGCACTGGCCCGTAAAGGCATCAGCGAATTGCTGGCGCTGTGGTCTTCCTGACCCCAGGACCACTGGACCTCACATGGGGATGATTCGCGGCACACGAGAATGGGCAGTTGCCGAGATTAACTGTTCCGTCGGCTGCCCCTACGGTTGTCGATACTGTTATGCTCGAACAAAAGCGCTCAGAAAAAACCTTATAACCTCTGCTGCCGACTGGACGACCATCAGGGACCTGCCGGATGCTGTTGCGGAGGAGTACCCGTTTTTTCGCGGCCAGGTGATGTTCCCGGCATCGCATGATATCGTCCCTGAGAACCTCGACAGCTGCCTTCGTACTATCCACCGGTTGCTGATGAAAGGCAATCAGGTCCTGGTCGTCTCCAAGCCATCCCCTGAAATGATTGCGAGGCTCTGTGATGAGTTTGCCGGGCAGAGGGATCAGCTGCTTTTCCGCTTTACCATAACAGCACGTAATCCGCACATCCTGGCCTTCTGGGAACCGGGTGCCCCCGGCTACGCGGAGCGTAAAATGTCGCTTGAGCTTGCTGCAGGCCTTGGTTTCAGGACGTCTGTGAGCGTTGAGCCGATGCTTGACAGTGAAGATGTTTTCGCGCTGGTTGACGAGCTGGCGCCCTTTGTCAGTCATTCAATCTGGATTGGGTTGATGAACAAGATCGCAGAGCGGGTGACGATCGATTCAGCAGCAGTCGAACAGGAAGTGGCGCGGCTTGAGGCAGAACAGAGTCACAGCAGGATCATTTTCATTTACAACCAGTTGAAGAATAATCCATTGCTTCGCTGGAAAGAATCCATTAAAAACATTGCAGGCATTCCGGAAGCAGTGCTTCCCGGTATGGATATATAGCAATTCGAGTGAATCGTTAATCCGGGTGAATGAAGCTCGTTGCCCGGGAGAATTTGAGGAAAACAGATGGAAGATGTAAGGCGGGTCGACAGGGAAATCTTTGACTTGATCAAGCAGGAGGAACAGCGCCAGTCAGACAAGATTCGCCTGATTGCCTCGGAGAACTATGTTTCGGCAGCGGTGTTGCAGGCGACCGGGTCGGTTTTAACCAATAAATATTCTGAAGGCTACCCCGGCAGGCGCTATTATGAGGGGCAGCAGATTATTGACCAGGTGGAACGGTTGGCGATCCAACGGGCCAGGGATCTCTTCGGGGCCGATCATGTCAATGTTCAGCCCTATTCGGGTTCACCTGCAAACCTGGCGGTGTATCTTGCCTTTCTTTCACCCGGCGATACCATCCTCGGCATGGCTCTGCCCCATGGCGGTCATTTGACGCATGGTGCCGCTGTCAGTATTTCAGGGAAATATTTCCGGGCCGAGTCCTACGGTCTGCATCCCGAAACTGGATTGCTTGATTATGAATCTGTCAGGCAAAAGGCTCTGGAGTGCCGGCCTAAAATCATCATTGCCGGACACTCTGCGTATCCCCGATTCGTCGATTTCGAACTATTTCGGGAAATCGCCGACGAAACCGGTGCGCTGCTGATGGTAGATATGGCTCATTTTTCAGGTCTTGTCGCCGGCGGCGTTCATCCGTCGCCCGTGCCCCATGCCGATATCGTCACGACAACAACCCACAAATCCCTGCGCGGTCCCCGCGGCGCACTCATCATGTGTCGAGGGGAGTATGGTGCGGCAATCGATAAGGCGGTATTCCCGGGAATCCAGGGCGGTCCTCATAATCACACCACCGCAGCGATGGCCGTCGCCTTTAAGGAGGCGCAGAGCGATGAATTCAGGGCGTATGCCGGGCAGGTCGTCAGCAATGCAAAGGCCCTTGCCGATACGCTGAATAAATGGGATTTTTCTCTTGTCACCGGAGGCACGGACAATCACCTGCTGCTCGTCGACCTGAGCTCTCGGGGGGTGACCGGCAAGACGGCAGCCAGGGCACTTGATGCGGCCGGACTGGTGGTCAATTATAATGCGGTACCCTTTGATGTCCGGAAGCCGTTTGATCCAAGCGGTATTCGCCTCGGCACCTCAGCGGTTACCTCCCGTGGATTCAGGGAGCGCGAAATGATCCAGGTGGGAGAATGGATAAACGCCGTGGTCTCCGAGCCTGAAAACAGCAGGTTGATAGAAGAAATCGCCCGGGACGTCGCTTCTTTCTGCAAGGATTTTCCCGCCCCCGGGATCGGCTAGAACCTGAGCTGCTGCACAGGTGGGACAATAGAGCGTGAGTCGTCAGAACGGTGAAGACTTCTTCAGGTTCTGGATCAGTATGAAGGCCAGCGCAGCCTGTTCATTCCGGCTTAATTCCGCTTCGATTTTTTCCAGGTGCGCTTTGATCAGCGGTGAGGAAACGGGGTCATCATCGACAAGCCGGAGGGCTTCTGCCATCTGTTGTTCATTGATGCAATGAACTGATTTACCGCCAAGCAGCGGTATGGTCTCAGTTGCCACAGCCCACTCCTCCATGCGCAGGTTCCGGAAAGCCTGAAAGGGTGAAGCTTGC
The DNA here is from genome assembly GCA_965366875.1 of uncultured Desulfobulbaceae bacterium. Taxonomy (GTDB): domain Bacteria; phylum Desulfobacterota; class Desulfobulbia; order Desulfobulbales; family Desulfocapsaceae; genus MADRE3. The sequence continues at coordinate 37,022 of CBDUGK010000018.1, read as the reverse complement.
TCCGCATCCGCATGATGATTCATTTAAATCATTGGTAAACCGAAACCCGGCTGAAATGAGGTCATCGGAATAATCAACCGTTAACCCATAGAGATAGGGCTGGCTTTCATTATTTGTTATCACGGAAATATTTTCAACAGTAAAGACGATTTTTTCTCCGGGCTGCATTGTTGAGTCAATTTCTGCATCATAGGTCATACCGGAACAGCCTCCGGATTTGACCAGAATACGAACAAACGTGCCATCACCGGCTCCATTTAGTTTGAGCCTTTCGAGCGCCTTGGTCGTAAATGTTATCATCTCGTACTCCATACATGGTTGTTTTTTTCCAGATTGAAGATGCAATTCCCATCGCCATCCTCCTTTTCTGATACAATAGGGTTGTTTCTCAAAAGAAAAAGGGTGAAAATTTTTCAAAGACCGGTCAACATTACGCCTGCTTGCCTGTGAGAGCGCAACTGATCCAGGCAGAGTCTAAAAAAATATGAATTAACAGGGGCTTATCTGATGAAAAAAAGTCATTGCCGGGATTGGACGACATGATGCAGAAAATCATCAAGGACATTCTCACCTCGCGTGTTTATGAGGTCGCCGTTGAAACGCCGCTTGAAGATGCCCAGGCGCTGTCGATGCAGCTGGCAAATCGGATACGCCTTAAGCGTGAGGATAAACAGCCGGTATTTTCTTTCAAGCTTCGCGGAGCCTACAATAAAATCGTCAATCTCAGCCCAGAAGAGCAGGGTCGCGGCGTGATTACGGCATCAGCCGGAAACCATGCCCAGGGGGTGGCGTTTGCCGGGCAGACGCTGTCAATTCGAACATGCATCGTCATGCCGGTGACAACGCCGACAATCAAGATAGACGCGGTAAGAGGACTTGGGGGTGAAGTCGTCCTTCATGGTGATAACTATTCGGCGGCTGCTGACCATGCACTCCGGCTGGCAGCCTCAAGCAACATGGTCTATGTCCATCCCTTTGATGACGAGCTGGTGATTGCCGGCCAGGGAACCGTGGCTGATGAAATCCTGAGACAGAATCCGGGTCGTCTTGATGGTGTTTTTGTACCGGTTGGCGGTGGTGGCTTGATCGGCGGCATGGCCGTCTACATAAAGGCGCTGCGGCCGGATATCAAGGTAATTGGTGTAGAACCCAACGACAGTGACAGCATGGCCCGGTCTCTGGCTGCCGGGAGGCGGGTAACCCTTCCACATGTCGGCGCTTTTGCCGACGGGGTGGCGGTAAAAAAAGTGGGCAAACTGACCTTTGATCTGTGCAGAAAATATGTTGACGAGGTGATTACTGTTAACAACGATGAACTCTGCGGCGGTATCAAAGCGGTCTATCAGGCAACGCGTTCAATTGTCGAACCGGCAGGGGGGTTGGCAATGGCAGGGTTGCTGAAGTACATCAACAGAAACAGTTGCACTGGTGAAACACTTGTCGCGGTCAATTCCGGTGCCAACATGAACTTTGAACGATTGAGATATGTCGCGGAACGGACCAGAATCGGCGAGAAGCAGGAGGCGTTGTTCGCCGTCACGATTCCTGAACAGCCGGGAAGCCTGAAGCGCTTCTGCCATGATTATGTCGGTGGCAGAAACATCACTGAGTTTAACTACCGCCTCTCCGCCAGAGACCAGGCGCATATCTTTGTCGGCATTGGCATAAAAAATGAAGAAGACCGCCGCCGGTTCCATGATGACCTGCTGCAGGGCGGCTTCCCGTGCATCGACCTGACTGATGATGAACTCGCCAAGACCCATATCAGGTATATGGTGGGCGGCAGGTCCGCAACGGTAAAAAATGAGCGGCTCTTTCGGTTCTGGTTTCCCGAGCGGCCCGGAGCCCTGGCCGATTTCCTGGATGCCACCAGGGGAAAACGCAATATCTCGCTCTTTCAGTATCGTGCCCAGGGCGGCGATTACGGCAGGGTCCTTATCGGCCTGGAAGTGCCGGAAGGCGACGACCGTGAATTGAAACGGAGGCTCAAGGAGCTCGGATATCGGTACACAGAAGAGACGAAAAATCCTGCCTATAAATTATTTCTCTGATATCAGCCCGAAGAGCGAACTGACGCAAGACACAGATCATGTCGGGCGGACGGGCGGTACCGAGCGCTGTTTTAAACTGTTTTTTACCCCTCAAGAACACAGCCTGCCTGAATAAATGGTGTCAAGAAGGGGACACGAATAGGGTAAAATGGAGCAAAACACCTTATTATAGCCAAACCAATTGCCTGCAATTCTTATTTATGTTAAGTGAAAATAAGTATCCGGTTAATTTGTTTAGGTTCATGTACTGGGCTGCCGAGGCTATAACCCATTTACCCGAAGAATTCTGCTGAAAGGAGATTTGCGATGAAGAAGGTGCTCTTGCTGGCGTTGCTGCTGATGATAGGTCTGTCAGGAGTTGTTATTGCTGCGGAAAAAGAAGATCCACTTGCTGCCTGGAAACCGAAGTTTGATCCGAGCGGTGCTGAATTCACCTATATCCTGTCAAACATCTCACATCCGGTTATTGAGGGGGTTGCCGCTGGCTACCGAATCCGCGATAAGGTCTGGGAGAAGAGCGGTGGCCGCATCTATGTCGACTATCGTCCGCTCGCCCAGCTTGGCGGAGAAAAAGATGTTATCAGTAAACTGAAACTGGGCGCCGTCCAGGGAATGCTCAGCTCCTCAGTTGCCGCGGCAAATGTCGCAGACAGGCTCGGTGTTGTAAATCTGCCCTATGTGGTCGACACTTTTGACAAACTCGACACCTTTCGCAACGATCCTGAATTATGGCAGCCGTTTGCCGAAGCCGCGCAGCAAGGCGGCATTGTTGTTGCCGATGTGACGGGATATGGCCCGTACGGTTGGGCGACAACGGTACCGGTTACATCCATCGCAGATGCCCAAGGGGTTAATTTCCGGATCGCTGAAGCTCCGGTCAATACCGATTCATACAAGGCCTGGGGGCTGAAGTTTACCGTCATGCCCTGGCCGGATGTCCCGCAGGCTCTGCAGACAGGAGTCATTACCGGCCTCGATCACACCGCCATTGTCTGCAATATCACCAAAAAATTCACAATAGCTAAATCGTTTACTGAACTCAATTACGCCCAGGGACTTTTCGTGCACCTGATCAACAAGAGCTGGCTCGACAAGCTGCCGGACGATCTGCGAACCGTCTTTCTTGAGGCCATTGTCGAGGAGAGTGCTGCGACTCGCGAGCTCACAAGAAAACAGCATGACGTTCAGATTGCTGCCGCCAAGGAAGCGGGCGTCGAATTTATAGAATTGCCCCCTGCTGAAATAGCAGAATTGAAAACACTGGCCGAGCCGGTGCTGGAAAAGTGGGGTGAGAAGATCGGGCCTGAGTATCTTGCTCTGGTCAGAGAAAAACTTGGTAAATAAAATAGCAGATTAATTTAATATCCTGTAACATCCAAGGTCGTTGAGGATAACCCTCTTCGGCCTTTTCTTTTAACGGCGCAGAGATGTTCAAGAAAGCAATCAAATCAATTGACCGGGGTTTCCGGTTTGTCGAGGAGTGGTCATTGTTCTCCGCTGTCTGTATCGCGCTGTTAACAGCCATGGCCAACGTCATTTTACGAAAGACAACGGACAATTTCAGTCTTTACTGGTCTGATGAAGTCGTCCGCAAGGTGATCTATTTTTCAACCTATATCGGCTGCATTGCGGCCGTCAGGTCCCGCTCTCTTATCCGCATCGACGCGCTGCCGCAGATGCTCCCCGTGCTGAAAAAGCCGCTGACGATCATTTCTCACATCGGAGTGCTGGCATTTGCCGGGATCATGGTCTATCTCGGTTTTCAGATGACCATAATGATGTATCAGGATGAATTTGCCCGCACCGCAACACTGCGTATCCCCGAGTGGTACTTCTATCTTGTGCTGCCGACAATGGGTATCATGATGTTTATCCGGACCTCGATTATCATCTGGGAGGACATGGTGGGGAAGCAGTTTATTACAGGAGAAGAGTAGGAGATGGAAAACGGTTATCTCCTGATATTTGCGATCCTCATCGGCTGCCTTGCCTCGACGATTCCTGTTTTCATGGCGCTGTTTTTTACCGGCATGTTCGGGCTTGTGTATCTCGTAGGCATCGATCCCCAGATCGTCATCGAGGTGCTTTATCGGAGCATGGACAAGTTTGCCCTGATTGTGGTCATGTTCTTCGTGCTCTGCGGGAACATCATGACCACCGGAACCATTGTTGAAAAACTCATCAAGACGGCAAATGTTCTCGTCGGTTTCCTGCCGGGCGGACTTGCCATGGCTGGTGTCCTGGCATGTGGATTCTTCGGTGCGATTTCAGGTTCTACCGTTGCTACGGTTGTTGCCATCGGCGGTTTCATGATTCCGGCGCTCATCGCCAACAAATATGATGAGCGTTTTTCGGTCGGGTTGATGACAACGGCTCCGATACTCGGCGTGATCATTCCGCCATCCATTGCCATGATACTGTATGCAATGGTGAGCAATGACCAGCTGGAAGCACTGTTCCTTACCGGTTTTATTCCCGGTGTTCTTATCATGGTCGCGATGAGCGTGTATGCCTATTTTTTCTGCCGGAAAATGGGAATGACCAGGCGCTCGCGGCCGTCGTTTCCAGAAGTGATTGCGGTTTTCAAAGAAAGTGCCTGGGCCCTGTTTCTGCCGGTCCTGATTTTCGGCGGCATCTATTCCGGTCTTTTTACCGCCAACGAGGCTGCTGTTGTTGCCTGTTTCTATGCCTTTTTCGTCGAGATTTTTATCCACAAGGACATGAAGATCAGTTCTGTCAAGAAAGTAATCGTCTCGTCTGCGGTCACCTCCGCCACCCTGCTTGTGATTGTTGCCGGTGCCTCCGTTTTTGGCGAGTATCTGACTTTTGAGCAAATTCCCGGAAAGATTGCCTCGGTTGTGGTCGAAAACATCTCCTCTCCGTGGGTGTTTCTACTGTCTGTAAATGTCCTGCTGTTGATCATCGGCATGTTTATGGATATCATTTCGGCAACGCTTATTCTTACCCCGATATTTCTGCCGCTGCTGGCCAAGTTCGGCATCGACACCATGCATTTCGGGCTGCTGATGACGATAAATCTCGGTATCGGCTACTGTACGCCGCCGCTTGGTGTGAGTCTGTATATTACCGGGGCGACTGTGGATCGGAATATTGTCTATGTCTCCAAAGCGGTCGTGCCGTTTTTGCTCATCCAGATGGCAATTCTTATGCTGCTGACATTCTGGCCAGGGCTGGTTCTTCTTCTGCCGAGGCTGGTATACGGTTAAACGGTTTTTGAAAATTCAGCTGATTAAACTAAGCATTGGCCAGGAGGCACCGTGTTGCTATGGAACCAAAAATTCTCATTCCTGTTGATGATTCGCCGACCGCTCACGCCACCATTGATGCAGTTATTGCAGCAAAAAACCGATTCCCCAGGAAAATAACCCTGCTCTACGTTATCAACAAGGAACAGCTTGCCTACAGGATGATTCCTGATTTCCAGGTTGAAATGGTGAAAGAAAACGCCCAGAGAGCAGGGCGGGGACTTCTTGACAAATACCGCACACAACTCACAAATGAGGGGTTCGAACCGGAAATGATACTGAAAACGGGTTCTCCCCGGGAGATGATCACCGATATCGCCAATGAGAATGATTATGACCTTGTTGTTATTGGGCGTCATGAAGGCGGAGGACAGATCAGAGATGTTCTTTTCGGCTCAATTGCCAATTTTGTTCTTCATAATGCAAAATGTCCGGTCCTGCTGTTTTAACGCCGTTGTTTCGTTTCTTTGTCAAGGCGGCAGCGTTTGGTTTTCTTTTTTCTCTGTGATGTTTATTGTCTGATGTCTAAGCAAAGCAACAGGACAAATGCGGTTGTAAAATTATAAACACAAAGAGGTTGCACATGGCTCGAAATATCCTCGAGGAATTAAGAGAGGAATGGTACAGCGAATCAGAAAACACGCCGGAATCTGTGGAAGAAGAGATCGATGACGAGCTGCTGGAGCTTGAAATTCTGTTGAGATCCCGAGGCACGGTCGTTTCCGGTGCCAGTAGTGTAAAAGTCGATAACCAGGGTGAACCCGGTAAATCCAAGTAAGGTACGTTTGTCTTTCCCAGCTGTCGATCGTGATGCAAGGGTGTAGCTTCTGCCCTTGAATTACCGGCAACATAATTGGGCCGCTGACAAGCTCTGCCAGCCTCGTTAAGCTCTTTTCACAGCTAACCTAGAGAAATTATATCGATCTATAACCGGCAGGTGCCGGCCCTCTCCGTGAGCTTACCGCCTCGAGCAGGATTACTCTGTTGATTTTCTGAAACACAGCGTAAACGAAAAAAGGATGGGGACGTGAAGCGCTCTCAGATACAGGTGATACGGTTGGATTAATTCATATTACCCGGTAACAGGTAGTTTCAGACGGCGTACAATCACTGACAACTGATGAACCAATCGCGCTTCACGTCCCCGGGGGGGATTATCGTAACCTAGCCAAAGAGTTAGGGTACAGCTTTTCGAGTATACGTACTTTTCGAGTATACGTATCTCGAAGAGTAATCTGTTATTGCCCGTTTGCCCCGGAGCAACCGAGCAATCTCATGTTTGCACCATTCATGCCAGTAATCTTGAAAGGTTAAAAGAGTGCCATCAACTGCTCTCTATGTACCTGTTTAACCGCAGTTTATGAATAGACTGAAATTACCCTGACACAGAGACAGGTTTCAGGAAAGCAAGACAGATGTTGATGGACGGGGTACATTCGGTTCGGACGTCAACATCGTTTACGTTCCTGTTGCTGCTGCTCGCCTTGATTCTCACTGCTCGTGAAATCGGAGTGATCATACCATGGTGAAATTTTGACAAAATTTTTTCCCGGGTGTATCATTTGTAAACAAAGTATTCAGACGTGCAGGCACAATAAAGCAGTCTCGTGATATCCTAACAAAAGCTCGAGTGGTAATTCCGTTTCCCTATGAAAAATAATTCACCACCACAACGTTTTTCAAAGAAACACCTGACAATTCTTAAAAACAAACTGGTTCAGGTTTCCGGCGCCTGGACGGTCGATGATTACCGGTCATTCATCACCTTTTATTCAAGAATTCTACCTGAATTGATGCGGACCGAGCGCTGCACGATTTTTATTATGGAGCAGAATGAAAATAAAATCTGTTCGATCTTCGGAACCGGCCTTGAGGAAGCGCAGATAGAGCCGCCGCTTGAGGGCAGTGTCGTCGGCCAGGTGATACGGACGGGCGAGAGCCGGGTTGAAAATGACCTGGCTGGTCTGCCGGGGTATCATGCCGAACTGGCAGAGAAAACAGGTTTTACCAGTCGAAACCTGATCTGTTCACCTATCAGGGCCATGTCAGGTAAACGCATTATCGGGGCCATACAGCTTTTAAACAAACTGGATAATGAAAATTTTAGAGGCGATGATCTTGAGCGTCTTGACGAGATTGCTCATTTTCTCTCTCTTTCCATTGAATCAGTGGTGTTGAATCAGGAGATCCTGACCCTCGCCTCGTCGATCGGCAAGGAAGTTGACCGCTTTGAACAGGATACGGTCGCCGGCGTTGTCCTGATCGCAGAGAGTCCTGCAATGAGGGAAGTCATCGATCTGGTAAACGTCATCAGCAGCACCCCGGTAAATGTCCTGATCCAGGGGGAGAACGGCACAGGCAAGGAACTCATTGCCCAGATGATTCATGAACGCGGTGACAGAGGTGACAAAGCCTTTGTCCCGGTAAACTGCGCCTGTATTCCGGAAAGCCTCGTGGAGAGCGAATTCTTCGGCCACGAAAGGGGGGCTTTCACCGGTGCAGACAGGTCACGGCGTGGCCTCTTTGAGAGTGCTGAAGGAGGAACGCTTTTCCTTGATGAGATAGGAGAGATGCCGCTGATGATCCAGCCGAAAATCCTGCGGGCAATTCAGGAGGGGGAAGGCAGCCGGCTGGGGAGCAACAAGACGATAGATTATGATCTGCGGCTGATCAGTGCATCAAATCGTGACCTTGGTCTGGAAATCAAGGAGGGTCGATTCAGGGAAGATCTTTTTTTCCGACTGTTTTCCGTAGAGATTGTCATACCTCCGCTTCGTGATAGAAAAGAAGATATTCTGCCGCTGGCCCAAAATTTTCTGCAGCAGACAAACGAACGTTTTTCAAAGCAGGTGACCGGTTTCTCATCCGAGGTGATGGGTTTGTTTGAAAGCTATTCCTGGCCTGGCAATGTCCGGCAGCTGCTCAAAGAAGTCGAGCGGCTCGTGGCCTTGACGGAGGATGGACAAATTATCATGCCGGATCGCTGTTCCCGTGAGCTGTATTCCTTTTTTACCAACAGCAACAAGAGACGAAGAGAAACGGACTACCACGATCTCTCAATTCCCGCCCAGACGAAACGTCTCGAAGTCGATCTTATCAAAAAAGCCCTCTTTCAGACAAACGGCAACAAATCAAAAGCTGCCACCATTCTTAAAATTACCAGGCAGGGGCTGTTGAAGAAAATTAAACGGTTCGAGATTCGACTCTGATTTTCCCCGCCCCGCATGTCGTCTTCTATTGATTTGAACGGTTGTTTAAATTGCGCTCCATTCTTGCTCGATCAGCGGATATCCTTTGAATGACTGTCGCTATCCGTTTGATTCAATTACCTTCTTTTTAGGGCGTCGTAATAAATATATCTTTTTGGCGATGGTGTCAGAAAAATGTCAGGGCTGTCTGATAAGGTGGGAGTCATGCGTTCTTATTGGCCAATAAGATGATGAATGAAACCTGCAGTCTTAGCAAAACAAATCCTAAAAAAGGAGATCATTGCCATGAGAAAAATGAATGTAATCACCTCGCTTTGCTGCCTTATCCTGATGCTTGTCTCACTTAACACCGGTTTTGCCGCCCAGAAGCCGTCAGCAGACAGTGTCGGCCAGGCTGCCGGCGCCTCAATGATTACCGGAAAGGTAGACATAAACAGCGCTGACGAAGAGATGCTGACAACGCTCCCCGGCGTCGGCCCGAAGACGGCAACTCGAATATATGACTACCGTAAAGCAAATGGTCCTTTCAGGTCAGTGGAAGATTTGCTGAATATCAAGGGCATCGGCCCGAAAGTCCTCGATAAACTAAAGCCGTTTATAACCGTATCCGGATAGGATAAAAGCGGATTTAAAGGGTGTGTGTCCGTTTCCGGCACACACCCTTGTTCAGGGTCATACCCTTCTTAAAACATACTCCACTGTTCTTATTCGACTGCACTCCATACGCAGCGACGTTTGTGCATACTGCCTGCGGTTCGTCATGCTTCGGGAAAAACCTTCTTGTTAAAGCGCAGATAATTTAGTACTAAAGAGCACTTTTCCGTTTAGGCCGCCACGTGCCGGCGAGAATAGAGCAGCTATCTGCGCTCACTGTGCGACCGCCGACTTCAGCTTGCGTTAAATGCTGTCTGCTCTCTATCTGCCTGCTGTAGGGCGGCGATGTTCATATTTTATTTTCTCTGAGGTTTTTATGTCAGTACCAGCGTATGTTTCTGTGCACGGGGGTCATAGTGGACAGTTCTGCAACCATGCAACCGATTCACTGGAAGAAATTATCCAGGCCTATATAAAAAAGAATTTCCGCTGGGTGGGGATAACCGAACATGCTCCGCCCATCAGCCATGCATTGCTCTACCAGGACCAGAAGGAAGCCGGCCTGACCCCTGATCATCTTTTCGAGAGATTTGGTCAGTACATCAAGGAATGCCGGCGGTTGCAGGAGAAGTACAGGGAAGATTTAACAATTTTCACCGCAATTGAGATCGAAACATACAGCGGCTATGAACAGTTTGTTCCACATCTGGTTCGTACTTTTTCGCCGGATTATCTCGTCGGTTCAGTTCATTTCGTCAATGACCTCAATTTTGATTCTTCCGCTGAAATGTACCAGCGGGCAGTAGATGCTGCCGGAGGGATTGACCTGCTGTATGAGAGCTATTTTGACACTCAGTATGAAATGGTATCCCTGCTGCGTCCGGCGGTTGTCGGCCACTTTGATCTGATCAGGATTTTCGACAGGGATTATCGCCGTCGGCTCCAGAAACCGTCGATACTTTCCAGAGTCAGGCGCAACCTGGAACTGATAAAAGATTATGATCTGATAATGGACTTTAATCTTCGTGCCCTGGCAAAGGGAGCCGAGGAGCCCTACATCACCCGCTCGATTCTGAAACTAGTAAAAGACTATGATATCAGGGTTGCTCCCGGTGACGATTCGCACGGTATCTTGTCAGTCGGCAATTTTATGCAGCAGGGCATTACTATTCTCCAGGATGCCGGATTCAATACTGACTGGCCGCAGCCTGTAAAGCCTTACTGATTTCCCTTGTTTTTCAGGGATTCTACAATTGCCTCGGCCATTGTCTCTATGTTGGCAATGATATTCTCTGCAAGGGGGTCCAGGGCCACCACCTTTCCGTCGATCGCATGGGCAACGGCGCGGGCACTGTTGGGATCAAACTGGGGCTGGATAAAGAGTACCCGTATGTTTTCTGAGCGAGCCTGCGAGACGATTCTGAAAAGCTGCTTCGGTGATGGTGATTTTCCCTCGATTTCAACGGCAACCTGGCGGAGGTTATAGGCATCGGCAAAATAACCGAAGGCTGGATGAAAGACAAAGAACCGGGCACCTTCATGACCCGCGAGTTTTGCTTTGATTCGCTCGTGGAGATCATGGAGCCGCTGCTCCAGAACAGTGAAATTCTGTTCATAGACAGCTCTGTTGGCGGTGTCCGCTTCCGCCATTGAATCCGTCATTTTCCTGGCAATAGCGATCAGGTTGATGGGTGACAGCCAGATATGGGGATCGGGATCACCATGGGATGCGGCATGTTCTCCCGGCGATCCTTCATGGTTGTGGTCTTCCGTACCACGCCTGAGTATGGTGTGAGCGGAATCAACAATTTTCAGGTCGCTGCTTGCCTGCTGCAGTTTTGTCGACAGATGTTTTTCAAAGGTCATGCCGATGGTAAAATAGAGCTTTGCCTTTGACAGACCTGCAATCTGCCGGGGTGTCGGCTCAAATGTATGGGGATCCTGGGATTGTTCAAGCAGAATCGCTATTGTTGCATGATCTCCTGCAATCTGCTCGGCCAGCCATCTCTGAGGGGGGATCGAGACGTAGATTTTAAGCGGATTTCCATAGGCGGGCAGGGATAAGATGCCCGCTAAAAGCATAACAGAAATGCAGAAAATGGTTTTTTTCATCGTTTTCCCTGAGGCTGTTGTTGTTGCCGATAATGGCTTTGATGTCGTGGTTTTTGGATGAATATAAGCAATATCAGTTCATTATAACAACATAACACGATAACGGCCAATATGGTTTTCAGAAATGGTCGTCCTGCCCAAACGCGGGCAGGTTTGATGGTCGCTGCCAGATCGGCCAGCCTCTCCAGAAGCGGGGCAAGAAAAAACCTCTCAACAGCAGGTTGAGCTAGAAACTTCCGGCGAGATTTGGTATCAATTGGCTGAATGGAGCCGGGAAAAATTATCATAAAGGAGTGAAGATGTGCTGAAATCGAGCGTAAAATTACTGGTAATCACAACCTGCATTCAGTGTAAGGCACTGAAGGACTGGCTGAGCTCCCATAATGTTGAATTTGAGTCTGTCGATGTTGATCTGCTGTTTAAAGATGAGCGTGATGAGCTCTTTGCGGAGATGGCACCGTATAATGAGAAAAAAGCTTTTCCTGTTACCTTCATCGGGAATAAAGCCATTGTCGGTTTTCAAAAAGATGTAATAATGGAGGAGCTTGGGCTGAAATATGAACCTTGATCAACTCCATGAACAGCTGAAAAAAATTAACGAGCCGAAAGGGTATTACTTTAACCGGGATATGGAGTCGACTCTGTTCCTGTTGAACGGCCTGCTCATCAACCGGGAGCGATACGGCTATATGTGCTGTCCATGTCGCCTGGCCAGGGAGGACAAGGATGCGGACCGGGATATCATCTGTCCCTGTGTCTACAGGAAGCCCGATGTCGAGGAATATGGCAGCTGTTATTGCGGTTTGTATGTTTCAGAAGCATGGAACCGCGGCGATGTCGAGCATGTCCTTGTTCCTGAGCGCAGGCCGGCAGAGAACTGTTGAGCGTTTGAGAACGGCCGCTTACAGAGCCAAAAGATCAAGGAAACGGATAACCCTCAGTTCTGACCAGTAGTGTCTGTTCCGCCACCCTCCCCAAAAACCGACATGGCCGCCAAACTCCGTTATTTCAAGGGAGAGATAGGGGTTTTTTTCTGCCTCGGGCAGCGGAAAACATGACGGAGACAGGAACGGGTCGTCAACGGCCTGAACCATCAAACAGGGGATTCGTATGGCCGGGAGAAACTGCCTGGATGAGCACCTCCGATAATAGTCAGCCGCATCCCTGAAGCCGTGGAGCGGGGCGGTAAACCTGTCGTCAAATGGAGCAAATGTCCGTATCCTGTCAATGCCCGTTGTATCAATCAGGCCTGGAAACATGTCGGCCTTGAGGCGAATCTTTTCACTCAGGCTTCTCAGGAAGTAGCGCATGTAGATTGCGTTCTGCCAGGAATTCATGACCGCTACCGAATCGGCGAGCATGCAGGGAACGGAGAAGACGATTGCAGCCCGCACCTGAGGGGGAACAATCCCGGGATTTTCTCCAAGATATTTCAGCGTCTGGTTGCCCCCCATACTGAAACCGATCAGTACAACATCCTGATAACACCCCGCGCTCAGGCAGTCGCGCAGTACCGTGTGAAGATCGTCTGTTACGCCTGAGTGGTACAGCCGGGGCAGGCGATTTGGTTCCCCCGAGCAGCCGCGAAAATTCAGGCAGACAACATCCCAGCCGTGTTCACTCAGGCAGCGCGCCATTCCCAGCGGGTATTTCTTGCGGGAATGGCCCTCCAGCCCATGGCTGACGATAGCAAGACCGGCTGTTCTGCCGGTTGCACTGAAATGGTGATCGATATCGAGAAAATCCCCGTCACCGGTCTCTATTCTTTTTCGGCTGGGGTTCAGCTGCGGTGTTTTCCTGAAAAGGGTCGGGAACGTCGTTTGCACGTGAGGGTTGCTGAACGGGAGTGAGGGATGGTAATCGGGGCGGGGAAGTACCGGCATGATGATGGATCTGAATTAATATCCGCTGGTCGCACTATGCATGAGCAGGGTGCATGTCAGCGATGGGTGTTCGGGGTCATGGGAACATTCACCTGAACGGTTGCGGAGAAACCAGGTTGCTCAAGTCTTCGGGAGCAAAGGGGAGAAAGGCGAACAGATATTTTTCCAGGCGGAGGCACTGCTGAAAATTGTCTCTAATTCGGTTTTCTATAAAATTGCTGCCGTCTCCATACCGGTCGACAATATATTCGAGCCGGTCTTCCAGGGAGACGATTGCGGTATGAGTTACCCGTTTGTCAGAATAGTAGACGATTTCACGCGCTTCAAAGTCTCCCTGTTTGTACCGTTCGGGGGTGAATGATTTCAGGATGACATGTTCACCGACAATAGTCCCAACATCGGGGTAACCGCTATCAATACAGATCTGCTGCCCCTCTTCGGCATGTCGGCAGCTGCCGTCAAGACATCTGGTTTTCGCTATATCATGAAGCAGGGCCCCTGCCCGGACCAGCTCGGGATCAGGGGGAGAAAGGGTGTTGCCGGTATCTGAAACAAGATTGCTGACAATTGCTTCGGCAACCCTGGCAACGACGAACGAATGTTGCCTGATGTTGTCGAGCATTCCATATCGATCTATTAATTCAAGACATGTCTGGGTGCTTGGAATATGTACGTTCATGATCTTCAGACAACGCTCAGCGCCTGCTCAACTCGTGGACTGCGTCTACGGCAATCTTTGCCTGATCGGGAGGGGTGAACTGGTGAATCCCGTGTCCGAGGTTGAAAATATGGCCTTTGGCATCACGTGCGTCTTCAAGCAGATTTTTTATTCGCTGTCTCAATTTTTCCTTTGGCAGCAGCAGTGCAAATGGATCAATGTTCCCCTGGACGGCCTTGTTGCCCACCCGTTTGATTGCATCACCAATATTAATGCGCCAGTCAAGGCCAATTACATCGGCACCGCAGCGCGCTGAATAGTCAAGCAGCGTGGCGCCATTATTGGCAAAATATATGACAGGCAGGCCGATTGGCTGCAATGCTTTCATAATCCTCTCGACATAGGGGAGTGAATATTCCTTATAATCGGTCGGTGCCAGGATGCCGGCCCAGGAATCAAAAAGCTGCAGAGCCTGGGCGCCGGCCCGAGCCTGTGCGAGCAGATAGCCTATGGTGCATTGGGTAATCTTCTCCATCAGGCCGTGAAACAGCTCGGGGGCGGTAAACATCATCTTCTTTGTTTCCCAGAACACCTTTGATGAACCCCCTTCGATCAGGTAGGTGGCACAGGTGAACGGAGCGCCGGCAAAGCCGATGAGCGGAACCTTTAATTCTTTTCTCAGCAGCCTGATGGTCTCCATCACAAACCCCATTGTTTCCTCGGCGTCAGGGACGATAAGTTTGTCAAGCGCATTCCTGTCGCGGACGACATCCGGGAAAACCGGGCCGCGGCCCTCATGAAACTCAAGGGAGAGACCCATTGCTTCCATCGGTATCAGGATATCGGAGAAAAGAATTGCCGCATCCATGCCGAAGATATCAATAGGCTGCAGCGTTACCTCGACACAGAGCTCCGGTGACTTGCACAATTCGAGAAAACCTACCTTCCCCCTCACTTTCTGATACTGTGGGAGGTATCTTCCGGCCTGGCGCATTATCCAGATAGGAGTATAGTCGGTTGGTTCGCCCCGACAGGCTTTGAGAAATGTGTCGTTCATGGTCATCGCCTAATGGATGGTGTTGTTGTTTATTCTTTCAGACGCTGGGGTATATAACTGCACAGCGGCTCCTGGGCAAGATAGTCGCCGGTCATCGCATGGGCGCGGGCTCTGCAGCCTCCGCAGACGTTGATATATTCACAGCGACCGCAGTTGTCCTTGTAACTCTTGAAATCCCGGAGACTGAGAAACAGTTCGGATTTTTCCCAGATATCCCTGAATGGCAGCTGGTGGATATTGCCGGCGGATTTGGGAAAATAGCTGCAGGGCAGGACCTCTCCGTCAACATCGATGAGGCAGATGAGCTGACCGGCAAGACACCCCTTGGAGCCGCCGGTTGAAAAGTTGAGGTTTCTGCGCTTGAAATGAGTTCCCTCCTCCCGGGCCTTCTGTCTGACGATCCTGTAATAATGAGGGGCGCAGGTCGGCCGCATCAACAACTCGTTTTCTTCCTTCTCCACCTGGTAGTGCCACTCTAGGATTTCATCGTAGAGTTTTTCAGGAATCAGTTCATCAAGCACATCTTCACCCCGTCCGGTCGGCACAATCATGAACATGTACCAGGCGGTCGCCCCAAGTTTTTTCACCAGCTGATAAATCTGGGGAATTTCCTTCTGGTTGCGAACGGTAAATGAGGAGTTGATCAGAAAGGGTATGTTGTTTTTGTTGAACAGTTCAATCGCTTGCAGGGTTGCATCGAAGGCGCCTTCCTGGTTGCGAAAATTGTCATGGGTTTCTGCCCGGGCGCCGTCGAGGCTCAGCGATACCATCTTGATATCTGAATTTTTGATTTCCCGGCAGGTATCTGCGGTTACCAGGGTGCCGTTGGTCGCCAGGCACATCCGCAACCCTTTGTCACTTCCATAGCGGGCGATATCAAAAATATCTTCTCTGAGCAGCGGTTCACCTCCTGACAGCACGAGTACCGGGCTGGCGTAGGAGGCGATGTCATCTATAATTTCAGTGGCCTGCTCGAAAGAGAAATCAGGATGCCCTTTGATCTCACGTTCGGAAGAAGACCGGCAATGCACACACTTGAGATTGCAGCGCCTTGTTGTCTCCCAGGCGATCCATTTTGGCTCGAATTTCATATGCAATATCCATAGCTCTGTGAGATGACCCTCACTATATCCGATTCGTCATCAATGCTGCTGTTGTCTGCAGAACCATCCGGCTGCCGGTGTTTCTGTCAGGTCAGTAACCGCACGAGGAAAATTTTTATTTCCAGGCGGTTAGTAACTATATTGTCTTTTCATGCAACTTCAAAGGTAAAAGCAAAAAAAGTTACGTTTCACGCTTTGCCGCCAAGTTTTTTTGTTCTGCTTTCTAATACCGATAAAATGACGTATAATAGCCCGCTGTCCACTGGCAACTCCGCTGGCGGAAGTGTCTGAGAGAGGAAAACAACCGATGGTACAGAGATGATTATCACCCCCCTTGAGATAAACAGCCCAGCTGGCGAGCAGGTCATCAAAGAGCTGCTTGGCCGCTTTCAGTCTTCGGGAGAAGCGGTTACCACAAGTGTTGCAGAGATTCTTGCCCAGGTCCGCAGCCGAGGCGATGCCGCGCTCATGGAATATACAAAGAAATTTGACGCTCCCGGGCTGAAACAGCCGCTTGCTCTGTCAGCAGCAGAACTTGCGCAGGCCTACGAACGTGTTGACAGCTCATTTCTGGAAACGCTTGACGTAGCCATTGACAGGATTAAGACATTTCATCAACGGGAGATGGAAGATTCATGGCTGCAGACCCGGGAAAACGGCACTATTGTCGGCCGTCTTGTGCGGCCGGTTGACCGTGCCGGTCTTTATGTGCCGGGCGGGCAGGGGGGCTCAACCCCGCTGGTCTCCTCGGTACTCATGAACGGAATCCCGGCAGGAATTGCCGGTGTTGCTCACCGTGTAATGATGACCCCGCCGGCTGAAGACGGCAGTGTAAACCCCTATCTGCTCGTCGCTGCGCAGGAAATCGGTATTACCGAAATCTACCGGGCCGGTTCTGCCTGGGCTGTTGCGGCACTGGCTTTCGGAACTGAGTCGATCCCTGCGGTCGATGTTATTGTCGGACCGGGAAATCAATATGTAGCAGAAGCAAAACGGCAGGTTTCCGGTATGGTCAGAATCGACATGATCGCCGGCCCGTCGGAGGTGCTCATTGTTGCAGATGATACTGCCGATCCCGTGCACATCGCAGCAGACATGCTGGCCCAGGCAGAGCATGATCCTCAGGCTCTGGCACTGGTGATTACCACGGACAGCAGTCAGCCAGCGGAAATAGTGCAACAGCTTGAGCTCCAGCTGGACAAATTGAGCAGAAAGGATATTGCCCGGCAGTCACTGGCGGCACGGGGACAGGTGTTGATTGCCAAGAGCCTTGAAGAGGCTGTTGACCTGGTAAATGAAATTGCTGTTGAGCATCTGGAATTGATGATTGCCGACCCCTGGTCGCAGATTCCGCAGATCAGGCATGCAGGGGCAATTTTCCTGGGAAGGTACACTCCGGAAGCAGCCGGCGACTACCTCGCCGGTCCGAACCATGTCCTGCCGACGATGGGGACGGCCCGTTTCGCCTCGGCCCTCGGCGTGGAGACCTTTCTGAAGAAAAGTTCCATCATCAGTTACTCTGCAGCAGCCCTTTTCGAAGACGCTGATCATATCAGGGCGCTTGCCCGCCTTGAAGGGCTGACCGCCCATGAAGCTTCGGTAACCTGCCGGCTGACAAAGTAAGCTTGTGGGGTCTGAAGCAGAAATAAAATACCGGGAGTTTGAGAAGCTGATCTGCCGGGGAAGCCGCGACTTCAAGATCGATCTCGATGCAGCTGCGATCAGGAACCTCTTTTTTTATTTCCAGGAGCTTAAACGCTGGAGTCAAAAAATGAACCTCATTGCCAGGGAGACAGATGACCGGGTCATCGTTGAAAATCATTTTATTGATTCCCTGGCGCTGCTGATGCTGCTCGACGACAGGCGGGATTACCTGCTTGACATCGGCAGCGGTGCCGGCTTCCCCGGGCTGGTGTGCAAGACGGCGCGGCCCATGATGGAGGTGAGTCTCGTGGAACCGCGCCTGAAACGGGTTTCGTTTTTAAGACATGTCATCAGGAGCTGCGACCTTGAGGGGATAACCGTTCAGCCATGCAGGCTTGACGAACAGGTTGCGCTTGAAGATGAATCCCGGTTTAACTGCATTGTCTGCCGGGCGGTCTCGGACATACCGCATTTTCTGGCAATGTGTGAACGCTTTTGTGACAGAAACAAGCGGGTAATCTGTATGAAAGGACCGAATTTTCGTGAGGACCTCGGTACATGCCTCGATGAAAAAAAACGCTGGCAGCTGGCCGGGCTTTGTGAGTATAAACTCCCGTATTCCGGAGCGTCCCGGGCTCTGTTGAGTTTTACCGGGCATGACGGGCGGTGAATTTTTATGGGATTTTCAATCTGTAATCATGGATAAAGGGTGAAATAATGAAGAATGTTGCAGTCCTGGCCGGAGACGGAATCGGCCCTGAGGTAATGCAGGAGGCTCTAAAAGTGCTGGATGCGGCCCGGGATAAATTTGGTTTTGCATTGAACTACTCACATGCAGATGTTGGTGGTGTGGCCATCGACAATCATGGCACAGCGCTTCCCGAGGCAACGCTTGCTCTCTGTGAGCAGAGCGATGCGATCCTTTTTGGCTCCGTCGGAGGGCCGAAGTGGGAAAACCTGCCGCCGGAGAAGCAGCCGGAACGGGCAGCGCTGCTGCCGCTGCGCAAACATTTTGATCTTTTCTGCAATCTGCGGCCGGCAAAGGTTTTTAAATCGCTTACCGGCGCCTGTCCGCTGCGGCCGGATATTGTTGGTGACGGCTTTGATATACTGGTGGTACGGGAGCTTACTTCCGGAATTTATTTTGGCACCCCGAAAGGCCGCGAGGGAACCGGCAATGATGAATACGCCTATGATACCATGGTCTACAGGCGTCCCGAGATCGAACGTATTGCCCGCATGGCCTTTGAGGCCGCCCGCCTGAGGAGAAAGAAGGTTACCTCGATAGACAAGGCCAACGTACTGACGACGATGGTGCTGTGGCGTGAGGTCGTGGTCCAGATTGCGGCGGAGTATCCCGATGTGGAGCTCAATCACCTCTATGTCGATAATGCTACGATGCAGCTTGTTCGTGATCCCCACCAGTTCGATGTAATGCTCTGCGGAAATATGTTCGGAGACATTATCTCCGACGAGGCGGCGATGATCACCGGTTCCATGGGACTGCTCGCCTCAGCCAGCCTGAACAGCGAAAAGTTTGGGCTCTATGAACCTGCCGGTGGCTCTGCTCCTGATATCGCCGGAAAGAATGTTGCCAATCCGGTGGCCCAGATTCTATCGGCCTCGATGATGCTGCGCTACAGCTTTGGCGTCGATACGGCTGCGGATGCCATTGACAGGGCGGTGGAAGCAACGCTTGACAAAGAAATCTGTACAGCGGATATTGCCCGGGAAAAATCCCGCGCGGTCTCTACCTCGGCAATGGGCGATGCAATTGCGGCAGCCTTGTAGATAAAAAGAGCGGTTTCTTACGGAGCAGAGGAACAGGATGAAAATTCAGCGGGATCTTTTACTGGTGGCAAATGAGGTCTCTACGCCGCTTGCCCGGAAAATAGCGCAGAGCCTTGGTGTTTCATTTTCCGAGATGATACGCAAACGTTTTAGCGATGGCGAGTACTACCATGCTTTTCCTTCTGATCTCTCGGGGAAGCACCTGATTATCGTTGGCGCGACATCTGACGATTCAGCGCATCAGGAAACGCTTGATCTGATCCAGGGCGGGAGGTACTGGAATGCCGCATCGATAAATGTGGTCGTCCCCTACCTCGGATATTCCACCATGGAGCGGACAAAACCGTTTTCCCAGGAAATCCCCAAAGGAATCACCAGAACCAGACAGCTGTTCCGGGCACGCCCGAACTTCGTGGCATTCGTAGATCTGCATTCCGAGGCGGTACTCCATGCCCACGCGGGTGAAATCAGCACCAAACATGTCTGGACCGATGAGCTTGTGGTGGAAAAAATCAACAGCATGAAGCTTGAAAATTTTGTCCTCGTCTCGCCGGATTACGGTTTTTCCAAGCGGGTGGCCAGGCTGGCAAGCCTGCTCGACTGTCCCCACACCGCTGCCGACAAGGATCGCTATGATACCGACAAGACCATCATCAGCCAGGTTTCAAGTGTCGTCGGGGGCAAAACAGCCATTGTCTGTGACGACATGATCAGGACGGGTGGGTCGATCATCCAGACAGCACGGCGCTGCCTGGATGCCGGAGCCGTTGATGTCTATGTTGTTGCAACGCACCTTGTCCTTGCCGGCGATGCCAGGGAGCGGTTTTCCAGCAGTGTGGTAAAAAAGGTGATCGGTTCGGATACCTACCCCGGCGCCTGCTCCGACGACGGGCTTATTGAGGTCTATTCGGTGGCGCCGCTTCTTGCCGACGTTCTCAGGAAACATCTGATGGGGGGGAATGGGTGAGATCGTGTGCAGACTAGGAAAAAACAGAAAATGATTGTTGGTCGATGAAACCGGAAGCCATCCAGCAGAATCTGCATCAGTCGCTGATATTCAGGGACATTGATGCCGGGCAGCTTGCAGAAATCAGCGCACATGTGCGGGTTCGGCATGTAGCCCAGGGCGATTTAATACATCGCCAGGGTGATCAGGCGGATACCTTCTATATTGTCGCAACAGGAGAGGTTGAGCTTACTCTGCAGGGCGGGGACGGTGCGCTTTCAATTGTCGGTCGTGTCGGCCCCGGCGGTCATTTTGGTGAAACCTCACTGCTGACCAGGAGTCCGCAGTCCCTGACGATACGAGCGCTCTGCGATGTCGTACTGATCTGTCTGGCGGATGTCTATTTTTACCAGCTCCTTCAGCAGAACCGCCTGGTCCAGGAGCGAATTGAGTGTGCCCTTGCAGAGCGGCTGAGAATATCTTTTCATGATCACGCAGCGAGTGTTCTTGCCTGTGATATCTCGACAAAAAAGGAGATCAGGCTGGTTGACATGATGCCGCTGTCCGAACGGATGACCGTTGATGATGAGATTGACGGTCAGAAAGACAAGGTGATGCGATCTCAGACGGCCAGGGAAATCCAGGCGGCCCTTGAAAAATTTTCGGCTGATGACCGTCCTGTCCTGCTGACAGGAGAGCCCGGTACCGGTCGACGGCTGCTGGCAAAACAGATTCACCTCCAGAGCAGCCATGCCCAGGGACCGTATATCGAGATTGATGCACGGGATTTCAACAGCGAGGAACTGGCGCGCAGACTCTTCGGAGAAAAAAACGACCCGTTTCCTTTTTCCCAGGTCAGGCAGACGGGTGTTTTTGAACAATTTTCCCGGGGAACTGTGGCGCTCCATCATCTGGACCGGATTCCGCTGCTGATTCAGAAGAAAATAGCCGATGCGTTAGAAACACTCGCCTACACCAGGGTCGGAGAAGAGCGGCAGATTGCTCTTGAAGCGCGCATTATCTTTATCAGCAATTATTCAATGGATACATTGACGGAGACGCTCAAAATCATCAGGCCGCTGGCGAAGGTGCTCGAATCAGCCTCCTTCCATGTGCCGGCCCTGAGGTTTCACAAGCGAGACCTGCCGCAGCTGGTTGATTACTACCTGGATCGTTTCAGCCGCGAATACGGCAAGAATATAAGCAGCGTCTCCCCGGGAACGCTTGGTGTGCTGATGAACTACGACTGGCCCGGGAACCTCACTGAACTTTCAGCAGTCATTCAACGGGCAGTGATGCTTGCCCGGGATGATGAGATACTCAGCGAACACATCCTGCTTGGCCTTCCCAAGAGTGAAGGCAAGTGGGAGTTCAATTTACTCAGGGTGCCGTGGATCCGCACGGTGCTGGAGAGCAGGCTCTATCCGGTCCTGCCGCGCACTATTGTCGGAACGGTTCTGCTTGCAGCCGTTATTACACTCTTTTTCGGCCCCGAAGATCCTGAAAAAAATATCGGCATAACGTTGAGCTGGTCGATCGGCTGGCCGCTGCTCTTCTTTTCATTTTTCTTTATGGCCCGAACCTGGTGTTCCGTCTGCACCCTGGCCGTTCCCGGCACCCTGCTGCAGTCGGTTATCAAACCAACACGCAAGACACCGGAGATCATAAAGCTCTATTCCGGCTGGATCATGTCGGTACTCTGCATCGTCGTTCTCTGGATTGAAGTTGTCTGGAACGCTTACGAGAGCCCGACGCTTACCGGCTGGATTATTGTGGCTATCACCATCGGCTCAATATGTTTCAGTGTCTTTTTTTCACGGCGGGCATGGTGCCGCTATCTCTGCCCGCTCGGCGCGATCAACGCGATTTTTGCAATGCCGTCCATCCTGGAGCTTCGCTCAAATCGACATCTCTGCCTGAACCGCTGCGAGGACCACGCCTGCTATACCGGCATGCCGGATAAAAGCGGCTGCCCGATGTTCAGGCATCCGTTCATGGTGGACAACAACAAGGATTGCATTATCTGCGGCTCCTGTATCAAGAGCTGCAACAAACATTCAATTCATCTCAACATACGAATGGCACCCCAGGAGCTCTGGGACATTGAAGCACCGCGGCAGGCTGACAGTTTCCTGATCATCTCACTGGGGGCGATTTTCTTCCCCTTTGCCCTGCACAGCCAGATGTTTACGCTTATCAATACGCTGCAGCAGACATATCCGGCGACACTTGGGCAGCTGCCGTTTGGACTGATCGGTTCGCTGATCTTCTTTGGTCTTATTTTTATCTTTCAAATCGGCTACTTCCTGATGGTTCAGCTGCAGGCTCACCTGACAAAAGTGAACAGAAAAATTCTACTGCCGCTGCTTGGCTATGGTTTTATTCCTATTATTCTCGGTGTCTACCTTGCCGTTCATTTTGAGGTTTTCGTCAGCCAGTCATGGCGCCTGGTTGCCAATCTCCGCGAAATTATCGGATTGACGCCGGTGGTCGACGGCGCCCGGCTGATCAGCCCGGATGCCTCCGCCCTGCTGCAGGTTTTTACCGTAGCCGGAGGTTTCCTGGCCTCCCTCTATGCAACCTATCGGATTACCGACAGACTCAAGGGCGGCGGTGTAACCAATCGTGATCTGGTACTGCCCTACAGCTTCCTTGCCGCTTTCACCGTTTTGTTTGTGTTCTTCATGAAAACCTCAAAGATCATCCTCTTCTGATTCCTGCGGGCACCATAGAAACCTGATCATATCTGCTGCCGCTTGATTAGTATTGACAGGCAGAATTCCATCTATTACATGTAGTACTTGTCAGACAAGTGCCTGTCTGACAAGTCTCCATCCTTCCTTGTCGAGGTTTTCATGGATCCTGTGAAAAAAGTGCGCCTCTCGGACAGTGTTATCAATGCGATAAAAGAGATGATTGCTGAAGATGGCTTCAGGCCAGGAGATAAATTCTATTCTGAAAATCAACTTACCAGGAAGCTGCAGGTCAGCCGTTCATCTCTGCGGGAGGCGTTGAGGATTCTTGAGGTAACCGGCCGGGTCAGTGTGAAACAGGGAAAAGGTATTTTCATAACCGACAGGCAGGGACAGCAGTTCAGCGAGTTTTCATCGTGGTTGAAGGCTAATGAGCAGTCGATCAGGGACAATTTTGAAGTCAGGCTGATTATCGAGCCCAAAGTTGCCGGGTCTGCCGCCGAAAAAGCGGACAAAAAAGACATCGCCAGGATGGAGGAAGCCTATAACAGTTTTGTCACCTATGCACAGGCTCATAACGTGGAGGAGGCGATTGTCTGTGACGGGAAGTTCCATCGCTTACTGGCCGGAGCGACGAAAAACAAAACACTGTTTGTGCTGATGAAAGCCATGATCATGAACCTGCCGAATGGCTGGATCTCCAGCCTCTATACACCGGGGCGAATTGAGCAGACCGTTGACGAGCACAACGATATTCTTCAGGCCGTTAAAAAGCACGATAAGATCAAGGCTGAAAATGCGATGACCAGGCATCTGTTGAATGCCTTGCATGATATTTCGGTCCATCTTGAAAAAGAGCAGCAGGTGGATCGCCTGTGACATATGCCATTTTGAAATTTTTTAATAATAAATCGTTTTCTGGTAAAGAGAGCAGCGTGAAACAGTAAGTACAGCTGTCATTGGGTCAGGAGCCTGTCATGGGTCAAGGGATCGATAAAAGCCGCCGCAATGCCATTGAGATATTTCAGGCAGGGCTCCGTGCGGTCGCGCCGGGAGCGGCAATCAAGAAATATGTGCAGCGCAGGGATGAGATGCTGCTGGTTGACGGCCGGCACTACGATCTGTCGCATTACCGGCAGATCTTCGTGATTGGCGCCGGCAAGGCGGGAGCCTCGATGGCGGCGGCAGTTGAAGAAATCCTGGGTGAGAGGATAACTCAGGGAATCATCACCGTAAAATATGGTCATCTCGAGAAACTGGCTGTAGTGAAAATTCACGAGGCGGGTCACCCTGTCCCTGACGAAAACGGGCTCAGGGGCGCCAGGGCGATCTATGAGCTGGCAGCGTCGGCGGACGAAAAGACGCTGGTTCTCTGCCTTATTTCAGGAGGAGGCTCCGCTCTGCTGCCGCTGCCCGTCGCTGACATCACGCTTGCAGATAAGCAGGCGACGACCAGCGTTCTTCTCTCCTGCGGTGCAACTATCCACGAGATCAACGCCATACGCAAGCACCTCTCGGCGATTAAGGGCGGCGGCCTCGCCAGGGCGGTCTATCCGGCAACGATCGTCACCCTGATCCTTTCCGATGTGGTCGGCGACGATCTTGACTCGATTGCTTCGGGGCCCTGCGTTCCGGATTCAATGAGCTTTGCAGATTGCCAGTCCATATTTGCAAAGTATTCAATAGAACCAGAAATTCCTGCCCGGGTGCGCAACTACATACAAAAAGGGCTCGCCGGCGAAGTTCCGGAAACCCCGAAGGCCGGTGATGAAATTTTTACCAGAACCCAGAATGTCATTGTCGGCAATAATTTCAATTCGCTGCTCAGGGCAAAAGAAAAAGCTGAGGAACTCGGCTACCGGACATTGCTTCTTTCTTCAAGGATCGAGGGAGAAACAAGAGATGTCGCCTTTAACCACATGGCGATAGCAGCAGAGATTGAACTCCACGGTTTTCCGTGTTCCAAACCGGCATGCATCCTCACCGGCGGAGAAACCACGGTAAAACTCAAGGGTGATGGAAAAGGGGGCCGGAATCAGGAATTCGTTCTCGCCGCGGCCATGAAAATGGAAGGGATCAGTCATGTGGTTGTCTTGAGTGCCGGAACAGACGGGACAGATGGACCGACCGATGCCGCCGGTGCGCTGGCGGACAGTACGACCCTGATTCGGGCAGAACAAAAAGGACTGGACCCTTCTGAATACCTGGAAAACAATGATTCGTATCATTTCTTTGAGGAACTTGGAGATTTGTATAAAACGGGGCCGACAAACACCAATGTTATGGATATCCGGATTGTGCTTGTCGAGTGATATTTATTCGGCTCTGAAAAATTTTCATGTCAGCACGAAAGGTGCTTGTTTCTCTGGAGAATTGTACTTGACGCGAAGCAATGAAACCAGTAAGTATAGACTTGTCAGACAAGTGCCTGTCTGACAAGGGGATTTGTCTCAGCGCGTTTGACTGAAAGACAGCGACTGTGGTATTTCAGGTCATTTTGATGTGAGCGCTGAGTCGTTTTTTATCGGTTGTGGGAGTGATTTGAGTATGAACTGCCTTTCACTGTACTTCGACTGTTCTTCAGCTTTTACGGCGTTTGCATGTTCATTGCTCAAAAACTGTATTCTCTTTATCAGTTTCTCGCCATACCATATGCATCAGGTTTTACAAGGGGGTACCGGTTGCACCGGTTCCTTTTTTCCCACTGGATGACATTCAGGGGTGTGTATCACGGTCGTACTGTTGGGTATCGGGTTTACCTGAAGGACAGAGCATGAAATGCGTTGTTTTTGAGGTATTGGAGCAGGTAAAAGGAATTCTGGATCTATCGTTTCGTTTTACCAGTTAGTTTTCAACTATTCAGCTCAGTGAGGAGGTACCGTCGATGAAAAAAGAGACACAACAAGTTGTTAAACAGGATGATGTGAAAACAGGACGCCGTAAGTTCCTGAAAACGGCGGCAGCGGCAGCCGGTGCTGCCAGTGTTGCAACCATCGGTTTCCCGATGGTTTCCAGGGCAGAAACGGTTATTTTGAAAATGCAGGGTGCCTGGGGCGCCAAAGACATTTTCAATGATTTTGCCACCGATTATGTCAAGCGCGTCAATGAGATGGCAGGCGGTCGCCTGAAAATCCAGTACCTTATTTCCGGTGCCGTTGTAAAGGCCTTCCAGGTGCAGGATGCGGTAGACAAGGGAGTGCTTGATGCCGGTCACCAGGTATCCGTTTACTGGTATGGCAAGAGCAAGGTTGCTTCCCTGTTCGGTACCGGGCCTGTCTTCGGCCAGAATGCAAACCAGGGTCTTGCCTGGATTTACTATGGCGGAGGGTTGGAACTCTACCAGGAGCTTATAGCGCAACTGGGGCTCAATATTGTCGGCTTCTTCTCCATGCCGATGCCGACCCAGCCGCTCGGCTGGTTCAAGAAACCGATTACATCCGCCGAGGATATGGTAGGTCTCAAGTACCGGACGGTTGGCCTGGCTGCCGACCTGATGCAGAAGATGGGCGTCAAGGTAACCCAGCTTCCCGGTGGAGAAATTGTCCCGGCCCTTGAGCGCGGCGTTATTGAAGCATTTGAGTTTAATAACCCGACCTCCGACAGAAGCTTTGGCGCCCAGGATGTTTCCAAGGTTTACATGCTCGGCAGCTATCACCAGGCAGCTGAATTCTTTGAAATTCTTTTCAACAAGACCAAATTCGATGCACTGGCGGATGAGCACAAGGCAATTCTGAGATATGCTGCCGAGGCGGCCTCTTCAGCGAATTACTGGAGGGGACAGGACCAGTACTCCAAGGATCTGCTGTGGCTGAGGGACGAGGCGGGTGTCAAGCTTTACCGTACGCCGACGCCAGTCATGGAGGCACAGCTGAAAGCCTGGGATGAAATCCTGCCTGAACTCGAGCAGGATCCATTTTTCGCCAAGGTTGTCAAGTCGCAGAAGGAATTTGCCAAGCGTGTTGCTTATTATGAACTGCTTAACTCTGCTGATTACAAGCTTGCCTTTGATCATTACTTCCCGGGTGAGCTCGGATTCTAGACTCTGATATCTTCAACGAGTCAGGACTCCATGGATGCCGCTGTACGCTCAAGTGCAGCGGCATCCATAATCAGTAACACATTGAACCCCATTCAAGGACGTTCGTATGAATCAGTTTCTCTATTTTATTGATCGATTGAGTGCCTGGGTCGGTAAGTCCTTTGCCTGGTGCATTCTCATCTTGACTTTTGCAACAACCTACGAGGTTTTTGTTCGCTATGTTCTGAGAGCTCCGACATCATGGGCGTTTGATATCAGCTATATCATGTATGGCACGCTCTTTATGATGGCCGGCGGCTATGCGCTGTCGCGAAATGCCCATGTTCGGGGCGATTTCGTCTACAGGCTATGGCCTCCGCGTATCCAGGCGGGAATCGAGTTTGTTCTTTATTTTCTCTTCTTTTTCCCTGGTGTTCTGGCCTTGATTTATGCCGGTGTAATTTACGCCTACGAGTCGTGGCATTACCTGCCGTATGGACCGACCGGCCCAATCGGCGAAATCAGTATCAACAGCCCTGCCGGAGTACCGATCTTCCCGCTGAAGACCATACTGCCGGTTGCCTCGTTTATCCTTCTGCTCCAGGGGATAGCTGAAACTATTCGCTGTATCATGTGCATGAGAGACGGCCAGTGGCCGGCGCGGCTTCACGATGTTGAAGAGATGGAGAAGGTGCTCATTGAAAAACACAAAAAGGAACTGGCTGAGAAAGGTCCGGGTTTAAGCGCTGGTGCTGAGGAGGGTACAAAATGAGTGATCCCCAAGTTGCGATGGTGATGATGGGGTCCTTTGTGGCTTCCATACTACTCGGTTTTCCGATCTGCTTTACCCTGGTCGCCATGGGTGTCGGCTTTGGTTATTACGCCTATGCAACGCCTGACTGGATGGTGCATCCGCTGCAGAATAACATCTTCGACCTGCTGGTCAATCAGACCTATTCGGTCATGATCAATGACGTCCTGGTTGCGGTTCCGCTTTTTCTTTTCATGGGCTATATCGTCGAGCGGGCAAATATCGTTGAGCGGCTCTTCTACAGCCTCAATATTGCCGCCCGCTTCATACCCGGAGCAATGGCTGTTGCCGCACTGATGACCTGCGCGATATTTGCAACGGCCGTTGGCATCGTCGGGGCGGTTGTCACCCTGATGGGGCTTCTGGCATTTCCTGCGCTGCTCAAGGCAGGCTATGACGAAAAATTGTCGGCAGGTGTGGTCTGTGCAGGAGGTTGCCTCGGCATACTCATACCGCCGAGCATCATGCTCATTGTCTATGGCGCCATTTCAGGGGTCTCGGTTGTGCGGCTCTATGCCGGAGCATTGATCCCGGGGTTCATGCTTGCCGGCCTCTATATCATTTACGTGATCACCAGGGCAGCGCTTAACCCGAAACTTGCCCCGAAACCCCCCAAGGAACAGACCGATATCCCGAATTCTGAACTGTTCATGATGCTGTTGACCTCAGTTTTCCCGCTTACCATTTTGATCCTGTCTGTTCTGGGATCGATTCTCTTTGGCCTGGCGACACCATCCGAGGCTGCCTCGGTCGGAGCTTTCGGCAGCATCCTTCTTGCCGCGGGATACAGGGAACTGACCTGGCTGCGCCTGAGAGACTCTGTCTATCTTACCGTAAGAACGTCCGCAATGGTCTGCTGGCTGTTTGTCGGCTCCTGGACATTCTCTTCGGTTTTTTCGTATCTCGGCGGCCATATGGTCATCGAAGAGTTTGTCATGGGGCTCAATCTCTCGCCGGTTTTTTTCCTCATTCTTGCCCAGTGTATTATTTTTCTGTTGGGCTGGCCGCTTGAGTGGAGTGAGATTATCATCATTTTCGTACCGATTTTTCTACCGCTGCTCGATGCCTTTGGTATTGATCCGCTGTTTTTCGGTATCCTCGTGGCCTTTAACCTGCAGACCTCATTCCTTACGCCGCCAATGGCGATGTCATGCTATTACCTGAAAGGGATCGCGCCGCCGCATATTCAGTTGACCACCATTTTCAAGGGATCTATGCCGTTCCTGATGATGGTGCTGGTAGCCATGCTTATTCTCTATAATTTTCCGATTATCACGACCTGGCTGCCAAACCTGATTTACGGGGTGCATTAATGAACGCGATGATTGTATAGGTCGGTGACTGTATGGATTTGACACTTATGGGGGCTGCAGAGGTCGCTGCAGCCATCAGGGACGGGCTGTTCACCTCTGAAGAGCTGGTGAACGCCTGTCTTCAGAAGATTGAAAAACTCGAGGATCAGGTTCAGGCCTGGGCTTTTCTTGACCCGGAGCTTGCTCTTGAGCAGGCTCGAGCGGCTGATCTTGCTCTTCAGGCCGGGCGCACGTTAGGCCCGCTGCATGGGGTGCCTGTGGGGATCAAGGATATCTTTGATACCAGGGATATGCCGACCGAGGACGGAACACTATTGCACAGCGGCCGGCGACCCCTTGAGGACGCAACAGCTATTATTCGGCTTCGCGAGGCCGGGGCGGTTATTCTCGGAAAAACAGTGACCACTGAGCTGGCGGTGTTTTCCCCCGGCAAGACACGGAATCCTCACGATCTCACCAGGACCCCCGGCGGCTCTTCAAGCGGTTCTGCAGCCGCAGTGGCCGCGGGAATGGTGCCGCTTGCAATCGGCACGCAGACAAACGGATCGATGATCAGGCCGGCCTCGTTTTGTGGTGTGTATGGATTCAAGCCGACATTTGGACTCATTTCCAGGCATCTGGTTCTTCAACAGTCGCAGCCGCTTGACCAGGTAGGCGTCTTTGCCCGCAGTATCGAGGATGTTGCCCTGATCGCGGAAACCATGATCGGCTTTGATGCTCATGACCCGGACACAAGGCTGCAGGCCAGACCGACACTGGTGGCTACCCAGGCCGAAGATCCTCCGGCACAGCCCCGGCTGGCATTTGTAAAGACACCTGTCTGGAAGGAGGCCGACAGCGCAACCAGGGAAGCGTTCAAGGAACTGGCCGGCCAACTGGAAGAAGATATCCAGGAGTTCGATCTTCCCGCTGAGTTTGATCAGGCCCACGAACTGCATCAAATTGTCATGGAGGCTGATCTGGCGAGAAGTTTTAAACCGGAGTACCGTGACGGCAGGGATAAACTCAGCGACATTCTGGTTGCCATGATCGAGCGGGGGCAGAAGGTTCTGGCAGTTGATTACAATAACGCTGTCGCTTCAGCCGATGAGCTGTATGGAAGCCTGGACAAGTTGTTTGAGTACCATGATGCGATTATTACCCCGGCGGCTATCGGTGAAGCTCCGATAGGCCTTGAGTCTACGGGAAGCCCGATTTTCTGTACAATCTGGACATTTTGCGGGATGCCTTCAATTTCCCTGCCGCTTCTCCTCGGGGAAAACGGCTTGCCGCTCGGCGTTCAGCTTGTAGGGCAAAGAGGTGATGATGCTCGATTACTGCGTACGGCGAGGTGGCTGGTAAATCAACTGGCCGGATAATCGACAGGTATTTGAAGGTGATTGACCCATTTGAGTTGTTTATCAAGGAGTAATGAAGATATGAGTAATATAATTGCAGGCGCACTGGCAGTAATCATGGCAATGACTTATCTGCTCTATTATGCAATCAGGCTTGAATCCACAATCCTCTGGCTGATCATTATCGTTAACCTCCTTGCTTTGGTATACGACTACTATAAGGGGATTACAGAGGGCGAAGACCATATTTAGGCCTTTTTCGTATCGAGGGAAGAAATGTTGCGATTTAACCCAAAAGAAATAAAGAGCTGCATATTTAATGCCCGGCCTGAGGAATAGAAATGAAACCGCGTGTACTGGTTACCAGAAAACTTCCCGACGCCGTTGAGAAGCGTCTCAAAAGGGATTATGAACCAATACTGAATCCCACCGATGCCTTGTATTCAAGCGCTGCCATTATCGAAAAGTCCTCAGAGGTAGATGCCATCCTTCCCTGCCATACCGAAAAATTCAGCGCAGATGTGATTGGCCGTCTTTCCGAACGGGTCAAGGTGATTGCCAATTTCAGCGTCGGCTATGATCATGTGGATACGGAGGCAGCCAGAAAAAAAGGGTTGATCGTCACAAATACACCTGATGTCCTCTCCGATGCAACGGCGGAACTGACCATTATGCTGATGCTCGGCGCCGCCCGTCGAGCCAGCGAGGGCGAGCGGCTGGTCCGCAGCAGGCAGTGGAAGGACTGGAGTCCGAGTTTCATGGTCGGCACCCAGGTAACCGGGAAACGCCTCGGCATTATCGGTTTTGGCAGGGTCGGGCAGGTGGTTGCCCGTCGGGCGGCCAAGGGACTTGATATGGAAATTCATTATCACAATCGCCGCCGTGTGGCCCCGGAAATTGAACAGGGGGCAATCTACCACGCCACTCCGCAGGAGCTGATGCCTCATTGTGATTTCCTGGCACTGCATTGCGTCGCATCCCCTGAAACTGCCGGTCTGCTGAACCGTGATCTCATCGCACTGCTTCCTGACGGTGCCATCGTGGTAAATGCCAGCAGAGGGGTTGTTGTCGATGACGGGGCCCTTATCAGTGCACTCAAATCTGGAAAACTCTTTGCAGCAGGACTTGATGTTTTCAACAACGAGCCTGATATCGACCCACGCTACCGTGAACTTGACAATGTGTTTCTGATGCCTCACATCGGCAGTGCAACCAAGGAAACGCGCGATGGTATGGGATTCAGGGCGCTTGACAACCTTGACGCCGTTTTTGCAGGACAGGAGCCTGGAGACAGAGTGGCCTGAATCTATCTGACAGTGAGAGCAGGGAGGAAGAGCGAGCGGTTTTCTTGAAAACTGTTCGCTCTTTTTTTTTGATTCCTCTCAAAGAATAATTATCACTATGAAGAGGTGCATCACACATCGCTGATCACTCATTATCTAATCATAACAACAGGTGAGAAAACAATGCTTGCTACCGAAAAAATCTCAGCAGCCTTCAAGGCGATCTGCGAAGAGGCGGAAAAACTCCAGAAAAAAGATCTGTCCAAAAAGAGTCAGAAACGATTACAAACCATTATCTCTATTGCCAGGCACCAGAGCGATATTCGCGGGGCAAAAAAAGGCACCTGTACAGCGAAGCGTCATTGTTCTTCCGAATGAAGGTACGCTTTACTGACAGCAAGCTGGGCGGCACCTTTCTTTTATGCCTGGTTTTTGCCGGTCTCTTTTTTTATCTCAACAAATACAAGATACGGAACGACACTCATGAATAATGTCGGATTTGACTTAACCAGCCATATACGCTCCGTTAAAGGCTGGCCGGAACCCCACGTTGTTTTCCGTGATATCTGTTCGCTTCTTGAAGACAGGGTTGTTTTTAAAAAATTAATCGATCTTTTTATCGACCGCTACATGAAGACTGATATCGATGCAGTCGTCGGCATCGATGCCCGTGGATTTATCATCGGCGCGCCCCTTGCCTATGCGCTCAATGTCGGCTTTATTCCGCTGCGTAAAAAAGGAAAACTGCCCGGAGAAACAATTTCACAGGCATACGCGCTCGAGTATGGCCAGGCGGAAATCGAAGTTCAGACCGCGTGGCTTAAAAGAGGGCACCGGGTAGTCCTGGTCGATGATCTTATTGCCACCGGTGGAACAATGGTTGCTGCTGTAAAGCTGATGAACCGGATTAACGTCGATATTATTGAAGCATCAGCGATCATCGACCTGCCTGATCTTGGCGGCAGTCGAAAGATTCGCGAGCAGGGTGTGCTGGTTCACGCATTTTGTGAATTTGATGGCGAATGATGCAGGTCAGTGAGGTTCCGCAGGGGTCCACCAGTATTTCTCATGAAGGCGACTGGTTATTCGATGGAACGAGGCAGGTTTCCGATAATGGATTGAGATAGCAGTGAAACTTCTGGCGTGCCTCTGCCGAGCCGATGATCGCCACCAGATCATTCTCGTGAAAACGAAAAGCCGGCTCAGGATTTGTCTCCAGTTTATTTTCACGGATAATACCAACCACTGAGACCCCTGTCATTTTACGAAGTTCGGCCTCGGCAATACTCACATCTATCAGCGGATTGTCTGGTTTTAGTTCAACCCATTGCAGATCAAACTGTTGTTCGGCCGCCCTCATCTGGCTCAGCGTCCTGTAATCTGCTCCAGACGTTGTTGCGTTTGCGAGGAGCTGACGGCGAAGATTTTCTGTATGGGATTGAATCTCCGGCACAGGAATTCTCAGGTAGAGGAGAACCTGCCTGATCATCTCCAGACCAGCTTCAAATTCAGGATAGATAAGGTCAACCACATCCAGTTCCCTGAAGACGTGAAAAAAATCGGGGTCGGATATGCGTGCGACGACCCTGATTCCGCTGTTTACTTTCTTGGCGTGGCTGATAATTGAGCGGACGGTGACGATATTTGGAATAGTTACCACGAGAAGGGAGGCGTGTTCTATCAGCAGCGCCTCCTGGACGATTTCCTGACTGCCGTCTCCATAGACGATTGGATACCCGGCAGTTTTCGCCTTCTCGATGCGCATCTGATCAAGCTCAACCATGACGAAGGGGATAGCCAGCCGCTTCAGGACGCCTGCGATCTGAAAACCGATATGGCCGCAGCCGGCTACCACCACATGGTTGCGAAGCGTATCCTCCGGGAAATTGAGCAGCTGGAGTGATTCGTGCCTGAACCAGCGTTTTTTTAAACCGTATAACCGGGAGGTCTGGGATGAGACAAAAGGGGTGAGCACCATTGTGACAACGGCCATGGTGAGAAACATATTGTAGAATTCGCTGCTGATCGATCCACTGGCAACTCCGATCCTGGCCAGAACAAAGGAAAACTCCCCCACCTGAAACAGACCAAGTCCGACAGCAAGCGGGATAACATTACGATAGTTAAAAACCCGGGCGAGAACAGCAAAGATGCAGCCCTTGCCGACACTTACAGAGACGACAAGGAGCAGGATCATGGTGAAATGGCTGAGCAGAAAACGTGGGTCAAGGAGCATTCCGACGGAGGAGAAAAAAATCAGGCCAAAGAGATCGCGAAGAGGAATAATATCGCTGAGAGCCTGATGACCATAATCTGACTCGCTGAGAACCATACCTGCAACAAAAGCGCCGAAGGCAAAGGACAGCCCTACCAGGTAGGTGGCATAGCCGACGCCCAGACCGATTGCCGTAATGGCCAGGATGAAAAGCTCACGTGAACCAAGCCTGGCGATTCTTTTGAGCAGGTAGGGGAGCAGTCTGGTGCCGAGAAAAAACATGGTGATCAAAAAAACTGCTGCCTTGATTACGGCAAAACCAAGGATCCCCAGTCCGGCGGCAGGATCATTGAGCTGCGGCAGGATAATCATCAACGGCACCACCGCCAGATCCTGAACGATCAGCATACCGATCATCACCTTGCTGGAGAGTGTCCCGAGCCAGCCCTGGTTCATCAATGTCTTTAGAATCACCATCGTAGAGGAGAGGGATATCAGTGATCCGAACCAGAGTGCCGTCTTCCACTCCCAGCCGAACCCGAGACCGATTGCGTAGCCAAAGCCGATAGTCAAGAGCATCTGCAATGGAGTGCCGACAAGAGCAATATATTTTACCGGTGAAAGGTCCTTGAGGGAAAACTCAAGCCCGAGTCCAAAAAGCAGAAGGGCAACTCCGATTTCTGCCAGAAGTTCAATATCATGAATTTCAGTAATCGTCATACCGCCGGTATATGGCCCCAGTATGATACCGGCAACGATATATCCGAGAATCAGCGGCTGCTGGAGCCGCTGCATGATCAAGCCGCAAATAAAGGCGGTCAGAACAAGAATGATGATATCGGTAGCGATGCCCATGAAGCGACCCTCAAAAGAAATGAGACGTTATTATAAAAGATTGGCGACACGTTGAAGAAAGCGATTTTACTCTTCTTTCCGTCTTTATTCACGCTCTATGTGTTAGATGGACCTGAAACTTTGGATGATTGCTCTGCTGTGGGAAAAACACGATAAGTGACTTGTTCCTTCGCCTGCTCCACTTCCAGGGATAGAGCTGTTATTAGCTGCCCTCCCCGAGGACAGTCCTGGGATTGTCTCTCACCATCAATCTGATCTCATCTGCTGAAAAGCCGAGGTCTCTCATTTTTTCAAGATAGAAGCCGAAGCCTTCCACCGGAGGAAGATTCTGTGTCTGGCCGAAGTCCGAGGAGAGGATACAGTGTTCAACTCCAATATATCGGATCTGGTCTCGTATTTCTTCAAGCGTGACGGGATTGGGGCAGCTGGGCGTCACCGCAAAAAAACAGTGTTCAATATATGCTCCCAGTGCTGCAGCATTTTTCTGCTGTGAAGAAGACATCTGGGTGACGGATTCCGAGGCGTGGGTGACGAGTATTTTATCACAGCCCGACTGATTTGCTCTTCTGATCAGTTCCAATGATTCTCCAGGAGACAGATGGCCGGTGGCCAGAACGACATTGTGCTCAACTATCATTTCCAGGATCTGGAGGCACTCCGTCTTCAGACTCCCATCAGCTTCCAGAATTGTTACCCCTGCTGGAGAAGAACTGGAAAAAGGAAAAGCAGTCGGAGGTTTGCCTGCGCCCCAGACAGAAATGTGATGGCTGGATCCATAGGTAGGGAAAAAGATAACATGGACGCCTTCACGAATCGACGACTCAACGGCCGAGAGATTTAAATCCCCGACAGGAGGATTCAAACACAAACTGCTATAGAAGTTAAAATCTTTTTCCCCCAGGTTGTTCAGGACAGAGACACGGCCGGCCGTTGAGGTTGTGTGATCCTTGATGAGCATCCCGGCCATCTGGGCTCGCCGGGCCTCTTTTCGCAAAGACAGGGGATCCTGTGACCGGGGGATGACATCAGGAGAACTGTGTACGTGTATGTCATAGGCTTCATGCAAGAGAGATGAATAAGACATTGTGCTCACAACGTATTGGAAGTCAAGTTACTGTTTTGCGTCTGGATTTCTTTAAAAACCGTAGAGTTCTGCCGGGTTGTCCACCAGTATCTGCTGCCGGAGTGCACTGTCTGAGGTGTAGCGGGCGAACACATCCGCCAGGTGTCCGTCATCGGGCATGGTTTTCTTCATCATGACATGCGGCCAGTCGGAACCCCAGAGCAGCCGATGGGGGGCCCGTCTGAGAAGTGCTCCTGCGAACGGGTCAACATCTGCATAGGGAAGTTCCTCGGCAGATATACGGTATGGCCCGGTTAATTTTACCCAGCAGTGCCCTGATTCTGCACTATCCAACAGACCCTGGAAACCGGGATGAGCGAGCTCACAGCCTGGACGAAAGTAGCCGTAATGGCCAACAACGATCTCTGTTGGAAAAGTACGGAAAAGCTGTCCAAAGTCAGGATAATCATCCACATGCACTAAAAATTCAACATGCCAGCCCAGGGGTTTGATCCGTTCGGCAAAGGCTGTGATTTCATTTAAAGGCAGCCCGGCAGCGGGGTTCTTGACGTCCACCAGGTTAAACCGAACTCCCCGTATTCCTGCCTGGTGAAGAGCCTCCAGCTCGGACTGAGCAATATCCATGGGTACAACGGCAACGCCCCGCGCGGACAGTGAGGTCTCCTCCATCGCTTTCAGCATAACGCTGTTATCTTCACCGTATATGCTTGGCTGCACGAGAACCAGGCGTTCAACCCCGAGGGTGTGGAGCATCTTTTCATAGTCGGGAAGCAAGGCGTCCGGTGGTGTATAAATGCGGGCCGGATCATACGGGACAGTGGCTTCAGGCCCGCAGATATGGGCATGTGTGTCACAGGCTCCTGCCGGGAACGGCTGCCTGGGGGCGCTGGGGTTGGGACGATAGGGAGCGCAGTAGGGGGCCTCTTTTGTCGCCTGTCCGCCGGTATGGTTCATGATCTATTCTCCTATAAAAACAGGTTTGGGAGAAACAGGGTGATCGCCGGAATGAAGGTGAGCAGCAGCAGCACGGCGATCTGCACGAGCAGCATCGGCCAGAGTGCAACCGATATCTTTTCTACCGAAATACCGCTGATCGCCG
>CBDUGK010000017.1:0-53537 GCA_965366875.1 uncultured Desulfobulbaceae bacterium | reverse complement strand
CGGACAGGAGGTCCGCAACTGACAGCAGGCCATGGACGGCCTGTCTGTCAGCCGTCGTGCAACGGTGATCAGGCCGCAGAGCAGCGTCTGGAAGCAATGCCCACCGCCGGTTTTCCACGCTCAACGTAAAAAGTACACTTCATCCGGATGAGCCAAAAAAAACGTTCAGGACAGGGACGGATTGACCTTTTCCAGGTAAGCATTTACATCAAATTTACGGCGACAACCCGCCTCATTCATGTATCGTATTTTGCCATAGACGCTGCGCTCCCGCCAGGCACGGTCATGAACACCCCCAATGGCCCAGGCAATACCGGCGTAACCGTTGGGGTCGCTGCCGTCAATGGAATAGGTGTCGTTTAAGGTTATTGCATACTCCAGGGCTTCTTCCGGCCCTCCGCTCCATTCAAGAATTTTTTTTGCCCAGTACATCCTCAGATAGCCATGCAGCTTACCGCTTCTGACCAAATCGAGCTGACAGCCATTCCAGAGCATCTCGTGCGTTTGAGCCTGCTCAAACTGTTCCAGCGAATATCGATACTCCCTGGTATCGTCCCGATGTTCGTCAAGGCTTTTGCGGGCCCAGTCGGGAAATCCTTCAAACGTGTCATAGGAAGGCTCGTAGAGACAGAAGTTGTCGGCAAGTTCTCTGCGCACGATCAACTCCTCCAGGTAACACTCCCGTGTATCCCGGGAAAGAGCAGAGTGATACACCTCCCATGCCAGTCTCTGGGGCGCCAGCTGACCAAAGTGCAGGTAGGGAGACATGCCGGACTGCGCATCTTTTGTCGGATCATTCCGGTTTTGCGCATAGTCTTCAAGTGAACTCAAAACATTGGTCATTGCCGTCTGTGCCGCTTTTTCGCCTGCCTTAAGCCAGACTAGCTCACCGGCGAGGTGATTTTCTGCCCGGGCAGCCAGGCGGGAAACAGCAATGGGTTTTTCTCCGGGGAGAGCTCCATAAGGGTGTTTCAGAAGCTCCGGGAAATCGGTGAGGTAATCAGGCAGGAGCCGGTTAATTTTAGGTCGTATCGTGTAAGCGCCATACTCCTTTTTGGCCGATATCAGCCATGCCGGAATTATATTGTGGCTGTCAATCTCGCATATGGGAAGCACGAGCCTTTCACAGAGTTGCTCCAGCAGGCGCCTCTTTTTTCTAAGCGGAGAAAAATCGGTAGCGAGGAGATGGCAATCATGCTGACTCAGATGAGAGGATATCGACTCAGCGGGGTCGCCCTCAAGCAGGAAAAAACCAATATTATACCTGGACAAGCGCTGCTGAAGCTCCGCAAGGCCCTGCAAGGCAAACAGTGCGTGCCTGAGCGCAGGGCAGCAATGAGCCGGATCGTAGCAATAGATTACCTGCAGTCCTCTTTCCCGGCTCAGCGCTTCCTGCTGTGCCCACAGCAGTGCCCAATTATCCTCCATCCGCTGCTCGCGGCTCATCCAGTAAACAACCGGTCCGGCTCCCCGTTCACCCTTCTGTATCACCCTGCTTCGCCTGTCTATATTGTCATTGCGCTTCAGCATCGCGCCTCCCTGTCGACCTCGGTTGGGCCAGAAAAGTGTCGTCCAATTCCTTGTTTTTTGCTTTTCCGGTAAACGAGTACCTGTTTTGCTCTAATCATCACCCAGTTGTCCTTCAGATGCCCTTTGCCCGGCGGCACCAAACGGGGGACATCCAGTAGCTGCATTCCTGTTCCAGGTACGCGTGATCCGGATGAACCTTGTTTTTACGAAGAGAACAGTTCTGCTTCATAGTGCCTGAATATTCCGAACTCCTATGCATTGGAGCTGATTTTGTCTTTTATATTTATCAACCTATGCAAAACGTGTATGGTTGTGCCCCAATACTCTATATCTGTTTGATCGCAGATACAACCAGCCATTTTCTAGCAGCAGATGCATGATGCGGAGTGAGCATTTTCACCATTTAAAGATCGGTTTTACTGCAAACCTGGTCGTGGCCGCAAGCGTCGGCGCCTATGGCAGCGTTCTTGGCCTGCTTGCCGCCCAAAAAGGCTTGACCTGGATTCAGCTTCTGGCCATGAACCTGAGCGTCTTTGCCGGTTCTGCCCAGTTTGTCATGGTCGATATGTGGCTCCCGCCGCTGCCGATACTGGAGATCACCATGGCAGTGCTGATAATCAACATGCGCTATCTGCTGATCGGAGCCTCCCTGAATCCACTTTTTGAAGGCCGGAAACTCTATCATAAAATACTCTTCATTCACCTGGTTGCAGATGAGAACTGGGCGATTACCATGGCACGGTTTCACAAGGCAACGACCTCAATCTACTTTCTTCTCGGTGGCGGGCTCTGTGTCCAGGCAGCATGGTGCAGCGGCACGATCCTCGGCCATCGCCTGGGAGCAGTTATCAGCAACCCCGAGCAGTTTGGCCTTGATTTTTCCTTTGTTGCCGTTTTTACCGCGCTGGTTTTCAGTTTCTGGAAAGGAAGGCAGGACCTGCTTCCCTGGCTTGTCGCGGCAACAGCGGCACTTGCTGCGGAATGGTTGCTGCCGGGTAAATGGTATATTGTCTGCGGCGGGGTCGGCGGCGCGCTTGCCGCAGCATTTCAACCCGCAAAATCCCGGGAGCTAAAAGATGGTTAGCCTGGGCGCAGAAGAGGCGACCTGGCTGACCATCTTCTCTGCAGCGCTGGTCACCTATTCATTGCGGTTATCGGGGCTGCTGCTGGCCGGCAGGCTTCCGAAAACAGGCCGGTTCAAGAAATTCATGGATGCACTGCCCGGCACGATCCTGCTGTCGCTGATTGTTCCAGCGGCAATTGCAGCCGGTCCGGTCGGCTGGCTGGCAACGGCCCTGACCGGGCTCTGCAGCCTGAAAACCGGCAATGTATTTATTTCAATGCTGGTGGGTATTGCGATCGTCGCCGCCGGACGATGGCTGGGCCTCTGAGCTGTTAATCGGCATGAACAGAGCCGCAGGAGAAAAGAACGGTGCGGGCACACCAATAAAAAAAGGTGGAAGAGCCTGAGCCCTTCCACCTTTGGATGCTATCTACGACCGTAGAAAATCAGCAGCCCCTGATACCTCAGCCGCCTTTGACCTTCTTGGTTTCTTCTTTGGTGGCGTTATCTGCCACCTGAGGTCCGGCTATCGCATCACGGGTAACCTTGATCCGGATGTTGTCTGCAATCTCAAGGGTGAGCACATTGTCGGTCAATCCGGTAATCTCCCCATAAATGCCCCCCTTGGTGATCACCTTGTTGCCCTTTTTGAGCTCGCTGAGGTAGGTCTGATGACGCTTTGCCTGCTTCTGCTGCGGCCTGATCAGCAGAAAATAAAAAACCACAAAAATAAGAATCAGTGGAATGAATGAAGCAAATCCTCCAGCCATTCCCTGGCCGTCCGCAGCCACGGCCGTTGAAGCCGTGGATATGATTGCCGCCCCTGCAATGGCCAGATAGACGAGTCGAGTCATGTTGTAACCTCCTGAATGATTATCACTGCAGTGTGTTTTTTCTCACACACCATTTTCCGATAAATTTTGCAGCACATTAATCATTTGCTCTCAAGCCTGCCATAAAAATCGTCCCTGAAGGCGCTGTATCGATCATTTTCAACCGCTTGCCTGATGCCGGCCATCAGCGAAACATAATAATGAAGATTGTGTATCGTGTTCAACTGGTAGGCAAGAATTTCCCGGCAGACAAAAAGATGCCTCAGGTAGGCCCTGGAATAATTCCGGCAGGTATAGCAGCTGCAGGCACTGTCGATCGGACTGTTGTCTTCACGATACCTGGCGTTTTTTATCACGACCTTACCGCTGGAGGTGAACAGCGTACCGTTTCTTGCATTTCTCGTGGGCATGACACAGTCAAACATATCCACGCCGCGCCACACCCCTTCGACCAGGTCTTCGGGGGTGCCGACACCCATCAGGTAAACCGCATGGTCATCAGGCAGATGTGCAACCGTTGCCTCGGTCATGTCATGCATCTGCTCTTTTGGTTCACCGACACTCAATCCGCCGATTGCATAGCCGTCGAAGCCGATATCAACCATGGTCTGGGCAGACGCCCTTCTCAGTTCAGGGTACATGCCGCCCTGGACGATGCCGAAAAGCAGCTGATCACCCGCGCTGTGCGCCGCCCTGCAGCGCTGGGCCCAGCGGCCCGTCAATGCTGTTGCCGTAATCGTTTCATCTCTTGTCGCCGGATAAGGGATACAGGTATCAAGGCACATCATGATGTCCGAACCGAGTGCCTGCTGGACTTCTATTGAATCTTCGGGGCTCAGGAAGAGAGACGAACCATCGAGATGGGACCTGAAGGCGGCACCGTCCTCGGTAATTTTTGCCAGTTCTTTTAAACTGAAGATCTGGAAGCCCCCGCTGTCTGTCAGAATAGGACCAGTCCAGTTCATGAATTTGTGCAGGCCGCCGAGTTTTTTAATCAGGAGATGGCCCGGTCTGACAAACAGGTGATAGGTATTTCCCAGAATAATCCCGGCACCAATATCTTTTAGATTTTCAACGGTTACCGCTTTTACCGTGGCCTGCGTTCCGACCGGCATAAAAACGGGTGTTTGGAAAACACCATGTGCGGTCGTCACTGCTCCCCGGCGCGCCCGGCACTCGCTCGAACGAGCATGCAGCGTATAAGGAGATTTTCCCATGAGTATGTTCCCGAACTGTTATGTATAGGCTCTTTCGGTAAACGATAACCTGTTTGCTGTAATCATTACCCGGATGTCCATCAGGTGAACTTTGCTCGGCGGCACGAAACGGGGAAGATCCCGTGTGCGCATTCCTGTTTCCGGTGCTCGTTATACGGGTGAACCTCTTTTTCACAGCCACTGCTGGATTCGGCAGCAGGCTGTCTGCAGCCGGCAGAGCTCAGATCATCCTGCAGGATATGTCATATGTCCACTGAGTGCAATAATTAACAGGTCCCGGAATTATTAATTTTTTTTTGATTTCCCCTTCTATTTCCTGCATAATGTTAGCAGATAACCCGTCACTATTATTGGGAGTACAATGAAAACAATCCTCATTATAGAAGATGACAGAGACGAGCTTAAAACAATGATTGAAGTCTGCACTGCAGGCGGGATCGAGTATAACGTCCTCTCTGCCGGCGACCTGCCACAGGCTCTGACAACCCTCTCCGGCGACAGAGTTGAGCTGATCGTCTGCACTACCATTTTTCCCGGTTATTCCGAATATGCAGTCATCGACGAGCTGAGCATCACATTCCCCTTTATTCCCCTGATCGCCATCAGGCCGCAGCAGACTGGCGGCAGCCCCGCTGTTCCGGTCCCCGGAGCAAGCGTTATCCTTGAAAGACCTGTTGCCGAAGAAAAATTTCTGGAGCACGTTGCTGATCTCGTTGAGCGCTCCTCTACCGGAATCGTCAAGGGCATACCGATATCATCATTTCTCCAGATGCTCGAAAATGATGGAGAGTCATGCACGCTGAACGTCACCTGTGGCCCGACGACCGGCTCCCTGTTTCTGCGCGGAGGCGCTCTTGTCGGTGCTGAAACCGGAACATTGTCCGGGGAAGAGGCTGTTTATGAGATGATCGCCTGGGAGGGCGTGCATATTGAAATCAGATATTTCAATGGCCGCAGGGATGATAAAATCACCAAACCCTTGATATCGCTGATCATGGAGGGGCTGCGCCTGAAGGATGAAGAAGA
This sequence comes from uncultured Desulfobulbaceae bacterium, assembly GCA_965366875.1. GTDB lineage: Bacteria > Desulfobacterota > Desulfobulbia > Desulfobulbales > Desulfocapsaceae > MADRE3. Next base: position 47,868 of record CBDUGK010000017.1, on the reverse strand, counting down.
GGAAAAACGAAAGCAGCAGCGGGCGCTGTCAAAACCCGATCATAATCTCAAACAAATCGCCACCGCAGGCCACCGCCTTGCCCTTGAAATCGGCCTTCGCCTGAAAATGGAGTTTGAGGCCATCGACTCCAACCTCGACAGCGCTCTTGTCGGCCTGGTGCCGGATAAATGCATAATAACAACAACCCCGAGTCATTTTGTTATCACCCGCGACGAGATGGCGCTTGGCGACATCGCTCTGATCAAGTTCACCTATATGGGCAAGCTGTGCATGTTCAGGAGCAGGCTGATAAAAACAGTTGAAACGCCGCTGCAACTGCTGTTTTTTGAGTACCCGGAAACAATTTATTATCATGAAATGAGGAAAGAAAAACGCACCTCGATATATATTCCCTGTACACTCAACCTGGAAGGCGAGGGAAGCTTTTCAGCAACGGTCCTGGACATCAGCAGTACCGGTACCCTCTGCCAGGTGAAATCGAGAAGGAACGAATCCCTGCCCGATGTCAAAATCAAGCAGACCATAGAGTTGAGATGTATCCTGCCCGGACTCGCTGAGCCGCAGAGGATTTGCGGAATCATCCGGAATATAAAGACAAACAGTCAGGAGATGCGGATGGGAGTTGAATTCTCCGACCTTGACTCACGTGTGAAGGAAACAATCAAACACTATCTGATTGAGCCGTAACGGCTGCAGCATCACACCTCCCGAGCTATTTTTTTTATTGCCTCCTGCTGTTTCTCGATAGAATCCAACAGAAAAAACTGGACAACGGCGCGACGCAGATTCTTACCCTCGTCCGCCACCTTGAAATAGGCATCATTATTGAGATAATCGGTCAAAAACCGCACCCCCAGTTCATAGGTGAGCAGCCTGACCCCTTGGTAAACCAGATTCCTCTCAGCAGCAGGAAAAGACGCTCCCGAGGCCCGGTAGCCATCCAGCACCGCTCTGCAGATATCAAGATCAAAGACGACATCTCCGGGTCGCGGAGGATCTTCCCCCACAACGTTGCAACAGGACCTGAGGCAGTCGCCAATGTCAGAGACCAGATTTCCCGCTGAAACCGTATCAAGGTCAATGAGGGCAACACCCTGCCCGGAATCCTTGGCAAAAAGCATATTACCTATCTTGGGGTCGCCATGAATAACCCTTCTGGCAGTTTCCCCGCTTTTGATCAGCGCTTGCATTGAGTCTGCGTCAACAAGCCTCCTCTCGGCCTGCTGACAGCAATAGCTCAAATCCGGCGTCGGCTTGCGGGTGTGAACAGAGACCGCCTGCTGATAGTGTCTGCAGTATGCCGGAAGGTCGTGAAACCCTGGCAGCGGGTCAAAAACGAGATCGGGGTTCAAATGCTCCAGACGCTGATGAAACCAGCCGAGCAGACCACCACCCTCAAATGCCTGGCTGAGCGAGCTGATGGATGAAAAGCACGCTGTGTCTTCAAAATACTCCACCATCCGCCAGACGGCGCCATCACTGTCAAGACAGCAGCTCTTGCCGCTTCTGGAAGCAATGACACGCACGGTTTTCCTGAGGACATCCTCCTCTTTCTGCTGGTTCCGGATGTGCTCGGTCACCAGCATGACATTATCGGCAACGCGCACCGGTTCGGGGAAGACATCAGCGTTTATGCGCTGCAGGACGACCGGGTCGCGATCGGAAAATTTCAGCAGATAGGTGTCATTGATATTCCCCTCTCCGAGCGGGCTCACGCAGAGCAGGGAACAGCGGGGAAGAAAACAGGGAAGAATCTGTCGGATGTGAACATCCACAGCCCTTTTCATCGCCATGTCAATACCTTTTGTGCCATGGGGAGCTGGTGGTTGTCAGTAAAAAAGGCTCTTCCGGTAAACGAGTACCTGTTTGCCATAATCATCAGTCAGTTGTCCATCAGACGCCTTTTGCTCGCCGCTTGGCATACTTCTTTTGCTTGTCCAAAAGAAGTATCAAGAAAAAGACACCCGGTGATGCCGGCCCTACGGGCTTCCCTGTGCTGCTCGCCCAGTGGCGGCACCAAACGGGGCGACACCCGCAATGCGCATTCCTTTTTTAGATACGCGTTATCCGGATGACCCATAAAAAAGATTTCTGCCGAAACTGGCGGCGCCGAGCAGGGCGGCGTCCCGCCTCAGGATGATGTGTATCGGCGTTGCTGCCAGCAGAGATGCCATGGGCCCCGGAAAATGAAACGCCTTCAGAAACGGAACAAAGGAAACTGAGTTGACCATCCTCGGCAGGATGCCGCCGCCGAGGAACAACCCCCCGGTTGCATAGAGTTTCAGTACCAGGTTTGCACCCTCGCGGCCGAGGATTTTCAAAAATAATTGCAGGGTTTTTACACACAGCGGGCAGCTGCCGGCTATCGCCGCCTCGACAATTGCAGGCGTCCGGTCTTCGGCAGCGGACAAGCGTTTCCGCAGTTCAGCATGTTCCGTCTCCCCCCGGGCACAATAAAAGTCATAGAGCCTGGGTATCGCAGGACCGGCGCAAACGTGTTCATAACTCACCGCCCCCCCGGAAGCGTCGGCCAGCCATTCCAGCAGCTGCCGCTGCTCCTGGTCAACCGGAGCAAAATCCCCATGCCCGCCCTCCGTTCCCTGCGGGTAGCAATGATCGTCTGTATGCAGCAGGAGCCCTTCTCCAAGCCCGGTTCCCGGGGCAAGGACAGCACGCATTGGTCCGACAGCCCCAGCCGCTTTGTGAAGGCAGAAGAGATCATTCTCGCCAAGCAGGGGCAGACAGGCTGCAACAGCAGTCATGTCATTTATCAGGCTGATCGTTGAAAATCCAAGTTTCGCCAGCTCCGCTCGGTCAATCTTCCATGGCAGGTTCGTCAGCTGGGCCGTTGTTTGTCCGACCACTCCAGCAACAGCGAGGCTGATCGTGTCGCAGCGGATCCGCTGGGTGTTGAGGAAATCGTTGATAATCTCATCGATGCCATCCGCCTGGCGGCTGGCATAACGTTTTTTAGCGATCGGGGTCAGTGAATCATCACTGCTGCGGTAGACAGCGACATCGGTCTTGGTGCCGCCGAGATCCACTGCCAGAAATTGTTCTGTCTTATTAACCACCATAACAGTTACCGTTGCCCGCCGAGCTGATGCAGATGGACATCCTGCTGCGGATAGGGAATACTAATTCCCGCCTCGTCAAACTGCAGCTTGATCGTCTCCAACAGATGAAAATAGACGTTCCAGTAATCTGCTGTCTTCACCCACGATCTGACAACAAAATTAACCGATGAATCGGCCAGTTCCGACACGGCGACTGTCGTTTTCGGTTCAGCGAGAATCCGCTCGTCTGCGGCAACAATATCCTGGAGCAGCCGATGCGCCGCCTTGATGTCATCATCATAGGAAATGCCGATGACCAGATCGACTCTTCTGGTCGGGTTTGCATTGACGTTGGTTATTGTATCATTAGTGATTTGACCGTTAGGTACGATCATTCGCTGATTATCGGGCGTATGGAGTATGGTGTTGAATATGGTTACCTCCTGGACAGTGCCTGAAACACCGGCGATCTTAACAAAATCATTAACCTTGAAGGGCCGAAAGAGAATAAGCAGCACCCCTGAGGCAAAATTTGACAGTGAGTCCTTTAATGCCAGGCCGACAGCGAGACCGGCGGCGCCGATAATGGTCAGAAATGAAGCGGTATTTATACCCAGCTGGCCCGCCGCAGCCACGATTACTGCAGCCAACAGCGCGTAATGGATGATGTTTTTCAAAAACCTGGTAAGGGTAACATCGATCTTCTGTTTCTCCAGAATTCCCGCCACCAGCCGGGCAATCCGCAGGGAAATCCATTTTCCAATAAAAAAGACCAGGCCGGCGGCAATGACCTTTGCCGCCCAGGACAGTGCCAGCCCCGTCAGCAGGTTTACATCAAGATCCATCATCTCCATTCTCCTTTAACACAATCAGACATTGTTTCAGCCCCTTCTTGATCAGGATTATTCATCAAGCATGATAATGTCAGCGGCTTCCGTGCGGCTCTTGTCACTGTTTCTGACGACAGAGAATTCAAAGATATTCGACGAGTCAAGAAAAACATTATCATTGGAAATATTCGATTTCGAGCAGTGAAAAAACACGGTCTCAGGACTCAGGCCATCCTTTGATAAATGGTAAAAACGCATAAATCCAAAACCGCGTTCAGGATTGTAATTAAGTGGAGCACCGCGGACACGGCTTTCATCGCCGGATTGAATCGGCAAAAGACCGGGAATCAGGAATCCTGAAAGATAGCTGTCTGCCGCCTCCTTGAGTTCATGGCTGACATTGTTGAAGCCGATGACCTCAACCCGGCACCCCATGTTTTGCAGGGCCAGAACCAGACGGATAAAATCGCCGTCCCCGGTCATCAGGATGACCCTGTCAAGATTTCGGGCCTGAAGCAGTGCGTCAATAGCCAGATCCATGTCGGCATTTGCCTTGGTTGTCAGGATCCCCTCGTCATCGACAAAATGCTTTACATACTTTTTTATGACCTTGAATCCGCACTGCCTGAGAATATCGTGGTAGCGGTAGAGTTTCTGCCGGTAGTCAGCATCCTCTCTGGTACGGGCACGGTCTTCGGCGAGATAGGAATTGGCCCGCAGCAGTTCTGAATTTCCGGCATTGGCAAGATCCACCAGAATATCATAGCGCATGCCGTAACCGCCGCTGAGCCTGATGTTTTCAGCATCAACGTAGATTCCCGTCTTAAGCATACCCGTGCCCCCGGTTTATCATTCCCACTCAATGGTTGCCGGCGGCTTTGATGATATGTCATAAACCACACGGTTGACGCCCCGGACTTCATTGATGATCCGGGTAGAAATACTGCCAAGGATCTCGTAGGGAATTTTCGACCAGTCAGCAGTCATTGCATCACGCGAGTCGACGCAGCGAATGGCAATGACGTTTTCATAGGTCCTGCCGTCCCCCATCACCCCGACCGTCTGGATCGGCAGCAGCACCGCAAATGACTGCCACACCTTGCGGTACCAGCCATTCTTCTTCATTTCATCAAGGACAATGACATCGGCCTGACGGAGAATATCGAGCCGCTCTTCGCTGACCTCTCCCATGATCCTGATCCCCAGCCCGGGGCCGGGAAAGGGCTGCCGATAAATCGCCTCTTCAGGCAATCCAAGCTCGAGGCCAAGCTCCCGGACCTCATCCTTGAACAGCTCACGCAATGGTTCGATCAGATCGAGTTCCATGACCTCGGGCAGTCCACCGACATTGTGATGGGACTTGATCGGCGCTTCACCGCGAAACGACACCGATTCGATCACATCGGGATAGAGTGTACCCTGGGCCAGAAACCTGACATCTCCGATTTTTTTTGCTTCATCCTCGAAAATCTTGATAAACCCGAGACCGATCCTCTTTCGTTTGATTTCCGGATCGACAACGCCTTCAAGCTCGGAGAGAAAGAACCTGGTTGCATCAACATCAATGACATTGAGCTTGCTCTTCTCTTTGAAGAATCTCAGAATCGACCGTGATTCCCCGGTCCGCATCAGACCGTTATTCACATACACGCAGGTAAGCTGGTTACCGATTGCCCGATGCACCATGGCCGCGGTTACCGACGAATCGACACCGCCGGAGAGGGCACAGATCACCTTCTGCTTGCCGACCAGTTCCCTGATGGAACTAACGGTTGTCTCAATGAACGAGTGCATGGTCCAGTCCGGCAGACAACTGCAGAGGCCGAAGATGAAATTGCGGAGCACATCGGTACCGATGAGGGTGTGCGCCACTTCAGGATGAAACTGTACCGCCGCCAGCGGCTTTTCCCGATGCCTCAGAGCGGCAAACGGTGAATGATCGCTGACGGCAGTCGCCTCAAACCCCTCAGGCACAACCTCCACCCGGTCGCCGTGACTCATCCACACCTGATGATGATGGACATCCTCGCCTGTTTCCAGTCCGGCGAACAAGCCCTCGGTAAAGCGGACATGGAGTTCAGCCTTGCCAAACTCCCTGGTTTTGGCCTTTTCTACCGTGCCCCCGTGCTGCAGAATCATCAGCTGCGCGCCGTAGCAGATCCCCAGCACCGGGATGTCCAGGTCAAAGAGGGCCGGGTCGGAATGCGGTGCATCCTCGTCATAGACCGAAAATGGCCCGCCGGAAAGGACAATTCCTGAGGGCTTCAACGCCCGTATCGTCTTGAGCGGGATCGAATATGGATGTATCTCACAATAGACTTTTTGCTCCCTGATCCGTCTGGCGATGAGCTGCGTTGTCTGGGAACCAAAATCAAGGATAAGAATCATCTGGGTATGTGTGCTCATGTAATACGATCCTCTGCTGATCAGTTAAAGGCGACAATCCATCCTGCCATGCCTATCAGGCCGTTCTGTAGTTGGGTGCTTCCTTGGTGATAATGACATCATGGACATGGGACTCACGCAGCCCTGCCGCGGAAATACGAACGAAACGGGCTTTTTTCTGCAGGTCTGGAATCGAGGCTGCTCCCACATAGCCCATCCCTGAGCGAAGGCCGCCAAGCAGCTGATAAATAACACTTACCAGCGGCCCCCGGTACGGTACTCTCCCCTCAATCCCTTCGGGAACCAGCTTCGAGGCGGAACTGATATTTGACTGGAAATAGCGGTCCGATGATCCCTGGCTCATCGCACCCAGCGATCCCATGCCGCGATAGCCCTTGTAGGTTCTGCCCTGATAGAGAAAGGTTTCCCCCGGGGTTTCGTCGGTACCGGCAAAAAGGCTGCCGATCATGATCGTTGAGGCGCCGGCGCCGATCGCTTTTGCCAGATCGCCGGAATGTTTGATACCACCGTCCGAGATTACCGGAACATTGTATTTGTCGGCAACTTTCACACACTCCCGCAAAGCGGTAATCTGTGGGACACCGACACCCGCGACGATTCTTGTCGTACATATCGAACCGGGACCGACTCCCACTTTTACTCCGTTTGCACCGGCCTTAATCAGGTCCTCGGCCGCTTCCGCGGTAGCAATATTACCGGCAATAATCTGAAGGTCGGGATATAAGTCCCGCACCGCTTTCACGCTGTTTATCACACCAAGACTATGCCCATGAGCCGAGTCGAGGACGACGACGTCAACGCCCGCTTTGACAAGTTTTTCAACATTTGCTTCCAGATCAGCAGCGACGCCGATTGCCGCACCGACAATTAATCTTCCGAATTCGTCTTTTGCCGCGTCGGGATATTTCTTGATCTTTTCGAGATCCTTAATCGTAATCAACCCTTTCAAATTCCCGGCGTCATCGACAACCAACAGCTTTTCAATACGGTGTTCATGCAGCAGTGCCTTTGAGTGCTCCAGATCGATTCCCACCTTGGCGGTTACCAGATTTTTGCTGGTCATTACATCTGCAACTCTGAGGTTGTTATCCGACACAAACCTCAGATCACGATTGGTAACAATCCCGACGAGTTTTCCTTCATGCAGAACCGGCAACCCGGAGATCTTGTAATGACTCATGATATCCTGCACTTCCCCGACAGACTGATACTGCCCGACGACAATCGGATCGATGATCATCCCTGATTCAGACTTTTTCACCCGCTCAACCTCGAGCGCCTGCTGTTCAATATCCATGTTTTTATGGATTACACCGATTCCGCCCTCGCGGGCCATGGCAATTGCAGTGGCCGATTCAGTAACGGTGTCCATGGCCGAACTGATGAGTGGGCAATTCAGGCTGATCCGCTCGGTAAGTCTGGTTTTCAGCGAGACTTCATTGGGAAGAACCTCGGACGCCGAGGGAACCAAAAGGAGGTCATCAAAAGTTAATGCTAATTCAATATTATCTGGTATCATAGAAAACTCCTTTTTCGGATCAACACAAACCAGGCTTGTTTTCCCGGTCAATCACATGTAATACAGACATTCAGTTAAACAATTTAAAACATCCGACACGAAAATCTCAACTACATTACCGGCCGTAAACGTCTGATGAATAAAGCTATTGTCGGGCTTTTTCTCCAGCGCCGACAGCGAAATGATCGTCTCCATCAACCCCGAAAATCCCCAGTTGCGTCTGATAAAACAGGTCACCGAAAAAATCAGGCACGGTGCGGTTATCTGCTACCCGACAGAAACAGGCTACGGTATCGGCTGTGATATTTTCAATCCAAAGGCAATAAAACAGCTCGTCCAGTTAAAAAGAAGGCCCAAGGACAAACCGTTTTCTTTCATGTGCTCCGACCTGAAAAATATCAGCCTCTACGCTCATGTCTCAAATACCGCCTACAGGCTTTTGAAAAAGAATCTGCCGGGACCGTATACCTTCGTCCTTCCCGGAACAAAACTGGTTCCAAAAGTGATGACGACCCGTCAGAAAACGGTCGGTATCCGCGTGCCGGAAAATGAAATCTGCCGACTGCTGCTTGAAGAACTCGAGACACCGATCATCACTACCAGTATTCCCGTCAGTGAAGAAAGCCAGGGCCCGCAGGAGGCCTACGAAATAGAGATGCTGATCGGCAATCGAGTGGACCTTATCATAGATGGCGGCCCGGTATACGCCGACCCATCCTCTCTTATCGATCTAACCGGTGACACACCCGTCATCCTCAGGGAAGGCAAAGGAGACGTCAGTCCGTTTCTTTAATCAGGGCGTCTTTCAGGGATTTGCTCATGGTGAAATGGATCGTCTTTCGCTCACCGATATCCATGATTACGCCGGTGCGGGGGTTTTTGGTTTGTCTGGCTTTGCGACTCCTCGTTGAAAAACTGCCGAAACCGCGGAGTTCAACCCGCCGACCGTCTGTAATTGCATCAACCATAGAGTCAAGGATGATATCAACCGCTACCGCCACGTCCTGTTTCTGGATGTCAAGATCATCACTAATCTGATCGACCAACTCTTTCTTTAACATGCTCATATGGTAAAAACCTCAATTACATCTTGTTGGATCGTACAATATAAAAAAAGGTTGTTTTGCCGAATATATCGTCAAAACAACCTTTCTCTTCAGTGACATTATCAGAGTATTTCTACTCCTCAGTCGGTGAACCTCCCTCGGCAGCTGCCTTGAGAAGATCACCGAAGGTGGACGGAGCCGCTTCTGCGACTTCGGCCTCCGCCTTCTTGATCTTCTCTACCGCTTCCGCCTCGCCCTCATCTTCAAGCGTTTTTACGGACAGGCCGATCTTTCTGTCTTTTGCGGATACATTGATGACAATTGCCTTGAGCACATCCCCGACCTGGTACATACCCACCGGGGTCTTGACCTTGTCTTTGCTGATTTCAGAGACATGCACCAGACCTTCAATGCCTTCTTCAAGCTTCACGAAAACACCAAAGTCGGTAACGTTGGTAATCTCTCCCTCAACAACAGTTCCGGACGGATAGTTGTTGTACGCCGCCTGCCATGGATCGGGGGTCAACTGCTTGACACCAAGGGAAAATCGCTCGTTTTCCTTGTCTATCTTGAGGACAACCGCCTGGATCACCTCACCTTTGGCATATTTCTCAGATGGATGCTTGATGCGCTCGGTCCAGGACAGATCAGAGACATGAATCAGACCGTCAATGCCGTCCTCGATACCGATGAAAACACCGAAATCGGTAATGTTCTTGATCTTCCCCTCGATGATGGAGCCGACCGGATAACTGTCGGTAACAAGATCCCACGGATTTTCCTGGAGCTGCTTCATGCCGAGTGAAATACGTTTGGTCTCCGGTTCTATGTTGAGAACCATGACCTCGATCTGATCACCGACTGCGACCATCTTGGAAGGATGCCGCGGCTTTTTCGACCAGGTCATCTCGGAAACGTGGATTAACCCTTCAACGCCCTCCTCCAGTTCAACGAAAACGCCGTAGTCGGTGATGGAGACGACCTTGCCGACCGTTTTCTCACCAACCGGATAACGGTCCGTGACCGTCGCCCACGGATCTTCCTTGAGCTGCTTGATACCAAGAGAGACCCGGTCATTATCCTTGTCATATTTGAGGACTTTTACCTCAAGCTCCTGGCCTACCTTGTAGAGCTTTGCCGGATGCGAGACACGTCCCCAGCTGAGATCGGTTATATGGCAGAGCCCGTCCATTCCGCCCATGTCTATGAACAGACCGTAATCGGTGATATTGGTGATTGCTCCGCTGATAACCTGACCCTCTTCAAGACGCGAGCGCATCTCTTCACGCAGTTTGTTGCGCTCTTCTTCAAGGATTGCCCGGCGGGAAATCACAACGTTGTTGCGTTTACGGTTGAATTTGAGAATCTTGAAATCGTATGACTCGCCGATAAGAGCATCAAGGTCTTTGACCGGCCGCAGATCAATCTGCGAATAGGGGAGGAAAGCGGGAACGCCGATATCAACCGACATACCGCCCTTGACCCGGCTCTCTATTTTACCCTGAATAGTACCATCTGCTTCCTGGATCTTGGCAATGTCTTCCCAGACCTTGATAGCAATGGCCTTTTCCCGTGACAGAAGAAGTCCACCTTCATCTTTACGACGTTCAACGAACACTTCGACCGTGTCGCCAACCTTGATTCCTTCAATCCCGTCCAGCCGGAATTCAGATTTGGAAATATAGCTCTCGGCCTTATCTCCGACGTCGACGAGGTAATAGTCATCTTCAACACCGATAATCGTGCCGCCGGCGACATTACCCACCTCAACAACCCTGTTGTTTTCTTCCATCTCAAAGAGATCGGCAAAACTCATCTCTTGATCATTTTCTTCCTGGTTTAATTGATTAAGTTCTTCTGTCATGGATTTACTCGTCGCGCAGACAATCTGCACAGTTTAATGTTTATCTTTACCTGCCGGGAGCAGGCACCAAAAAAATAAGAAGGGCCGCATTTCCTGTAACAGAAAGCAACCCTGACAATTAGAAACTCGTTTTATACCACGAAAACCGTGGAGGCTCAAGCCTTTATTGCGCCGCAATCCAAATTTTCTGGCCCGGCGCGAGCACTTCATGTTGACCCGGCGGCTCGTGCCTGATCCTTTCCACCCCTCTTGAATCAGTTTGTTTTCTGCTCCTCAGGGCCCGTTTCCACCGGCAGCCGAGCCCTTCTCCAGGCCTCTATGCCGCCATCGAGATTGTATACTTCCCGGTGCCCCATGGCCAGTAACGTTTTGCCGACCACATAGCTTCTGCCGCCGACGGCACAGACGACCAGGAGCGGCTGCTCCTTGGGCACCGCCAACCGTCCCCTCATCACCTCACCGATAGGGATAAACAAAGAGTCGGAAAGTCTGACCTGGCTGCGCTCCTGAGGGGTTCTGACGTCGATCACCAGCAGATCCTTTTTCTGCTGGATCAGCCCCTGTGCCTCTACCCCGGAGATTGATTTGAAGCGGTTCCCGCCGGTCACCGATTCTGCTGATGAAACAGCACTATTTGAAGCAGGGGGCTGCCGCTCTTCCTCTGCGGAACAACCCGTAAATGCCAGATTCGCCATCAGAAAACAGACCATCATGACGAAACGCAAGGGCAAAATCGCTTTCTGAGCGCTCATGTCAACAAATCACCTGGAAACTCAAATTTTAAAAGCGTGAGACAGATAGTATAACCATGCTTGTCCATGATGCACTGGCTGGTGAAATGTGTCATACTTTTTATCGTCTCCGGGGCGATGCTTTTCGCCTGCGGCCGGGATATTTTTTCTTGCCGCTTCTCACGGCGATCGGCTTGGGCTCCGGCGGCTCGATCAGCAGATCGTCTTCCGGGACAACGCATTCAAGCTTCCTGCTGATGAATTCCTCGATAGCGGGCAGATAGAACGAACCGGTCTCGCAGGCAAAACTGATTGCCACTCCATCTGCTCCGGCCCTGCCTGTTCTGCCGATCCGGTGAACATAGTCCTCCGGCTCATACGGCAGGGTATAATTCACCACATATTTGATGTCATCAATGTGGATCCCCCTGCCGGCAACGTCGGTTGCCACCAGCAGCAGGTTTTTTCCGGAGCGAAAGGATTCCAGCCGCTTTGTCCGCTTATATTGAGGAACGTCACCGGTGAGCAGCTGGCAGCCCACCCCATGCGCCTGGAGCTTTGCGACCAGGTCCGCCGCTTCGCTTTTCATGTTGGCAAAGACCAGAATTCGCCCGTTGTCAGTTTTTCTGGCCAGATTATAGAGCAGCGTGAACTTTTCTTTTTCGGTCGTCAGGTAGACTCGCTGCTCAATCCGTTCGACATCTATCGTCTCTTCCCCGGCTTCCACCGGAACAGGGTCTGTGCACCACTGCGAGGCAAGCCGCCTGACATCGTCGGTAATTGTCGCCGAAAAAAGCATTGTCTGACGCTTCTCCCTGGGAGGCAGATGGCCAAGTATTCTCCTGACGTCGGGAATGAATCCCATGTCAAGCATACGGTCTGCCTCATCGATCACCAGGTTCGTGCAGCAATCAAAAAAGAGGATCTGCTTGCCGACAAAATCAAGTAAGCGCCCCGGGGTCGCCACAATTATGTCACATCGCCGCTGGGCAACCATCTCCTGCTGTTTCCGGTAGTCAGCGCCGCCATAGACAGCGCAGATATTGAGCGGGGTAAAAAAACCGAGTTTTTTGCCGTCTTTGGCAATCTGGATGACCAGTTCCCTGGTGGGAGCGATAATCAGCGCCCGGGGGTGGCCATTTGCAGGCCACCTCTTCCCGTCTTTGAGCAACCTGCAATAAAGGCCGATCAGAAAGACTGCTGTTTTCCCCGTGCCGGTCTGGGCCCGGCCGACAAGATCTTTTGAATCAAGAACGATCGGCAGCGCCTTTTCCTGTATCGGCGTGCAATAGTGAAATTTCTGGGAGGCAATCCCCTGCATGATGCTCAGGTCAATCGGGAAATCATGGAACCTGCTGCGTCCCGGCAGGGGAACAACCTGAAAATCATCCAGAGTCCACTGCCTTTTTTCCCCTCCCTGAACAGGCTTTTTCACCGGAAGTTCAGCTGCCTCCTGCTGACGCTCGACATCCTCCACCACTTCTGCTGTCGGCGCCGCTGCCTGCTTGTCGTCGGGGAATTCGTCTTCACGCACAGCTTTCTTGTTCTTATTGGAAAACGGCAATATTCGTCGACAGACATCTTTTCCCGATCGGGTCAGCCTGGAGAAATGGGAGACGGCGCTTCCGGCCAGCCGTTTCATTCGATATGTCATCTGAACTGGTGTCCTGGTAAGATTGTTGCTATTCTGTCGAGAAAAAAAAACAGGATTACTGCGCTGGAAAAGAAAAAAAGCACGCGGCGTCCGTCTCTTTACCGTCGTTCACTCATCTACGGTACACTCCGGGACAGGGCAACCCGGATGAGAACGAACCCCTATCGACCCTGGACCTTGAGTTCTTCCATAAAGGGGCCGAAGAGCTCTTCATATTCGGGGATGGCCTTGCGCAATATAACGCCGAAGTGCGCTGTGTCCTTATCGTTTACCACAAGATTGGCCGAACATGCAAGTGCCTGCAGATTATAAAAGGTTTTAAATTCCGGGCCAAGCAGGACATAGAAGATATAGCGCCGGCGCGACATGCTCATTGAGCTCATCAGCTCATGGAAGCTGTTTTCATTAAGGCCTCCACCATCAAAGGAAGCCTGCATCACAATGGATGAATATTCAAAGAACTGCATTTTCTCAATGGCGTCCGCGACGTTGTCAACTGTTTCGGCCCGGTACCCCAAGCCGGTCAGGGCGCCGACGACCTGTTCCTCTGTTTTTTCGTCCTGCACCAGAACCATGGCCTGCGGGATGTCTGAAACGACCGACTCCTCTTCATAGTCGCCGTCGGCAAGCCAGCTTGTATCAGGCGGTTCCGGCGGTTTAACACGGGCAGTCCCGCCCCCTGGCAGAATTTCCCGTCCCAGGACTATCGGCTCTCCGCACTGGCTGCACTTGAGTCGCAACTTCTGGCCGGAGGGGAGCTTTCTGAGGCTTTTTTCTATCTTTGCATTTGCTTTGTGGGCTTTCCCGCATGCTTTACAGGTTATATTCATCATTGTCACTTTATTTCCCGTTAACCATTGACGACACGATTACACATACTCCAGTTGGATGCTGCAGAGGCAGAGGCCTTCCTCTTGTCAGTAGCCAAGCTGATCCGCTTCTTCCTCTTCCATGGCAAGCCCGGAAAGAGATGTTGTGGATTCTCCCCGCGCTGCTTTTATCCTGTCCAGCCCACGGTTCACCTCGTTGCGGTGTGAACAATAGGTAACCGCCGTCTCTTCGGTAATCAGACCATCTGTGAAGAGCTCAAGAATATGCTGATCAAAGGTTCTCATCTCAAGGGCTGAACCTGCCTTGACAACATTGTAATAGGTTTTTTCCTCTGTTTCTCCGTTCATGATGAGATCTTTTACCCGGAGGCTTGTCCGCAGAATTTCCATCGCAGCGACTCTGCCGCCACCGATTTTTGGCAGCAGGCGCTGGCTGACAACCCACCTGATGGTATCGACCAGCCGATGCCGGATCTGGGGTTGTTCTTCCTGCTCAAACATGCCAAGGACACGGTTCATGGTCTGCCCGGCATCGATGGTATGCAGGGTTGAAAGAACCAGGTGCCCGGTTTCCGCAGCAGTAAGGCCGATTTCCATGGTTTCGCGGTCCCGCATCTCACCGACCAGAATTACCTTCGGGGCCTGGCGGAGAGCCGCTCTCATGCCGGTTGCAAAAGAGCTGAAATCATTTCCCAGCTCCCGCTGATTGAATGTTGCCTTATGGTGGGGATGGACATATTCGATGGGATCTTCCAGGGTGACAACATGAACGGAGCGCTCCTGGTTGATCCTGTTGAGCAATGCGGCGAGCGAGGTTGTTTTACCGGTACCGGTCGCCCCGGTAAAAAGAACAAGCCCGTTCAGTTCCCTGGCCATCATCCCGAAAGCCCGGGGAAAATTCATCCCCTCAATACTCGGTACCTTTGTTTCAAGCTTACGGAGCACGGTGGTCAGATAGCCTTTCTGGGTAAAGATATTCACCCTGAAGCGGGCCAGATCGCCCAGGGAATATGACAGGTCGCACGAGCCGTTAGCGACAAGATCGGTCAGCAGCCGCTTGTTATTGCCGATGAGATTCAGGGCAAACGTCTCTGACTGGAACGGTGTCAACTCCTTGATCGGGGGCTCCGCCTCAACCGGCACCAGGACTCCTGAAGACTCAACCTGCAGACTCTTGCCGACGGTGATGTTGAGGTCAGAAACATTCGGATTGGATTCCAGCATGACGGTTATCCAATAATCTATTTCCGTCTTTTTCATGACGATCTCCTGAAAAATTGTGCAATAACGATTATTTTCATTTTATATTGCTATAAAAGAAATACAAAGTACAATTTTTTTTAAATCAATATTTGACAATCTCGTAAAAACAGAATCGATGGCTAAGTAAAAACTTCGATAAACAAGAAGTGGTGTTTTTTCAAGTGTGAAGGCATACATATGGTATGTCGAGTGCTTGAAAAAGTGCCACGACGCAGTAGATCGGACTTTTTACGACGCCATCAATATTTCATTCTACCAAAAGGTGACTACTCATGGCAAATACACTCCGCAGCAACACAACCACCCAGGGAAGGCGCATGGCCGGGGCTCGCAGCCTCTGGCGGGCAAACGGCATGACAGACGAACAGTTCGGCAGACCGGTCATCGGCATCGTCAACTCGTTTACCCAGTTTGTACCCGGGCACGTTCATCTCCATGAGATCGGCCAGCAGATGAAAAAAATTATCGCCGAGCATGGCTGCTTCGCCGCTGAATTTGACACCATCGCCATCGACGACGGAATTGCCATGGGCCATGACGGCATGCTCTACTCGCTCCCCTCACGTGAGCTCATTGCCGACTCCATCGAGTACATGTGCAATGCCCATACGGTTGATGCAATCGTCTGCATCTCAAATTGCGACAAGATCACCCCCGGCATGATGATGGCGGCGATGCGTCTCAACCTGCCGGCTATTTTCGTCTCCGGCGGACCGATGGAGGCAGGAATCGACGGGGAACAACGCTATGACCTGATTGATGCGATGATAATGGCAGCCGATCAGAGTTTGGACGATGAACTCATTGACCGGGTCGAACGCGTCGCCTGCCCGACCTGCGGCTGCTGTTCGGGGATGTTCACGGCCAACTCGATGAACTGTCTCAACGAAGCACTTGGCCTGGCGCTTCCGGGCAACGGCACCGTGGTTGCAACCCATGTGAACCGGACAAAACTGTTCGAGCAGGCAGCAGGGCGTATCGTTGAAATGGCCGAAGCCTACTACACAGACGGAGATGACTCGGTTCTGCCCCGCTCGGTCGGGACAAAAGCGGCATTCATGAATGCCATGGCCCTAGATATCGCCATGGGGGGCTCAACCAACACCGTACTGCACCTGCTCGCCATAGCCCAGGAAGCAGAGGTCGATTTCACCATGAAGGACATTGATGATCTGTCGAGAAAAATACCGAACCTCTGCAAGGTTTCACCCTCGTCTTCCTACCATGTTGAGGATGTCAATCGCGCCGGAGGCATTCTCGGCATCATGGGGGAACTTGACCGCGCCGGACTGCTCGACACCACGGTGAAAAGACTTGAAAGTCCCAGTCTTGCAGAAACCCTGAAAAAATACGACATTGCCGGGGGCAAGCCAACTGATGCGGCGCTGTCGCTTTATTTAAGCGCCCCGGGGGCATCGGGCAGAAACCTGACGATGGGCTCACAGTCCTCAACCTACAAGGAACTTGACCTTGATCGCAGCGCAGGATGCATCCGCAGCCAGGTAAACTGCTACAGCAAAGACGGCGGGCTGGCCGTCCTCTATGGCAACATAGCGGCAGACGGCTGTATTGTGAAAACCGCCGGGGTGGACGAGTCAATTCTTGTTTTTTCAGGCACTGCCAGGGTCTGCTCCTCCCAGGAAGAAGCCTGTGAGAGGATACTGGGCGGCAAAATCGCTGCAGGGGACGTGGTCGTCATTCGCTATGAGGGTCCGCGCGGCGGGCCGGGCATGCAGGAAATGCTCTACCCGACTTCGTACCTCAAGTCAATCCATCTCGGTAAAAAATGCGCCCTGATAACCGACGGCCGTTTTTCCGGCGGCACATCGGGTCTTTCCATCGGTCATATCTCTCCGGAGGCGGCAGCCGGAGGAGCCATCGCGCTGATTGAAGAAGGCGACCGGATCGACATCAATATTCCCAAGAGATCCATTGATGTCGCGATCAGCGCCAGTGACTTGGCACTGCGAAGGAAAAAAGAGGAAGCAAAAGGCAAAGCGGCGTTTACCCCACCCGCCAGACCACGCGCGGTTTCCAAAGCCCTGAAGGCATACGGGCACCTGGCATCGTCTGCCGACAAAGGAGCGGTCAGGGTCGTTCCCGAGTAGCCGCTGAACCTGAGACCTGGAACGCACGACTCCGGGTCTCAGAAACCTGTGTGCTTTTTCAACCATATGTTATTACTTGTTTTTATATCACCCGTGTGGTCGAGAAAAAACCTTGCTTTTCAAACCGCAGGCATTACCGTTACACCAGTAGGAATAGTAATTACTATTATGTTACTTTTAACTTGCCCCGGTGCACGAGGTTATCTATTCTGTTTGATTGTCAGGAAGTACGATCAAACACCACTATTACCCTCAGGGAACACCAGTGAAACCCACCGACATCAATAATCCAGAATATTTTCACAAAGTAATCGACTGCCAGTATGCCTGCCCGGCCCACACCCCGGTTCCAGAGTACATTCGCCTTATCCTGCATAAAGAGTTCACCAAAGCCTACATGATAAACTGGGAATCAAACGTTTTTCCTGGAGTTTTAGGCAGGGTCTGCGACCGGCCCTGTGAACCTGCCTGCAGGCGAGACAGGGTTGAAGAAGAGCCGGTCGCCATCTGCAGGCTGAAACGGGTCGCTGCCGACAACAGAGCGGATATCCTGCCGCTGCTTCCCGCAGCGCCGGAAAAGAAAAACGGCAAACGGGTAGCGCTTATCGGCGGTGGTCCGGCGTCTTTGACCGTGGCACGGGATCTGGCACGTCTTGGCTACGAACTTGATCTCTATGACGACCAGTCCAAGGCGGGCGGTTTCATGAGAAGCCAGGTTCCCTCCTTTCGCCTCCCCGAAAAGGTGCTCAACACTGAGATCGATTACATTCTTGACATGGGGATTACCACCCACCTCAACACCTATATTTCAGGTCTCAAGGAAATCTTTGACAAGAATTACGATGCGGTATTCATCGGCTGCGGCGCTCCGCGAGGCCGCGATCTGCCTGATCTTCCGGGAAGAAAAGAAGCTGAAAAGTCTATCCATATCGGCATAGAATGGCTTGCCGGGGTCGTTTTCGGCCACGTCGAGAAGACTGAAAAACGGGTTCTTGTCCTCGGCGGCGGCAACACTGCCATGGACTGCTGCAGGACCGCCCGCCGGCTTGGCGGCGAAAACGTCTCGGTCATTGTCAGGAGCCCCCAGTCTGAAATGAAAGCATCGGAATGGGAAATCGAAGACGCCATAAAGGAAGATATCCCCATCATCGACAACCATGTACCCCTTGAATTTGTGCACGAGAACGGGAAATTAACCGGAATGATGTTTGAGAAAGTGATGCCCCGCTATGACGACGAGGGTGGAAGAACGCTTGTCTCTGCCGGTGAAGACCCGGTCTTTTTAGAATGCGATGAAGTGCTTCTGGCAATCGGCCAGCAGAATGCCTTCCCATGGATAGAAGATGACATCGGGATTGTCTTCAATGAGTGGGGTCTGCCGGAACTGGACCCGGTAACACTGCAGTCCTCACTCCCGTCGGTTTTCTTTGGCGGCGATGCCGCCTTTGGACCCGGCAATATCATTATAGCTGTGGCCCATGGCCACGAGGCCGCGATCTCAATAGATCTTTTCTGCCAGGGCAAGGACCTCCATCACCGGCCAAAGCCCTATGTCAGCCTTGCCGGACAGAAACTCGGGTTCCAGGACTGGATATATGACTCCGATATAACCGAAGACCAGCGCCAGATCGTGCCGACTGTTGAAAAAGCAAAAACCCTAAAGGACCGGCTTATCGAGGTGGAACTCGGGTTTGCTGTGAAAACTGGGAAGACCGAGGCAAAGCGCTGTCTCAACTGCGATGTCCAGACCGTTTTTGACGCTGCCCTGTGCATCGAATGCGACGCCTGCGTCGATATCTGTCCGACCAGCTGCATCTCCTTTACCGAAAACGGCGAGGAAGATGAACTCAGAGAGAGACTGCTGGCCCCCGCACACAATAAAGACCAGGCACTCTACATTTCCGAGGAACTGCCGTCGGGCAGGATCATGGCCAAGGACGAGAATGTTTGTCTGCATTGCGGCATGTGCGCTGAACGCTGCCCGACAGCAGCCTGGGACATGCTTAAATTCCTCTACAAATCAGCGGTTGCCGGAGACAAGTGATGAGAATTAAACGCGTAAACGATTTTGTCGTCCGCTTTGCCAATGTAAACGGCTCAGGGTCTGCCAGTGCCAACAACCTCTTTGCCAAGGTCGTTTACCGCCTTGGTGTGCCGGTAAGCCCGAAAAACATTTTCCCGTCCAACATCCAGGGACTGCCAACCTGGTACGAGGTGCGAATCAGTGAAAAAGGGTATCTGGGAAGACGCGGCGGGGTGGATTTTATTATCGCCGCAAATGGTCAGACAATGAAGCAGGATTATGAAATGCTGATACCTGGCGGTTATTTCCTCTACGATTCTACCAGGCCGCTTCCCGAAGATTACCGCCGCGACGACGTCACCGTCATTGACATCCCGCTGACCCAGCTCTGCAACGATGAGTTCAGCGACCCTCGACTCCGGCAGCTGCTGAAAAACATAATCTACATCGGTGCACTCGCCTCTCTGCTGGACATCGGCCTGGAACCGGTCGTCGAATCGATACAGAAACAATTCAGCAAGAAACCGAAACTGGCGGAACCCAATGTCAGGGCACTGGAAATTGGCTTCAACTATGCACAGGAGCATCATCACGACAGCTGCGAACTTTCAATCCGTCCCTCCGATGCGGTCGGTGGTCGTATCCTGATAGACGGCAACACCGCGGCCGGCATGGGCGCGCTCTATGCTGGTGCCACCGTCGCCGGCTGGTACCCGATTACCCCTTCAACCTCGGTGGTGGAAGCCTTTGAACGATTTGCCGGCCGCTACCGGATTGACCCTGAAACAGGGAAAAAACGCTATGCGGTGATCCAGGCGGAAGACGAACTTGCGGCAATCGGCATCGCCATCGGCGGCGGCTGGAATGGTGCCCGCTCATTTACCGCCACGTCCGGTCCCGGCGTGTCGCTGATGAATGAATTCCTCGGGCTCGCCTACTTTGCTGAAATTCCCGTGGTGCTGATCGATGTTCAGCGCAGCGGCCCGAGCACCGGCATGCCCACCAGGACACAGCAGTCAGACATTCTGTCCTGCGCCTATCTCTCCCACGGTGATACCAGAAACGTGCTGCTGATACCCGGCGACCCTTACGAGTGCTTCCAGATGACTGCAGATGCCTTTGACCTTGCAGACCGTCTGCAGACACCGATAATCGTGCTCAGTGATCTTGATATCGGCATGAACGATCACCTCTGCAAGCCATTTGACTGGGACGACAGCCGAATCTATGACCGGGGCAAGGTGCTGAGCTCAGCTGATCTCGACAAGCTCAGCACCAAGTGGGGCCGCTACCTGGACGTTGACAAGGACGGTATCTGTTACCGGACCCTGCCCGGCACCCACCCGGAAAAAGGGGCCTACGTCACCCGCGGCACCTCCCATAACGAATATGCCGCCTACACCGAAGAGAGCGCAGCTTACGAGCGCGGCATGAAACGGCTCCTGGGTAAATGGGAAACGGCCCGTCATCTCGTGCCTGCCCCGGAAATAATCATCAAGGATAAAAATGCTCCCATAGGCGCCCTGTTTTTTGGCTCATCAACGTATGCAGCCCATGAAGCACTGGACCGGCTTGAGGAAAACGGGTTGATCATCAACAGCATCAGGATCCGTTCATTTCCGTTCCAGAAGGAAGTCTTCGATTTTATCGATCAGCATGAAATCGTCTTTGCCATTGAGCAGAACCGTGATTCTCAGATGAAGATACTGCTTGCCGGGGAATGCCAGGTGTCGCCGGGCAAACTGGTGCCGGTGACCAATTTTAACGGGCTGCCGATCACGGCAACGATGATTATCAACCAGATCCACACGAAACTGCTTTCCGGCGGCAGGCAAAACCTTACAATGGCAGCAAAGGGGGAGATCATCGCATGAGTCAAAAAAAGCCCGAATTCAGGCATCCGGACGCCCAGAAGAACAGGCTGGGCTTTACCCGAAAAGACTACGAGGGAGCCATGTCCACCCTGTGCGCCGGCTGCGGCCATGATTCCATCAGCAGCGCCATCGTAACCGCATTCTTTGAAATGTCCATCGAGCCGCACCGGGTTGCCAAGCTCTCCGGCATCGGCTGTTCCTCCAAGACCCCGGCATATTTTCTCGGCCGTTCACACGGCTTTAATTCAGTGCACGGGCGTATGCCGTCAGTGGCGACAGGCGCCAACATGGCGAACCGGGACCTCGTCTACCTCGGCGTCTCCGGCGACGGCGATACCGCCTCCATCGGCATGGGACAGTTTGCCCATGTGGTCAGGCGAAATCTCGACATGATTTACGTGGTGATGAACAACGGCTGTTACGGACTTACCAAGGGGCAGGACTCGGCTACTGCCGACAAGGGTTCCAAGAGCAAAAAAGGGGCGCCGGTCTCCCTTGAATCAATTGATCTCTGCGAGATCGCTATCCAGCTCGGCGCAGGCTTTGTCGCCCGCGGCTTCTCCGGTGACAAGAAACAGCTTCTACCGATGCTCAAGGCTGCCATTGCGCACAAGGGGCTGGCCTTTGTTGATGTGATCTCACCATGCGTGACCTTTAACAACGTTCCCACCTCGACAAAGAGTTATGGCTGGGTCCGCGACCACATGGAGGCCACCAGATCCTTTGACTTCATTCCGCTGATGCAGGAAATTACCGCCGAGTATCCACACGGTACCGCAACTCCCGTGTCGCTGCACGATGGATCAATCATCAACCTCTACAAGCGCGAAGACAAGGAAATAATCACCAGCAGGCGGGAAGCAATTGCCGAGCTGGAAAAAACCAAGGAGAACGAGCAGATTCTCACCGGCATCCTCTATCTTGATCCAGACAGCCAGGGCACCCATGAGATCCTGGGAACCACGGAAACGCCGCTTAACACGCTGGGTGAAAAAGAACTCTGCCCGGGCAATGAGAAACTGCAGGCCTTCAACGAAAGTTTACGCTGACGGTTCCCACTCCCGTTGCTGCTGTCTGTCCTGACAGGCGTTCCGCTGTTCGCAAGCGTACCAAAAACATAATCGTAGAGAAAAACGGTGGAAAAGGTTACTCTTTACTCCAGCTGGATCCACAGAGAAAATCGCACCACCGCGTTAACCCGAGACCTCATTTGACCCGCTTGTGAACGTATCCCGGCTGCTCATCATCACACTGTTCAGCAGTGGACTGCTCTTTTTTTGCTCCCCTGCCGTAAAAGCTCTGACCAACAGCCCCCTTGAAACGACGCTGGTCTATTTCCGCCAGGTGCCGTGCCTGGAAGAAGAACAGTATCACTATTACAAGGATATTATCCGGGCACTCTCCTACTCCAGGATGAGAGCTCTCAGAGCCTTCTGCTCACTGCCGAAAATCAGTGGTGATGAGGCCATCGTTTCGCTCCAGAAACTGGTTTTTTATCCACTGAGCTTTGACCAGGTGGAAATCCTGGAAACGTTTTTTCAAACGGCAAACGCCACCTTTGACGGGGGCTGGACCCTCCTTGAAAAAACAGCCGGGCTGAAATTCACCGCCAGCCAGGCCGCAGCAGAACTAACGGGCTCACCAGAACTTGATGCGGATAGTTTCCTCTCGATTATCGACACACTGCGCACGCTCGATGACAACGGTTGTTGGGCTGCCCGGGCCCTGTTCAAGGTCCCGAAAGTCAGCGGCCAGGACCTTGTGCGCGGGCTGAGTGTTATCAGTTCGATGAATGGTCGGCAGCGTCTGGCGGTAGAAAAGGGGTGTAGCCTGTTCAGCAAAGATCCGCAGCACATCCCGGCACTGCTGGAGTCACTGCAGTACCTGTCCGAAACAGATGCAAACACGGTAGCAGCCCTGTTTTCCTCGGAGCAGATCACTCCCCGGCGCGGACTCGACTGGCTGCAAAATTATTTTACCCTGCCGCCCGGCAGTGGGGACCAGCAGTTTATTGCGCTTGCGGACAGTGAAAAATCAGAGCTCCTTTCCGCATTTTCAGGCGGCGCGGATTACCTGATCTGGAAGCTCAACAACCTGCACAGTGTAACAGACGATTATGGAAGTGAAATCGGCACCGGCACACTGGTCAACAGCAGTGATGAGCGACTCCTGGAGCTATTCGAAAAACTTCACCCCGCAGCCCGGCAGCACTATGAAACAAGGCTGGCGGCGGCGCTGACAAAAAAGCAGCGCTACGATGCGGCCAGCATCCTCAAGGATGCCACCGCCCGCGCCCGCAGGCTGACAGCAGAGGACTTGGGTTCTGCAACTATCTACATCCTGCTGTCCCATGGCAGCGAGCTCTACGACTCTTCGTTCCGAGATATCCTGGTACCGGTCCTGCTCGAGCGAATCGGTAGGATGCATCGCGGCAACCTGCTCTCTTTCCTGATGCAGACAGACCCCGAAAACGGCTATATCTCCGATTTCATTGTCAGCTGCGCGCAAAAAGGCAAACTGACCACTTTTTTCCCGACAGATCCCGGCGAGCAGCGCGACATTCTTGACCTGGTCACCAGCTCCGCCTTCCAGGACGAACAGAGCCTGATTTTATTTTCCGCCACATTCACTGCGCTGCTTGAGAAAATTCAGCCGGAAGTACGCACCTACCTGATTGAAAGAATCATTTCAACGATCCAGCAGCAGGACTCGACGTTTGCCCTGCAGCTTCGGGTTATCCTCCAATATTACCGAATCGAGCACCCGGATCTTCTCTCGGCGGGTGATCTTGAAACAATAGCAAAGATCATCAACCGCTATGGCGAAATTGACCTGTCACCGTTTGTCTCCACCGATTTTTCCCGCTGGAAGGCGGACCGCCGGCTCTCCAGTTTGTCGGTTTTTCAGCATGACGACGACGGCAATGTCTCCTATCGCTCAAACGGCCGCAACCTCGTCATGAACGGTTATAAACCGAGGCTTTCACCTACCCTCTCACTGCTTCCCGACGATGATCCCCACCAGCTCAGAGCCCGGCAGCTGATCCGGCAGGCAGGAAAAAACCCCGCTGCCATAATTGGTGAGTTATTCGCCCTTTCAGCCGCCGCACCAGTTGTCGTCGAATGGTACAAGATGGTCAACAACATTGAATTGTCCCATGCGGTTACGGTATACCAGAATGAAATCAGCCAGCAGCAGCTCCTCAAACAGTTTCTTGAAGGGAAAATAGAAATGTTCGCCCAGCGCGGCCACAGCTACTGGAGAGCCGAACAGCTCATTGAGCCAATGACAGCGATCATCGAGACAGGAGCCGTATCGAGTGATGCCATTTCGGCAATCAACCGCTTTCTGAGTATCGGCTCCTGCGGTGGGCTGAGAATTTATACCCAGTTAAACAAATTATTCAACCATTCGATCGACATCCTGGCAACGATCGGCACCGGCAAAGCGGTGGTAAATGACCCTTACAACCGAAAACTCTTTGAAATCATAGCCACAACCCCTGATACTGTCGGTTGGAAGGAGATCAACCGTCAGTCGGCATCGATATTTGCCGAAGGCAGGGGTGCGGATTATCTGCAGCCCGGTTCACTCCCGGCAATTCTTCATAAAATGATGGACACACGGAAACTCAACTGATGCCAATCCGCAAGCGAGCAGAGCTTCACACCCTCCTCAATGACCTTGAGGAGGGAAGCCGCAAACAGCTCTATCTCTGTTTCGGTGAACGCTATCTCTGCCGGCAGACTGCCGACGAGATCGTAGAGGCGCTGCTGAAAGCTTCTGCAGGTACGGTTCATACCATTGACGGGAGCGCTGAAGAGAACAACAGGATTCTCTCACGCATCCTCAGTTTCAGCCTGCTGCCGGGTATTCAGATCTACCGGGTCAATGACTCCAATCTCTTTCTCAGTAAAAATATCGGCTCCCAGATCTGGGACAAAGCACTCCAGGCTCACCAGCAGAACAATCCCAAAAATGGTGCTCGCCATCTTCTCGACCTGCTTAATACTGCATCAATCACACCTGAGGGAGCACCTGTTTTTTCGGGCATCTCCAGCGATCAGTGGCAGAAGCTCTTTGGCTTCGAGCACCCCGGCGACAATCTTGACTGGGCTGATGCCCTAATCGCCAACTGCGCTCCAAAACCACACTCTTCTCCAGGCACGGCTGCAGATCGTTTTGTTGCGGCAATTGAAGCCGGACTGCCGGTTAATAACATTTTACTGCTGACCAGCGAAAACATCGATAAACGCAAAAAACTCTACTCCTCCATAAAAAAATACGGAGAAATTATCGACTGCAGCGTCGCCCCCGGTTCCTCACGCCATGCTGTCCGCGAGCAGAAAGAGATTGTCCAGGAGATGGTCGCGACAACACTGGCACACTATGACAAGACCATTGAATCGCGGGCGCTTGAGCTTCTTTTTGAACGTGTCGGTTTTCATCCCGTAGCCGTGGTCATGGAGGTAGAGAAGCTCGCCCTTTTTGCGGACGAGCGAAAGAAAATTTCACTCGGCGATATTGAGCTGATGGTTGCAAGGACCAGGGAAGATGCCATTTTTCAACTGACCGAAGCCCTCGGCAACAAAGACAGGGCAGCAAGCCTTTCTATCTTCAACAACCTGATACAAGACGGCATTCACAGCCTTGCCGTCCTTGCCTCAATCCGTAACTATTTCAGGAAACTGCTCATTTTTCGATCCCTTATGCTCAGCTCAGACCCCCCATGGATGAGAAATATGAATGCTAACAGTTTCCAGAACCAGTATCTTCCTGCCCTCAAGGAAAAAGAGGTGTGGACCGATCTTCTCGGAGGGCACCCCTATGCGCTTTTTATGAGCTTCAGCAAAGCCTCCGAATTTTCAGTATCTGTTTTGAAAAAAACACTCTCCCTCGTTCTCGAAGCTGAGTATCGCTTGAAAGGTTCACCAATACCGCATACCATTGTACTGGAGACATTACTGCTGTCCCTGATTTCACTGCTGAACAGCAGGCAAAAGCACAAGCAAATCTTGAATTAGCGCATTGCAGGATTGAAAACGGACTGATCAGGATTATAATTTATGCATTGAAGAGTATCAGGTCCTGAAGATTAACCATTTAAGTACAAAGATTTATAACGGGAATGGCCGAAAAGAAAGGTGATCTGCGGGGATCAGTTCTAACCAAAGAGGTGATAGAAACAAAAGAACCTCCGTTATTCAAGGTTCTGCTCCATAACGACGATTACACAACCATGGAGTTTGTTGTTTCCATACTGGTAAACATTTTTCAGAAATCCAGACATGATGCAACTGCAATCATGTTGAATGTGCATAATGAAGGCGTCGGTATCGCAGGAGTTTTCACCAGGGAAGTTTGTGAGACCAAGATTGTCATCGTTCATGAACTTGCCAAGAAGAATGGCTTCCCGTTGCGCTGCACGATGGAAAAAGAGTAACATACAATAATGGATAAAGAGTAACATACTATAATGAGTGATACACATGCTGAGTAAAACATTAGAGGCCGCACTGATAAAGGCAATCAGGGAAGCGAAAACCTACAATCATGAGTTTGTCACTGTTGAGCACATGCTCTACGGGCTGCTTCATGATGAACTGACTGCCTATATCATTAGCGAATGCGGTGGGTCTGTTGAGACTCTGAAGCATAAACTTGAAGCCTTCTTTGCCGCTGAAATCCCGACCATATCGAGCGCGACAGGCGGTGACCCGACCCAGACCATTGCCTTTAACCGGGTACTGCAGCGGGCGGTTGCCCACGTCCAGAGTTGCGGCAAAAAAGAGGTGGATTCAGGAGACGTGCTCGTTGCCATATTTTCCGAGGCGGAATCCCACGCGGTCTATTTTCTCAGCTCGATCGGCGTCGGCCGGATGGCGGTTGTCCATTTTGTCTCTCACGAACTGCCGGAAGGACTGCAGCAGGCACCGCTTCCGAAGATGCCCCACGGCGCGGAAAGCCCGGAAGGTACACCGCAAAAAGATGACAAGGCCCTGGCTGAGTTTACCGTCAACTATGCGACGCTTGCCGCCGAAGGCAAGATCGATCCGCTGATCGGCAGAAACGCTGAGATCAGCCGCATGATGCAGGTACTCTGCCGCCGGAAAAAAAACAATCCGCTGCTTGTCGGCGAACCCGGGGTCGGCAAGACGGCAATGGCGGAAGGACTTGCCCTGCGTATTTATGAAGACCGGGTGGCGCGCAATGAGGGTGCCAAGGGCGTGGTTCCCGAACTGCTGCAGGATGTGGAAATTTACCT
The DNA here is from genome assembly GCA_965366875.1 of uncultured Desulfobulbaceae bacterium. Classification (GTDB taxonomy): domain Bacteria; phylum Desulfobacterota; class Desulfobulbia; order Desulfobulbales; family Desulfocapsaceae; genus MADRE3. Next base: position 20,398 of record CBDUGK010000017.1, on the reverse strand, counting down.
GCTCGACATGGGTACGCTGGTGGCCGGCACCAAATATCGCGGCGATTTTGAGAAACGGCTGAAAAACGTTGTTGCGGCGATTGAGAAAAAAGACAATGCAATACTCTTTATCGATGAAATGCATACGCTTGTCGGAGCAGGTGCAACCAGCGGCGGCTCCATGGATGCCTCCAACCTGCTCAAACCGGCCCTGCAATCGGGCATTCTGCGCTGCATCGGCTCGACGACATACGAGGAGTACAAGAACCAGATAGAAAAGGACCGGGCGCTCTCCAGAAGATTTCAGAAAATCGACATTGAGGAACCGACGGTCGAGGACACCTTTCACATCCTCAAGGGACTGCAGACACGCTACGAGGAACATCACCATATCCGTTACTCCAAGGCTGCCGTCCGCGCCACTGCTGAGCTTGCCGATCGCTATATTAACGAGCGCTTTCTGCCGGACAAGGCCATTGATGTCATGGATGAAGTGGGTTCACTGTTCAGGCTTGAGGGCAGGAAAAATGCAACGGTTAAGGTCTCCGATATCGAAAAGGTCGTTTCCCGGATCGCCCGGATACCCGCACGCACAAGAAAGGCGTCTGAAAGAGATTCGCTGAAGAAGCTCAAGGAACGGCTGCAGACCGTTATCTTCGGACAGGATAGAGCAATTGATGCGGTTGTCCAGGCGGTCAAGCGATCATCCGCGGGCCTGGGCAATCCTGATTCGCCGACCGGCAGTTTTCTGTTTGCAGGCCCGACCGGAGTCGGTAAGACGGAAGTCGCGCGGCAGCTGGCCAAGGCCCTGTCCGTTCACTTTGAACGATTCGACATGAGTGAATACATGGAGAAGCATGCCGTTGCCAGACTCATCGGGGCGCCTCCGGGTTACGTGGGATTTGACCAGGGCGGGCTGCTGACGGAAGCCATCCGCAAACACCCATACTCGGTTCTGCTGCTTGATGAGATCGAAAAGGCTCACATGGATATTTACTCGATCCTGCTGCAGGTAATGGACCACTCCACGCTCACTGACAACTCGGGCAGAAAGGCCGATTTCCGCAATGTCATCATCATTATGACAACCAACGCAGGAGCCCGTGAAATGGCGGCCAACACCATCGGCTTTGTCGGCGACAAGAAGGGAAAAAGTGCTCAAGCGGTGGATAAATTATTTTCACCCGAGTTCAGGAACCGGCTCGACGGTACCATTACCTTCGATTCACTCGATATCGACTCGATGAAATGCGTTGTCGATAAGCTGATCATTGAGCTTGAAACACAACTCTCCGAAAAAAAAGTCGGTATTCGCCTGCAGAGCAGTGCCCGGGACTGGCTCGCCAGAAAAGGCTATGACCCCGATTACGGGGCCCGGCCGCTGAGGCGCCTGATCATGAAGGAAATCGGCGACACGCTGTCGGAAGAGATACTGTTCGGCCAACTGATAAGAGGCGGAATCGCCACCATTGACCTGAAAAAGGACAAGCTGACATTCACCTATGACCATTAAGAATGCTCCCACGAGTTCCTGAAAGCACCGAAAGAGGTGATGCATGAGCAACTGCCTGTTCTGTAAAATTGTTGCGGGCGAGATCCCATCCGACAGACTCTATGAAGACGATGATCTGCTGGCATTCTGGGACATTGCGCCCCAGGCTCCGAAACACTTCCTGGTCATTCCGAAAAAGCATCTGGTTGGACCCTCAGATGTAACGGAAGCGGATGAAAAGCTGATCGGCAAAATAATGCGCCTCGGTGCACAACTGGCAGCAGAGCATGGTATCGGCGACGATTTCAGGGTGGTGTTCAACAATGGAGCCGGTGCAGGGCAGACGGTTTTTCATATCCACATGCATATCCTCGGCGGCAGGCCGATGCGCTGGCCTCCCGGCTGATAAAAAAAGCTCTCTTCCCCGAGCCTCTTATCCCTATATTTTCTGCAGCCCCGTCGGGTATCGCACTTTCTTTTCAGCCTGGATCCTGCTACATTACTATCCACAAAAGCGGTCCTAACCTGATCAGCATTGTTAATGAAACCAATTTCATAACCGGGAAGCCATGCTCGCAGAGCTCCTCAATCAGATCAAACTGCTGTCCAGCCAGCAGCTGCCGGCCATCGCCCCGGCAGCCATCCTCGGACTGGCCTCTATCATTTTCGGACTGCTGGCCTCCAGGTGGAAACGGAAATACCAGTCGCTGCTGCTCTCTCACTCGCTTCTTGAGGAACGGCTGAAATTTGAACAACAGTATCGGCTGGAAAGAGAAAACCAGCTTGAGACGGCGTCTGCCGAACTCAAACTGCAGTTCAGAGATCTGGCACAACAGATCTTCGATGAAAAGAGCCGGACATTTTCATCCCAGAACAGCGAAAAACTGGATATCCTGCTCCGGCCATTCAAGGAACAGATCGATTCATTCCGGGACCGTGTGGATACGATCTTTGTTGAAGAGACCAAAGAGCGGGCATCGCTGAAACAGGAACTCCTCCACCTTCGAACCCTGAACCAGCAGATCAATGAGGAGGCCCGAAACCTCTCCCAGGCAATCGCAGGCAATCGCCAGACCCAGGGAGCGTGGGGAGAACTGGTGCTGGAAAAACTGCTGGAACAGTCAGGGCTGCGCAGGGGTCATGAGTATGATGCCCAGAAGGGGATACGTGACAGCAGCAACCGCCTCTACAAGCCAGACATCATTATTCATCTGCCGGACGGCAAGGATATCGTTATTGATTCCAAGGTCTCACTCTCTGCCTGGTCACGCTACGTCTGTGCCGACAAGTCGGAGCAGGCGTCACAGGCCATGAAAGAGCATCTGCTGGCCCTGAAAAATCATATCAAGACACTGAGCACCAAGGACTACAGCTCGCTGAAGGGACTGCAATCACTTGATTTCGTCTTGATGTTCGTGCCCATCGATGCAGCCTTTATCTCCGCTATCCAGGCAGAGGAATCACTCATTGCCGAAATGTATTCCCGCAAGATCATCATTGTCACCCCGACAACCCTGCTCGCCACCCTGAGGATCATCGAGCATATCTGGCAGCTTGAACGGCAGAACCGCAATGCCGTCGAGATTGCCAACCGGGCAAGCCTTCTCTATGACAAACTGCGCGGCTTTATTGAGGATATGGACAGGCTCGGCACCCAGCTCGACACCACCAGGGACAGTTATGACAGGGCAATGAACAAGTTAAGCAGAGGCCGGGGTAACCTGGTATCACAGGCAAGCTGTTTTCCGGAACTGGGCATACAGGTGAAAAAAGAAATTGCCAGAGAACTGCTCCAGTGAACAAACCCCGTAACAATCCGGTTATCCTGCCTGTTCACCATCAGTCACGTTTTTTCCCTGCGGTTTTTTTTGACTCTTCCGTAAACGAGCGCAGATGCAGGTCTCCCGTTTCTTGCCAAATCAGGGCAAACATGGTACTCAGAGCCTCACATCGTACGTCGTTGACTTTGGGCCGGACAGTAAGCACTGTTATCTGACACTCAAACCGGGGGTTTATCATGCTGCTGCATCATCACTTCATTGATGTCGCCAAGAGAGTCGGCGACAAACTGGCAATTCATGATTTCACGACCAACAAAGAAGTTTCCTATAGCCGTGCCCTCCTGGCCTCCCTGCTTTTAGCAAATGTTTTCAAAAAATACGACCGGGGCTTTATCGGGGTCATGCTGCCCACCTCGGCGGGCTGTATTCTGACCAACATCGCTCTTCTGATGAGCGGCAGAATTCCGGTCATGATCAACTATTCCACCGGGGCCGAGCACAATGCCACCTACGCCCAGCGCAAATGTGACTTTCACACCATTATCACCTCGCGTGCCCTGCTGGAAAAAATCAACTGTCCATTTGTCGAAGGGATGATCTATATCGAAGACATCATGGAGCGCTTGAGCGGACTGCAGAAAGTGAAGGCCGCGCTGCTATCAAAGCTGCCTGCAGCCGTTATCAAGAAACTGGTCCGCGGAGGCAGCGACGATGATTCTGCAGTTATCCTTTTCACAAGCGGCAGTGAAAAAGACCCGAAAGCGGTACAGCTGACCCACAGAAATATCAACGCCAACATCCTCTCGGCCAGCAAGCGCTACAATTTCAACGGCAGCGACACGTTTCTCTCCTCACTGCCTTACTTTCATGTCTTTGGACTCACCGTCAACCTGTGGATTCCGCTGTACCATGGCGACACTATCCTGACCTATGCCAACCCGCTTGAATACAGGAAGATCTGTGAAATCGTCAGGGACCACAAGGCAACACTTATGGTCGGCACCCCGAGCTTTTTCTGGGGATACCTGAAAAAATCTGAAAAGGGTGATTTTGATTCACTGCGCATTGCCCTGGTCGGTGCGGACAAATGCCCGGACTCGCTGCGTGAAGCCTATCAGGAGAAGCATAAGCAGACACTCTATGAAGGCTATGGAGCAACCGAATGCTCTCCGGTCATATCAGCAAACTCGCCCGAAGACAATCGTCCAGGCAGTGTCGGAAAACCAATCCCCGATGTCCAGGTACGAATCGAGAACTATGAAACAGGCGAGGAATGCGGTCCAGGCCAGGACGGCAGGATACTGGTGAAGGGCGACAACGTCATGAAAGGGTACTTCGATGATTTTGAACAGACCTCTCTGCATATCCGCAATGGATGGTATGACACCGGAGACATGGGCAATATCGACGAGGACGGCTATCTCTGGCACGTCGGCAGAATCAAGCGATTCGTCAAAATCGGCGGAGAAATGGTTTCACTCATCAAGATCGAATCGGTGCTGGACAGCCTGCTTCCCGACGATGCCCATTGCTGTGTAGTAGAGATTCCCGACTCCACCAAAGGTGCCCGGATCGTCGCCGTTGTCACCGGGAAGATCAATGAAAAAGCAATTCTTAAGCAGATGGCGGATCAGCTTCCCAAAATAGCACTGCCGAAACAGTTTATTTTCTTCGATGAACTGCCGAAGATGGGCAGCGGGAAAATCGATTTCCGCACGATTACCGAAATGGTCAGAGAACAGCGCGCGGAAAAGCGTAACGGTTAACGATCCCGGGCATGTCAGCTGACCACCCCCCTCAGACAACAGGGCGAAGCGCCGGGTTCTTGCGCTCACCGCTGTTTGATATTGTTCAGTTTATCGGCCTGCTCCTCTTTTTGAGCTGGCTCTCGCTGCGCTCCATAGAAAATCTTGGCTATCACTGGTCCTGGTATCAGATCCCACCGCTTATTCTCAAATCCACGGCGGATGGCATTCAGCCCGGGCCACTGCTCCTCGGCCTCGGAGTAACAATAAAAATTTCGGCGCTGAGCCTTGTTTTCGCCTTTATTATCGGTCTGGTTACCGCTCTTTTCAGGCTGTCTCACTCACCCGTTGCTCGTTTCATTGCCAGGATTTATCTGGAGTTGAGCAGAAACACGCCCCTGCTGATTCAGCTCTTCTTTATCTATTTTGTGATCGGACCACTCTTCGGGCTGGAACGTTTTCCCTCAGCGGTGCTTGCCTTGAGTCTTTTTGAAGGTGCCTACGCCTCCGAAATTTTCAGATCCGGCGTGCTCTCGGTGGACCAGGGCCAGATTGAAGCCGCAGCAAGCCTTGGCATGAAAAAAAGCTATATCTACCGGCTCATTATTCTTCCCCAGGCGATCCGCACGATTCTGCCCCCGCTTACCAGCCAGGCAATATCTTTGATCAAGGATTCGGCACTCGTCTCGACCATCGCAATTTATGACCTGACCATGCGGGCACAAGCCCTGATTTCTGAAACTTTTCTTACCTTTGAAATATGGTTTACCGTTGCCATTCTCTATCTGATGATTACAGTTACCCTGTCCTTTTTTGTAACGTTTTTGGAAAAACGGCTCAAGATTTCCTGATGAGCCGACACCCTATCACGTATCACTTCACTGACTCAACAGATTATTCACGGAGAGGATTATATGGTTACAAGTATCAGACGTTTACATGTTTTTTTCATTTTCCTGCTGGCACTATCACTGTCTGCCCAGGCGGCCCCGGCGGCAACCCTCCAGCAGCAGCTGGTCCAGGAGAGCACTGTTGAAAAGATTGTCAAAAACGGCGTTCTGCGTGTCGGCATGGACACCTTCCAGCCATGGGCAATGAAAGACAAGAACGGTACATTTATCGGCTTTGAAATCGATGTGGCGACCCGACTTGCCGAAGATATGGGGGTGAAGGTCGAATTCGTACCGACCGCCTGGTCTGGAATCATTCCGGCGCTGTTGACCGGAAAATTCGACGTGATCATCGGCGGCATGGGTATCCTGCCCAAGCGCGCATTGAAGGTCAACTTCACGCAGCCCTATGATTTCTCGGGAATGTCCATTGTCGCCCACAAAGAGAAAGCGGAAGGATTTTCATCCCTTGAAGATTTCAACAAAGAAGACGTCCAGGTAGCGGTGAAGCTTGGGACTTCTGCGGTCGCCGCAGCCCAGAAGTACCTGCCCAACGCCACGCTGCGCATGTTTGAAAATGAAACCCAGACCTACCAGGAGTTGAGAAACGGCAATGTCCATGCGGTTGTCGGTTCTGCTCCCAGACCGGCATACGAAGCCCTGCAATATAGCGACACCCTCTACCTGCCGCTCAAGGGAACGTTTACCAAGGAGCCGATCGGCTTTGCCCTGCGCAAGGGAGACCCGGATTCTCTGGCATTTTTCAATTCATGGATTACCGGGGTATGGCTTGAGGGATGGCTCAAAGAACGCCACGATTACTGGTTTGAAACACGGGAATGGGCCGACCAGGTCGAATAACCCAAAGATTATACTCCCCGTTACCCAGGATAACCCTGAGGACGCTGCCACTCAGACAGAGCGGCAGCGTCGCCCTCCTGCTGCCGCCTTCTCATGGACAGACCCCGCTACCGGCTTACCGTGCTTGATATGTTTCTGGTCGTCGCTCTGGCGGGCGCGTTGCTGTTCATCATCTATCGGCTTGCCTTTGCGCTCAACTACAATTGGAACTGGGCGATCATACCAACCTATCTCGTCCGCTTTGACAGTGAGAGCGGAAGGTGGACGGCAAATGTCCTGCTTGAAGGACTTTTCACCACGATCCGGCTTTCTGCCTGGGGAATGCTGCTGGCCGCAATTCTCGGCCTGCTCATGGGACTTGCCAGGACCTCCAGGCGGCTGTTCTTCAAACTCTGCGCCCGGACCTACGTTGAGCTGATACGCAACACCCCGCCGCTTGTCCTGGTGTTTATCTTTTACTTCTTTGTCAGTGACCAGGTTCTGCCGGCCATCGGCGCTGAGACCTTTGTTCGCAGCCTCTCTGAAAAAGGAAGTTACTGGTTGAATATTTTTGCCGCCCCACCGGAGTTGTTTGTTGCCTTTCTTTCAGGGACAATCACCATCGGTATTTTTCAGGGTGCCTATATCACTGAAATTGTCAGGGCCGGTATTGAGGCAATTGATATCGGACAGTGGGAAGCCTCCCGCGCGCTTGGCCTCAACCGTCTGCAGCAGATGCGGCTGGTCATCCTGCCGCAGGCCCTGCGCCTGATGCTGCCGCCGCTGGCCAATGAGTTCATCAACACGATAAAATATTCCTCAATCGTCTCGATAATATCAATTCAGGAGCTCACCTTCCAGGGGATGCAGGTTATGTCATCGACCCAGGTAACGATCGAGGTGTGGCTTACCATCACCAGTATGTATCTGCTGCTCTGCCTTACTCTGTCGTTATGGGTGCACCGGCTTGAGAAACGACTGAGCATGCAGGGCTCCTGATGACGCCTTACTGGAAGACAGGAACCCCATGAAAGCCACATCCCCATTTACCATCAGGAATATCCGCCTTTTTATCGCCTTCAGGATATTTTTTAATGCGCGCTTCTACTATCCGGTTTTCACCATTCTTTTTCTCGATTATGGCTTGACCATCGAACAGTTTGCCCTGTTAAACACGGTCTGGGCGATCACCATCGTCTGCTCTGAAGTCCCCTCAGGCGCACTCGCCGATCTTCTCGGCCGCAAACGGCTGCTGGTTCTCACCTCGGTGCTGATGATCGTCGAGATCAGTGTCATTGCTTTTGTGCCGATCAGCTCGATCACCGTGGTTTTCTGGGCCTTTCTTATTAATCGCATAGTGAGCGGCCTGGCAGAGGCCATGGCGAGCGGGGCAGATGAGGCGATTGCCTATGATTCTCTGGTAGAGAACGGCAACCCGGAACACTGGCCGCAGGTTTTGAGTGTGCAGATGCGCCTCAAGGCTCTGGCAGGAATCCTCTCGATGACAGCAGGAGCGATGCTCTATGATCCGGAAATGGTGAATAGACTGCTGGCACTACTGGGTATGGAGGTGACGGTTTCCCAGCAAGTGAGCATGCGCTTCCCGGTCTACCTCACCCTGGTTCTTGCTTTTCTTTCCCTCTGGACAACACTTGGACTCAAGGAAACCGGGGATGAAGGGGAACCGGGTTCTCACCAGTTTTCCCTGGCAAACATCTTGCAGGCGGGCAGGCTAACCTGGCAGGCGGGTTTGTGGATCATGAAAACTCCCTTTGCCATGGCAATCATTCTTTTCGGGATGATGTACGATCACGTCCTGCGCCTGATGATCACCCTGACCAGCCAGTATTTTCGACTGATACTGCTGCCGGAAGCGAGTTTCGGGCTGATCATGGCCCTGCTCTCTCTGCTCGGCCTGCTGATTCCCCGGGTTGCCGAGCATATGGTGGAAAGATTCAGCCCGCAGCAGAACTGTCTCTGGCTGGGGCTCATCTCCTTTCTGGCCCTCTGGGGGCTCACCGGCTTTGTCCCCTACTTCGGTATTCTCCCCATTGCATTGGTGACGGTCGGCCTGCAGTTAACCTCCTTTTTCACCAGCCATTATTTGAACCGGGTCACCTCCTCGAAACAGCGGGCAACCGTGCTGAGCTTCAAGGGAATGGCTTTCAATCTGGCCTATGGTCTCATCGGCATACTCTTTGCGCTGCTCATGCAGATTCAGCGCGGTGCCGCTCATCAAGCCAATCCGGATTTGCTCCCCGAGCTCGTTGAGAATGAGGCTTTTCGGGAGACCATCAGCTGGTTTCCCTGGTACGCGGTGCTGCTGGCGATACTGATTGCTCTTTATTCTCTGCACCTGTTAAAGAACAGTGACATTCACCGCTCTACCCCCCGCCAGCCGTGATGACAGAACCGTTCTCGATCTTTTTATGAGACAGCGCCCGCTCGGCCGCACCCTGCCGATTGAAGGCAATGGTGTCCTGCAATCCCTGAAAAACGCTGATCTCGCGGATAACCTGCCCGACAGTCTTTTTCTTTTTCAGCTGTTCCAGTCCGCTCAGCACGATCTTTGCCGACTCGTACCCATAGAGTGCACCATATGCAGGCTCCCGGTGAAAGCGATTTTCATAATTCTTGAGAAAATTCCGGTACACCTCAACCGTACTGCCAAGATCATAGGTCTGGAAAAATTCCAGTCCCTCGACCGCCCCACCAGCCTGACGAATAAGCTCCGGTGTGACCGACCAGCCATTTGTCAGCACCGGGGTATCATGTCCCTGTTTCTTTAATTGCCGGCAGATTTGGGCCAGGTCGGACGTCGATACAAGAAGATAAACGGCATCGGGATTACCCTCTGAGACCTGGGTAGCGAGCAGGCCAAAGTCGGTATCGTCCCTGGTTGTGTATGAGGTCGTCTGAACAATCGAACCACCCAGCGCTTCAATGAAAGCGCTGAAATATCGTACCCGGTTTTCGGCAAACTCCCGGTTGGTCAAATCGTAGAGTATTGAGATAGAGCGATATCCTCTTGTCTGAAAAGCCAGCTCCGCAAGCATCTGCGCCTCACTTCTGTCAGCCGGAGAAACCCGGTAAAAAAAGTCTCCCCGGTCTGGGAAATCGACACTGTTTGCAGTGGGGCTGATCATCGCCATTTTCTTCAGCTCAGCAAGCGGTGCAGCGACCCGAGCCATTTCCGCGGTCACCGGTCCGACAACGCCGACAACACGCTCATCAGCAAAATACTCCATACTTCTCATGACGTTCTCAGGGTTCCCTTTATCATCCATGATCAACAACGCTACCCTGCGTCCATGAATACCGCCCTTTCTGTTCATCTCCTCAATTGCCAGGATAACGCCATTTCTTGCGGCAATGCTGATCTCGCTGACACCGCCGGTTAAACTCCCCAGAAAGCCGATTTTATAGGGATCGGGAGTCGAGCACGACAAGATGGAAAGCAAAAGGACGCTTACGGTCATACTGCCAAGTGTTCTGAGGCCTGCTGCTCGGCATTTCATCATCACCCACCAGAGTTGACAGATGGAACATTCGATTGGGACAACCTATTGTTTACTGCCGTTCCCATGAAAAAGAACACAATGAACGACAATACTCAAGACAGAGTACGAAATTTCAAATCATTATGGTATAGTTCTTTTATTCAAAAACAAGAAATCCATTAAAACAGAACGATTACAGTTTCTTACGGTTGCAGCAGTCCAACCTGGCGTACACATATGCTTGTCAATCAACCATTTCCTTCATTGCTATGAAAACCATCCCGTCGCAACTGATCTATTTTCTCCAGAACAAGACTACCCGGCGAAACTTTGGCATGCTCTGGAAGTTTTTTGTTTTTCTGGGAGTAATTATCTGCATCTACTCGGTACTGTTTCATCTGTTGATGACCTATGAAGGCCGTTATTACAGCTGGATTACCGGGATCTACTGGACCATGACCGTGATGTCGACCCTTGGTTTTGGGGATATTACCTTTCACACCGACATCGGGCTGCTGTTTACCATGGTTGTGCTGCTCTCCGGCATCCTTTTCCTGCTGATACTGCTGCCCTTCACTTTTATACAATTCTTTTATGCCCCCTGGCTGGAAGCCCAGGAAAAAGCACACACCCCGCGAGAACTGCCCGAGGATTTCAAGGGTCATGTCATCATGACCAGTTTTGACCCGATCACCACCAGGCTCATCGAACGCCTTGATAAACAGGGCATCCCCTATGTCTTTGTCACCGCAGATCTCAGGCTGGCAAATGAATTGATTGATCAGGGATTTCGGACTGTTGTCGGAGAGCCTGACCGGCCTTCAACGTACCGGGCGCTCAGGATTGAAAACGCGGCGATGGCCGTGATCACCAATGACGACCTGACCAATACCAATCTCTCTTTTACCATACGCGAAGTGAATCGGGATGTGCCGATCATCACCAACGCAGACCACGAACACTCGATAGATATTCTTGAATTTTCAGGAAATATTCAGGTATTCCAGTTCATGAAGATGCTCGGAGAATCTTTGAGCCGGAGAACACTCGGCGTCGGGATGACGACCAATATCATCGGCAGATTCAACGATATTCTTATTTCTGAAATGACCGCTCTTGATACGGAGTTGGTCGGTAAATCATTGACCGAGGCAAACATCAGGCAGCAGACCGGGGTAACCGTTATCGGCATTATGGAGGAGGGGAAGTTTATCGCCTCCTCACCCCATACCGTAATCACCCCGAAATCCATTCTCATGCTGGCCGGGTCATCAAGGCAGCTGGCATCCTTTGACCAGAAATACATGGTAAAGAGACTCCAGAAAGAGGACGAAGTGCAGGTCGTCATCCTCGGGGGCGGGCGTGTCGGCCATGCGGCAGCCGAAACACTCGCCCAACATGGCGTGCATTATCGAATCGTTGAAAAACGAACGATCAGGGCAGAGGGGGGGGGCGATATCAACAATTTCATTATCGGCGACGCGGCTGATATCTCTATCCTCAAAGCAGCCGGTATCGAAACGGCCAAATCGGTGATTGTCACGACCCACAGTGATGAAATGAATATTTATCTCACCTTCTATTGTCGGCAACTGCGCCCGGACATCCAGATTATCAGCCGTTCTACACTTGAACGTAATGTTTCGAAACTGCACATGGCCGGTGCCGACCTGGTCATGAGCTATGCATCGCTTGGGGCCGGAACGATCTATCAGATCCTCCAGCCGGATGGAATTTCCCTGTTCAGCGAAGGCCTCGCGGTATTGTCCATTATTGCCGGGGTTCAGTTTGGCGGTAAAACAATCAAGCACAGCACCATACGTGAAAAAACAGGATGTTCGATTCTCGCCATCAAACGGCAGGAAAAAATGATAATCAGCCCGGAACCGGATTTTGAAATAACAGAAACGGACGAGCTGATCATGATCGGCACGACCGAGAATGAAAAACGAATTCACAATTTATAAAAATTTCCGGCTCTTCCGGTAAACGAGTAGCTGTTTTGCTTTAATCATCACACCGTTGTCCATCATATGCCCGTAGCTCGCCAGTGACGGGACGGGAAACCCGCTGACACTCAGAGACAGGTTTGGCGCCTTATTCCGCCACCAGCTCCGCTGCTCGCCGGCACCAAAAGGGGGACATCCAGTAGACGCATTCCTGTTTCAGGTACACATTATCCGGATGAAGCAAATTTCCGGGAAAGCAGAACTTTTTTTCCAGTTATTTAGAAAATAGCTCTTATTCGGTTTTCCCTGCACCGTTAACCCTCTGTAATACCATACAATAAATACATCCCATGTCGGGAATAATACTTGCAAGTTAATCTTGGCCAGATGGTGGTTTTTAACGGGAAAATGGTGTCTACGGGGAACGGATGTCCTCAATTTCGATTCGACAGCTGGCTCTGGCCATGTGCGGAAAGAATTTTGCCGAACTGGTCAGCTACCAGATAGAGAGGCGATCATTCGCTGATCTGGATGTAGCCATCGATGCAGCAAAGCGCTGCCTGCAGCCTGAAATTCAGCTCGAAATCGACGAGATCATAAAAAACAGTGGCAACACAACGGCTGACAATGGTTTCTGGAGCACCGACTGCGGCAGGGCGCTGCGCTTTTTTACCTCCATGACCGAGAAGCATTTATCAGATCGTTTCATCAGCGTAACAGAAAAAGAGCTGATCGAAATATTCCACATCATTGTCATGCACGCTGCATGGCGGGCCCGGAAAGAGCCGCGGTTGATCAGCCTGCTGCGACAAAGAATACTCCGCTCCCGCAACAGTGACAGCAATCCCCAGCAGCGTCCCTGCCACGCCTAAGAGCCTGTCGAATCGTGCCCTTCAGCTTGATACTTTTCAGCTTTTTCCGCCACCGCTCCTGCCCCTGAGATAGGCAATGATGTCATCACTCTCATACATGGCGGTCTGACCATCGATAAGAAACGGCACCATCTGGCTGCCGCCCCGCGCCTCAACAGCTGATTGCCCCGCTGTCCCGGGACCGGCGGGGATAACCTCAAAATCCTCCCCTTCGACGAGACCAAGTTCGGCTGCGGCCATACTGACTTTTCTGCAGAATGGACAGCTGTCCCATAAATAGAGTTGAATCATCTGTGCACCTGGTTGATTGTTCCTGTTACCATGCAAAACCGATCAGCTTCGAATCCCAATACCTTTTTTCAACAGATAGAGATTGACGGAAAACAGCACGACTGAAAAAAGCAGCAGCATGCCGATTCCTGAGACAACGGGAATATCTGAAATTCCCAGGAAACCGTAGCGGAATCCGTCAATCATATAGACAATCGGATTTACCCGGGATAATGTTTGCCAGAAGTCAGGCAGCAGGGATATCGAATAAAACACCCCGCCAAAATAGGTGAGCGGCGTGATGACAAACGTGGGAATAATGGAGATATCATCAAATTTTCGGGCAAAAATACCGTTGATCATTCCGGCAAGCGAAAAAACAAAACTTGTCAAAATGGCAAAAAGTATCACATAACCGATATTAAACATCGGTATTCCGGTAAAAAACAGGCTGACGAAAGACACCAGAAGACCGACGCAGAGACCACGGACCATTCCCCCGGAGACATAGCCAAGAACAATGACGGAGTCTGGCGTCGGGCTCACCAGCAGCTCCTCGACATTGCGCTGGAATTTTGCACTGAAAAAACTTGAAACCGTATTGGTATAGGAATTGGTTATGATCGACATCATGATCAGTCCCGGGGCAATAAAAGTCATGTAGTCATAACCGCCGACATCACGCAGCTGGGAGCCGATCAGCCGCCCGAAGATGATAAAGTAAAGGGTCATCGTGATAACAGGCGGAACCAGGGTCTGAACCCAGATGCGAAAGATTCTGGTCGACTCCTTTCGGGTAATGCTGAGCAATGAAATAAGATTTGGACTCATCACTCCACCAGCTCCAGGAACAGCTCTTCGAGCCGGTTGCTCTTGTTCCTCATACTTTCAATAACGATGTTCTGGCTGCTGAGGTGCGCAAAGAGATGATTGAGCGATTCCTCTTTTCCGAGGGTCACTTCAATGGTCGTGTCATCGACGACAGAAAACTGGAACGGTTCAAGAGGAATCAATTCAGTCACGGACTCCCTGGTATCAAGGACAAAGGTCTCTTTATCAAGTTTTCTCAAGAGCTCACGCTTGCTGGTGTTTTCGATCAGTTTCCCGTCAGCGATGATCCCGATCCGGTCGCAGAGCCGTTCTGCTTCTTCCAGGTAATGAGTGGTTAAGATGATGGTTTTTCCCGACGAGTTGAATTCTTCCAGGAATTCCCACATGCCCCTGCGCAGCTCAACATCCACTCCGGCCGTCGGTTCATCAAGGACAAGCAGGCGGGGCTCGTGCACGAGGCCGCGGGCGATCATCAGGCGCCGCTTCATGCCTCCGGAAAGTTCACGGGCGGAAACATTTCTTTTTTCCCAGAGGCCGAGCTTGCGCAGATATTTCTCACAACTCCGCCTGGCCTGCTGCCGTGGAATTCCATAATAACCTGCCTGTTGACAGACGATATCCTGAACTTTTTCGAAAATTGAAAAATTATACTCCTGCGGCACAACACCAATGAGCCGTTTAGCCGCAGAAAAGTCAACGTCGATATCGATGCCGAAAATTTTTACCGAACCGGCGGTCTTTGTTACCAGGGAGGTGATAATGCCGATCGTCGTTGTCTTCCCCGCCCCATTCGGGCCGAGCAGTCCGAAAAAATCACCTTCGCCGACAGTGAGCGAGATGTTGTCGAGTGCCTGAACACCGCCGCTGTAGCGTTTGTAAAGATTGTCTATTTCCAGAGCCTTCATACAGCGCCTTTTAGGTTCCCGGACTGCAGAGAGCAGTAAAATAGTCGACCATCTCCTGGGCCAGGTTTCTTCCCTCAAGCTGTGATACCTGCATGACGCCGGTCGGACAGGTAATATTGATTTCTGTCAGCGTTTCACCGATAAAATCGAGCCCTGCGAAATGGATCCCGCGGGCCACCAGCCAGGGTCCGAGTTCATTGACAATCTGCTGCTCCCTGGCGGTAAGCGTGGTCGCCAGCGCATCGCTCATGGCAAAATTGGCGTGATACCCTTCTTTGGGCCGCCGCAGGGATGCGCCAATGCACTTTTCTCCGAGCATCAGCACCCGCTTATCCCCATCATACACCGAGTCGAGAAACTCCTGGGCCATAACCGGCCGCGACCCGCCGGCGGTAAACTGATCTATCAGTTTCCGCTCCGCTGAGCTCACCTGCTGCACCGATTTTCCCTGAAAACTGTCGAGCGCCTTGATAATGCCGCCACCATGCTGTCCGAAAAATTCAAGGATCTGATCCACGCTGGAGCTTACCAGGGTCGCCGGCATGTATTGGTGAAAAGGCAGGGTTATCAGTTTTTCATTAAAATCACGGAGCGCCGACGGATCGTTGACAACCAGGGTAGCCGACAGCGAGAGCAGCTGTGTCGCATAATGAAAAGCCATATCATAGGGAGGCTCCTTGCGCATCAGGATCAGATCATAATCGTCCAGCTTGCGGTGCTGTTCCGCGCCGCTTGAATCCTGGGCAACAACGGAGGCCCCTCTGTCAAAAAACAGCTTATCAATTGTTGCGGTATCGACCCTGAGATCACTTTTTCTTCCCTGATTAATCAAAGCAAGGGAGGTATCGGTCTTTGGATTCAGTCCCTCAAGCGAATCAAGCACAACCAGCCACTGCATCTCTTCTCTCTCCTTTGTTCCTGTCAAACGGCAGATTGAATCGCTCTGCCGCGATTCAATCTGCCGCGATGATCTGCTTCTTCCACCTTTCGTCGGGTAACAATAACCTTGAACATCGTTAAATCCACCCCGGGGACCATGTTTTTTCCCTGAATTATTACAGCCGCTCAAATCTGCAGGCTCCTATCGAAAAAAATCATGACCATTGCAGAGGATAGCGGTCTCCAGCAATCATCGGGCCTGCTGAAATCATCTGGATATGGTACGATGCCATCGTTTGATGGCGTCGTAAAAAGTCCGATCTACTGCGTCGTGGCACTTTTTCAAGCACTCGACATACCATATGTATGCCTTCGCACTTGAAAAAACACCACTTCTTGTTTATCGAAATTTTTCCTTAGCGATCGATTCTGTTTTTACGTAGTTCATCATCGTTTGACCAATGAAAAAACCATACGGAATCAAACAATGAACAGGATTCTTGCAGTTGGCGACTGTATCATGCTCGGGGTTGAGCAATGTTTTAAAAACAGCTATCCGGAGAAGATAGCGGCGATGCTTGACGTACCGGTGAATAATAAAGGGTTGGCCATGTCCACGAGCAGAGAGGGACGGATTCTGCTCAGCCACAATTTATCTCGAGATTACGACTGCATTCTGCTTCAGTTTGGCCTCGTTGATGCCTATTTCACTTTCAAGTACTCCCCTTATATACCCTACTATCCGGACAACTTTTTTCGCAAACAGCTGAGGAGCATTGTCAAGAAGTACAAAAAAACCTGCAGAAAGATGGGACTCAATAACAGATTCGGCCAGGTGCAGGTTGTACCGGAGGCCGAATACCGGGAAAATTTTCTTTCCATGATCAACCAGTGCGGCAACAGGGTTGTTATCCTTCCCGAAACGATACCGCACCATGAAACATACAGAAATGAAGCGATACAACGCTACAACAACCAGCTGAAAACCATTGCCGAAACAATGAGCAACTGCCACCTGATACCGCTGTTCGATGACTTCCTGCCCCATTTTGCCGACTTCTATCTTGACATGGGACACCCGAACAACAAGGGGTATGATCATATCGCCGACAAGATCGCGACCTATCTCAGGGACAACCAGACGAAAACCGGCCATCTAACGAAAAATCTGCTCTTACGAGCAGATAAAAACAGAACAGAGCAGGGCAAAATATAAAATCAATTGCGCAACAATCTTGTCCGAATAGTTTTTTAGGAGTAGATTGGCACTGATTAGGCAATCACCGGACAGAGGATCGTGAAATGTTCCAGACACTCAAACTCCATAACAGCACTCATCAACCCCGGGTCTCTTTCTTATGATACAAGGTCAACCGAAATCAATAGCCCAACGCGCTCAGCGTCTAACCTCATGTGCGCCGGCAGCAGTATTGATAGCAATCTTTCTGCAGCTCGTCATAGTTCCCTCCCTGCCTTCTCTGCTCCGGGCTGAAAGCCAGTATGTTATTCCCAGCTCAGAAATTCCGGTACGACGAGGCCAGGGAACAGATTACAAGATTATTGCGCTGGTCACCGACGGTACCCGGGTGGAAGTCATCGAGCGGGGCGAATCCTACAGCCTGGTCCGTCTGGACAATGATAAGCAAGGGTGGATTCTCTCCCGGTTTCTCAGTGATGAACCCCCGCTGACCCAGGTTGTTGAAGAATTAACCAGGGAAAACGAAGCGCTGAAGCTGCAGCAGGGGCAGAACGAGGAGAAACTGGTTATACAGGAACAGCAGAGCAGTCAAAAGCTCAATGAGCTCAGCCAGACGCTTATGGAAACAGAGCAGACCCTGCAAGCAACCCAGACAGAAAAAGCTGCGATCGCCGCCTCTTTTGAAAAACTGAGAAAAGATACCGCCAATGTAATCGAAATCAAACAGCAACTGACAGACGTTACCGGCGAAAACAAAGCAATCAAAGAGAAACTCACCATCCTTGCCAGGGAAAACGAAAAGTTGATAAACGATGAACGAGTCAGCTGGTTTCTCGCCGGTGGAGGCGTTCTTCTTCTCGGCATCATTATCGGCAAGATTACCAGCAGATCGCGCAAGCGCAAGCCGTCACTCATGTAAACTGCCGATTCTCATCTACAAAACTCCTGGAGTAGATTCATCTTCGCTCTGTATACCGGATAATTTTCTGAACCGGCAAACATCCGGAATAAAAAATGATTATATTTTGACATAGATGCAGGGAAGATATCTCTTTTTTCACGCACGGGTGAACTCGAGTGAATGCTTCTTCATCAGAGCAAGGATGGCTGATCGGCTTACTGCAGGATCCGGGGCTCTACGATCATCCGGTACACTGTTTCGAGGTGATCGAAACCCACATTTCCTGGGTCATTCTCACCGGAGACTTCGCCTATAAAATCAAGAAGCCGCTCAACTTTGGTTTTCTTGATTTCTCATCCCTTGAAAAACGGCGTTTCAACTGTCTCGAAGAGTTACGCTTGAATCGCCGGCTGGCGCCGCATTTATACCTGGAACTGGTGAAAATCAGTGGCTCAAAAAAGCACATAGAGCTGAACGGAACCGGTCCCGCCATCGAATATGCGGTGAAAATGGCCCAGTTCCCGCAATCAGCACAGCTCGACTGTTTACCCGCAGAAAAAGGGCTTACCGATGAAATTATGGCCCGACTGGCTGAGAAAGTAGCGCATTTTCATCTGTCAGCCGACTCTGCTGAAAAGAACAGCGAGTGGGGAGGAGCAGAACATGTTCGGAAAACGGTGGTGGAGAATTTCGAGCATATCCGCAGCTCTCTTCAGGACCCCGCGCGATTAGCGCAGCTTGCCGAGCTGGAACAATGGAGCAAGAATCAGCTCGAAGTATTTGGTGCAGATATCACCGAGCGCAAAGCACTCGGCTTCGTGCGGGAGTGTCACGGGGACATGCATTTACGAAATATCGCCTGGTGGAAGGACGATATCCTCATCTTTGACTGTATTGAATTTAACGAAGGGCTTCGTTTCATCGACGTCGTCAGCGAGATCGCTTTTCTGATCATGGACCTGGAAGTGCGCCGGGAAAAAACCCAGGCCAGTCGCTTTCTTAACAGCTACCTGAGCATAACCGGTGATTTTGCCGGGCTGAATCTGCTCCGTTTCTACAAGGTATACCGTGCCCTTGTGCGGGCCAAAGTCGACATCCTGCTTTCAGTTCAGGAGCAGCCGGGTTCAGAAGCGCATGCCCGGACGCAGGCTGAGTTTGACCGGTATCTGAAGCTGGCAGGGGAGTATACCCAGCCAGCCTCGCCGCTTCTGCTGGTCAGCCACGGGATGTCGGGAACAGGGAAATCTTCGGGAGCCCGTGCACTCGCCGACAGAATACCGGCAATTGTGATCAGCTCCGATGTCGAGCGCAAACGCTTATTCGAGGATACGGCCAGCAGCACCACTGCTGCCTTTGAAAAAGGACTCTACACCCCCGAGATAACCACCAAGACGTACGCTCGGCTTGCTGAACTGGCACGCTGCCTGCTGACCGCAGGCTATAGTGTTATCATCGATGCAGCCAGCCTGAAAATCGCGCAGAGAAGGATTTTTGTCAATCTGGCAGAATTGCTCGAGGTCCCGCTTCTCGTTCTCTGCTATACCGCCACTGCCGAGACCCTGAGAAGCCGGGTCGACAGACGAGCCCTCAGCGGCAATGATATCTCCGATGCAACTGTTGCGATTCTCGAGCATCAGCTTGCTGCCCATGAACCGCTCAGCGCTGACGAGCGTCACTCCTGTCTTGAAATCGACACTGAACAAGCCGTCGACATTGAGCAGGTGCTGGAAAAGATTAACCACGTCCGTTAAGGCAGAGGCAGATTACCACGCCTGAACTGCGCCATCACCCGGCAGCTCAGGGTCCAGGTAAAGTCTTTGGCAGACTATTTCTGTTGCTTCAGCAGATCTCTTATCTCAGTCAAAAGCAGCTCTTCCTTGCTCGGTTCGGGCGGTGCTGCTGCTGCCTCCTCTTCCTCTTTTTTCAGGCTGTTTATAAACTTGATGGCCATAAAAATGGCGAAGGCAATGATGGTAAAATCAACCATCGTCTGGATGAACTTCCCGTAACTGATTACCACTGCGGGCACATCCCCGGCAGCCTGCTGAAGCGTGATCGCCAGGCTCGTGAAATCAACGCCGCCAAGAAGAACACCGATAGGGGGCATGATGACATCGGCGACAAAGGATGAGACGATTTTTCCAAAAGCCCCTCCGATGATTATACCGACAGCCATATCAACAACATTTCCCTTTATTGCAAAATCCTTAAACTCCTGCATCATTCCCATACTATTTTCTCCCTCCAGTTTAATTGAACAACATTGTTTGGAAAAACTACCGATCCATCGCGAAGTCGACAGAATCAGCCTCAGACGTTGAAACTGCAGCGCAGTTCAAAACTGAATCAACGCTAAGAACACGACA
>CBDUGK010000016.1:0-54971 GCA_965366875.1 uncultured Desulfobulbaceae bacterium | reverse complement strand
ACCGGGGAATGCAGAAAAAAATTGTCGGGGTCGATGAAGAACGCTTAACAAACAGTATTTACCAGTTAATAGACAGTCGCAGCAAAACCATTTATTTCAGCCAGGGGCATGGAGAAAAATGGAAAGATCAGGATGGCAGTTTATTGCTGCAGGCGCTGGAAGAGGAACATTACCGGGTATTGCCGCTTTATCTGAACAAATCAAGCCGAATTCCTGAAGACGCGAGCTGCCTGATAATAGCTGGACCGAAAGGTGATTTCTTTCAGCATGAAATTGCTCAGTTGGATAATTACTTGAAGGACGGCGGCAATGTCGTAGTTTTTCTTGACCCCTACCAGGATAGTGGTCTTAAAACATTCCTGCACTCTCATGGCGTTATTCTTTCTGAAATGAGTATTGTTGACAAAGTCGCCAAACTCCCGAGCGGCGGTGAGCTCTTTCCCTCGACTTCCAATTACAGTTCCCATCCAATCACCCGATATCTTAACCAAATGACCTTTTTCCCGGTGGCTCAGCCGATTGCTGTCCTCGAACCGAAGCCAGATCATCACACAACAGATCTGCTGGTACAGACGGAAATCAGTGCCTGGGGAGAGTCGGATCGACAGAGCCTGATGGAAAACAGTACGGTTTTTGATCCTGCAACTGACACTCCTGGACCAGCAGCTATCGGGATAAGCGTGGGAATCTATAATGAAGCACGTATGGAAACATCCCACCTGGTGGTTTTTGGCGACTCCGACTTTCTCGCTGACAGTTATCTGTTCATGGCTGGCAACAGGGATCTGGCACTCAACACAATGGCATGGGCAACAGCACGCGAAGGTTACATCACCGTTCGCTCCCGTGATCCCGGTTTTACCCCTATAATTCTCTCACTGGCTCAGCAGCGAACAGTGTTCTGGCTATCACTTTGCCTCATGCCGGGCCTTGCCTTGATTACTGGAATTTGGGTTCAGTTACGGTGGATGAAAAAATAAATTTCCGCACAATAAGCCTGATGTCTGCGATCCTGCTGCTGCTTCTGGGATATCTGGCATTAATGCCTGTATTGCAGGAACGTTCCGGTCCTGTTGGCACCTTCATCACCGGCGGAACTCCTGTTGAGCAGATCGTCAAAATGACCATTAATAAACCGGATGGACAGACGGTGAGCTACGTGCAGGATGCAGGACACTGGCAGATCCGGGAACCATATCAAGCAGCCGCCAGCCAACCAATCATCCGGGAACTTCTTGCTGCTGTACAAAAGACCAGGATTATGGATATCGTCGAAGAGCATCCGGAAAACCTTTCACGCTATGGCCTCGGAGAGAAGGAACGGATCGATGTCACCCTGGAATTCAAAAACGGTAACAGACACACCTTCCATATCGGAGCACGCCTTCCACTCAACCAGATCTATATTTACTTTCAAAGGGAAGGTGATCCCGCCATATTCAGGATCTGGGAAGGAATCCGCCTAGCTCTTGAGAAAAACGGGGATGTCCTGGATCAAGGTCAACCTGTTCAATTCAATCCTGCCGACATCATCTCGCTCAAGCTACTGCACAAGGGACACACGCTATATATAGAAAAACGCCAAGAGGACTGGATTGTTACTCAACCGGTTCAGCGCGCAGCAGACAATGAAGCGGTTGAATCCTACCTCGACTCAATCCTGGCACTCAGATCCATCGGAGTTCCGCCATCAGGAACCGTTTTCAGGAACAAGTCCAGCAACACCGATACACTTCAAATTACCCTGGAACAGGGCGCGAAGAGCGGACAGTTGACCGTTCTGGTGACCCGGGAAGATTCGATATCTCCAACCCTACTCTCTGTTGAGCAGGACGAACAGTCGAAAGTATATGCGACAACTGCCGGGGCGGTCGAACAACTTTTGTTTGACCCAGACGATTTTTACCTACCCGTTGCACTCTTCTTTGATGACAGTGACATAACCGACATCAAGATACTGCACCCCCACTACTCACTTGAACTGGGCCGTCAACCGGATGGCACATGGCAGTTTTACCAATCCTCAGGTGTTCAGCTGGCTGATGCTGATGTTGTCAGACAGCTCCTCCACCTTCTGGGAAATCTGCCAGCTGGTCAATACCTTGAAAAAAAACATGGAATCACTGATGCTGGCAGACCTGAAATAATCGTGACACTTTCAGGCACCAAAAACTCCACCGCCTTGAAGATCATTGAAGACCCGTCAGGACAATACCACGGCACCTCTGAATTCCATCCAGGCTGGTACCGCCTGGAGGCAGAAATGGTGAAGCGGCTGGAAGCTTTCAACCCCGAGGCGTTGGTCGATCGCCACCTGATGGTATTTGATCCACGCAGTGTGAATCAGGTTATTATTGAGCTGGTAAAAAATGACTATGTAATGACCAAAAAAGAAAGTGGCTGGCGGTGGGAAAAACCCTTCAAGAAAAAAGTAGGGAATGCAGCTGCGTGGAAACTGATTTTTGATATCCGGGATATGCAGTATCAAGACCAGGTTCTGACAGGTGAAACAGCAATAAAGAACGGAGATGTCTGTATCTCTCAAGACTCGGATATTGTCATCGAAGTCAAACTGGCAGCGACAGCAACAGACCAAATATCACTTAAAGCCAGGCAAACCAGTAAGGGGTGGATCGTTTCCTCCAGCCGCCTCCCGGGATGCTATCAGGTTGAGCCGACTTTGTTTGACTCTCTTATCGATTACCTAGAAACCCTGGCCGATAAGCCATGAACATAACAAACGTTTTAGACTCATGCCGCCTTACAATCGCTGTCAACCGGGGGTGCCGAATGGTTCGGATGATATATGAAATCAATGTACCGGCAATAACGTAGACAGAACCAGACTAAATGAATAGTTGGATGATGTTCTTGAACGAACAACCAGATCTGATGGCGCAGATTACAGCGGTATTGTCCGAAATCTGAGAACAGCTGGCTTCGACAGCAGGATAAGTAGAGAAGCGTGCACAGATTATTTTGAAGCAAATGTAGTATTTTCGCTGCTGGCAGTCTCGGGGTGCAACTGACGACTGATAACGACTGTTTCAACCTTTTAGCTGAAAAATAAGCTGTCAAATATTCGAATGTCGCAATGACATAGATAACAGGGAGACATTTCAGGATGATGTTCAAGCAATTTCAAATCGATAATAAGGTTGCCGTTGTCGTGGGAGGAACCGGAGGAATAGGTGGCGCCATAGCGCTTGGCCTGGCAAAGGCGGGAGCCGATGTCGTGGCAACCAGCCGCGACACAAAAAAAGTCAGCAAGATCACTGCGGAGATTCAATCAATCGGCAGAAAATCACTGGCACTGCCAACCGATGCCACAAATGAAGATGATATGCGTTTATTCTCCGAGAAGGTCCTGGCGTTTTATGGAAAAGTCGATATTCTCGTCAATGCAGCCGGGATCAATATCAGAAAATCCATCATCGATATGGCCTATGAGGATTGGCGCAGGGTTATCCAGACCAATCTTGACAGTGTGTTCCTGGGCACCAAATATTTTGCCCGGAACATGCTTGCGAGGAATTACGGCAAAATTATCAATATTGGTTCTTTGAATTCGGTAATTGCCTCTACTAATTTAAGTGCATATGCCGCCAGCAAGGGCGGTGTTGTCCAGTTCACAAAAGCTGCAGCCGTTGAGCTGTCTCGGCATAACATAACCGTTAACGCGCTGCTGCCTGGATATTTTGAGACGGAAATGACCGCGCCGGTCATAGCAAATAGCGTTACCTGCCAGAAAATTGTCGGAGCGGTGGTTTTCCTCGCTTCTGAAGCCTCTCAGTTTGTGACGGGCGAAACCTTGGCTGTTGACGGCGGATTCCTGGCATTTGGAGTCGATCTGACGTTGGAGCAATAAACCCGCAGATCTGTCGGATTGTTCCTGAAACAGGTAAATTACGACACATCAGAAGTGCGTTCCTGCGTTTCTGGCATTTATGTTTCAGGCAACGACAAGCGCTTTTTCCGGTATCTCCACTCTGACCCGCTGACCGACCAGGGGCGGTTGCTTGCGGTAGCGTGAAATGCTCATCACGATGTGCAACGCTACACCCATATCAACAACGAGTCGAACGGCGTTGTTTTCAATTGAGATTTTTCTGACCATCCCTGTCTGACTCGGCGTTTGATTCTGCCGGGCAGCTTCCGGCGAAGAGAGGATAATTTTTGCAGGATTGATATACATCCGGGCAGGCCCTTCCTTCAGCCGTGATGACGCGACTTCTGCAAGCTGCAGGTTTTCACCGGCGGCCAGATAGATCCGTTTCCAGCCGGCGGTCTCCTCCCTGATTACAACATCAAACGTGTTCTCATTCTCATCAAACGAGACCGAACCATTCTGCAGCAGGACCGTCTGGTGAGCAAGTCGCCTGCTCTGGGAGAGATAGTGGGTGGAGAAGATAACGGAGGTGTTCTGCATACTGTTGGCGTGCTCCAGTATTTTCAGGATCACCTCCTGGTTCTGCTGGTCGACGTTGGCTGTCGGCTCATCGCAGAGCAGAACCTCCGGCTCAAGCACCAGTGCCCGGGCCAGTGCAACTCTCTTGACTTCCCCGCCCGACAGACCATGGCTATCGGTCTGGGCAAAATCTGACATGCCGACACGTTCAAGTGCCGCCGGAATTTTAATCGCCCGTTCTCTTTTGGGCACGCCCCGAACCCTGAGACCAAATTCAACATTTTTCCAGACAGTGCCGGAAAAAAGAATTGGCGTCTGGTCAACAAGAACAACCCGCCGCCGCAAATGTACCAGATGACGCTGATCATAAGAGACTGACTTGTTGCGAAATTTGACAACACCTGAGGTCGGTTGATCAAGAAATGCGAGGTGATTGAGCAGCGTCGTCTTACCGGCTCCGTTTGGCCCAATCAGCGCATACACCTTGCGGGCAGCAAATGACAGGGAAGCAATATCAAGAACTGTGCGCTCACCAAATTGTCTTTTCAGGTTATGGAGTTCATACAGCATCTGATTTTATCCGTCCCTGAAATAAATGAAAAACCAGGTTGATCACAAAGGCAAAGGCCATCAGGATAATGCCGAGGGCCACGGCCAGAACAAACTCCCCCTTGTCGTATTCAAGGGCCATTGCTGTTGTCATGGTGCGGGTGAATCCTTTGGCGTTGCCACCGAGCATCATCGATATGCCGACCTCTGCAATCACCCGGCCAAATGCAGCAATAATGGCGGCAACGACACCGTAGCGGGCTTCCCGGAAAATCACCCAGGCCATCTGCCGCCGGCTGGCTCCCAGTGTCAGTGCGGTGTTTCGATAGCGGTTGTCGATTTTACTGACGGCTGCAATGGTAAGGGTTGTTATCAGCGGAATAATCAGAATTACCTGGCCGATAATAATGGCCTTCTGCGTATAGAGAAGCTCAAGCGGCCCCAGGACACCACGGCGTGAAATAACCGAGTAGACGACCAGCCCGATAACCACCGTGGGAAGGGCAAGCAGGGTGTTGAGGCAGGTCAGGGTAAAGCGCTTGCCCCGAAAACTGTGAAAGGCGACAATAAAACCAAGCGGCAGCCCGAATATCGCTGCTGCCAGCGTGGAAAAAAAACTGACGTTCAGGGAGACGCCAACGATCTCAAAAAGCTCGAGGTCAAGTGAGATCAGAAGAAGCAATGCTGATTTGAGGCTGTCTAAAAGCATAAACCCTGCAATGACCAATTAAAACAGCAACCGGGCCGTGCTCGACTGCGCCCAGCCCGATAGCTGCAATGGTAGAAAAATAAACGGTCTTATCTACTGGGGTATTGCATCAGGATAAAACAGTTGTTTACCGATCAGCCGGTACTCACCGATGAGTTTCTGCCCTCTTTCTGAAACGATCCATTCAGCAAACTGGTTAGCCAGGTCATTGTTGATTTCAGGAAATTTTTCCGGATTAACCGGTATAACCCCATAGGGGTTGGCGAGTCCCTCTGAGCCTTCGCTGAGTATTGTCAGGTCAAGAGCCGGCGTATTGCCATATTTATATTTGATGTAAGTACCGCGGTCGGTCATCGTGTAAGCCCTCTTTTCATCGGCGTAGGTCAGGGTTTTTCCCATGCCCTGACCGATTGAACGATACCAGTTGTCCGCATCCGCCGGCTCTGTAAAAGCGACTTCCACCTGCTTGTCACCCTTGACTATGGTCCGTTTCATTTCCACAACGGGTACCCCGGACTCTTTCCAGAGCGTCTGTTCCTTGGTATGGGTGCCGGAATCATCGCCGCGGGAAATAAACCCGGCCTCTTTTGTTGCAATCGCTTTGAGAGCATCATTAACGTCTGCGGTTTTCGCAACACCAGCAGGGTCATCCTCGGGGCCGATGATCACAAAATCATTGTGCATTACCGCATAACGTTTAGTACCGTATCCTTCGGCGACAAAGGCTTCTTCCCGTGCTTTTGCATGGACGAAGATCAGGTCGACATTACCGTCCATACCATCCCTGATGGCCGCGCCGGTTCCCTTGGCGATCACCTTGACATCAATTCCGGTATCCTTCTTGAACTCAGGCAGCAGGATATCAAGCAGGCCTGAGGCCTGGGTCGAGGTCGTCGTCGACATTGACAACACTTTATCTTCACCGTATACCGTCCCACCGATTAAAAAAATCAGCAGCACGGCCATCAACAGACGACTCACCTTCCTCATGACTCTCTCTCCTATAATTGTGCGTTATCAGGGTAGACCATTTTACCGGACAGGGCCATGTCATACCCCTTGAATTTTTCTGCTTCCCCTCTGAACCACGGGTCATGAAGCAGGTTTACGAATTTTTGAATGGGCGGTTCAAAAAACCGCTCCCGGTTAATCAGCAGATCGAAACGCTCCCAGCGCAGCGGCAGAAAGTCAAGTCCGAGCAACTCAGCAACCGGTTTGATGGCCGGTGCGGCATCGGCTTCGCCGCTCAGGACGGCAAAGCCTGCATCAATGTGCCTGGATACTTCCTTCTGATACCCTGTGATAGCAGCTGCCTTGATCTCCGAGCGGCTGATTTCATAATCGAGCAGCAGCCTGGTCCCGGTATTCAGCGGCCTGTTGACGATTTTCACATCTGCCCTGGCAAGATCAGCCACCGAGAAAATTGCTTTGGGGTTGCCTTTCGCCACGAGCAATCCCTGTCGACGTTTGCTGAAATTGACAAAAACTGGGGACCGATCAAGTTCATTGTCCGCAAACTGAAAATTATATTCTTTATTATCATCCTGCAGCAGGTGACAGACTGCGATATGGCAGTTACCCTGCCGCAGCGCCTTCAGACCGCCCATGCTGCCAATGTTTGCAAAATAAACAATCGAACCGGATTCCTGGCGGTTATATAAAGCCAGCGCCTTGTGGAGCAGCAGATCATCGCTGCCGGCCACGAAAAGTCTCCCGCTTTCAAGAGAGGGATTCCCCGTCGCCGGCAGATTGACGAGATAAAAATCAAGCCATTCCTCGACGAGATTGCGCGGAAAAAGCCATTTACCCGTTACCTTTGTGGCCGGTAGCCCCTTGTCGCTCACCAGGCTGTAAACAACTTTCTCATTCACATGCAGCAGTTGGGCAACTTCCCTGGTATTGAGATATTGTTTCGCCGCAGCCATCGGAATCCCCCGCTCTATTTCAGCAACCTTTTGTCACCTAATCAGCCCTCTTTGTCAATCAACTCTGTCCTTGACGAAAAAACGAACTGATTATTACTCATATTAACCATAAAAAACAACTGGCAACTCGGGGAACCGTTCAACAATTCCATCGGCGATCAATGAACCTCTAGGCCCGGCTTGTTACTTCATGCTCATTTTGATAAAAATAGATAGAGGCTATTACAGATTCTCTGGCAGACACTTTCCAGTCTTTTTCAACACTGAGAACCAGGTCTGAGAAGAAAAAGCGGCGAGAACCAGCCGCTGGCGGCAACAGGAAAAATCCATCCAGGCTATGAAAAACCTTACGGAATTCGGGGTCATCTGCTGTGACTCAAAAGATGCTGTACGATCATGGGATGCCAATGCTCAAACACTCTTTGGCTGGGAGTTTCAGCAGGTTGAAGGGAAAAGAATTTTCCCCCTGTTGTTTCCACGGAAACATGCTGTGGAAACAGCCGGGCACCTGAGTTCACTGTTCAGTCCGTATCATGAAAATGAATCGATCACCCTGAAACGTGAGGAGGAAGCATTGCATCAGGACGGTTCGAGTCTTTCGGTTGAACTACTCATCTGCCGCGTTCCCGGAACAGGATATTTCACCCTGTTCATCAAGAGCATTAGAGCAGCGGAATCGGCGGCAAAGAGGGAAGCCACAGCATTTTTCAGGCTTGAAGTCAATAATACAATCCTGAAGAAGTCCCTTGCCCCAACCCTGCTCAAGGATCGCCTTACCGACATTCTATCCTATCTGACAGCCATTGAGGAGTTCAACCTGGAGGCTGCTGCAGCTCTTTTTCTGGTTGAACAGGATACCGGCAAACTGGTGCGCACGATTACGCTCGGTCACGCTGAAAATCATCACCTAAGTTGTGACCAGGTCTTTTTTGGGCACTGTTATTGCGGCAGGGCAGCACGGAAGAAAAAACTGCAATTTGTTGCAGCAGGCAACAATGACCATTCTATGTCGCATGGCCACTATTGCGTTCCAATGAGCTTAGACGGTGCGGTGATTGGGGTGATAACCTTCTTTACACCACGGCTTCATGCTTACTCAGAACTGACCGCAGACATTCTCGTTACGGCGGCAGAGATAATCGCAGCATTGATCGACAACCAGAAAATGGACCTGCAGCTCATTAATCTGGTGAATGACCTGAGAGCTTCCGTAAGTGCACTGCGGGAAGAAAAAGATTTCTCTGAATCGATCATTCAGGGGTTGCAGCACGGACTGGTTATTACCGATGAGCATGGAACCATCCAAAAGTGCAATGGCGCTGCAAAATCAATCTTCCACTGGTTTGATGAAGGACTCCAGGGGGTACCCCTGAACTCAGTCATCGGCCGGAAGAACAGTGAACGAATCCTGAGCCGCAGCTCAAGCCTGACATTACCGGAAGAAGCAGAGCTCTCGATCACAGCAGCAGGTGGAAGCAGGATGGTTCTGCGCTGCTCGGCAAAAAGCAGAGCAATTTCAGGCAAAGGCGACCGCGGGCATATAATCTCTGTTACCGACATTTCAGAATGGCACCACATCAGAAAAGAGATGGAGAAAATGAACCGGCTCTCGACCATCGCCGAAATCGCCTCCGCAGTAGCCCACGAGGTCAGAAACCCTCTGGCCGGCATCAAAATCATGGCCCAGTCCATAGAAGAGGGCTCCGGTACAAAAGACGAACGAATCGAGTGTTCCCGGCGAATCATCAGACAGGTGGATCGGCTCAACGAGCTGCTCACCGACTTTTTTTCCTATGCCCGCCCCGTCACGCCCAAAAAGCGGCACACCTCTCTTGGCGAAATCCTCGCTGAGACCAGACCACTGATAACCGGCAAGCTCGAAAACCAGGGGATTCAGCTTGTCGAGAACGTCAACGACGACCTTCCTGACATTATCGCAGACCCCAATCAGCTGCAGCAGGTCTTTTTGAACCTTTTCCTGAACGCCATCGATGCAATCCGGCAGGAGGGCATCATCGAAATTACCGCCCGCACACTCAAGAGTCACGAGTTACCTCTTTTTTGCAAAGCACACCATCTCCTGCAGAGGGGAATCCCCTATGTGATGATACATTTCAAGGACAATGGTGCAGGAATGAGCCCAGGGGGATGCGAACGGGTTTTTGAACCGTTTTACACGACAAAAACCAATGGATCCGGGCTCGGAATGTCTATCGTTTACCGGACGCTGCGGGAAAATGACGCCATCATCACCGTTTCAAGCACGGAGGGCAAAGGCACGACATTCGCCATGTTTTTCAAAACTGGTGGATGATCAGTCCTGATTATCCGAGGACCGAAACTGCGCAGCTCGTGTTATTCTTCCAGTTTTCAAACGCTTCTACCCGTTAAGCTCCGTCAAGGGTCTCTTTGCTCTGATATCATCTATTGCCGGCCACGATCTCGGCCATACACATCCCATTATAAAAAAAATAATTGGAAATCAGCCCTCTTGAAGTGATAAACTTTTTTTAGTCCTCAAAAATCCGTTGATGCGGATTACGAGATAATTATTCGGGGAAATGTATGAAGAGAGTACTGGTTGTTGATGATGAAGACGACATGCTCTGGATGCTCCAGAGAAATCTCAACAAAGGCATGTCAGACGTTGAAGTTCTGGCAGCCGGTTCAGGTGAAGAAGCACTTGCCGTCCTCAGCGACAAAAAAATACATCTGGTTATCACCGATATAAATATGCCGGGAATGAACGGGATTGAACTGCTGATTGAAGTCAACAACCGTTACCCTGATACAGGTGTCATTATCATGACCGCCTACCCATCAAACAGCTTTGAACGTGAAGCGATGACCGCAGGAAGCCTCAGGTTCGTCGAAAAACCATTTGACATCAATGACATGCGCGAGATAGTCGGTGACGCGCTGAAAACCAGCGATGGCTTCCAGGGCACCCTCGATGGAATAGATCTGATAGACATCGTTCAGTTTAACGGACTCTCCAAAGCAACATCGGCACTCAAAGTTACAACTGACGAGCTTGAGGGTATGATATTTTTTAAAAAAGGTGAAGTTGTTCACGCCATGTGCGATGACACGAGCGGCGAAAAGGCCTTTTTCAAGATCCTTGAGTTCCAGGGTGGAACACTCCAGAATATCAAAGGCGTAGAACCTCCCGTCGTGAGCATCTACAAGAACATTGAATCACTGCTCTTTGAATCCGCACTCCGCAATGACGAAGAAACCAGTAAAAACAAATCAGACAGCTCCGAACTGCCGTCATCCTTTCTTGATATTTTCAACAGCAAAGAGCAGGTGTCTGCAGATGGACAGGCAGCAGAGAACCACGAACCCATAGATCAGGATGTCAAGGCGGAGACAGAGATATCTGCAGAAACGAAAAAGACAATTTTACCTGAGGATAGTGAAATGACAGACATTCAAAAAATTCTTGCTGAATTCACCAATATTGATGGTGTTCACACCGCCTGCCTGGTTGGTCGTGACGGCTTCCTCCTTGACAACATTGCCAGATCGGGCATCGACGCGGAAATGATCGGTGCCATCGCCTCATCGGGATTCGGCTCCGCTGAATCCATGGGAAATCAGCTCGGCCAGGGTGATTTGAACCTGACAATGCTTGAATATACGGACGGGCCGGTAATGTTTGCTCCTGTGGGCAGTGAGGCTTTTCTGGTAATTGTCGCTGACAAAGATACTAATCTGGGTTGGATTCGGCTGACAATCAAGAAAAACTCAAAAATGATTGAACAGGCCGCTGATCTCTAAGGGGTGCGGGGTTTTGACAGTGGCCTGGCAAAACCACTGTCCTGAAGCAAGCGGTTGTACATCCGGGCCCATCCTGCAGCTGCTGAGCCTTTCCTCTATATTCCAGCCTGACGAAACTGTTCTAAAATCTCATCTGAAAAGCGGGCCAGCTCTTTTTCAAATTTTTTGATCAGCAATCGTGCTTTCCCAAGCCACTCGTCCTTTGATGTCATCACGAAAATGAAAAACGGCTGATCTGGCATGTGTCGTATAATAAAATGGTAGTGACTGGTGGTAATCAGGATATCATCAGTTTCTTCATCATCGGCCAGCAAGCCGATGGCTTTGCTGTTTGATTTGACGATCGAGGCCAGATAGGCTGAGGCCGCCGCTGTTTCAATGCCTTCTTTCCTGGTCACCTCTGCAATTGACAAACCGTCATCAACCGTAACAACTGCCGCCGCCAGGACCCCGGGCAGTTCATTGGACATCGCCTTTATCAGTTTCTGTACTTTACCAATCATTGGCTCTTCCGAATATGTTTATTTCTTTTCCAGTGGCCGGACACATACGCTGGCAGATCTCTTTTTGTTATACCACCGAATCTATCTATTGTGAAACGAAATAGTCATCGAAAATTTCTGGCAGATCGGGCTGGCAGCAGGCAATGGGACAGAGAGAGATACGACAGAGGATACGAGAAAGAAAATGGGGAGAAAAGGACATGCCTGGTGCCGTTACCTGATTTGCATAAACCGACAAGGAGCGTCGGAACAATCTTGGAGGAGAGTAAGCAAATTCCTAAACAGCATACCAGGCATCTACCTTATTACAACAGTGGAGCGGGTTGGTCAGACGTCACTCCGGTAAAACCGGATACGGGTTCCGGCACTTTTAGTTTGCAATTTATGTTCCGAAAATCTGGAATAACACAAAGATTATTTAATTCAACGAGTTAGAGCACAAACAGGGGCAGGGACTAATGACTACTTGAGAATGATTCGCAAAAAAGCAAGGAAAGCAAATCAAAGTCATTGACGGAAGAATGACAAAAAACCTGGTAATATTCTGTTATTGATATGCATTTTAATAATTTGCCGTCTCGCCAGCTTTCGCACATTTGCGAAAACCGGCGAGTAGAGATTACCGCAGATGGTATTTCTTTATCTTTCGATACAGTGTTGCGATATTAAGCTCGGCAAGGCCTGCCGCTTTCTCGACATTACCGGAGGCACGCGATAACAGCTTGATAAAATATTGATGCTCGAAATATGCCAGGGCGTCGCTATAGCTGGTGTCAAATGATTCAGCACCCGCAGAGGAATCAGGTTCCGTCGCCACATCCATCAGGCGGCAGAGTGCCTCAGCTCCGATCTGCTCTTTTTCTCCTTCTATGGCAAGTGTTGCCTCAATCACATTCCGCAGCTCACGAACATTGCCCGGCCAGTCATGCTGGACAAGTACTTCCATGGCCTGAGAAGAGATGGTCTTGACCCGTGTTGCATATTTCCTGTTGAACAGATCGACAAAGTGTATTGCCAGAAGCGGTATGTCGGTACGGCGTTTTCTCAGCGGGGGTAGATTGAGTTTTACCACCGCCAGCCGATAGTAGAGATCTTCACGAAAACGCCCTTTTTCCATCTCGATCTTAAGGTCGGCGTTGGTCGCGGCAATGATCCGGACATCAACCCGGGTCGGGCGGGTTTCACCGAGACGATAAAACTCTTTTTCCTGCAGAAATCGCAGCAGTGCCTTCTGGACATTCATCGGCAGGTTGCCGACCTCGTCGAGAAGCAGCGTCCCTTTGTCCGCCTCTTCAAAAAGCCCCTTCTTGTCATGATCCGCACCGGTAAAGGCACCCCGCCGATACCCGAAAAGTTCGCTCTCAAGCAATGTTTCGGGCACCGCTCCGCAATTAATGGCAACAAAGGACTGGTCCTTTCTTGGAGAATATTGATGAATAGCCCGTGCTACCAGTTCTTTCCCGGTTCCGGATTCTCCGGCAATGGTTACCGGAATGTCCCGGGCCGATATTTTCTCTGCAGTATCAATTACTTTCTGCAGTTCAGGTGATTTACCGACGACATCGCCGAACTGCCCGTGACTTGTCAGTTCAAGGCGGAGACGGCGATTTTCTTCTTCAAGCTCATTGTGTCTCAGGACGTTTTTTACCCGGGTGAGCATTTCCTCCGGCTCAAACGGTTTGGTCAAAATATCAAAAGCACCGCTGCGCAGTGCCTGTATTGACAACTCGACGGTTGCATATCCGGTAATAACCAGAACCGGAACATCCGCATCACGCTCCTTAATTTTCTGCAATACCTCAATGCCATTGATACCGGGCATTTTAATATCGGTAATCACCATCGAGTAGCGGTGCGGCTCAAACATCTCGAGTGCCGAAAGCGGATCCGTGTAGGTTGTAACCCGGTATCCGAGATCGCCAAGAACTGTCTCAAGCATATTACAAAGCCCTTGTTCATCATCGATTATTAAAATGTGTGCTTTATACATGCCCTTTATATCCATCCTGTTTTATTGGTAAATAGACATAAACTGCAGTGCCCTTGCCGGGAATGCTGGTAATTTCTATCGAGCCAAGGTGAGCTTCAATCAACTGTTTGCTGATTGCCAGACCCAGTCCGGTGCCGTGCTTTCTTGTTGAGAAAAAAGGCTCGAATACTTTTTCCCTGTTTTCCCGGCTGATGCCAACGCCACTGTCCTGAAAAAGCATCATGACCGTGCTGCCGGAATACTTTGAAAGCCTGATGACAATCTCGCCACCCTCCGCCATGGCCGCGGCACCATTGAGGACAAGATTCATCACGACCTGCCTGATCTGATCCCTGTCGATCATGATTTCGGGTAACTGGTCGTCGCTTATTTTTTTAATGACGATGTTTTTCAACTCTTCGTGGCCGCCGGCAAAATCGATAATCTGATCGATAAAATGTGCCAGATCAGTCGCCTGAAAGCTTGGCTCAGGAGGTCTGGCATATCTGAGAAGATCCCTGAGAATGCCGACACATCGTTTGCTTTCCCGCCTGATTTCCTGGACATAATGGTAGCGGGGGTCATCGGGATCCATC
Organism: uncultured Desulfobulbaceae bacterium; assembly: GCA_965366875.1. Lineage (GTDB taxonomy): Bacteria > Desulfobacterota > Desulfobulbia > Desulfobulbales > Desulfocapsaceae > MADRE3. The sequence goes on along the minus strand of CBDUGK010000016.1, from coordinate 40,529 downwards.
TTGGATTCAAGGTGACAGGCATACCCCAGGATAATTCCCATCGGATTGTTGATTTCATGCGCAACTTCTGCAGAGAAAACACCAAGTGACGCCATTTTCTGCTGGTTCGTCAATTTTTTCTCCAGGGCAAGATCTCTTCTCAGCATTTCAGACATCTGGTTGAAAGCGGACGCCATTTCACCGAGTTCGTCATCCGTCGTCACGTCAAGGCGCTCTTCCAGGTGACCGCTCTTGACTCTGCGCATTGCCGAGGTCATGGTCTGAATGGGATCAGTAAACAATTTTGCAACCAGGAATGCAAGCACCCCGCCGATAGTGCCCACAAAGACCAGCATGAAAAAGATGGCCAGCGAAATCCGTCCGGCAATCGCCTTGGCAGGACGCACCAGATCTTCTTCTGCCATTTCCACCACCACGATCCAATGGTATGGCGGGAAATAGGTGAGCCGGGCAAACCTCCGGCCCTGACTTTTTTCAAGGTCAAACTGAGGCTGGTAATAAAGCCATCCAGTGGTCTCTTCGCCCCGGCAAAGCTGGGAAATCAGGTTTCTTCCCGAGCTGTCGAAATGCTGGTAGATATTCTCACCTTCACGCTGGGCGTGTAAAACCAGTTCAGAAGAACAATCCATCGCATAGATATGACCTGGCCGGTCCACCGGTTTTCCCGTCACCCGTTGACGCAAATCAGCAAATGTCTGCCCGGATAAGCGCTGATGGAGAGTTTCATCTTCAAAGGAAGTACCGGCGGCAACAATCCAGTCCCATGGCGAAAAGTACCGATAGGCAACCTCCTTTTCCCGCAGCTGGTAGCCACTATTGCTGTTTGACCACGGATAACTGATAAATAACGTCTCCCCCGCTTTTGATTGCAAGGCATTCCGGCTTATTTCCCTGATAAACGGGCGACCGCTCTCATCAACGGCAGCAATAATGTTCTCTCCCTCGCGATCCACGTGAACGAGAAGGTCTCCTGACGAATTCATCACATACACAGAGCCGAATTCGCCACCACCCAGGTTCTTGAGACTCCGGTAGGCATAGGCTTTCGCCAGCTCTTCCGACAGTATGCCATCAGCAGACTGGCGATACTGGCTCTCAACAAGGCGAAATGCCAGTTCGGTCAGGTCGCTCAGTTTATACCGGCGCTCGGCCCGCATTTCTTCCCTGCTGAACTCACGCTGCTGATGGTAGCTTTTCAGCAGATCGAGCGTAAACACGCTCATATGTTCAAGATCCGCCTTATTTGCCTTGGTTACCTCCTGGTAAATCTGATTTATCGCCACAGAACCGATGATAATCGTCGATAATATCATCGGTGCGAGGACAAGCGGGACAATCATGACAAGCAGCTTCCATCTCAATTTAAGATGTTTGATCACAAACATAGCCTGTCAGCCGTCCTCTCGCTCAGCATCCCTGTAGCAGCATGCAGCTCTAACCTGCCCCTGCCCGAGCAGGAGCAGGATTCGCTGGTTTTTGGTTTCCATTTCCGGATACTATAGAGTGTTGGCATCGGAAAGAAAAGAAATAGTCCACCTGACATAGGTCGGGGTCAAAGGTTTTAGCCACCACCAGCAAAGATAATTGACAGGTGGGGTGGTTACTGTCTATATACCAGTCTACTTGACATTGTATAACTGCAGCAGGACATCACGAGTCGGGCACAAGACGCCTCCGTCTCCATAACCCTGTAAAGAGATTAGTTACGTTCACCGCCATGATCTACACGCTTCTCATCCTCACTGCTTTTTTCTGGGGTGGAACTTTTATTGCCGGCAAGATACTCGCCGGTCAGGTGCCCCCCGTGAGCAGTTCATTCCTGCGTTTTTTCATTGCCTCCATCGCCCTGGCACTGATTCTTCTTGCGGGCAGGAGTCTGCCGCGGCTGCCGACAAAACAGCAGTTGCCGAATTTGTTGTTGCTGGGCTTCACTGGTGTCTTCTCCTACAACATCTTGTTTTTTAACGGCCTGGCAAAGATCTCGGCCGGCAGGGCAGCCCTGATCATAGCGACCACCCCGCTGATTATCACCATGATGTCGGCACTCATTTATAAAGAAAAACTGTCCTTCATCAAAATTTTCGGAATTCTCGTATCACTTACCGGCGCTCTGTTTGTCGTCAGCAACGGCCACCTGAGCCTTCTGTTCTCAGGAGGATTCGGGCAGGGAGAACTGGCAATTATCGGCTGCGTGCTGAGCTGGACCGCATATACGATCTTCGGTCGTTCAGTGTTAATTGAAATGTCACCACTGAGCGCTGTTTTTTACTCGTCCGTAGCCGGAGCGATCATGCTTTTACCACCGGCGATTTACGAGGGTCTGCCCGAATTATTATTGACGATCAACGCTGAAAGCTGGACCGCGCTTGCCTATCTCGGCATATTCGGGACCGCCCTCGGCTTTACCTGGTATTACAGGGGAATCAACGCCATCGGAACCAGCAGGGCTGCCGTTTTTATCAACATGGTTCCAGTTTTCGGCGTTTTGCTTTCCTGGCTGATCCTCTCGGAAACATTCAAACCGTCTGTTCTCCTTGGCGGGCTCCTGGTACTGGCCGGCGTCAAGCTGGCAAACAGCGCCAGCTGGAGGAAAGACCGCCAGCCAAGGTGAAAAACGAAAACCGTTCTCGGCGGAAACCGCAGGAGAATCGATACACAGGTAAAATCTGCTCCGGGAAGCATGATAAACGCACCCGAAAATCTCAACACTGACAGAAATCCAGTTATGCGTTCAGTTATTCAGCGAGTTAAACATGGTTCGGTTGATGTAGACGGTATCAGGACAGCCAGTATTTCAAAAGGAATTGTCACCTTTCTTGGCATCTGTCGCAATGATGACATCCAGGCGATCTCCTGGATGGTGGAAAAAATCATTCATCTTCGCATATTTCCTGATCCAGACGGCAAAATGAACATCTCCCTGGCTGATATAAATGCAGAGATGCTTATTGTCTCCCAGTTCACCCTCTATGGTGATTGCCGCAAAGGAAGACGGCCGGGTTATTCCGACGCTGCACCACCTGAAATTGCCGAACCAATGTACAACCGATTTGTTGATGAGGTGAGAAAAAAAGGAATACATGCGGAAACGGGCAGATTTCAGGCCATGATGGATGTTGCGCTCATCAACGACGGACCGGTTACACTATTGCTGGATTCTGAAAAGAAGTTTTAAAATCGTCTTCACCAATCACTCTATCAACAGCACCTACGGAACTACTATGCAGATCACCACAGGAACAGAACTATCTGGTTTCACCCTTAAAAAACATGAGTTTAACGACGAAATCCAAGCTGACGTTTTCCTCTTTGAGCACACCGTGCTCGGCTGCCCGCTGTTTGCGATCAAAAACGGGGACAGCAACAAGACATTTTCCGTCACCTTCAACACAATCCCGACAGATTCGACGGGTGTCGCCCACATTCTCGAGCACTCGGTACTGATGGGCTCACAAAAATATCCGGTCAAGGATGTTTTCGGAGAGATAAACAAGGGCGGCCTGATGACCTTTCTCAATGCGATGACCGGCTCAGATATTACCTACTATCCATTCGCAACGAGGAACCTCAAGGAGTATTTCAACCTGATGGACGTCTATTGTGATGTCGTCTTTAATCCGCTCATTACCCCGGAGACATTCGAGCAGGAAGGATGGCACTACCACAAGGAAGCCCCTGATCAGCCGCTCCAGTACCAGGGCGTTGTCTTCAACGAGATGAAAGGGGCCTTTTCCGACCCGATACGGCTCATCTTTCACCATATTTTCGGCGGCCTCATGCCCGGTTCAACCTATGCCCATGAATCGGGGGGAGATCCCGGGGTAATCCCGCATCTGAGCTATGAGCAGTTCTGCCGCTTTCACCGCAACCATTACCATCCAAGCAACTGCACACTGTTCTTGTATGGCGACGCTCCAATTGAGGAGGAACTGCACTATCTGCAGGACCGTTTCCTGGGATCATTTCAGCACAGAGAAGAGCGGCGCGAGGTTGCTCTGGGGACACTCATTAAAGAACCGCTCACCGTCAGGGACAAATACAGCGTCGAGTCTTCCGACACTGCCGAGAAGACCTTTCTTGCGGTCGGCACACACGTGGGCTCGGTAACCGATCGTATGCAGAACGGCGCTTTTCAGATCATTGCCAACATTCTCTATAACTCCGATGGCTCAGCGCTGAAAAACAAGATTGTCTCGGCAGGAATCTGCAAGGATTTTGGCGGCCTTTATCTTTCATCTTCCTGTTTTAACACCATTATGCTTACCTATCTGGTGGGAAGTGAAGCGGGCAACCTGTCGTCATTCCAGTCAATTTACCTCGGAGCCCTCAAGGAGATGGTCGCTGACGGCCTTGATCGGGATCTGGTTATCTCTGAACTCAACAAATACGAATTCGGGGTCAGAGAAGACGCCAGCAAGGCACAACGCGGCCTTGACCTGATATCAAAAGCCATGAGCGCTTTCAAGTACGCAACCGACCCTTTCGAATCCCTGAAAACAGACGATCTGCTCAAGACGATCCGGGACAGGGCCTTGAATGATCACTATTTCGAACGCCTCATAAAAGAGTATCTCATTGACAACCCGGCAACGGTCAGCGTCATACTGGAACCCGACCCTGAAAAGCTGCTTGCAAACGCCGCCCGGGAGCAGAAGGAACTTGACCGGTTTGAGGCAACTCTTGGCGATCATCAGAGGCAGCAACTGGTCGCTCGAACCCGTGAATTAATGGAACAGCAGCAGACCCCCAATGATCCACAGACGCTGTCGCTGCTGCCGAGCCTGTCGATGCATGATTTGCCTGCGGACGTACAATTTCATTCAGTGACCCCGACACAGATGTTTGATCAGCAGATTCTTGTCAATGAATTGCCGACCAACCGTATAACCTACCTTGACATCGGTTTCGACTTTTCCTGCCTGCCCCATCATCTGCTGCCGCTCCTTGATCTTTTTGGAGCAGTTCTCACCGAAATCGGCACTGAGAAGCTCAATTACATGCAATTTGCCAAAGAGGCAGGAATCTGCACCGGCGGCCTGAGTCACTCGATCAATACCTATACAAAACGGGAGGAACCTGAAAAGGTGAAACTCGTACTCTGGTTGAGCCTTCGTGCCCTGCCCGCCTACCTTGAGCGGGCAGTTGACCTGCTGACCGCCCTATTTTCAGAGGTATCCTTCAAAGATCGTACAAGGATTAAAGAGATTGTCCGACGAGAATTTGCCTGGGCGGAGCATGCTGCCCAGAGTGAAGGCTACAGTCTTCCATCAACACGTGTTTTTTCCCATCTGAGCCTCCCGGGAAGATACCAGGAGCAATACAATGGTGTTACGGCCTACCAGACCATTAAAACGGTCATTGCCGATTACGCTTCATGCGAAGAGCAGCTCATCTCCGATCTCCAGCAGATGGCAGCGATCCTGCTGAATCGAAACCGGCTGACAATCTCGATAACAGCCGAAGCCCCTGAAATACAAAAATTCTCCGAAATAGGCACCAGGATTCCCCAATCCCTGGCGGCCGCAATAAACCAGCCCCAGCCAATTCTCAGCCCGCAGGAGCTTCCCCGGCACGAGGCCTTTGTCACTGCCGCTGAAGTCGTTTTTGCCGTTCAGGGCGGAGTCCTGTTTCCCGGCGGGACAGGTTACAGGGGCTCTTTTGAAGTGCTGAAAACATACCTGTCCCGCGATTACCTCTGGAACAGCGTTCGGCAGATGGGCGGAGCATATGGTTGTTTTATACAGTTCAGCCACATCTCCGGAAACATCGCCTTTGTCAGTTACCGCGATCCCCAGGTCAAAAAAACCTATGACGCCTACGACCGCATTGCCGAAGTCGTTTCAACCATTGATCTTTCCGAGCAGGTCCTGGAACAGCTCATCATCGGCACCTACGGCTCATTTGATCCTCACCAGAGTGCCGCCGCCCGGGGAGCAAGTGCCCGGAATGAATATCTCAGCGGTATCGACAAAAAACTCAAGCGGCAGCGACTGACAGAGATCACGGCTACCACGATCGACAATCTGAAACAATTTGGAGCAAATTTCGAACAGATGAGGAGCAGATCCCACCGCGCCATTATTGGAAATCGAGCCAAAATTGAGGCCGACAGCAACCTTTTTGACACGATTTCAGAATTGTGATCCCCGCACAGGCGGACACATGTTCAACCACCATCGATCGACATCAATGCAGCCGTTACATATCCAGACACCGGTAATCGAATCATTGCCATTGGCAGCAAAAACAAATGGGCGGGTATGGTTAAAGCTGGAAGCGCTTCAACCATCCGGCTCGTTCAAGCTCAGGGGCATTGGCCACGCCTGCCAAACCTACCTGTCGCAGGGGGCATCGTCTTTTATCAGCTCGTCAGGGGGAAATGCCGGGATCGCCGTTGCTTACTGCGGGAGGATTCTTGGTGCTCCGGTAACCGTTGTCGTTCCCCAGTCCACAACTCAAAGAGCTATCGAAGCGATCGGACAGCAAGGTGCCGAGGTCGTTATCTGCGGCACAAGCTGGCAGGAATCACATGAGCATGCACTCCAGATGGCCAGTCCCGAGCGTATTCTCATACATCCTTTTGACGACCCGCTGGTGTGGACCGGGCACGCTTCGATGATCGATGAGGTAGCGGGAGCAGGTGTGGTTCCCGATATGGTAGTCCTTTCCGTTGGCGGAGGAGGACTGTTATGCGGGGTTATTGAGGGACTGCGAAGAAACGGTATGGAGACTGTTCCAGTCCTTGCCGTTGAGACCAGTGGTGCAGACTCGCTTTCCCTGTGCGTGCGAGAGAACCGTCTCTGTGCTCTTGAAGAAATTACCAGCATTGCAACGACACTCGGCGCCAAACAGGTTGCCCGGCAGGCATTCGACTATTGCAGCAGCCATGAGGTTATCAGCCAGGTGGTCTCTGACCAGGCAGCCGTCAACGGCTGCCTGAAGTTCCTGCTCGATCATCGGGTCATGGTCGAGCCGGCCTGCGGGGCATCACTCTCGGTTTTTTCAGGACCGGTCGAATGTATCGCGGCTAGAAAAAATATCCTGGTTATTGTCTGCGGCGGCGCCGGAGTTACCATCGAGCAGCTAAACAGATGGAAACATGACCTCACACCTCAATGAATAATGTTACCTGATCCGTTCTCATCAAGGGGGTCCCGCCTTTCGGCTGACGAGCGTGAGGCCGGCCCTACAGTGTGCGTCCGCGGTACTGACTCTCCAGCTCCTTGCGCAGGCTGTATGCCATACTCGAAGTATCCAGGGCGACACAATCATAGGTAAGCGGGGAACCTTTTTTCACGGGCTTGACAACACGTGCCTGCCCGGTGAGGCCGAGCGGCAGCATGTTTTTCTCGATACTTGCCTCTGCACGCTTAAGTTTGCCGAAGACAGTAAACCCACCTTCCCCGTCGAGTATGTCGCCGGGCTGCAGATCCTTTTTGGCATGGGCCGCGACGTCGGCAACAAAATTGCTGCTTCTGCCGGTCGGCTCACCGAGTAAAACCGCACTGGCAACACTGATGCCAAGTTCGAGCCCGATATAGTGATAGGGCCTGTAAAGAGCAGAGTATTTACCGCTCTTGTCGGTTTTCATGCCGTATTCCTGGAAGCATCGTTCTACATAGGCATGAGGTGCCTTGAAGACAACATAAACTCCCCATCTCAGATCCCGCAGCAGCGGAGACCCGTCCCGATTTTCACTGGCAATAACCTCGACGGTTCCGGAATGCTCCAGAATACCACCGTCGGCAACCGGCTTTAAAACCTCGGCAAGGTCTTCAATATCAACAGCAGGGAACTGCAGGCCGCATTCCTGCGGGATGAGCCCGGAACCGTTTGACACCGCACACATCTCTATTGCCGACTTGCTGCCGTCAAGAAACGAGTTGAACATCTGTGCATTGTAGTCGCCGCTGGCGACGCGTTCTTCACTGAAACCGTAATATCCCCAGACCGTATCAGGGGTAGAATAATGATACTGAGGCTGATATCTCGTGCCCTTGCCGGTGCAGACGACCTCAAAACCGACCGTTTGCGCCCAGTCCAGCTGTTCAGCGATAAGAGCCGGCTGATCGCCGTAGGCCATTGTATAGACAACACCGTGTTTTTCCGCTTTCTGCGAGAGAACAGGGCCCAGCAGACAGTCTGCCTCCACATTCACCATCACCACATGCTTCCCCGATTCGATCGCATACACCGCGTGGCGGGTCCCGACCTCAGGGTTGCCGGTAATTTCCATGATGACGTCACAGTCGGCGTTGATGAGTTTTGTTGCATCTTCGATAATTGCAACCTTTCCTGCAGCGGCAGTATCGTTAATATCATCTGCTGAATGGACGACTTTGCCACACGCTTTTCCCCAGCCGGTAATATCAAGAGCACTGAATGCTCTCTGGACATCCAGTTCAGCAATCCCAACCACCTGCATACCGGGAGTCAGCCGGGCCTGGGAGAGAAACATCGAACTGAATTTTCCTGCGCCGATCACCCCGACCTTAACCGGGTTATTCTCCTGGGCACGCTTTTTGAGCTGGGTAAAAAAATTCATCACCTTACCTCCTTACTGTTGACAGGAAACAACCAGAAAGACTCGCACATTTCATTGCTACAGCATGAGAAAAAAAATACACAAACCGTTGAAGTCCTGCTGTAAAAAGGACGTCTTAGAGCTGCCTTTGTTCCACTATTTCGTTCAACAATTCCGAGACATCCCTGACGAAGCGGGGGCAGACGGTGGTAAAAAGCTGCTGCTCCCTGGCAACCTGGCTGCCTTCGGCCGTTGATATATCGCACCCCAGTAAATCCCGGCAATCTGTTTTCCCGTTTCTCTGCTTGAATTTACGGGTAAACTCGACAATCGCTTCAGAAACATCCTTGCGACCCTCGGATGTGCCGCTGACCTCGCTCCCCAGCAGCAAGCCAAGCACCATATAGGCTCCGCTGAGCGCCCCGCAGGTTTTTCCCATTTGCAACCCGGCGCCAAACCCGGAGGCAATTTTCAGCGCAATCGTCTTATCAAGACCATACATCTCGCAATACTGGGTGAGAACTGCCTGGGAACAGGAATTCCCGTCAAGAAATTTTTCTACTGCACCGTTTTTGCTATCCATCGTTTCGTTCTCTGCCCCGCTGTTCAATAATCTCTACCTCTAAGCGACTGCTGCCTGCCAGGAAAATGAAGATACACCCTGTCGCCGGCAGACACTGTTTTCCCGAACTTCAAGCGCCAACAGGTAATCAGACGATCTGAATTTTAGCCTTGCTGCCTGTGCCTGAACTGCTCAGATTAGTTTCCAGTGATGCCAAGAGCTTATTAAACACCCGTCGGCACATTCCTGCCGGATCGAAAATCTGCAGCGGTTTGTGGACCGAGACGGTGGCCGTGGTCTCACTGTCGTTGCGCCGTTCCAGTCTGGCTGCGATCAGGGTATTCCCGGTTAACGACCAGAAGCTCTGCTTCCAGTCTATATAGCCGTTTGCCGGATCGGAGCTGGTGGTTCTCCAGCTGATGATGTCAGCGCCGCTTTTACGAATAAGTTCAAAACTTTCCTCAAAAGAAAGAGGAATCCTGATCTGAAAGGTCTTTATCATGCCAGCGTCACATCCACGTTTAGCTGATCTCCGATCCTGCTCAAACCGTCCTCAAGAGATTGAAGCGAATAGCCGGCGGGAATCTCTACCCTGATTGTCATTTCGTAGAGTGCCGCTCCGCTCTGTGGGGATAATCTCATCTCTGAACTCAATGTTCTGATGTTGATGCCGGCGTCCGCCAGAAATCTGCTCACCTTATAGACGATGCCTGCCTGGTCGAAACCTCCAACAGAGATTGTCTTAACCGCAACACCAACCTGGGGTTCAGGGGGTTCAGCCGATATGGAACGGATATAGGCGGTTATCGCTTTCTCGCGTTCGAGCCTGCGACACTCGATAGAGAGTTTGTCCATTACCTCTTTTTCATCAACCGAGGATGGAGCGGATAACAGGAGCAGAATAGCAAACTCCCCGGCAAGATAGGTCATCGAGGAATCTTCAAGATTATAGCCATTTTCAAATATTACCTGGGAGATATCCGCCACAATACCAGGCCTGTCCTTGCTGAATGCAGTCAATAAAAATTTTCCCGACATGGTGCTCCTCTTAAAAGGTTTTGATTATGCCCTGAGTATCATTTTCCGGACTGAATTTCATGCACAACTTCCCTGTAAAGGGTTCCGGCCTCAAAAGAACTTCGCACCGTCGGACTGCTTGCCACCCCTTTAAACCCCAGATCAAGGGCTACAGATTTGAAGTGCTCAAATTCTTCAGGTGTCACGAAACGCTTCACCGCCAGGTGCTGCTTTGACGGCTGGAGATACTGGCCGATGGTGAGCAGGTCACAGCCATGCTCGAGAAGATCAGTCATTGTCTGGCGCAACTCCTCACCACTCTCGCCAAGCCCAACCATCAGACCGCTCTTTGTCGGAATCTCGGGATGCAGTTCCTTGGATTTTTTCAACAGCAGAAGTGAACGTTTGTAGACAGCCCCTGGTCGAACCGTTGGATATAATCTCGGCACCGTCTCCAGGTTATGGTTGAGAACGTCCGGCCGGGCAGCAAGTATGGTTGCCAGTGCCGGCCAGTTGCCCTGCAGATCAGGGATAAGAATTTCAATACGGGTATCCTGAGAATGTTGCTGTATCTGGCGGATCGTCTCGGCAAAATGAGCGGCCCCTCCATCAGCAAGATCATCTCTTGTCACTGACGTAATAACAGCAAACTTCAAGTCCAGCACGGCAACCGCCTCAGCCACCCTGACCGGCTCGCCACTGTCGGGAGGGCCCGGCGGCTTATGGGAGACGGCGCAGAATCCGCAATTCCGGGTACAGCGATCACCAAGAATCATGAAGGTTGCCGTACCCCTGGAAAAACACTCAAACTGATTGGGGCACTGTGCTTCCTGGCAGACGGTGGAAAGATTGCTGCTTTTTATAAGGTTCTTCATCCGCCCATATTCGGGTCCGCTGGGAAGGCTGCGCTTCAGCCATGCCGGTTTACGAACCTTGATATTCTGTTTATCGACGATCTTCATACTGTTTCACCGGTGATAATAGCAGCAGGCACAGGAATGAGCTCCCGTTTGAAATGTTTTTCAAGATGATCAATCATACGCTCCCTCACCTGCTGAAATGAAACAATCTCACCGGCCTCTTTTGCCAGGGATGTCACACCGACTCCGGCAAGACCGCAGGGCTGAATCCAGCTGAAATGTTTAAAATCAAGGGTCACATTCAGGGCAAGACCATGAAAACAGACACCACGGGTCACCCTGATGCCGATAGAACCAATTTTATTGTCGCCGACCCAGATTCCCCTGTTTCTGTTATCCCGGTTGGCCGATACACCAAAATCTTCCGCGCAGCAAATCATAACCTCTTCAAGCAGACCGACATAGTCTTTTATCGACAGGCCCGATTCTTTCAGGCAGATGATTGGATAGACCACCAGCTGCCCGGGACCATGATAGGTGATATCACCGCCCCTTTCAGTCTGGACAATGGTGACACCCTGGCCAGTAATATATTCACGACTGACGGTAAGGCTTCCAAGCCCGCCTCGTTTTCCAAGGGTAAAGACCGGAGGATGCTCTGTCAGGATAAAGATGTCAGGTCGTCCCTTTACCGCGAGGCGGTAGTTGACGCACTCCAGCTGAAACCGGTGCGCCTCGGGATAATCCATCTCACCGAGATCGACAAGATAACTCTCCATGGGTACTTCCGCTCTATCCACAGAGGCATGGCTTCCGCGCTGCCTGGGTTTCATCAAGCCGCTTGACTTTAAAACGCTGCGGCGCATTTTTCAGCAACTCAGGCTCCGTCCGGGCTTCATTCACGATCTCCTTCACCACCTCGATAAAGGTATCCAGTTCCTCCAGGCTCTCGGTCTCGGTCGGTTCAATCATGATCGCCCCGGGAACGACAAGAGGAAAATAAATCGTCGGAGGGTGGTAGCCGCTGTCCATCAGCCGTTTGGCAATGTCCAGCGTGGTGACCTTGAATTCAAGCTGCTTTTTGTCGGAAAAAACTACCTCATGCATGCATGGCCGGTCATAGGCCAGGTGCAGGTGATCCTTGAGTTTCACCTTGAGATAACTGGCGTTGAGCACCGCGTATTGAGATGCCTTTTTCAGGTTTTCCGCCCCCATGGTAAGGATATAGCAGAGCGCCCTGACCAGCACCCCGAAGTTGCCGTGAAAGCTGTGCATGCGGCCGACAGATTCAGGACGATCAGCTTCCAGCGTGTATTTCTCCCCGTCAAGCACTACCCTTGGAGCAGGAAGAAATCCCGCCAGCCTGTCAACGACGCAGACCGGACCGGCACCGGGGCCGCCACCGCCATGGGGGGTGGAAAAGGTCTTGTGGAGATTGAGATGGAGAACATCAACCCCGCATTTCTTCATGTCGGCGATGCCCATCACGGCGTTCATGTTTGCCCCGTCGCCGTATACGAGTCCACCTTTTTCATGGACGATTTCTGCAATCTCCCTGATATTTTCTTCAAAGAGACCAAGGGTGTTGGGGTTGGTTATCATGATGCCGGCGGTCTCCTCATCCATCATCTCACGGATCTGCCCGACATTGAGAATGCCGCGATTTCCCGATTTAATCGGCACCGGCTTGTATCCGCAGAGCGCGGCACTTGCCGGATTAGTGCCATGCGCCGTGTCGGGCATCAGGATCTTGGTCCGCTTTTGTCCATTGCTCCGGTGATAGGCTTCAAAGATGAGCATGCCGGCGAGTTCTCCATGGGCACCGGCTGCAGGCTGCACTGAAACCGCGTCGAGGCCGGTTATTTCGGCAAGGCAGTTCTGCAGTTCATAGATGATTCTCAGGGTTCCCTGGCAATACTCATCCTCCAGCATCGGGTGTGCTGCTGCAATTTCCGGAGCAGCGGCATGTTTTTCATTTATCTTTGGATTGTATTTCATCGTGCAGGAGCCAAGAGGATACATTCCGGTATCAACCCCGAAATTCCACTGGGACAATCTTGTATAGTGCCGAACCACCTCAACCTCGTAGAGATCAGGAAAATCGGGCCCGGCACCACAGAGTTCAGCACCTATCGGTGCGGCAGGCACATCGCTTTCAGGGATACTCATCCCGTTTCTGCCCTTCTTCCCTTTTTCCCAGAGAAGGGGTTCATCCATTATCAAGCCACTTTTTCCTGGCGCACTGTTCATTGTTTCACCTCGCTGATAACGATATCCAGAACTTCTTTTGACACTGTCTCGGTGACACAGAAGAGATAACGATTTTCAAACCCGGGATAGAACCTGCCGAGATCGAGCCCGGCGACAATTCCCCGCTCCATCAGTTTTTTCCGGGTCTTGCTGAAATCGTTTTTGAACTCGACCACAAACTCGTTAAATGTCGGTGCGGAAAAACAGAGTCCGGCACCAGCCTCCTGCAGCGCTTTTTTGAAATACTCTGATTTGTCATAGTTGAGCCGGGCCATTTTGCGCAGCCCGGTTCCACCGAGTGAGGCCATGTACATGGCTGCAGTAAGCGTACAGATTCCCTGGTTGGAACAGATATTTGAGGTCGCCTTTTCTCGACGGATGTGTTGTTCCCGGGTTGACAGTGTCAGGACATAGCCACGCTTGCCGTCGAGGTCTTTTGTTTCTCCGACAAGGCGTCCAGGCATATTGCGCACAAATGTCTCACGGCAGCCAAACATTCCCAAACCGGGACCTCCAAAAGAAACGGGTATTCCGAAACTTTGCCCCTCTCCGCAGACGATATCAGCTCCGCAACTGCCGGGACTCTTGAAAAGCCCAAAGGCCATGGGTTCGGAGAAACAGGCCACACAGAGCGCTCCAGCATCATGTACTGCAACAGCGGCAGCCTCCATGTCCTCTACGACGCCGAAGAAATTCGGTGACTGCAGTGCAACAGCGGCAAAACCTTCCTCACTGCCAAGAGACGACAGATCGGTTCGCCCGTCTTCCAGGAACGGAAGCTCGACAATCTCATAGTCGGTAGGCTGAAAATAGGTCGCGACCACTTCACGGTAATGCGGATGTATGGCAGTTGAAAGGGCAATTCTTCTTTTCTTTCTTCCGATCCTGAGTCCCATGAGCAGAGCCTCTGCAAGACCGGTGGCGCCGTCATACATCGAGGCATTGGCCACATTTACACCCAGAAGGCGTGCCGTCAGAGTCTGGTACTCAAAGAGTCCCTGCAGAGTTCCCTGTGCCATTTCCGGCTGATAGGGTGTATAGGCGGTGAGAAACTCAGAACGTCCCATGACGTTTGGAATTGTTGCCGGGATATGATGGTGATAGCGACCGGCACCGATGAGTACGCTGTGATCCGGGGTGACCGACATCATTGACCGAATTTCTCCCATATACCGATTCAGGCTCCACTCGGTTTTCGGCTCCGGAATGTTCATTGCCCTGTCATAGCGGCATGCTTCAGGAACTGTCCGAAACAGCTCTTCAAAATTTTTTACGCCGATGGCATCAAACATCACTTTAATATCTGCCTCGGTCTGTGGCAGGTAGCGCATGCTGTCCTCACTTGTTAATTAAATTTTTTTCCATCCGGAAGGACTACTCTCCTCTCAGGACTTCGAGGTATGCGTCACGGTCCAGAAGTTTTTCGAGTTCCCCGATATCGTCGGGTTTTATTTCAATGATCCAGCCGCTGTAAGGGTCCTGATTCAGAAGCTCCGGCGCATCCCCGAGTTCCTCGTTGACGGCAACCACCTCGCCGCCGATCGGGATGAACAATTCAGATACAGCCTTTACCGACTCAAGTGTGCCAAATTCATCACCGGCCTCAAAGGAATCGCCAACTGCCGGCAACTCAACAAAAACAATATCACCAAGCTGATCCTGGGCATAGTCACTGATACCGACAATCACCGTATCTCCTGCAACTTTTGCCCACTCATGGTCCTCACTGTAATGGATATCCTCGGGTAAATTGAGTTCATTAATCTCTTTCATATCATCTCCCCCTGTTTTAGAGCATTTCTCTCATGGGCCGACGCGCTGTTCTGTCAGGCCTGATATCATCACGAATCTCCACTTTGATTTTTCGCTTGCCGTCCGTCAGCAAGGCTGTATCTCCCCGCTCGAGTTGGCGATCGACTCTGATAAAACCGCAACAGAGGCCGCGAGGGACAAAATCCTCCGGTCTGGTGCTGCCGGCAACACTGACTATTTTTTCACCGACGCGACCAATGGCCATATCAGTCGTGCATGTCAGGATTTTACCAATCTCTTTTCCCTTCTCGTCCATCACGCAGGCCTTGTCTGAAATAGCAATTTTCCTCGGATCATAACCCGCAAACGGCAGCGTATACTCATTGGATTGCTGAAGGAGCAGTGCGTCTGAACCGACAAATTTTTTACTGAAGACACCGTCCGTGTTCCTGTCTGCAACCGCAAAAGGCCACGGGGTGTTGGCAAACGGCCAGTCTCCAATGTCCTGGTGGGAGAGCGGCAGCACCGCACCCGCGCGCAGGGAGTCCCGGGCAGCCAGACCGCACGGCTGCAATGCATATTCTTCGCCTGCGTCAAGCAGCATTTTCCACACCGATACCAGCTCCCCTGGACTGACAAATATCTCGAATCCAAACTCTCCGGTATATCCGGTTCGCGACAGCATGATTGACGTACCGTCCTTAAGACGTATCCTGTCAGCAACCTCCGGAATATCATCATACCAGCCCTTAAAGGAAAAGTACGGAAAGGCGGTAAAAATGTTGTCAGAGTCAGCCAGAATTCGGGCAACGATTCTGGCTGAATTTTTCCCCTGGATATCTATCTTGCCGACCCGGTCGGTCAAATCTGCAATCTCAACCTCCAGCTGGGCCCGGTATTGAGCAAGGTGCCCTGAAACGTTCCCCCCCATGCCAGCATTGACGACAACCATGTAGAAGCCCTCTGCAACCTGTGAAACAATGGCATCATCGAGGACATGTCCGTCGGGGGTCAGGAAAAGACCGTAGACCGAACGTCCGTTGGTCAGGGGGCCGTTCTTCCGGCCAAGGCAATGCTCCAGGTCCTTGGAAAAACATTGCTGCAGCAGTGTTAATGCTCCGGCTCCCATAACGGTGACCACCGCCATGTGGCTGGTGTCGAACAGGCCTGCTGAATGTATGACGGCCAGATGCTCTTTTTTTACGCCCTGCGGATACCAGAGCGGCATATCATAACCAGCGAACAGCCCCATATTGGCACCATTGTCCACATGCCACGTGTGCAGAGGGGTCTCTTTTATTTTCACACCCATATTGTCAGGCTCCTCCAGATAAAACCAAAAGACGTCTGTTTCAGGTAACTAAAGGTAATTTAAGATTGAAACTCTTGTATACAACAAAGGTTTCCACCGAGCGAACGTCATCCACACCGGAAACCTCTTCGGTATAAAACTCGAGAATACCGAATTCCTTGGCCAGCAGAACAGTGAGAATAAGGTCAAACCGCCCTGTTACCACACATACCGAGGTGACTCCGCGAAGCCTGCTGAATTCTTCTCCCTTGCCGACCAGATTCATACTCTTCAGCTTTATACCGACCATGACGACATACCTTTCAGGAATTGCCTCTGGGTCAACGAGTCCTGCGATTTCCAGAACCCCCTCATCCCGGAGTTTTTTTACCCTGCCGCGAACGGTACCCTCGGCTAGCTGCAATTCATCGGCGATTTTTTTGAACGAGACCCGCCCATCTTTCAGATGATTAATTATGGCCAGATTAATGGCATCAATATCCACCGCGCCCTCCCTTTAACGATTCCGCAATAAATATAAGAAATAGCGACGATACTGTCAATAAAAACATAAAATTTTGCTTATTTCAGCATTCATGCCCGCCAAAATTATCCTTCAGGGAGCATTCGCAACCACTATCGAACCAATGGAGCGTCAACAGAAATCTGCCGGCTGTCTCGAATTGCTGCGCTTCTTTGGCTTGGCACTGCTCCTGGCACTGTATCGGGTAAACAAACTGCTGTTTCCGGACCGGAAGTTACAGATTTTTTCTGGAGCTTTTTTCACCGCCTCTTCTTCTCTGCTAGATCTGCCAGTCTATCAAGGACCTGCTCCATTACCCGGTTATTCCTTGTCAGGTAATGACTGGCCCGGGTAATCTCTTCTTCACTCTGAATCCACTCGGCATCGACAAGTTCCTCCCGGCAATTATGGATAATAGACGACAGTGCTGACGGGGTCATTTCCAGATGATACTGCAGCCCGAGGATACGGTCTCCGGCGATGAACGCCTGATGACGGCAGGCTTCACTTGAACCGAAACATTTTCCTCCTGAAGGGATGTCAAAGGTGTCTCCATGCCAGTGAAAAACGGTCATTTCATCAGGAAAAACAGTGTTAAAGGGGGGAGGAAGCACGGCAGCCGAGGTGACCGGGAACCAGCCGATCTCCTTTTCCCGGTTCCGCTGCACCCGTGCCCCCAGGACAGCGGCCAGGAGCTGCGCTCCCAGGCAGATTCCCAGCAGGGCGCAATCAGTTTTGAGCAGATGGGAGAGAAATTGTTTTTCTTGCGCAAGCCAGGGGAAGGTCTTGTCATCATATACGCCCATGGGCCCACCCATGACGATCACCATTTTGACATCTTCGGGATCGGGAAGTTTTTCTTCTGCCCAGAGCTTGGTTACGATGAGTTTGTGGCCCCTCTTTTCAGCCCAGGTGCGAATGGATCCGAGCCCTTCGAAGCGCACGTGCTGCAACCAGTGTATATTCATCTGGACCCTGAACAGCTAGATACCATCTTATTTCCCTGACGCTCCTACTCCATACTCCTGTTAATCAGCGGAAAGGCGGGGCATAGAGAATTCCTCCCTTACTCCACAGAGCATTGAGTCCACGTTCAATCCCTAGCGGGGAACCGCTGCCGACATTTCTCTCGAAAACTTCACCGTAATTGCCGACCTGCCTTATAATCTGGTACGCCCAATCATCGCTCAAGCCCAGTCCTGTCCCCTTTACGCCCTCTAACCCAAGCAGCCTGCGGATGTTTTGCTTTGAGCTCATTTTCATTTCGTCAATATTCGCCGTGGTCACCCCAATTTCCTCAGCATTGATCATTGCAAAAAGTGTCCATTTGACAATATTGAACCAGCCATCATCTCCCTGCCTGACCACCGGGCCCAGGGGCTCCTTGGAGATCACCTCAGGTAAAACGACAGCATCCTCCCGTTTTTCCAGCTTTACCCGGAGTGCATACAACTGAGACTTGTCACTTGTCAGGACATCACAACGCCCTGCCTTATACGCTCTAACCGTCTGGTCTGAAGTTTCAAAGGCGAGCGGCTTATACACCATCCTGTTTTCTTTGAAATAATCAGCTAGATTCAATTCAGAGGTCGTCCCGGACTGGACACAAATCGTCGATCCGCCCAGGTCGAGTGCACTCCTGGCCCCACGTTTTGCCGTGGTCATAAACCCCTGTCCGTCATAGTAGTTAATTCCGGCAAAGTGAAGTCCGAGCGCCGTATCTCGAGTAAGTGTCCAGGTGGCGTTGCTGGCAAGCATATCGAGCTCACCGGACTGCAGAGCGGTCAAGCGCTCTTTTGCGGTCAGTGGAACCAGTTTGACTTTTGCCGCATCACCCAGCACTGCAGCGGCAACTGCCCTGCAGAAATCAACGTCGAACCCGGTCCAGGTTCCGCTCTCGTCAGGGTTAGAAAAGCCCGGAATACCGGTTGAGACGCCGCATATCAACTCTCCGCGCCGCTGCACGTCCTGCAGGGTCATGGCCCGCGGAACATGCGCCGTCAGCAGCAGGAACAACAGCGCTGCGACCATGGAGCACTGCGCTCGAATCATTATTTTCTCCTTTGCAAAAACAGACGCCTTCAGCAGTTCCATCCGGTTCATCAGATGTCAATTGTACCAATGGCAGAGGCTCTTGTCCACTTTCTAAAAAGAGATACGATCATTGTCAAAAAAAACATTTACATTCTCATTATAAATCAATAATTTCCTGTGATTGATTTACCCTCTTTTCCTTTTCGCTGGTGACCCATGAAAAACAGTTCCCGGAAGAAAACAGCACGCTACGCTGCCATAGAAACCCTCTGTAAACTCCAGCAGACACGGCTGCCGATATCCCAGATATTTGAACAGGCGATTGCAGAACACAAGGTCGGTGATGTCGACAGGCAACTCGCCATGAAGATCTGTTACGGGGTGCTCCGCCGTAAACACTACCTTGACCTGATTCTTTCTCTGCTCTGCAGCCAGCCTCTGCACAGGATTAAACCGTTTGCCTATCACGCCCTTCACACCGGCCTCTACCAGCTGTTTTTCCTTGACAGGGTCCCTCCATCGGCCGCAGTAAATGAAACCGTAAAGGCCGTTGCGGCAGCTCGTTTGTCAAAACCCATTCAGGGTTTTGTAAACGGAGTACTCCGGCAATCGATCCGAAAACGCTCAGAACTTCCCCGAGCGGATGAAGTGAATCTGCTCAATCATCCAGAATGGCTCACCAGCCGCTGGCAGAGCAATTTCGGCGAAGAGACCGCAAAACAGATCTGTCTGGTCAACAACCAGGAACCGAATCTCTGCCTGCGGGCCACCACCAGGACCAGCAAAGCCGGGCTTTTACAGCTGCTGCTGCAAAACAATGTCTCCGCCAGCTCTGGAGAATACGCCCCGGATGCCATCATCGTTGAGGGTTACCAGGGCTCAATTACTGCACTGCCCGGGTTCAAGCAGGGCTATTTCCAGGTCCAGGGTCAGGCCGCACAGCTTGCGACGCTTCTGCTGGGACCATTTGAAAACGGGGCTCGCTACCTTGACTGCTGTGCAGGTGTCGGCGGGAAAACCTCACATCTTCTGTCGCTGATCAATGCACAATCAAGCTCGGTTGTCGCCCTTGAACCTCATGCCCACCGGGTCGTCCAACTCAGAGAAACCCTCAGCCGGACAGCGGAATCCCGCCTGGTCACTGTTCTCGAACAGACGCTTGAAGAATACTCGGCTTCCCGCTGTGCCCAATTTAGCGCAATACTGGTCGATGCCCCGTGCTCGGGCACCGGCGTGATCGGCAAACATCCTGATATTCGCTGGAACAGGGAGGCAGATCAGCTGGCAGGCTATCAAAAACAGCAGATATCCCTGCTCGAACATGCCGAGAAACTGCTCCTGCCGGGAGGAATAATCGTCTATGCCACCTGCTCCATAGAGCCCGAAGAAAATTTCCAGGTAATCAACCGCTTTCTGGAAAAGCATCGTCATTTTTCCCTGACAGATTGCCATGGTTATCTGCCCCCCCAGGCCCACCCGCTCATCCATAACGGCTGTTTTGCTCCGCTGCCGGCAGCGGAAATTGACGGTTTCTTTGCTGCCCGACTTACTTCAATCCCGCAAAGTGATTAACCTTTGCTTTACTCTTTTGCAGAAGGTACATTGGTTTCAGGCAGACAACACTCTTTAACTACAGACAAACGGCAGGTATGCGATGGCAGAAATAAAAAGTACTCTGGAAATGGTTATGGAGCGGGCTGCCAGGATGACGGCAGAAGTTACGGAAGCGCCGCAGAATGATGATTCAGAACGAAGAGGTATGCGTACCGCCGCTTCGTTGCTCAATGGCGAATCAATCGATCTGGTGAACTATCTGAAAGAACAGTCTCCCTCGGAGCAGATAGGTGTGCGCAATGGCATGGTCCGCACCCTTTTAAGAAACATTGTTCTGCCGCGGGAGGATTCCGTTGCGGAGAGTTCTCTGGCCAGTCTTTCAGCAATTCAGGCACTGAGCGGCAATTCGGCAGAAATCACCGCTATCTGCAGTGAACTTCAAAAAATTCTGAAGCAGTATGGTCAGCATCGCCAACAGGTCAAGCAACAGCTTGATGAGGCAATCCGCTCCCAGTTGAAACAGCAACTCCTCCAGAAGGGTCAGAGAATCGACGACGAAATGTCGATAAACCCGGCAATGCACCCCCAGTATCAGGAAGAGCTGACCCGCATGTCCGCTGAACTCAACGAGCAGTACAACCAGGCAATCGAACAGAGAAGAGCGGCCATCAGGCAGCGCCTTGGCGGCTGAGGCCACTGCTGACAATCAACACACCATTCATACATGGATTTTAAACTTCGCCGGCGACACCTGAAAAAAACACTCAGGCGTAAAAAAATTGATGCCCTGCTGATCAGTCAGCCGGAGAACCGCAGATACCTGAGTGGGTACAGCGCGCAGGACCACTCCATCGCCGAGAGCTCCGGTTTTCTCTATATTCCCGCCCGCGGGGAAACGCTGCTGCTTACCGATTTCCGCTTCAAACTCCAGGCTGAAAAAGAGTCTGATCTTCCTGTGCATCTTTACACCAGGGGATTGCTCCCCCTGCTCAGCAGGCTGTTGGCTACCTCCGGAGTCAAAAAATTTGGGTTTGAGAGCCACTATACCCTGCACTCGCGCAGTGTTGAATTTGCTAAAATTGGTGACAAAGACAAAATATCGCTCATTCCGCTGACAGGCCTGGTTGAGAAAATGCGTGTTATCAAGAGCGAGGAGGAAATCAACCTGATTCGCAACTCAGTCAGACTCAATGAAAATGTTTTCCAGAAGATATTCAAGACCATATCCCCTGAAATGAGCGAGATCGATGTCGCCATTGAGTTTGAAAGCGCAATGCGCAGCGGTGGCGCCGAGTCGGCCGCTTTTGAGACGATTGTCGCGGCTGGAAACAACAGTGCCCTCCCTCACGCTGTACCGACAGACAGTCTCCTGGGACGTGGCCAAGCTATCGTTGTCGATATGGGTCTCATCCTCTCAGGGTACTGTTCAGACATGACCAGGACGTTTGTCCTGGGCACGCCGGACAAACGTTACAGAGAGCTTCACCGGTTGGTGCGAAAAGCCCAGAAGGCCGGTATCCAGGCAGTAAAAGGTGGTGCTGCTGCCTGCACTGTCGACCGGGCGGCCAGAAAAATTATCAGCGATGCCGGATATGGAAAGTATTTCGGTCATTCACTGGGCCATGGGGTTGGCCAGGCAGTCCACGAGCTCCCCCGCGTATCAGCGAGAAACAGAAGCAAGCTGAAGGCGGGCATGGTAATCACCATTGAACCTGGTATTTATATTCCCGGCTGGGGCGGTATACGCCTGGAAAACATGGTCGTCGTCCGTGAAGATGGTTGTGAGGACCTGAACAGGGATACGACCTGGCTCGACATATGAAGTAGACGCAAAAAAAGAAAAATCGCCAGGTTGAAACCGTATGAGACAGATAGTTATTGATGAGCTTTCCCCGATGGAGCGGGATAATCTCGACTCGTATCTGAAAAGAACCCTTACGCCGGGGCCGATAGAAGGCATCCATTGGTTTGTCTTGCCCGTCCACCTGCACTCGGACGCACAGCAGGGGCATGATGACTGCGGGCCATTCTACCTGGCCGTAGAACTTGAAAATTCACGGGTCTGTTTTGAGCTTCTCGTGAGAAGCACGACAAACCTTCATTGCAGCTGTATTGCCTATGCAACAGCTGTTCAACGGCAGTTTATTCTCGATTTCATAGATAAAATGCTCTTGGAGGAAATGATTCAGGCCTGAGATTCTCCCTGTAAACAGTAAACGATCAGCCAACGTTACAATGTTGGCATAACATCTTTTTAACCGCCCTTCATGCCATGAATATTAAATACATTCTCCCGTTGTTGTTTCTCTCCATTCTCGCCGGCTGTGCGACCAGCCCGACCGGTCGCTCACAACTGATGCTGGTATCCCCGGATGAGGCAATATCAGCATCAAGACAGGCATATCTGCAGACTTTGCAGCCGCTTGCCCGGGAAGGAA
The DNA here is from genome assembly GCA_965366875.1 of uncultured Desulfobulbaceae bacterium. Classification (GTDB taxonomy): domain Bacteria; phylum Desulfobacterota; class Desulfobulbia; order Desulfobulbales; family Desulfocapsaceae; genus MADRE3. Next base: position 17,724 of record CBDUGK010000016.1, on the reverse strand, counting down.
AAATCGATTCCGACCGCCAGGTGGCTCAGCGCGTCCGCACGATCACCGGCCGCATTATCAGTCAGGCAATCGCGCTCTTTCCCAACAGTGCTGACTGGGACTGGTCAATCAAGGTAATTGATGATCCGGCGGTAGTCAACGCCTGGTGCATGGCAGGGGGCAAAATGGCGATTTATACCGGGCTGATCAACAAGGTCAGGCCGACAGACGACGAACTCGCCCAGGTTCTGGCCCACGAAATATCTCACGCCCTTGCCAACCATACGGCAGAACGTATGTCGATCGCGCTTGCATCCCAGCTCGGAATCGCGACCGTCGGTATGGCCGCATCGGGCAGTCGCTACAGTGGAGCCGCCCTGTCCGGCAGCGCCCTTGCCGCGGCGCTCGCAATTCAGCTCCCCAACAGCAGAACCGCTGAAACAGAGGCTGACTTGATGGGCATGGAGCTTGCTGCCCGTGCAGGATATAACCCATATGCCGCAGCGACGCTGTGGAAAAAAATGGAACAGGTCGGCGGCAAGGGGCCGGTAGAGTTTCTCAGTACACATCCGGCACCGGTCAACAGACAAACCGCCCTGACAAAACTTGCACCGCGCTACCTGGGTCTTTATCAGCAGGTCGGAGTGCGGCCGGTCTACCAGTTTAAAAATTAACGGAGTGCGGCCGGGGGGTCATGCATATTATCACGACTCACAAAAATACCGATTTTGACGCCCTGGCTTCCGTCATTGCCGCCACACTCATCTATCCGGGAGCAGTAGGAGTCATTCCCTCGTCTGTGAATAACAATGTTGCCAGATTCCTGACAACCCATAAAACAGCCTTTAATCTTATCCTGCCCGATGAAATCAACTTTGAAGAGGTTGATCAGCTCACTGTCGTTGACACCAATCAATGGCGCAGACTCGACCGCATGAATGCGCTCAGGAAACGCGATGACCTGGCAATCGCAGTCTGGGATCATCATCACAACGGGGGTGACATTACAGCAGACTGGGCCTGTCAGGAAGAGGTCGGAGCTACGGTAACCCTGCTGATCAGGGAGATGAGAAAAAAAGAAATGGAGCTGAACCCGTTGATTTCGACAATCCTGCTCATCGGCTTGTATGAAGATACCGGCCACCTCAGCTTTCCATCCACCAAGGCTGAAGATGCCGCTGCGGCTGCCTACCTGCTTGAGCATGGTGCAGACCTTAATGTGGCCGCTGTCTTTCTGAACCCTCCCTATGAAGAGATTCAAAAAGATATTCTCTTCACCATGATGCAGGATACCGAAAAGATACGGCTCAACAATTATACCGTCGGCATCAATGTCATTACACTGGAAAAGAAAGTACCCATGCTCGCCGCCGTGGTCAGCATGTATCGAAAAATTATCAATGCAGATGCCGTTTTTGTCATATTCATCAATGATGACAGGAGCTCGACGGTTATCGGCCGCAGCGGTGTCGACCGTATCGATGTCGGTGCGGTACTCAGAAAAGTTGGTGGGGGCGGACACCCGGCTGCCGGTTCTGCGACGGTAAAAAGCAGTGCCTATTCACCACAGCAGCTCAAACAGGAAATTGTCGATGAGATAAGAAAGATCAGAACAAACGGGGCCATCGTTGCCGACCTGATGTCCTTCCCGGTTACTTTCGTATCAGCGGACACCCGGATGCAGGAAGTTCGTGAGCTTATGCAGGAAAAGAAGATACGGGGCATCCTTGTCGGCAGCGAAACAAACCTTGAAGGAATTATCGTACTCTGGGATCTTAAAAAACTTAAATTGAAAAAACAGTGGAAGAGCCCGGTAAAGGCTTTCATGGTCCGTGATGTTGCCACCATCCCGCCCGGACTGCCGCCGGCACATGCTGCACAGTTTATGGTGAAAAAGAATATTGGTCACCTGCCGGTTGAACATGAAGGCCGGATAATCGGCATTCTTACCCGCACTGACATTTTAAATTATTTTTACGGAATGCTTCCTGAATAGAACTGTCACCAGCGCTTCAGAGCGATCCCACTGAGATCATCAAACATTTTAAAGCGGGGGTATCGGCAGCAGCGGGCATCTTTTCGCTGTAAACGGCGAATCTGCTTTCTCACGCCGTCAAGCCCCACGCGTTTGTATAGTTCTACCATTGCTCCAGTGTCAACCGGGTTTTCAGGCCGCTCGCTTGGCAGGCACAGGCCGTCGCTGAATAACAGAATATCGGTAACCGTACGTACATCCTCCACACCGTAACGGACAAATTCAAGTGCCTCGAGGTCGCCGTTAAGCACCCCATAATCGCGATTCATGCAGCTTCGGACCTCACCGATTTCCCGGGCAAGCACCTGATGAATAGTACCCTTGCTGTCTGGGCCTATTTCCTTCCATTTCTGCAAGGTAGCAACATCCTGGCCCGGCTGCTCGGTAATCATCTCATGGCTTCCATCTTCAGAAACAAGGACAATCATGCAGTCTCCTGATTGAGCCCACTCGATGTAATCACCAGCAAATCGAAGCGCGGCAAAACTTGTTGACCAGAGAGACTCCCGATCATCCATATCGACACCAGACAAAGCCATTGCCTGAAATATCCCGTCATTGGCTTTCCCAGCCATCTCCTCAAGGGAACCCTGGTTGCGGCAAAAGGCAGCCGCCGTGATAACTGCCGCCTGTCTGCCCCCGCTGGTGAGGGGGGTGTGGGGGTCATGGGTTATGGTTGTTGCGCCATCGCAGACAATATAGAGATCATTGTCAACAGAAAGCGTATCCTCATTTACATCACCACTCCCCTGCTCAAGGACGCTCTCCTGCATAAAAAAAGATGGAGAACAGCTCTTATTCGGTGAAAAAAAATGTTCCTGGGGGTGTACGTACATCGCTCTTCCTTGTCTAAATTTTAACTCCAGCGATTATAATACGCCCCGGCTCCGGTAACAAATTGTTTAACCAAATATATCTATTGATATCGATCGGAAAATCTTATTGAAAATCGAAAAAAAAAGGCCGGCAACCAACCCGGTGGTCACAAACGTTATGCCATGGCAGATCAATTTCTATGTTATTCGATGGCGGCCTTTGCTGGTGGTCTTTAACGGTTCCCGCTGCATGCCGAGCACAATCCGGCAAACTCCAACCTGAATCCGGTAACCTGGTAACCATTGGCCGATTGCGGAGCCGGTGTTCGAACGCTGTCGCGCTTCAGCGTTATATTGTCGACCCGGTGACATTGAATACAATAGATGTGATCATGGTCGGAAATATCATAGTCAAAACGTTTCTGCCGTCCGCTTATTTCCAGTTTGCTTATGGTTCCGGCCGCAGAAAGTGTCTCCAGGTTACGGTAGACGGTAGCAAGGCTGATTCGCGGCATTACTTTTTTAACCCGCTCGTAAAGCTCGTCGGCAGTCAGGTGCTCCCGGCTCTGCTGTAATTCCCGCAGAATACATTCACGCTGGTTTGTCATTCTGAGATGCATTGCCACACTCCTTTGGGAAGAATTACTATTTGTAATTGATAACCATTAGCACGTCAATCTATTTCAGCTGCAACTATGTGCCAGTAAAGCCCCCCATCTCCGGTTTTCACGAAATTGGGCAACTGCAGCTATTTTTTGAATCTATTGCTCGAAATGATCGGCGGGCCTGCTTATAATGCGGGGATGGAACTGTTAACCGTACAAAACCTCAGGAAAGTATACGGCAGAAGTGTCGCTGTAGAAGATATCTCTTTTGCTGTTCGCCAGGGAACCTGTTATGGACTGCTAGGTCCCAATGGCGCAGGAAAAACAACGACGATGGAGGTCATTGAAGATATCATTCCGGCCACGAGCGGAACCATCTTTTACAAGGGAAAAGCCCGTGACATGCACTTTCGTGAAGAAACAGGCATCCAGTTTCAGCACACCTCTCTGCTCAACCTCCTGACGGTCAGAGAAACACTGCAATGCTACCAGAAATTGTTTAACCACCCGGAAAAACTGGAAACGCTGATAACACGCTGCAATCTCGCTTCAATTCTTAACAGCAGAAACGACCAGTTATCGGGAGGCCAGAAACAGAGGCTCATGCTGGCAGTGGCGCTTATCAACCGGCCGGACCTGATCTTTCTTGATGAACCCTCGACAGGACTCGATCCGCAATCCCGCCGGCATCTATGGGAGATTGTCGAAGATATCAGAAATGACGGAAAGACAATTGTCATGACGACCCACTCCATGGAAGAAGCAGAGTTTCTCTGTGACACCATCGCGATTATCGACCAGGGTTCCTTAATCGCCGAGGGCAGCCCGGCGGAACTCATTACCACCCATTGCAAAACCAATACAATTACCCTGCCGCTGTCGGCACTTAAAGACCGACTCACAAACCTGAAAATGGCCTATCGCCTGCAGGGAAATTCTGTACTGATCAGTTCTCTCGATATCGAGGAAACATTGAGGATGCTGATGGCTGCCGACATCGAGCTGAAAGAAATGGTGGTCGACTCACCTGATCTTGAAGATGTATTTCTCTATCTTACCGGTAAAAAACTAAGAGAATAGCATGAAAAACCCCATGCAGCTTCAGCGAATCTGGGCCATGTTCACTGCCAGAAACAAAGAATTTTTTCGTGATCGTGCCGCATTCGGATGGAATTTTGCGTTCCCGTTCCTGATCATTATCGGCTTCGGCATCATCTTCAACGGCGACAGGCTCTCCACCTTCAAAGTCGGGGTTTTTCCTCAGCAGGGCACCGCTGCCAGCCATGCTGAAACGGCCATACCAGTCCCGTTTCGGAATAATTCCGCAGTCAGTCTCGTTCCCATTTCGAGCCTTGAAGAAGGACTTGGTAAAATCCGCTATCACAAGATTGACCTCCTGATAGACGGCAGTTCACCGAAACGCCGCTATTGGGTTAATGATTCCTCACCCAAGGGGGCCATCGTCGAACAGATTTACAGAGCCGCACTGCAGCCGGAAGGGTCTGCTTTTTATGAGCAGCACATCGTCAACGGTGAACGGGTCAGGTATATTGATTGGCTTTTTCCCGGTATCATGGCGATGAACATGATGTTCTCAGCGCTCTGGGGTGTCGGCTATGTTGTTGTCCGCTATCGAAAGAATGGCGCTCTCAAGCGATTGAAGGCAACCCCGCTGACTGCGTTTGAATATCTCAGCGCCCAGATGCTCTCCCGGATCTTCCTGCTGATGTTCACCTTTTCGGTCGTCTGGGTCGGCTCGGATCTGATTTTTGATCTCAAGATCCAGGGTTCCATAGTACTCTTTTTCTTCATCTTCTTTCTCGGCGGCTTGAGCCTGTGCTCCATCGGGCTTGTTCTGGCGGCCCGCGGCACCAGCGAAGAATTCACCTCAGGCGCGCTGAATTTTATCTCCTGGCCGATGATGTTTCTCTCAGAGGTCTGGTTTTCAATTGAAGGTGCGCCGGCGTGGGTTCAGAATCTATCTTGGATTTTCCCGCTCACCCATCTGCTCAAAGCGGCGAGAAAAGTGATGAATGAGGGTCTCGGCTTTTCCGCTATCCAGCTGGAATGCTCTCTGATGATACTGACAACCGTCATCTTCCTCAGCCTTGCAGCGGCCCTTTTCTCCTGGAATGAATAATGAACCCCTGTTTTATCGATTCGCATCTTCATCTCCAGGATGATCGTTTTGGAGGCAAGGCAGAATTACTGATCAAAAATGCACAAAAAGCCGGTGTTGCCCTGTTTCTCTGCAATGCGGTAAAAGAGTCGGACTGGCCTGTTATTGCGGACCTCCGCAAAAACAATGACGGGCTCATACCGTTTCTGGGAATTCATCCCTGGTACGCCGGCACAGCTATACCGGGGTGGGATGCACGGTTGAAAGCCATGCTTGAATCTCTGAATCAATCCTGCGGTGTTGGAGAATCCGGGCTTGACAGAACCGCTGCATCCGATTTTACAGTTCAGATCAATCTGTTTGAAAAGCATCTTGAAATAGCGCGTCAGCTGTCACGACCAATTGCCCTTCACTGCGTGCGCAGCTGGGGCGTATTGGTTGACCGCCTTGAATCATGCGCAGGAGACAATACTTTGCCGGCAACAATGATCCACTCCTTCAGCGGCTCGTATGAAACGATGAAGCGTCTCACCCGTATCGGCTGCTTCATTTCCTTCTCGATGCAGATCATTGAACCGCACATGACAAAGCTGCGGGAAATATTTATCCGTACACCACTTGAGCGGCTGCTTCTTGAAACCGATGCCCCTGCCCGGCTCAACCCGTCTGCTTTCCGGCAAGCAACAACACTTTCCCCGTTCAGCGAACCGGTCCTGATTCCTCAGTTCTACCGATGGGCAGCCAGGCAAAGAAATATCGAACCAGGTTATTTAAAGACTCAGATATGGCGCAATGCACAGATTTACACGAACACAACTGCTGGTGGGTGAAAAAGCATTTGCCCGGCTGTCCGCTGCTCACGTGGCGGTAATCGGTCTCGGAGCGGTCGGCGGCTACGCGGTGGAAGGGCTTGCAAGAGCAGGTGTTGGCAGGCTGACCCTCGTTGATTTTGATACGATACAGCTGTCAAATATCAACCGGCAGCTCTACGCTCTGGAGTCAACGATTGGCCAGGCAAAGTCGGCGGTGGCCGGCAGCCGGGTCCTGGAAATAAACCCGTCCTGTGATGTCAGACCGCTGCAGCTTTTTGCAGACAGCAACAGCATCCTTGGTGTCGTCGAGGAAAAACCGGATATCCTCATTGATGCGATTGATTCCTTGAATCCCAAGATCCAGGTCCTCACCGCTTCCTTCAACCACGGGGTGTCAACGCTCTCGTCAATGGGTGCTGCACTTCGCACTGATCCGTCACAGATACGGATCGATGATATTTCCCGAACGAAAAATTGCCCGCTGGCGCGACGGGTCAGAAAACGATTGCGCAGCAACAACATAGAAAAAGGCATCGCCTGTGTCTACTCGACAGAAAAAGTCTCCTTTGACTATCATCCCCCTGAACAACAGTCTGAACAATTCCCCTGCTCAGACAGGGGCAGGGCCCGGCGAACGCTCGGCAGCCTCCCCACGTTAACGGCAATATTTGGGTTAATGCTCGCCAACGAGGCAATCATGCGGCTGATTAACCTGAATATTTCCTGGAAAAACAGCAAAAATCATTGATATTCATACGATATCAATGATTTAAATCAGGACTGTTACAATTATATCGATGAGCCAGTTTGTATCATTTATAATCAAGAATGAAAAAACAGAATTTCCACCCTTCAGGCGAGTCGATACGGCCTGCTATCCCGTGTCGCTTTTGGGTAAGGCATATTAGGTATATTGCCTTCCCCAAGTCTTCTCGGCGAGCGGGCCCTCTCAACTCGTGAAATATTCAGCTTAAGCGTTTAAAATGAAGAGGATATTTCTCGCTCTCAGGCTTGACGATTTTACCCGCGTACTGCTCTCCGGGCTGGGTGGTCAGGTTCCGGGGGCGCGCCCGGTAGCAGAGGATCAGTTACACCTGACGCTTCGTTTTATCGGCGATGTGGATGGGGCGACGTTCCAGGACATCAGGGAAGGACTGTGGCAGCTTCCTGCCCCGCCCGTCGTGCTGTCAGTCAATGGCGTCGGTCACTTTCCTCCGCGGGGCAAGCCGCGAATTCTCTGGGCCGGGATTGCGTCGTCCGCTGAACTGATTGGCCTGAGAAACAGAGTAAACCACATTCTCAGGGAGTGCGGCATTTCTCCTGAAGGGAGGAAGTATCACCCCCACATAACACTTGCCCGCCTTAAAAACAGCTCGCCACATCGTGTTGCCCGCTTCCTGTCGCAAAACAGCATGCTCAGCACACCGCCGTGTACCGTCCATCAATTAACCCTTTTTTCAAGTATTCTCTCTACAAAAGGTGCTGTGCACACCATTGAGGATGAATATCCTCTTCTCGGGCTGTAGCCTCGAGAAAAACTAATCCTGTTTGGCCAGAGGATGATCATCACGCTGCAGGAAAAACATGGCGACAAAAATGATCGCAAGACCGGGCATGACTCTTAACTCCGGCCAACCGCGGCCGATAAGGATTTCAAGTAATAACACCAGTCCGGGATAGAGGTAAGAGTAAGCCATTACTCTCGTGGGGCCGAGAAACTGGATCGAGTACTGGGTCAGATAGAAGGAGATTACCGTTGTAAAAAAAGCAAGATAGGCGATCCAGGCCCATACCTCCAGAGGAACAGCCGCCAGGTCGACGCGAACAAGACCCAGAACACCGGCAGGCAGCAGCCAGATACTTCCGGTTATCAATATCCAGAAGGTCATTACCTCCATTTTCTCTCCGCGATGCATCCGCCTGACAAGAGGCGTATATAGTCCCATGGCCAGGCAGCCGGCAAAGAAAATCAGGTCTCCGCGATTCCACTGCAAACCCAGAAAGAGCGACAAATCACCGCGGAACAGCACCCAGACAGCGCCAAGCAGGCCAAAGCCGAGGGCGGCAATTGTTGATTTACCAATCTTCTCATGCACGATGATCGCAGAATAAATGGCTGAAAGTGCCGGAACCAGGGTAAAAAGGACACTGGTATTGAGTGCGGTTGTATACTGCAGGGAAAAGAACATACACCAGAAAAATATGACCAGCGAACCGCTCACCACCCCGTAGCGGGCAAGCGAGCTCAGGCTCACCCGCAGGCCGTACTTCCAGCTGATAGCAGGTGCCAGAAAACAGGCGCCGAGAACAAACCGGACAAGCGTCAGAACGGCAGAATCAAGATGTTTCGCGATGTGCTCGCCGACAATAAAAGAGGTTGAGACCAATGTCGCACAAATGACCATCAGCACGTGGACACGTCTTTTTTTTCCAACCGCTGAAAGCTGCACCTCAGACGCTCACGCTATCAAAAAAGACAAACCATTCACCGACAGAGATCACCCCTGGCGCCAGGGGAGGCACCCCCGTTATCCTCCGCTGCATCAATCCTGCTCCCGCCCGAAAAGCAGTCGATAGGTAACCCCTGTCAAGGTAAAAAACATCGGTACCGTCCAGATCATGCCGATCCCGAAAGGAATCATGGAAAGAAAATAAACAAGATACATCAGCAGGTAGGCAGTAAATATCCGCCACCATTTTTGCTGAACGGCACGACGCGACATCTCCATTGCCTGCCAGGGTCCAAGCCCTTTGTCGACTATCAACGGCAGGGCAAGGGAATAGCCAACAGCCAGATAGACACCGGGCAGCACGAGCAAAAAGAAACCGCAGGTGATCAACAGCAACATCAGAAAACCAGCGACAGTAACGGAAAGCAGCCGTGAAAAGCCGCTGAAAACAAGTTTCCAGGAAAACGATTGAGCTGCAACCCGGCGAACGCCGATGGTGGTCAGACCAGCTAAAAAGGTAAGCGATAACGCTATGCTGAGCAACTGGCTGAGAAGATTCAACCAGATAGCAGGCAGCGTGCCTGCCCGGGCACCGGAAAAAGTTAGCAGATATACAATTCCGATGCCAAGGGTTAAAAGCAGCAGAAGCATGACAACAATTCCAGCCCAGATCGAGCCCTTCACCCCGCTGGTCATCTGCCATGACGCTCGTATCAGAGCTCCGGCTGAAAAATCGCTGGATGGCAAAACAACTGGAACCTCTTTTTCCAGGACCTCTTTTGACGTTGATGTGTCCTTTTCCTTCGCTGCAGTTTTTTCGAGGGCTGGAGCATAACCTTCCTGCCGATCCTGCGCCTCTTCAAGACAATCCCGGCAATAAAGTTTTTCGGCCCTGTCACTGTTGCCCGTCTCTTCCATCGACTTTCCGCACGCACTGCAGGTGCCGGCAAGCAAACCCTCAAGCTCAGCCCTGAGTTCATCCTCAACTATTTCCGGGGCCTGCTCAGCTTCTTTTTCATCACCGGGCTGAATGTCATCGTGCCTCTGCAGCCCGTTCTCAATGGAACTGTTTGAAAATTCTGCCTCGCTTCGTGACGGGGGATGGCTGGCTGGCGCAGCAGGGGGCAAAAGATGTCGATGAGGTTCAGGCACGATAAAGACAGTGGCGCACTTCGGGCATCTTACTCTCTGGCCTTTCATGGATTCCCCGGCACTGCCGCGCGCTCCGCACCCGGGACATCTTATTTTCATGTCCGCCTCCCCAGCGGAACCGTATGGCCGGGCGCTGCCAAGATCACTTCTATCCGCCTGGTTCATTTGGAACAGACCGGACAGATCTGCCGACCATCGATAATCCTGATAAAATCGCTGCTGAAATGAAACCCGCAGACGTCGCAAACTCTTACGCCTGGATCTTCATCAGCAGATATGAGATCCTCCGGGATGCCGCTCCCGGCCTGCTTCTCTCCAACACCAGCCCTGCTCGCCTCTCCATCCGGGGAAAAAGCCATATCCGCCGATCGAGGCACCGGGTCCACCAGCACATCTGCTGCGGCCGTGAACACCTTAAGACAATCCGGGCATTGCACTTTTTTCAGGTAGTATTCATTACCGGCCGTACCACTCAAGCCGCAGCGGGGACAGATCATTCTCATCGGTTTCCTCCGGGCATCATTTCAAATACCATATTTCATGGATGATCTACCTTAACAAGTGAGCCATTTGGTATTATTAAAGAGAAGGTATCATAATTACACTTTTTTTACCAAAACAGATGGAGATCTATCATGCCGGAATATATTATTATCGTTGCCATTTCTCAAAATGGAGTTATCGGCCGGGATGGCCGGCTTCCCTGGCATCTTCCTTCAGACCTCAAACATTTCAAAAAGACGACAATGAGCTATCCCATTATCATGGGACGAAAAACCTTCGACTCGATAGGTAAGCCGCTGCCGGGAAGAGACAATATCGTTCTCAGCAGAAACTCCTCGCTCTCACTTCCCGGGTGTGCTGTCGTGCATTCAATCGAGAAAGCATTGGATCTGTGCAAAGAATACAGTAAGGTCTTTATCATCGGCGGCGCAGATATTTTCAATGACTGCCTGCCGATTACCGACACAATTATCGTCACAGCGCTGGAACGTGAAGTTGATGGCGACGTCTATTTTCCAGAAATCGATCCCGCCGTTTTCAAACAAACCGAAGCACGACGTCATAATCTTGAAGAACCGTACTCGATCATCCGCTATGAGCGCATGGCAGCTGATTCGCCAGTTGAGCACTAAGCCTGAATCATACGTTCCCAAAAGTGATCATGCTCCCATTGTCCAGGCAGGCACGGGGGATTAACCAGTCAACGCTCGTTTAATTATCAGCCATATGAATACACTTCTTGTACTCGACCATGACGAGTCTCTCTATGTTTCTGAGCTAAAAAAAAGAAAATTACCCCAGCTCAGCATTTATTCAGCACAAAATCCGGAAGATGCAGCGCAATATATCGAGCATGCAGATATTATCCTTGGCCGGCCCGCCGATGCAGCGCTCATGCTCGACAGGGCAAAAAAACTGCGCTGGCTGCAGTCTACCTTTGCCGGGATTGAACCGCTCTGCGCCGAAGGGCTGCGAACCGACTATCTGCTGACGGGCCTGAAGGATGTATTCGGCCCACTGATGAGCGAATATGTTTTTGCCTACATGCTGGCCAGGGAACGCAGCCTCTTTGAAACCAGGGCAAATCAACGCAAAAGGGTGTGGTCGCCGATCCCCTATCAGGGCCTCGATAATCTGACAATCGGCATTGTCGGACTCGGGTCAATTGGTAAAAGTATCGCCGCAACCGCCCACCATTTCGGCATGCGGGTCCTTGGCATGAAACGAACCCATGGCAGCGTTGAAAATGTCGAGCAGGTGTTCCTTTCTTCTGAAAAATCGGCATTCCTGCCGCTTGTCGATTACCTTGTAATAACGCTTCCCGCAACGAAGCAGACGACTGGATTTTTAGGTCTTGAAGACCTGAAACTCATGAACCCCTCAGCCATCGTGATGGCTGTCGGCAGGGGGTGCACTATTGATCAGGACGGGCTGATTGCCGCCCTGCAAAAAAAATACATCGGCGGAGCGGTTCTCGACGTCTTTGAAGAAGAGCCGCTACCTGAGACAAGTCCGCTGTGGGATATGGACAATGTCTGCATAACGCCCCATAATTCGGCATTTTCTTTTCCTGCACGGATAACCGCTCTTTTCTGTGAGAATTACCAGCGTTTTATTGCCGGAAATACGCTCAAATATGTTGTTGATTTTGAAAATGGTTACTGATGTCCCAAAACATTCCGGTTATAAACCCGCAGCTCCGGCTTCAGGTCAATCTCTCGACAATCGTTCTCTATAATGGATTCCCGACAATTTGATATTCCAAAGCAGTTGAATCATGCCCTCGCCTTGGTCAGGCGGCATACGATCATCCTCTGGTGGCTTGTCTTTTTAGGACTGCTCAATACGGTATCAACACTCACGGCCGATACCGCTTTTTCCAGGATTCTCTCCGTTCTGGCATTCGCGCTGTCAATCTGCTCGACTCCGGTCATTTACGGCATATACTATGAGCTGATTGAGGATATCTATTCATCACTCACGAACATCATCAGAACATACGTACTCCCCTATCTCTGGCTTCTGGTGCGGATGTATCTTCCCGTCATTTTTCTTGCCTGGCTGCCGGTGCTCCTTAATCCCGAGTCAGCAACCGGGGGACATTTTCACGTTATTCTCGTCTCCTTCAGCCTGTTATATCTGTATGTTCTGCCGTTTTTTTATTTCACCGGCAAGCAGCAGGGCTCAATCCTGATGGGAATTACCTTTCTGGTCAGAAACATTTCGGCATCGACACCGCTTATCCTGGTCGTTCTTCTCCTTGAAACCGTGCTCCTGCTGGTCCAGTATAACAAAGCAGCACTTCTGGCCCGGAGCAGCTCCCTTTTTATCATGCTCGATTTCGGCAGCTATATTATTGCCTCAATCATCGACTTCATCCTTTTTATTGTCCTGGTATTAATTCTAAAAGGTCAATTTGGCAAAAGCTCCCCGACACGGAACAAACAGGACTCTTTCAGATGAGACATACGCCAAAATTTCTGAAATTCATATTAAACCTGTATCCCCCTTTTCTCGGGGCCGGGATCAAGGTTGACTACATCAGCAGCGACTGGAAAGAAATGGGAGTCTCCCTGCGGCTGCGCTGGTATAACAGGAATATCTCCGGGACCCACTTCGGAGGAAGCCTCTATTCAATGGCCGACCCGCATCTTGTCCTGATGCTGATGCATCTGCTCGGTGACGACTATATCGTCTGGGATAAATCAGCTGAAATCGATTTTCTCAGACCGGGAACAGGAAAGGTCTCAGCCACATTTCAGATAAGTGATGCCGAACTGCTGACCATAAAGAAGCAGACAAATCTCCATCGCCGCTGCCTTCCGGAATTCACAACCGCACTCCTTGATGAAGACGGCAGAGAAGTAGCCCGGATCAGAAAAACCCTCTATGTGCGGATAAAAAAAACGGCCCGGCAGACAAGCAACCAGGAGTAAAAAGACTCAAGAAATCGTCTCACCACACGAATCATTGATAAACATTATACCAGCGAATCCATAGTCCGTTCGGATTGAGAGTAACGTGCGATTATCAGAATCTATGATCACCGTTTTCTAAAGGCTCATGTCATCATCATAAACATTGCAGATACAACACAAAAAGGTGGCGGCTTCCTTACCGATATTCTTCATGCCATGAGGCTCCATACTGGGGATATAGACCGAAGTACCGAGACCACAGATTTTTGTTTCAGTCACTTCACCGGTTTCATGATCATAAGAATAACATTCAAACTCACCACTCTGGATATACATAGTTTGATGATAAAAATGATTGTGAACAGGAATCTGACCACCAGGCTGAATTGTAAAAAAACGAAGCCCATACTCCGGTGAACCGTTTCCATCATCGCCATGTTTTGACAACCAGCGCACACTGGTTCCAATCACATCATGCATCTCTCCTTTATAGGGGAACTTCTCAATCTTTACATCTTCTACATCTTTCCAGTGATCTACTTTCATTTCATCCTCTTTCGGTCTAATTTTAAGGTTTTGCAATGGCTCAAGCAGAAATTTTTTTTGATAGACGAAACCCAGACACAGATGACTGGTACCTGGTCCCCCGCCACAACTACTCACTGTCTGTCTTGGCCGTCTTGAGAAGAAAATGATCTCTTTAGCTCTGCGCTCTGCGTTGACGCCAATCGTTCAAACATTTTGGCCAACCCTGTTGTAAGCTCGATTGGCTCAGCAATAATTGCAGAATCAATGAAAAATATACCATCCAAGGAGTCACCCTGAAGCCTCATACTCCCAAGGAAGCCAGGGCAACCCTTCTCGCAACCCCTTGCGCATGCGGTCAGCTGACCCTTGTTGATAACCATACACTCTCAACCCAAAAATATGCAACATGATGCTGACAGCTCGTTGCCGACTCACTTCTTTGTCAAACTCCTTTTCTAAATAGCTCTGAAAAAGCGCTTCTATCTCATTCAATTTGTTGGAAGCAAATTTATACAGTTCGTTCCCCTCGGCAGCTAACTCTAGCCTGGTTTTGACGAGGAAACAACTGTAGTAATTTTTTCTGAGTGAATCTTGTATTATCTTTTCAAAATGAGCGCAGAGACCCTCCTGCACACTTGCAGCATTGTCCAAGGTATGGCGAATTTGCGTCATGGATTTCTTGGCATAATGTTCCAACGCTTCACGGAACAGCGCTTCTTTATTACCAAAGGAATGATAGATGGAGCCTGGTTTAAGGCCTGTCGTCTCTACAACTTGCTGCATTGATGCTCCGCTAAAACCACGCTGCCAGAAAAGTTGGATCGATCTATCAATGATGTCATCTCTATCAAATTGGGCTTTTGCCATTGGTTCACCTCGTTTTCTCGTGTTCAGATCATCAACCACACTATACAACCTTATTTTGAATAATCACTCAAAAAGACATTGACAAGGCGCTGCGCAGGCTTTATCTTGAACGAACACTCAAGATAATCTTGTCTGTAGAATTAATAATTCAATTGGACCTCATTTTGAAAAAAAAGGAGATTAGTATGCCCCTTCAAGAGCAACTGACCAAACGCAAAGAAGAAAACATCGCTACATTTCCTGAGGAAATTAAGAACGTCCTTCTGGGTGACCTTGAAAAACATAATGGTGAAGAGCAGTTCGACGTGCCTCTGCCAGCAACGTATGTGGTCGAGACCGATGAAACCATTCGCGCTGAACCTGCGGATGTTGTAAACGTTCTTCAGTCTCTCGTGAAATGATATATCTTTCACTCCCATACGTAAGAAACCTTATTCGAAGAAACCCTTATATCGCCCCTACACCCTGGAGATTAAAATGAAATTACAAGAAAAACTCAATGCAATGAAAAAAGAGTCCACAGAGACACGACCGCCGGAGGTTGTTGAAGTCCTCTTGGGCGAGGTCGAAAAGCTGGTACAGTCGGGAATGGCTGGAAAGGCTATAAAAAGTGGTGAAACGCTGCCTGATTTTTTACTTCCCGATGAAAAAGGCAATCTCGTTAGTTCAAAGAATCTTCTTGCCAATGGTCCTCTTGCCGTCAGTTTTTATCGTGGAATCTGGTGACCTTACTGTAATGCAGAGCTGGAAGCTCTGCAGGAAATCCATGGACAGGTGAAGGAACTGGGAGGTTCAATCATCGCCATTTCCCCCCAATTGAATAAGTATACAAAACAGGTCGTGAAAAAGCATGGTCTCACCTTTCCTGTTCTGACAGATAAAGACAACCAGTATGCTGATAAACTTGGTTTGACCTTCACCCTGCCAAAAAAACTCAAGGAGTTGTACAGCAGTTTCGGCACCGATCTCGAACGATTCAACGGCAACGATACCTGGAAACTACCTATGTCCGCGAGGTTTCTCATCGACACTGATGGTGTCATCAGAAGTACAGAGGTCCATCCCGATCATACCGTCAGGCCAGAGCCAAGCGATATTACAGATTTTATTAGATCTCTGAAATAACTGACATGGCTGAGTCGGATTGACTCAGCCATAACCTGGTTGCTTTACAATATATCCTGAAAAATCTGTTTTTGTAGCGGGCGCTAAAGACCGTTTGGTTTATCTTTACGACGATGTGCAGAAGCCTTAGCGGACTATTTACCGCTGCAGCCAGAAACAGACGAACCTCGTATCTTTCCCGTCGAAAAAGGATCTATAAAGGTAGCCCCTTATCGGTCAGAAAAACTCAGAAGCGGGCCGCGTATTACTCTGATAAGAGCGGTGTGCATGTATCCTGCCATCAGCTTCGTCAGACAATGGCCACAGATTCATTCAGCGCTGGTGCTGACAGTATGACGATCCAATACTTGTTGGGCCATAGCCGGATCAAAACGACACCGAGGTATGCAAAGTTGTCGAATCAGAGGGCTCGCATGGATTACTACCAATCAATGACCAGGGTCATGGAAATGAAAGGTAACCTGACATCTTGGAACGTCATGTGCTGATCAACGCCGTCCGGTACCGGACGGCGCTACTGTAGAAAATCTTGGCCTAAAAGAAGATAAGAAGGAATAACAAAACAACACAAGCACCTAAAACAACAAGAAAAAAACAGGGGTTTTACGTATACAAAATGGCACTGTTAAGTTTAACGCTCAGTCACTGAAAATAACATATCAGGGAGCATCCTCGTTGTGAGTTCACCCATAACCCCTGACCTTAAAGGGCTAGGATGCTGATGGGAGGGGACAGACAAGATGACAGGTCGTCGGCTCTACGATACTCTTAATTATTTCAGATTAACTCCGAACGAGAAGAGATAATCTGGCTTGCTGCTGTCTGTGCTGAAGTTTTACTATTCAGCAAGTATTTCAAGAATCCGGCTCAATTTTCCCATGGCCCGTTTCTTGTGGGCCTCAACATCCCGGCTGCTCCAGTCGTAGAAGCCTTTGCCGCTTTTCACCCCTACCTCACCCCTGGTCACCATGGCCTGGAGGTTTTGTGTCGGGATACCGCTGTGATTCAGCTGAGGAACCAGGTTACGTTGGGTTGCGGCAGTGGTCGCCAGCCCGCTTATATCCTTTTGTTCGATCAAGCCGGTCACGCACATCCGTGGGCCGAACATGGTCTTGCATGCTCGGTCAATATCTTCAGCCGTCACTACGCCCTGTTCTATCATCGAAAAGGCTTCGTGAAGAACCGCATGTTGGAGGCGATTCACCAAGAACCCTGGAATCGGGCGGTTGATAAGAATGATGTCCTGGCCGTTACGTTCAAGTGCTGCGGCCACATCGTTAACAACTTCGTGCTTTGTTTGTTCAACGAGGATTACTTCGACAGACGGAAAAATTTCAGCCGGTTGAAAATAATGTACACCGATAAAACGATCAGGATGGCTGAGTTTGTCTGCCATGTCCTCCATTGACAGGCCAGAAGTATTGGTCGCTAGAATTGGTTTGCCACGGTATGCCTTCTCAAGACGGGCAAAAAGAGACGTTTTCAATTCCAGGTCTTCAGGAACAGCTTCAATTATCAGATCAGGCTGATCGGAAGGCAAGTCGGAAACCATGTTGATTTCCTTGGGAATTGTCCCTTTACTACCAGGGTCACGGCTCAACACGGTCACTTGATGTTTACCGCGCGCAAATGACAGCGCGATACCCTGCCCCATAATGCCATAACCAACAATCATCACATGCTTTATCATACAAATTCCTTTAGCTAAGTCATTAGGCCACGCGGATGATGATACTGACGAGCCCCTTGGATCTTATACCAGTTGACAGGTTAGACCTACGATCAAATCAACCGGAAGAAAACAATGAAAAGGAA